>CAVQMC010000005.1:0-47526 GCA_963713505.1 uncultured Ignavibacteria bacterium | reverse complement strand
ATGTTATGTGGTTTTTAAAATTTTCTTGCTACATCTCAAAAAATTACTCCCTTTTCATTTTGTTTAATTTAACCAATGCTTTTTGAATATAATCTGATCTTTTGACTAAACCATTTGCTTTCAACACAGGAAGGATTATTGCATATTGTGTTGTTTTATCTAATGAATTAAAAATATTTTTCGCATCGACATTTTGATTTAGGATTTCATTGAAATCTCTGGGAATTTCAAATTGTCGCTGGGATTCATATGCCATATCCCATCTTCCATCTGCTTTAGCTTTTTTAATTTCGCTTAGACCATTCTTTTGCATTCGATTGGATTTTATCAGCTTCTCAGCCCTTTCAACGTTTAGTTTTGACCATGGACTCTTTTTATTTCTCTGTGAATATCTTTGTAAATAATATTTATCATCACACTTCTTTCTCTTACTGTCAATCCAACCAAAACATAATGCGACATCTAATGCCTCAGATATTGTTAATGTTTTTTCTCCAGAATCTTTTTTAGCAATTTTTAGCCACACACCTCTAGATTTTCTATAATTAGTTTTCAGCCATTTTTCCCATTCAAACCAATCTGAACAATATATTATTTCTTCTTTCTCAACTTCACCTTGCAATTATTTTTTCCCCTTTAATTGTGAACATATTTCTAAATAATGTGGGTTGAACATTATACCTAATATATTTCCAAATGGGTCTATTACTGTTGCGGTGATAAATCCACTGCCTCTATCTTGCGGTGCCTCTAACTGTTTTGCCCCCATTTCAATAGCTTTTTTTACAACTGCTTCCACATTATCGACATGCCAGTATACAACTACCCCAGCTCTTCCTTTTGTGCTTTCAATACCAGGGACATATTTACTATCAATTATTCCTAACTCATGCTGATAATCTCCAAGTCTAAATTCAACATAACCAGGTCTTTCAAAATAAGGTTCAATTCCTAAAAATTCAGTATACCATTTTTTTGCTTCATTATGATCTTTTGCAAAATAACTTACTGTTGTCATTCCTCTTAATATTTGGTTCATATTATATCCCTTGAGCAAAAATGTTTTAAAATATATTATTTTATAACTTTTGAACCACATAATGGTGTTGCTGCTAAGCCGCAGCCCAAGGCAACAATGCTTAACTAACAACGATAGTTTATAATTAATAGCCGCCATTAAATTGTCGGGAAATGGCGGCGATCTGCTTAACATTTACAAACTACTTAGAACAAAATACCGAACGAAATACGCAAACTAACAAACTGCACCTCACTCAATCTTTTACGGCGGTCGGCCTTGAGTGGTATGTTAGGCTGCTATCATTATTATAAAAAAAAACATCAATTTCCCTTTGATAGGCTTTCACTAAAATTAACCAGAGCTGGTTGCAGAGATGTCCAACTTGTAATCAACAAAATAAAGGCGCCTGCAGAAACAAATAGTACCGTTAAATTCCAGGAACTAATTGCACCGGACAGGGCTTGGGAAACTGGAACTAATCCGGCACTCGATAACATCAACAAGCTCATAATCCTGCCTAACATAGATTTAGGAGTTCGGGTTTGTATCCATGTAAAAAATATTATTGTTACATAACCATTTCCCAAACCTAATAATATCATTAATCCGAAATCCAGCCAGGTAGAACTAGTAAAGCCAATGATTCCCATCGCCAGCCCGAAACAAGTTAACAGTACAATAATAAAAATTCGCATTATCTTTCCAGTTGGTTTAGGAAGTGTACCCGCCAATAAAAAACCGCCTAAACCCCCTCCGGCAAAGGCCGACATAAGAAGCCCGAAGGCTACAGCTCCTTCAGATAATCTTTGAGCAGCTAAAACAGGAATACCGACCAGAATAGGACCAACGAACAAAAAATTAACAGCAGCAATAACCAGGAATATCAAACGTAACGGACTGTCGTTCCATACATATTTTAAACCAGTTGCTATGTCTGCCCAGATATTATTTTTGTTTGAGATCTCTTCATCAGTAGAAAGGTTTCCGCCACCTTTCATCAGCCACAATGTAATGGCAGATACAAAAAAGGTGATAGCATCAATTCCAAATGCTAATCCAATTCCGGAAAATGATTTAGCATACTTGCCTATCAACAAACCAGCTATTACCGGACCAACAAAACCAGCTAGTTGACCAACTCCCAACACAATTGAATTACCTGCTTGCAGATCTTTTTCTTTAACTAACATAGGTACTATACTGTTACCGGCGGGTACTGCAAATCCGGCAACAAGTCCAAATCCAAGACCAAAGACATAGAGCATCCACATTTGTACAACACCTGTAAATACGACTGCTGTCATAATAGAAGTAAAAATCAGACGAATAATATCAGACACCAGCATCACAATTCGTGGTGAATAACGATCGGTAATTGCTCCTCCAAATAGCATAAACATCGCACGGGGAATACCTTCCAGAGCAAGAACAATTCCCAATGCTAGTGGATCACCAGTAAGTTGTAAAACAAGCCAGGGTGTGGCAATCAGCGCGAATTGATCACCGAGTATAGAAGTTGAAACTCCTGCAAACAATAATCGGAAATCACGAATGGAAAAAACATTTAATATAGGATTTTTTTCTTTAGTATTCTTATTCTTATTGTCTGAATGCAATTGATCCACTTCTTTTTATCAAATTTTGTTTTTCAAACTAAAAACACCATGCTAAATAAAACGGTTCCCAATACAATAGTTTGACTTTTTATAAAAATATTTTATTACTTCCTAAATGCCTCTCCAGCTATATAAGTATCAAAAAATTCTTGAAACTTTACAATTTTCCTGTCTCTTATCACTATGATATGAACAAAATCTGATTCATATATTTTCCCTGTTGGTTTTGCAAGACATTTCATATAACCAAGTACTGCAACTGTTTCACTATCCGATAACATTTTTTGGGGTTCTAAAATTAAGATATCTTCATTGTGCTTACCAATATTTACCCATTCTAGAAATCCTTGATGACCATATCGGGTACCGCCGGCCGGATTAAATGGATTTAATGGTTCACCCCATTGAACATCGGGACTTAACATTTCAAGAATAGCGTTAATGTTTTTGTCAGAAAAGGAAGAATATAGATTCTGAACAATTTTAATGTTTTCATTTTGTGAATTCATTTATTTACTTCCTAGAGTTTGTTTCAGATACATAAAGGCATCGCAAAAAAAGCGTCGCTTATAATTACAGTACTACAATTGTTGACCACCATTTTGTTTTTAAATCAACTTTTTCAATTAATTCTACTTTACAAAACAACCCTGTTTGAAGAACTAATGCCAATTTCCATTTCAAACAATAGATCGTATGAGCAATTGATTTGAATTGCGGTTTAGGTTTTACGAAGGATGCATTTACTAATAAACTGGTTATAAATTTTAGCTTTTATCTTTATTTTAACAGCCATAAGACTATAAGTGTGATCGGCATAAGGATGTCTGGAATAATGATCCAGGTATTTCCAGGTTTATAATTCCTTGTTTTAATAATTTCTTTAATATGAAGAAAAGCAGCCCCCAACAAAAATGTTGAGAATGGAATTATTGTAGCTAACCAAAATGAGTCTCTAAAAAAGAAACACAATATACCGCAAATACCAATTCCCATTGATACGTACCCAAGCTCTTTTTGAAATCCGTTTGAAACCCAGCCAATACGATTTGCAACTTTCTCACTAAAAAGAGAATGCCCGATAAAATTAAAAAGCCCAAAAAATCCAACTGTAAAAACTAGATGTGATAATAAAACACTATTAATAAAACCATTCTCATGTTTTATAAAATAATATGCTATCCCAATAATCCAGCCTATTATATAAGATATTGCATAAATCATAATTTGATTACCTTATTGTTATAAAGCCTAACGGCCTATTATGTTAAAACGCCAGTGTTATTTAAAAGATTTCCTTCTGCATATGCAAACGCTATGCTTTAATTAAAACTCTCTTCAACTATAATAAATTATTTAATTCTTTCTTTGTTTTCGGATTGTTTTATTCTCTTGACTTTTTACTTATTAAAGAGGTTAGGTTGAAGGTTAACAGATCTTCACTTTATCATGTTTATTAAACTACTTTATGGTTTCACCATTCTCTAAATATTTAATCAAATTCATGGTTGTTTCCTCATTTGCAGAAATGAAAAACTTCATCAACGACTTATATTTTTCATTATTTTTATAACCTAAACCATATGAAATCACTTTTGTTTTATTCTCATCAACATTTTCAAAGATTATTATGTTATAAAAGTCTTTTTCCTCTCTTTGCATAAAATCAGGAAAGTGCTTACTCATTTCAGCTTGTAAGGTAATTAATTTGTTTGGGATAAAATTCAGCACATTAATTGTAATTGTAGTGCTATCACCAATTTGTCCTTCCTTATTATAGTTTGTTCTGATAGTACCGTTTAACTTAAAGTCAACTTCAGCTAAAGGAACAGCCCAGTTTTCCCATCCGGTTTTGGTAGTGTAAGCTTCCCAAACCGATTCAAGAGGCACATTTGCTGTGAACTCTTGCTTCATTGTTAAATATAGAATGTCTGAGGAATCAATTACTGTAGTGATACGATTATTTGGAACTTTGGAATCTTGCGCAACAGAAATTGACCTGCCAAAAAATAATACAAATAAGAGTAATATAATGTTGTATTTATATTTTATAATCATTTAACTCTCCAACAGATATTTTAGAATATATCAATTTGCACACTAATGGCGTTGTTTTTAAGCCGCCGCCTTTAACAGCAATGTTTTTTAACTAACCAACGCTACTAATTATTAATAATTATTTTTACTTAAACTACTTTCAACAACAACTTTGTTTTATGTACCTAACTTGAAAATCCTAAACCGACAGCATCGAAGAGGCTGTCGGCTTGAAGAACAGGTTATACAGCATATTGAAAATTTTTATAGATTTTTTAATTATTAAAATTATAATCGATTAATTCAGTTACAATTCCCCAATCATTTTTAGACTTTATCATTCCAATTCCTCTTTTATATGTTTCAGTATAGTTCCCATCAACAGCTCCCACATTAGTAAATAATTCTATCGTTTCCTTGTTTTTATTGATTGCTTTTATTGAATATTTTCGCCCAGTTGGAAGTCCTCTTGCTTCATTTCTTGAACTTAATTCGTTTGGAGGTAATTCTATTCTTGCTACATCACCAGAGTCTAAAGTGAATATAGCCGTCACCCTCTCAAAATATAAATTACTTTTCTGATCAAGGTTTAAAGTATAAAGTGTATCATTTGAAATTCTTTGATAATAATAGAAAGGAGGGAATTGTTCGTTAACATTTTTAAACTCAAGCTTAAAATATTTTTTACCTTCAATTGTGTCAATTCCTACTACTTCCGATGTATGAGAATTATAATACCATTTGTTCCCAATTGAAAGAGGCATATAATCTTTTTCAACCGAGCTTGATATTTGAGCTGAAGAACAACAAATAAATAGTACGGTCAATGCAAAAGCGAACAAATAAAAAAATAATTTCATTGTTAAATTCTCCTTAACCAAAATCATAACTGTATAACAGTGTTGCAAATAACCGGTTTACCTACTGAAGGTAGGCGCCCCAACTTATAATATTTTCTTTGTTGTTGGATTGTTTTATTCTCTTAGTTTTTTGCTTATTAAAGATTTTTTATTCTCTTGACTTTTTACTTATTAAAGTGGTTATGTGGTTTTACGCCAACTTCTTTATTCTTCAGGCATCCCTTTCTGTGTAACTAATTTATGCAGCAAAGTTACAATATTTTCATTCTTATAATATTTTGAAATATAATTCTCAAATTCATTATAAGTCAAGATCTTACCACAAAAAGACTTGTAAAGATTCTGGAGAAAGGACAACCACTTTTCTCCACCCATTTTATTTTCAATTTTATTTAACACGTATGGACCTTTCCCATATAAAATAAGACTTTTTTCTTTTGAGTTCGGAGAATCAATATTTATTATTGGAATGTCATTTTCTTTTCCGGCAAATTCATTGTACTTGGCAATCGGTTCTTGCAAAGACTTAAGAAACGATTCTTCCCCTTTTGTCTGCCGAACATACATAAGACGAAGATAGTGCGGTAAAGATAAGGACAGGAACCAAAAGCCAGGGGCTCCATATTTGGCGAAAACACCGGCACCTATCCATTGTTGGGCAATTGTTAAATTTAAACCATCATAATATTTTTGTTTCATCATTCCTAATGATTGAGAACCAATCATTATTAATCCACTTCCCGTATTTATCCCTTCCCACTGAGTTACTTCAAAGAGCGTTAATTTTTTATATGAATAGCTTCCAATATATTTAGAGAAAAAATTAATGCATTTAGCAACTTCATTAATAATACTTGATGCTTCAATGGAATCTGCATTCAAATAATAAAAGTCAATACTTGTACCTATGGAATCATATTCCGCTTTCTTAAACTGGTTACGATTAAAAATGACTAATGGCATTTTAAATACAGCAGTATGACTTTCCCAAGTAAAAGTAGTGCTGTCTTTATAATTATTTACGGCTTGCAGATCACCAGCAGCTAAAACGTAATATCCATTAGGAACATTACAAGATAATTTAAATGCTGCTATTTGGTCGAGTATAAGAGGATACCATCGATGACCCCTATCAATGATAACTGGTGAATCATTAAGAATATGAGTTGGAAAAGAATATTTAAATCTGAATAAGTATTGATTAGAAGGAAAAATTGTGCTATTAAACATTAATAACAACGAATCTTTTCCGTTGAAATTGTACGGAACTCTGAGCCAGTTACCTTCTTCAAAGTATTCAACAGAATGAATATTTGATTCTGAACTGAGAACAAACTGAATAGTAGATATAGAATCAGATGTCTGAATTTGACAGAGAGTAGTAAACTCGATATTCACAGAATTTAATTTTAGCGTTGCCTCAATATCATAGGAGTTAATATTTACTATTGAAGTTTGGCCCAAAGTTGTATGAATAAAAACAATACTTAACACAAAGAACAAATTTAAAATCTTCATAAAGCACCTCTACACTTCTTGCTAATAAGTCTATAATATATGAGCCACATAACGAAGTTGCCGATAACCGGCGCCCCAAAACAACAAACTTCAAATAAAACTGAAACACCGAAAATTTTGCAGCCGGATTGTAACCTTGCCTGCAGGCGAGTTTCCTCGCACAAGCCCGTTGTTGCAACACTTATTTATTTAATCAGGTTGAACAATTTTGTTTTTTAATTTTTACTAAACTTTTAAACTCCACAAATGCCGAACTGTAATATGGCGTCCGGTTGTCCGAAGTACTTTACTACAGGCATTCCTTTGGAACTATAGTGATTTGAGGTTTATACCTATTTTAGCCTAAAACTTTCAACACAGGATATTAATTCTTTTGACTTTAATTTCCATTGCGACTGTTTAGCAGTGGCAGTAATTAGATACACATTGTTTCCTTTTTTATATGCTAACGCATACCAATGTAAATTTTGTCTATTCATTATTCCAGAATATTCAAATATTACCTTTTTCATAGAAATTATTTTCTTATATATTTTAAACTTTAACTGTTCAAATTGGGAAATAGATAAATTGAAATAATCTTTAAGGCTTTTTGAATATTGTTGAATTTGTACATTTACATTTGGTGAAAAACCATCTGTTGGTGGTAAAAACATCATTAATGGTTGGTCGATTGGAGTACTTTCATTAGTAACTAAAGCATTAATTGAAAACTGAGAATTTTCATATTTACCTTGTGAATAATTTATATTTCCAAACAAAATGTAGAATATGAAAATTAATAACAATTTTTTCATTCTCACTCCTATAGGTACAACGGCCTGTTATGTTAATAATAAAGACGTTTGAGTTTTCACTTTATTATAAGTTATTTAATTATTTTTTGTTTGCGGATTGTTTTATTCTCTTGTCTTTTTACTTATTAAAGATGTTAGGCAGTGTTTTTAATTATAGCAAGTATTTTCATCTATTTTAATTTTTCAAAATGCTTTTCAATCTCTGAAAGCCATTTTACCCTCTTTTTATCGGAAACAAATTTAACCATACTCAGATTAATCCATTTTCTATGTTTATAACCCGTTTTCCAAAATGTTCCGAAGAGAATAGTTTTTTTTATTGCATTTCCAAATAATATCCGGTAAAAAAAAGATGCCGTGTTCATAGTTGTTATTAAGGTTACCCCGTTCATTTTAAGAAATTTCTTTTTCATTAATCCTTTATTAGTATAATCATATGCTACTCCGGGGAATATTACCTTATCAATAAATCCCTTTGTCAAAGCCGGCATTAATTCCCACCATATGGGGAAAATGAGCACTAAATGTTCCGCATCTTCGAGGCGTTGTTTATATTCTATCACTTTAGGATCTACAGCCCTTCTTTCCTTAAATCCCCGTAAATCCTCTGCCGACATTACCGGATTAAATCTCTCCTTATCAAGATGAATCAAATCTGTTTTATGATTCCCTTTTTTCAGACCGGACATTGTAGAATTTAAAATAGCATTACAATAACTTCCTTCATAAGGGTGGTTAAAAACAATTACTACCTTCATTTTGTGCCTTTTTAGCACAAAAATAATAATCAGATTATAACTTGGGCGATAACAATTGTTAAGAAATTATCAGTTATATTTTATTTCTTATTCTACTTAAGGAAACGGATGTTATTCCCAAATAAGAGGCAATGTAATGTTGCGGAATTCGTTGTATTATTTGCGGTTTTTCTTTTAGCAAGTTTAGATAACGGTCCCTAGGTTTATCCTTTATTAAAGAAAGGAAATGTCTCATATAATTAAATTGACGCTCTAAGGTCACTTGTAACAAAAGATCGTTAAATACCGGATTTTCTTTCTTTATTTTATCAAAATCTTTCTTCTTAATAAAATGAAGAATCGAAGGTTCTATAGATTCAATATTAAAAAGACTTGCTTGTCTCTTATTAAAACTCTCAATTGAGGATACCGCTTCGTTTTCGAAAAAGAATTGAAATGTGACATCTTTACCTTGGTTATTGAACCACAATCTTAAACATCCTTTTTCAATTAAATAAGCTTTATCAGAAATCTCACCTTCATTTAAAAGATTCGTTTTACTTGATACTTCTATACGTTTCCATAAATGTTCGTATTTATACCATTCTACTTGCGGTACTATTTTTTTAAGGTTTTCAATTACCATATTCATTTGTTATCACTGGCTAACAGAGTTGCAAATAACCGGCGCCCCAGAACAGCAAAGATAAATAAAACTGAAACGCCAAAGTTTTTGCAACCGGATTGTAACTTCAACCGTACAAGCCGGTTGCTGCAACACTTTTTTTTAATAATTAATTTAAATAATAATGTTTTTTATTTTAATTTTTTCTTTGTTGTCGGATTGTTTTATTCTCTTGGGTTTTTACTTATTAAAGATGATATACAAAAGCCTATACTAGTTCATCTACTTTCTTTATTATCTTCTCAAATAATTCAATTTTGAGTCCGCGTTCATAGACTAATTCTATAAATCGTGATATCCCCTCAATATTTTTGAGAGCATATTTAATTTCATCGTAACCAAGTTCAGATTTTACGATTCCAGATATTTCATTGAAAACTGTTTCTGTCAACGAAGTTTTAATTTTATCTTCCAGACAATTTTTAAAAACAGCCCAAGTATTTTCAATCTTAGTTTCGGGGAAATCTTCTACTGAAGCATTTGCAAGTTTTAAATATCGGTGGTTCCTCTTTTTCGCTTCTCCCTTACCGTTTGCGTTTACGTTTGCATCACCGTCAAATAAGAAATATGTTGGGATGGACATACCTCTAAAAATAATTACCGGTCTATCAATGTTATTTTTTCCATTTGCTGGAATAACTACAATTCCCTTTTCTTCCCATTTTGATTTTAATATCTCTTGTAATTTCCAAAACAAGCCAACATCAGATAATCCTTCAACAACTAAAACTTTATCAGCGAAAAATCCTTCATTAACAATGACATTCATAATTGGTAATGCACGAGCCTTAAAGCTTTCCGGTGTAACTGTGGCAACATCAATATCAGATATTTGAGCTAATTGCATTGATGCCTCTTTTATACTAAACAAAGAAACAACACTGTATTTTGTTTCTGATTCATCTGATTTTACTTTTCGGACACATCTTATTTGGTTGAATCTGTTCAAATCAACGAAGTATGGTGAATGCGTAGCATACAGGATTTGATTTCTATTTACTGTATTAGCAGGGTCTGATAATTCGAGAAATAGATTTGAAAGATATCTGCTTCTTGAAGGATGTAGATATAATTCTGGTTCTTCGATTGCTAAAATTAGATTTGGAGTAATTGGGGCTTTAGCAGCACCCTCAGCTTCTTCAACTTCTGTTTTTGTTGGTTCTGTAAGTGCCAGTTGTTGTAGTAATGTTAATATAAGTGCTCTTTGAAGACCGTGACCTTTACGACTAATTTCGCCTTCAAAGCCATCTTCAATAAGTGTAGCTAATGCAGAAGGTAGTGATATTTCGGGAGCTTTAATTTCATCCCACTTTAATAGAAGTTCTGAACCAGGTGCAAATTTCTGTAAAAGCTCCGAAATTGATTCCCCAAGCTTGGGTAATTCAGTTAAATTTTCTGAACTATATAATTTTTTAACTTTTTCTTCAAATTCAGTTCGAAACTCTCGGATATCTTTCCGAGCATTAACTTGACGAAGAACTATCATATCAATAAGCTGATATACTGCCCCCTTTTTACCAGCAACTTCATCATTAGCATCTCTAACAGCAGGAACAAGAACAAAGCGAGTATATTTATCAAGTTTTCCACCACCAATTGATTTTGCACCAAAAAATTGTTCTTCTTTTTCAATCGTGACAAGTAATTCCGGATGTGCCACTTCATAAGCTAACATAAGTGGTTCAATTTGGTCTGAGCTGCGAACTCTTTCGGTTAATCCATCTAATTCATTTTTTTCAATCAACTCGTTCCAAGCTGCCATTTTTTCTCTTTTTGCAGTAATCTTTCTAATGTCGGCAAACTGAGAGATTTGTTGTGCCGCTCCAAAATATCTTTGAATAAATCTGCTTCCTTCAGAGGATATCCGCTTTGTAACTATTAATTTATTGTCTTTTATATATGGATTGAATTCTGCTAACTCTTCAGCAGATAATTCATTATATGTCACTCTAATTTCTATTGGTTCTGATAAATCACGATCATAGTAATCTTCATTTTTCATATTGGCTGATACGTCATAAAATAAATCTAGCGCATAAAGAAAGGAAGATTTTCCAGTGCCGTTACGACCTAGGATTGCGGTTAAATTATCACAAGTTAGTTTTGCATTTTTAATGCTACGAAAATTTTTAATTTCCAATGATTCAATAATCATAATGCAACTTAATTTTACTTTTGTATAACGATGTTACAAATAACCGATTTACCTACCGAAGATAAGCACCCCAACTTATAATATTTTCTTTGTTGAAGGATTGTTTTATTTTCTTGAGTTTTTACTTATTAAAGATGTTAGGCATTTTTATTAAGCTATATTATTTACTTAGTTAAAGCACAGTTCAATTAAAATTATCATGTTTTTTCTATTTCATTTATTATCTGTTAGTCGCATGTCAATATTTTAACTCTATCATAAAAAAATTATTTCAATGTAAAAGTATTTTCCATATTCTTAAAGAAACATATTCTGAGAGTACAAAAGCCTGTATTCCAAAAAATAATAAAACAAAAATTGGGAGGATGAATGTCATTGATATAATTCCCGAAATCAAAGCAACTATCATAATATAATAGTAGTCCGGCCAAAAGAAATTTATTGTTAACAAATCTTTATTTAATTTTTTATCGAGTTTTATCGTAAGTGTTGGGTTTGGGAAAATTGCAGATTCACCTAAGAAACCAAAAATACTAAACATTCTTAGTATCTTACATTTAAGATATGTAGAGGATTCTTTCATTACTTTTAATCGATATCTTTTTTCGATTTCTTCTTTAAGATGACTTATTGAGATATTCTCTTCGGCAACGTTTATAACACCGTTACCAATAAAAATATTTTTACTAATTAATTTTTTCATCATTCTAAGTCCCCTTTCTTTACAACGACCAAAAGTAATAATTCAATTATAAAATCAATATAATAAAAGAATATGTTTTCTCGATTGAATAATTCATTTGCAGATTGGATGTATTTTAACTTTTATAAATGCCTAACGAAGTTGCAAATAACCGATTTACCTACTGAAGGTATGCGCCCCAACTTACAATATTTTTTAGATAAATAATTTTATTTAATTTTTTCTTGTTTGTCGGATTGTTTTATTCTCTTGACTTTTTACTTATTAAAGATGTTATATGACGTTTTAATTAATACTATCCATTCCCTCAATTCTTTCTTTTATTTGAAAACAATACACTGATTGATTTTTCAAACACAACCAACCTTCTTGATCATCTTTTTTAATTTGTACCCACCAAGAAAATTTTGGTTCAACAATCATTTTACCAGAATAATTTAAATCATTATTTTGATAAATATTTTCATTGCTTTCTTGTGGCCAAAATATATTTACATAATATTGTTTACCGTTTTGGTAAACTTTAAATATACCCTCTGTACATCGAAGTGCGATCAATGTATCATTTACATTAAATCCATAAATTGGTTTTGTGACTATTATTTTTCCAAATCTCTCATAGTATAAATCACCAGTTAATGCTTTTATTGTATCATTTTTATGAAGCACAAATTTTACTATTGAGGTATCGTTTTCATAAGCATAGACATTGATAGTATCCTTTATAACCCAAATGCCATATTTACATCCTTCAAATGGACAAACATCTTTTTCAACATTTGATATTATTTGATGATTTTGACCAGTTATATTAGTTGTAATAAGCATTATAAGAAAAAAACAAATATTATATGTTTTTGTTATTTTCATTTTTTTAAGCCATATAACGGCGTTGTTTTTAAGCCGCAGCCAATAACTGCAATGTAGCTTAATTTACCTACGCCAATAATTATTAATAAATTTTCTTAGCAGTAGAAACTTCAAAAGTAACTTAGTCTTATTTACCTAACTTAAAAATCCTAAACCGACAGCGTCGAAGAGGCTGTCGGCTTGAAGAACAGGTTAGGCAATTTGATTAAGGCATATAAATCATTTTTATAGAGAATGTTGTATCTGGTGTTTCTACCTTTAAAACAAAAATACAAGTGTCAATATTTAATTTTTGAAAACCTATAGAATAATTCCCTTTTTCAAAATATCCTTCTTGAAATTTATAACAGGAACTTTCATCTTCATTACAAAAGTAAAATTTTATTGAGTCCGTTTTCATTATGTTAAAAATTATAAATGTAGTTGAGGAGAATGGATTGGGATATCGTGGATCAATTTCAGGTGATTTATATTTTTCCCTTAATAAATCTACTAGATTTTCCTTTTCATTCCATTTATAATCAGTAGGTTTAACAGTTGCAGCAACAACGGAAGAATCAATTTTTTCTATAATGGGATATTTTTTAGGTGGTATGCCTTGTCTGTTGCTATAGTTGTATGATTGAGAACAGCCCCAGAATATTATTATAATTACACAGAATAAAATATATTTTTTCATTTTTTTATAATTGCCTAACAGAGCTGCAAAGAACCCGCGCCCCTGAACAGCTCCGCCCCATCACTCACAATGAAGCGATAACCTATCCGGATTTAGAATAATATTTATTTATCTGTATTTAGAGGAAAGTTTATTTTTTTAATTGGATTTGTATTTCAAGACTTGCTCCGCCCATAGGTTATCTTTGGATTTGACATAGACCCATTTTCCTATTTTCCGCTCTTCATATTATTGCTAAAATAAACTATTAAATATTTTTTAGCAATAAGTTATGGTAGAATAATGCCATTTTTTTAAAATAGTTGCTATTTATAAAATGCTAATTAATCGGTCAGAAGGTCTTTGGAATCTTTATTGTCCGTTTTAGATAAATGAGCAATTGTATTTGCAAAGCCGTGCGTTACTCCGTATTCTTTTTTCAGAAAATTGACTGACTCTGAACGTTTTGAAAAAGATTTTTTAGCTGAATGTACCTTCCATTGTTCCAATGATTTTCCTGTCTTTTCAGGCATATTGTCAATCATTGTTTTTAAGTACAGTATTCATATTATTTCCTTTCTTTATCTGGTTCTCAAAAGGCGAGATTAATAAATTTTATCCAAGATCATAACGCTTTTTATGATTTAAATATAAAAAGTAATTTGCTGGACACTAGCTTAACACTTTCACCAACGACTTGGTTGACACGATCGCAACGTGGCAGAAAATGGCATTCACGTTACGGTACGACACACACTAATCGGGACAGGTGTGACGCACACGAAATAATTTTCTTTTCCATAAGATACAGTTATTGGGGTCTGTTGTTAATTGACTACAGTTGCTAAATTTTAAGATTATTTTTCTTGACATTACTGATTTAATAATGTTTATTCTAACTATTGTCCGCTGGACTTTTATGGAAAAGTTGTTCCGATTTTCTTTAGTTATTCCTTCCCATAAAGGCGTGCCGATACTTTATATGATGTGCAGAAACTTATTGTTCCTCAACATATAAATATATATTTATTAAACAAGGGTGGGAAAATGAAAAATTATAAATTTATATACAATCTATTTCTCAGCCTTTTTTTAAGCTTTCTTTTATTTGCGGAGAGCAAGGCGCAAAATGTTACACTCAACTCTCAAGCCCAAGTAAACGCATTTGGGGCAACAAATCCAACTACGGTAAATGGTAATCTTACAATTTCTGGATCAGATATTACAGAATTAACACCACTCTCGACCCTTACTTCTATTAGTGGAGATCTTGTCATTTTTCAAAATTCTGTATTAACAAGTCTTTCCGGATTAGATGCCCTAACTTCTCTTGGAGGACTTCTTTATATTGCTGTCAATTCTTCACTGACAAGTCTTGCCGGATTAGATGCTCTTTCTTCCGTTGGCTCAAATCTGTATGTGCAAAATAATACTGCTCTAACAGAGTTCTGTGCGCTTTACACACTATTAAATGGTGATGGATTAGTGGGAACTTATAATGTAACTGGAAATGCCAGCAACCCAACAATTGCACAAGTGATTGCCGGTGGACCTTGCATTGTCCGATGTATTGGCAACGTAATACTTACAACCCAAGCTGAAGTAGATGCTTTTGATTGCACAGAAATTACTGGTAATCTTACAATTTCTGGAGCGGATATTTCAGATTTAACACCACTTTCAACCCTAACTTCTGTCGGTGGAAATCTATCTATTCGGAACAATGCATTACTAACAAATCTTGCCGGATTAGATGCTGTTACTTCTATTGGAGGCCGTCTATCTATTTCTAGCAACAATACACTAACAAGTCTTGCAGGATTAGATGCTATTACTTCTCTTGGAGGCGGTCTATCTATTATTAGCAACAATGCACTAACAAGTCTTGCCGGATTAGATGCTATTACTTCTCTTGGAGGCGATCTATATATTTCTAGCAACAATACACTAACAAGTCTTGCAGGATTAGATGCTATTACTTCTCTTGGAGGCGGTCTATCTATTATTAGCAACAATGCACTAACAAGTCTTGCCGGATTAAATGCAATTGCTTCAGTTGGTTTGGAACTTTATATTTCAGACAATGCCGCACTAACAAGTCTTGCCGGATTAAATGCAATTGCTTCAGTTGGTTTGGAACTTTATATTTCAGACAATGCCGCACTAACAAGTCTTGCCGGATTAAATTCAGTCGCTTCAGTTGGTGGGGATCTTTCGATATTATACAATGCTGCACTAACAACTCTTGCCGGATTAAATACGAATACAATTATTACTGATATTGGGGGAGATATTGATATTAGAGGCAATTCTACTTTAACGAGTCTGTACGGATTGCCTGAATTTCGTTTTGTTCATGGAAGCTTTTATATTTCAAGTAATCCTTCCCTGATAAGCATTTCTGGATTATATGGAGTCTACTCGATACAGGGAAGTCTATTTATTGGAGGTAATTCTTCCCTTACAAGTCTTGCCGGATTAGATGCTCTTTCTTCCGTTGGCGCAAATCTGTATGTGCAAAATAATACTGCTCTAACAGAGTTCTGTGGACTTTACGCACTCTTAAATGGTGGTGGATTAGTGGGAACTTATAATGTAACTGGAAATGCCAGCAACCCAACAATGGCACAAATAATTGTTGGAGGACCTTGTGGACCGTGTATTGGAAGTTTGACTCTTACAACCCAAGCTGAAGTAGATGCATTTTATTGCACAGAAATAACTGGAAATCTAGAAATAAATGAGGGCGTTTCCGGTAATATTACAGATTTGACTCCACTTTCAACTCTTACTTCTGTTGGCGGAAGTCTTTATATTGGAAGCAATTCTTCCCTTACAAATCTTGCCGGATTAAATGCTCTTAATTCTGTTGGTAGATTTCTTTATTTTTCAAGCAATTCTTCCCTTACAAGTCTTGCCGGATTAGATGCTCTTAATTCTGTTGGTGCAAATCTATATGTGCGATATAATTCTGCTCTAACGGAGTTCTGTGGACTTTACGCACTTTTAAATGGTGGTGGATTAGTGGGAACTTATAATGTAATTGGTAATGCCAGTAACCCAACAAATGCAGAAATAATTGCTGGTGGTCCTTGCCCCCTACCTGTTGAACTGGCTTCATTTACTGCAGATGTTGCCGGCAATATTGTAACACTTAATTGGCATACTGCAACAGAAGTAAAAAATTATGGTTTCGATATTGAAAGAAAATTTGAACATGGTAATTACAGTAAAATTGGTTTCGTAATTGGTAACGGCAATTCAAACATCGAACATAATTACAATTATGAAGATAATCTTAGTACTCCCGGTAAATATACTTACAGATTGAAACAAATAGATACCGACGGCGCCTTTGAATATTCTCCGGAGGTTAATGCCGATATTAGCATACCAAATCAGTTTGTTTTTTATGAATGCTATCCTAATCCTTTTAATAATTCAACTGTAATCAGCTGGCAGCAGCCTTCAAGCGGGTTTGTTTCACTAAAGATTTTTAATGTTTTGGGTAAAGAAGTCGGAACATTAGTTAATACTAATATTGAAGCCGGAAAACATTCAATAAATTATAATGCCGATAAACTTGCAACCGGAATGTATATTTTAAGAATTCAAATAGGCAGCTTTATCAGTTCAAAGAAAATGGTGCTGCTGAAGTAAAAATAAACTGGTTAGGTATAATTAACCCGCACTGAATGGTGCGGGTTTTTTTTATATTTATTTCAGCCACCAATTCTTTTTGTTTTTATAATCTATATTGAATCCCCTCTTTGCTTCTCTTTCCAATTCTTCAGCATTTTTTATTCTGCTTTTATTTACCCATTCTATTAAAGATAATTTTGTAAATAATACTCTTTTTGTTGGTTTGAAAAATGGTATTTCCCTTTTGTGAATCATCTGGTATAGGGTTGGTTTTTTCAACTTTAGAAAATCTGCGGCACCATCTATATTAAATATTTCATCGGTGCTTAATTTTAACATTTTTTCAATTTCTAAAAGCTTTTCATAAATGATCTCATTTTTCATACAGTACCTCAATATTTAATTAGAAGATAAATTGAGGTGTAAATTAATACATTAAGAACTTGGCATTTGAAATTCTATCAAAAATTAATTGCTCATTATTCCTAATTCTCTATTCGTCGCAAATAATTTTTTCAGCTTGTCAGTAAATCTTAATATTGTTTGCACATAAAAAAAGCTGCAGACAAGCTGCAGCCTTTTTATTTCTAAATTCTTTTTAACCTTACCTACTGAAGGAAGATTTTAATTTTTACTTTTTTTTCATGCAATCATTCATCCTTGCATAGTCGCAGTCTTACATTTTTAATTTTTCCTTTTTAATTTTTAATTTTTAATTGTTTCATTTCATCAATATCATTTTCTTGCTAGCTGTAAATTCATTCATTTGAATTCTATATATGTAAACTCCGCTTGGAAAATTTGATGCGTTGAAGTTTATTGAATGAAAATCGGCTTTTTGATTTTCATTTACTAATTCTGCTACTTCCCTTCCAATTATATCGTAGACTTTTAATGATACAAATCCACTCGATTTGATTGAATATTTTATTTGTGTTGTTGGGATGAAAGGGTTGGGTAATTTTGATGTAAAGAATATTTATCTGGTAAATTTATATGCGCATTTATTACATTTGAATAATTATATTTGCCATCATAATCAATTTGTTTTAATCTATATCGGAAAAAATCTGGCGGTAGATTTTTATCAGTATAGTGATAATTATTTTTTTGAGTTGTTGTTCCATTTCCTTTAATAAAGCTAATATTTTTAAATCCTTTACCGTCATTTCTTTGCACTTCATATCCTTGATTATTCGTCTCTGTTGCAGTCGACCAGTTTAGAATAGCATTATTTCCATCCACATTACAGAAAAATGAAGTTAATTCAAATGGCGTTATATTTGATCCCTCGAAAATACCGTTATGCATTGTGTTATACTGAAACATTGGAACTTGGATTTTTGAAACGGAATATTGTGCCTGCAAATTCCATAAATAAAGATATGTTACGGTATTTGGTGAACTTCCCAATGTACCTGCGCCAATCATATCAACAAATCCATCAAAATTTATATCTATTATAGAGGGTGTAACAAAAAACGTTGTCCCAATTGTGCTAATTGGCCATCATGATACATCAGTACCATTATTATGTAAAGCATAGAAAGCCCCATTATCTGTTAAACCTGAATTATCATCAAAAATTAATTCAGTCGAATTGTCATTGTCGACATCAGCGAGTATTACCTGTGCATTTATAGCTTCATGAGGTCCGGAAGGAAAACCTTGCAATAAATTTCCATTTGAATCCCAAGCGTAAATATTATTAACCGGCATTTGACTCAAAGTCTGATCACCTACTGCAATGTCTAATATATCATCATCATTTATATAACCAACCGAAGGTGAACTGTATACCCAATAAGATGTTGTTGTAGGCCAGCCTGGATATATAGTACCGTTGTTTTTCAGCACATAAACATGTCCATTTAAATTTCCAGATTCATCAAAATCACCAAATATTATTTCTTTATTATTATCTCCATCCAAATCTGCCAAAGTCGGGGCAGCATAAGAAAACACTTCACTTCCGGGCAAACCAAATGGAAAACCTTTTAGCAATGTACCATTCGGTTCCCAAACATATAAAGAATCAAGTGCTTCACAAATTATTTCAGGAATATTATCATTGTTAATATCTCCAACGGCATCGCTGGCTCCAGGTACAGTACTTATCTCTTGAGGCCAACCGGGAAACATTGTTCCGTTACCTTTAAATATTAAAACCTGTCCTTGAGGATAGTCTCTTTTGTTGACAATTATTTCCATTGCTCCATCGTTATCAAGATCAGCTAAAGTAGGTGTTCCCCAAATATAACCAGTGTTAATAGGGAAACCGGTTACCATAGTTCCGTTTTTCTTACAGGCATAAACATGGCCTGAACTGCTGCCCATATAACTTGCTACTACAACCTTAACCTCCCCGTCTCCGTCAATATCTCCAAACGCAGGTGCACCAAATTGCATATCACTAATTGACTGTGGCCATCCAGGTACAGGTGTTCCGTCAATTCGAAATGCCTCAATTTTTTGTGAAATATTTACTACAATATCGTATGAAGTATCATTCTACAAATGACAAAAAATTCCACCTTCGCGTGCGGTATTATATCCTATTCCGGCAATACTATCCGGAAAACCCGGGAATAAAGGAAAGCTTAAATTATTTTTACTATTAATTCCGTCATTATATTTAAAAAACTTTTGCGGGTCAATATTATCCGGAATGACATTTTTATTACCATTTACCGGATCTAAATAAAGAATTTTGCCGTTTGCATCGGGCATGTAGTATCTTAATCCAGAATTAGTTTTTACAAATTTTATCTGCTGTGCTTTAATAAATGGTACAGTTATTATCATTATAATTACTAAAAAATAAAATAATTATTTCATTTTATAATCTCTATTAAATGAATTTAGTTTAGATAATTTTTTCTACTTCTCATTGTAATTTATACATCTTCAAGTTCAAAAGATTTACAGAAAAAATTAAGATCCCTAATCCTTTTTTTTATAATACGCTGTTATATTTCTTATTCAGAAATATAAAGGAGAGGAATAACAATTTCCCCTCCTTTATTTATAGTGGGCACTTTAGGTAAAATTGACCAACCAATTTAACCATTTTACTTTAACAAGATCATTTTCTTCACTGAAGAAAAATTTTCATTTCCGTTTTCACTAACTGCATCTATTCTATAAATATATACACCTGCTGCTAAATTTGAAGCATTCCATTTTACTGAATATATGCCTGCTGTTTCATTTTTATTTACTAGAGTTTCAACTAATTTTCCAAGCATATCATAAATCGATATTTTTACATGACTATTTTCCGAAATAGAATATTTTATTGATGTACTTGGATTAAAAGGATTCGGAAAGTTTTGTTCCAGTTTATATGATATGGGTGCACTATAATTAACTTTGATTTCATTAGAATATTTATAATCGCCATTAAAATCTATTTGTTTTAATCGATAGTAATAGGTGCCTGCGGATAGTTTATCATCTGTAAATGAGTATGAACTTGGTATTGATATTGTACCATGTCCAGGTACGAAACCCATATTATTCCATTCTGTTGTCTTATCTTTGTCTGCTGTTTTTTTTCGCTCGATTTCAAATCCATTGTTATTTGTCTCTGTCTCCGTTTTCCAATTTAATGTAACCCCGTCTTCAGTTATGCTGCTGCTGAAATCCGTTAATTCAACTGGGACTGAATTAGTATATTTTATTAAAACAAAATCATAATCAGTTCCATCTTCGAATGTTGAACCGGCTGAATAAAGATTACCATCATTATCTACCTTTAAAAAAGGTTTTACGTGAATACTATCGTCATTTGAATTATACTCATAATAATTTAGTTGATTACCATTATCATCATATTGCACTAGCCCAAAACCCATACTTGTAACAGATCCAGTGCCACCAATTACATATAGTTTATCATTATTTAGTGCAATTGAAGTGCCATAATCCGCACTATTTCCATTACCATTATATCTTTCTACCCAAATTTCATTTCCTGCAGAATCGTATTTAATTGTAGTATAATCATAATCTGTTCCGCTACCAAAGCTTAAGCCGGTTGTGAAAACATTTCCAATCGGATCCACTGTAATTGATTTGGCTGCATCATAATTATTTCCGGGACCGTTATAAAATTTATCCCATTGAAGAATGCCAGCAGAATTATATTTCAAAGTAACAAAATCCTGAGAACCGTTTGTTGTACTCTGCATAGTACTGCCTGTTATATAAACGTTATTGTTGTTATCTACATACAGATCGTTTGGTATATCGATATAATTACCGGGGCCATCATAATATTTAATCCATAAAGTATTACCTGAGGAATCATATTTTAAGGTGTATATGTTTTTATTCAACTCACCGGTGATATATATAAAACCGTCTTTATCTACTAAAACTTTCGTCACTGCATTACCCAACATCATTGTTCCATAATGTTTTACCCATTGTTGGTTACCGTTGGGGTCGTATTTGATCAAAGTCAATTGACCTGCAGCAGAATTGTATGATGATTCTAATCCATATACATATATATTTCCGTTTTGATCAAATGCAACCGAGTGAGCAGCATTCATAATTCCACCGCCGCCGCTTCCGACATATAAAGATGACCAAAGCAGAACGCCTGAAGAATCATACTTAAGTGTAGCCCATGTAGCATGTTCTGCATCCGGATTCCAACACTGACCTGCGACATAAACATTTCCTGAAGAATCAACATTAAGCGCATATGCCTGATCATTTGTGTTCGATGGACCGTTAAATCTACCTGTCCAAAGAGTATCACCGTTTTTATTGAATTTAACAACTAACATATCTTTGCTGCTCGTCTGCCCCGGACTTGTACCGGCAAGATATATATTACCTAAATTGTCTGTTTTCATTTCGGAAAGAATTTCATCACCTCTAACAGAATTGTTGTACCTTGCCGTCCATAACTGATCGCCCGAGGAATTATATTTAATAGTAAGGTAATCAACGGTAGTATTTAAATTGCCTGCGTTGCTTTTACCTGTAACGATACAATTCCCGCTGCTGTCCAGAGCGATCCCGTAAGTTAAATCATTGGATGCACTGGGTCCGTCATAATATTTTATCCACCTAAAATTACCGTTTGCATCAAACGTAGCGGTCATATAGTCTTCTGGTGAGAAAAGACCGGTTTTGGAATAGCCTTGCACAAATGAATTTCCATAAGCATCAACGACAATTTTTTCACCGTAGTTAAATTGTTTGTTCTGATCCAAGTAAACCGTTGCCCACTGCTGCACACCATTAGAATTATATTTAACTACGCCGATTCTCCAGGTCTCTGTATTAGGAACATTAATAGCACCTGATACATAAATATTATTAATATTGTCAACTGCTATTCCATAACCCCAATTCTGACTTGTGGATGTGCTGCCATACCGTTTAACCCAAATGGTATCACCTGTATTTGGATTATATTTAATCGTTGCAAATTTATAATAAGGATCAACGCTATTAGGGAGACCATGACTTCTGCCTGAAACATAAACAAACCCTTGATGATCAATAACAATTCCATTAGCAATACTAGTATAATTATCAGGAGGGTTGTAAATAGACGCCCATCTTAGCACTCCTGAAGAATTATAGCTTATTGTGCCATAACTGGTAATATTACCATTTATAGTAAAACCGGTTACATATACATTTCCCGAATTATCTAGAGCAATGCTGGTCGGCTGATCAGAATTATTTCCTGGTCCATTCCAACGCTCTACCCATTGTTGTACTCCTGACGAATTATATTTAATAACAGCAATGTCATTAAGTGTTGTTGTTCCTCCATGGCTCTCACCAGTAACATAAACATTTCCTGAATCATCAACAGCAATTGCCCTGGCATAGTCACTATTAACCGGCCCCTGGTATTCTGCCGTCCACTGCTGCATTCCTGATGAATTATATTTAATAGTTTCAAAATGGTTATAATGCCCTAAACCGGTTCCGCTATAACCCGTTACATACACATTACCTGAATTATCAACAGCAATTGCAGTAGCCCAGCTTTGAAAATCCGAAGTATCTGAATATTTCGCTATCCATTGCATTTGTCCTTCGCTGTTATACTTTATAGTAGCATAGTTGAAATTAAAGTCGTAGGATTCTACTGCTCCGGCTATATATACATTACCTCCAGCATCCGTACAAACTGCATTTGCTACATCTGACTTATTTACACCGGGGCCATTGTATTTTGCAACCCATTGCGGTATTATTTGTGCATCACAAACAGTATTTATTAATAAAATTATAAATAATATTAAGTATAGATAATCTTTCTTATTTAAATTGAATTTCATTTTTACTCCGGATAAAATAGCATTATTAATTTTCATTTAATCGATAAATTATTCTCTTTAATTCAATAATTGAATTAAAAAAATAGTAAGGGAAAGCTAATACACTTTCCCTTTCCTAAAAGAATCAATCACTTTAGCAACATCATTTTTTTAACTGATGAATAACTATTCTTACCGTCAAGTGATTTAGCATTTATAGTATATATGTACATACCAGATGCATAATTTGAAGCATTCCAATTAAAATCGTGATATCCGGTCTTAACTTCTTTATTCACAATTACATCGAGCAGTCTACCCAGAATATCATATATAGCAATTCTAACATGACTGTCGAATGGTACAGCATATTTTATTGTCGTACTTGGATTAAATGGATTAGGATAGTTTTGATACAAAGTGTAATCTTTAGGTGTAAAGTCAACATTGACTTCAATAGCTTTTGAATAACTAAAAGTACCGTTAAAGTCTAATTGTTTTAGCCTGTAATAAATTTTTCCTTTTATAGATTTATAGTCAAATTTATCTCGATATGAATAATCAGTTTTTTTAGTGGTTGTTCCTTGACCTTCTTTGAAAGCTACACTTTCCCATTGTCCGTTGATTTTTCTTTCTATTTCAAAGCCCTTGTTATTGGTTTCAGTTGCTGTTGTCCATTGTACAATTATATTATTTCCCGATATCTGAGTTGTAAATAAAACAAATTCCACTGGTAGTGGAACTGCTACCTCAACTAAATTACTATAGTTGGAAATACCAAAGGCATTATACGCGTATACTCTGTATGTAAACAAAGAATCAACACTGAAAGAAGTATCAACATAACTGGTTGTATTTGCAATAAGAGTATCAAGTACAATAAAATTATTTGTACTTGTTGAGTCACCATTTTTTCTTTCTACAATAAAACCGTCTTCATTATTTGAATTGTCCATCCAATTCAGAGTTACCATAAAAGTATCAACAGTAGCTACTAAATTAGTAGGTGCTGATGGAGGAATTGCAAGGGTGAATTCATCAGCACCAATATCAGGTGTAGAAGCATCCCTAATATTTCCGTCAAAGTCAGTTGTTACACCAGCTACAGGTGTAGCTCCACCGTCAATCGGTGTTTGAATCGTTGGATCAATATGTAAATATGGGGTGATAAAGTTAGGCTCAACATTTACACTGTTTGTATCGTATCCATTAGTTTGCCAGTCACTCATAGTTTGATAATTAGTCGTTGTAATTGCGCCAATATAATTTCCGAATTGATCAGGAGGAACGTAAAAATCATTATAGTTTGAAGACATAGAAGAACCTATTTGGGATTTATAAATATCCACAGCAATTCCGGTTCCGTAAACTTGCCTTGAGTTCACTGCAATATTATCTCTTATAACGCAATCAGTGGTATTTCCTGTATAAATTGCTGCAGAAACTCTATCTTTGTTATCGATTCCCGAAATATTTATAGAATTATAAGCTAAAGTATCATTCATTCCATCACCGATATAAATTCCCATAAGGTCAGAATGAGGACCGGAATAGAGATTATTTATATCATAAACCATATTATTGTAGTATTTTCCACCTGTATTATCTGAAGCATTACCATTTACAAAAATACCTACTGCATACCTATGAAGGAAAGGAGAAAAACCATAGTTCGTTTGAATATTGTGAACAACATTATCGTAGATCCAGGTATTTAAATGTTTTACATCCACCATGATACCTGAGCCCTGTCCGTAACCTGCTCTTACGTTTTGTATAATATTATGATCAATAATGGTATTGCTTACATCCTGGCAATATATCCCGGTTTGCTGCAAACTATCTGTTGTACTTCCAATTATATTATTGCTTATATGGTTACCGGTTGCAACGAAATCTCCGCCGTTTATAGAGATTCCATTGAAAGCTAATTTAATAATATTGTTTTCAATCAAATTATTATCTGGTGCTCCTACTCCAGTAAGTGAATCCAGTTCTATGGCATTTGGGCGAGGTAATGCAAAAGAAACATTCGTACTGATAGTGACATTTTTAATTATATCATTGTCTGCATTACCGTGCAAAACTATCCCTGCACCTGACGAATTTTCAATAGTAAGGCTTTGCAATGTACCTCCCGGATTTACTCCGTCAATAATTACATAGCTGGCATTTTTTAATTGAATAACCGATGCACCGCTGCCTTCAATTCTTGCATTCACATTATCGGCAGGTTTTAAAGTGATAGTATTTGTCGAATTTGATCCTGCAATCGGTCCGTTTAAAATTATTTCTCCGACTGTATTAACAATATTTGGATCCTTAAATCTTTTTACATGTTGTGGAGCTGAATAAACAGTATCAGTGAGATTTAAAACAATAGGTCCTGCTATACCATTTAATGTCAAAGAATTAAAAGCATCTTGCAGCGTACTGTAGTTACCACCGTTTCCAACTGAATAAGTTCCGCCTTCAACTGCACTTTGAATATAATATTCAAAAAAGTTAGCCGGAGGAGTTGAACCAGGTGGATTTATTCCGGAGCCGCCTGAAGGTAGTGTACCGACATTGTTTGCAGGAGCAGAATCCTGTGCTGCAATGTAGTATTGAACATATGTTAATTTGGGAAAACCCGGAATAGTAAAGTAAAAACTGTTTCCTACAATCGAATCGGCAATAGCCGGTGTGAATGATGGATCAGTGCTTGCCTTATACCATAATCTCGGAGCGCCAGGGCCTACATCAACCCCGGTTGCATCTGTAATAGTTGCTACTGCTACTCTACTCAAAGTGTCAGTGGTGTTTCCAAGTGAAGTAGAAATTATTATAGGTGCTGTTAAATCTAAAGGGATAAAATTTCCTTCATCAGCTCCAACATCGGGAGTTAATGGGTTTCGGATATCACCATCGATATCTGTTGTTAATCCATTAACAGGTATTCCGCCTGACTCAACTTGGGTGGGAACGTCTGTTCTTACATGTAAATCCGTATCACTAATAAAAGGTACGTTTTCGGCAAAACTGGACAAATCGCTGTTGTTAGCGGCTCTCCAATCGTCTAATGTTGAATAATCAGCTGTCCCGATTGCTCCTGTGAAATGCGTATCGTCAGGTGTACCAACATATAAATTATTATGATCTGAAATTAAAGTAGTATTTGTGTTAATTTTATAAACTGCAGTTGTGGTGCTTCCGGTTGCATCGGTTCTTGTATTCTGAAAAATATTATTAACTAGATAAACTGCCCCCGTAGCATTGCCTTTATAAAATGCAGAAGTTCTTTTTACACCGTTAGATGTTCCTGTTAGATTTACAGTGTTGTATGCTACAGTATCAGCATAAGTTGCATTTCCGCCTTCAACATCAATACCATTGATAGGCCCTGTTCCAGTTGCAGGTGTATTCAAATTCCATAAAAAATTATTAAAGATACTATTTTCACCAGCAGTACTTATACCTGCATTCAGATAAATACCGCGTATTAATGATGCTGTACTCAACTGATTCAAATCATGAATTTTATTATTATATATTCTGCTTTTATATGTATAAGTACCTAGTGAAATACCGTAAATTATTGAAGCACTGCCGCGCATTACATTTATATCATTATCGTAAATCAAATCGTATTCTGCATAAGATATATTAATTCCCGTGTTGGCAACGGAATCTATAATATTTCCGCTGATAACTGGATTTTGTATTAATGAACCGGCGCCCAGAATATAAATACCGGTATATGAATATCTTACTAAATTATTTTCAATGGTTAAATAATCCGAATAAAAATTTCCGCTCTTTTGAAAACTGATTCCATAACATGATGTATTCGGTGGATTTATATCTTTTGCTGAAGTTACAATACAATTTTTTATTACACCATAACTGCAGTTTCCATTAAACCAAACACCTTTTCTACCGTTTACTCCTAAAGCATTAATAGTCAGATCACGGCTTGATGAATTGTTGTTGCTTCCATTAATTGTTACATACTGCGTTGAATCAACTTTAATAGCAAAGTCGAATGATGTTGAAGGAGGCATTACATTTATGGTGACAGTTGCTCCTGCATCAGGTTTAATTACTATTGGTGCATCGGCGGTTGTTGTGGATGTTCGTATTACTAATGAATCTTCATTGTAAACTCCATCGCGTATTAAAAATGTCACACCGGGTGCTGTAACTCCTTGTGCTTGTAAATCTTGTAATGCAGCCTTTATTGTTACATAATCGGGACTTGTCCCGCCAATTGTTTTTGTACCTGTAAGCTGAGCAAAAATTGTTGTTGAAGATAAAGCTAAAATAAATAATAGCTGATATACAACTCTTCTCAATGCTGAGCCAATTGTAATCTTTTTAGTCATGTCTTATCCTCTTTTATTTGTTATTTAATCTGTTTATAAATTTTTATGCTTAATTTTTAACTTTTTATAATGCTATTTAATAAGTGTCATTTTTTTAACTGAGATAAAATCATTTCCATTATCTCCTTTTGCTTCAATTTTATATAAATAAATTCCGCTGCCTAAATTTGATGCTTTGAAATTAACTAGATGCTCTCCAGCATTCATATGTTGATCTATTAATGTTGATACTCGTCTTCCAAGCAGATCAAATAATTGAAGAGTTACTTTTGAATTTGAAGCCAGTGTAAAACTTATTATTGTAGATGGATTAAATGGATTTGGATAATTTTGTTTTAGCGAAAAGTTCATATTAGAATGAATATTTGCACTTACATAATTTGAATATTTGTAAGAACCATCAAAGTCAACCTGTTTTAGGCGGTATTCGTATGAACCAGAATTTAAGTTTTTGTCTGTAAATGAATAAGATTTAGGTTCGGACGAAGTGCCATTCCCGGTTATAAAACTCACAGTTTTCCAATTAGAACTAATTGAATTATCCTCAGAACGTTCAATATAAAATCCTTTATTGTTTGTTTCTGTTGCAGTTTTCCAAATTAAAATTACATTGTTTCCCTCTGCTTTTGCCGTAAAAGATTTTAATTCAACGGGAAGCACATTTTCTAAGTAAGAATACCAAACGTCTCCATCTCCAGCAGTCCATATTTTATATCTTTGATAATATGAAATGCTTGTAAGAAAATCATTTGTTGACTGCTGTATAGTCCAATTTGATCCGCCATCTGAAGTAAATAATATTCTTCCGTTAAATGGAATTCCAAATACAGCCCAGCCGCTGTCTGCAGAAAGAAATTTTACATCATTAATTTGTGAATATTGTGTCTGCGCGATAGGATTGTCCTGAAAAATCCAGGATGCGCCTCCGTCTGTAGTTTTATAAATATTTTTATGATCCACATTACTTGCACCTATCCAGCCAACTTGATCATTTACAAAATAAATACTTAACAAAGCATTGACTCCGTTTGAGATAGGGAGAATATTTGCAAATATATTATTCCATGTATTTCCTCCGTCTGTGGTTTTTACTAGAACATTTCTGCCGCATAAAAATCCAGTATTGGAATCTAACCAATATTGATCGTTAAGTTCGTTTTGATTATCAGTCGAAACAGTTACTTCATACCAGTTGTTTCCTCCGTCAGAAGTTCTTATTACATAAGAATTATAAGTTGCGTTTTTTCTACCAACGGCAATACCTGAATTATTGTTAAAGAAATAAATATCGTTTAATATACCTGTAACTGGTGCATATTGTTTAAACCAGGATATACCTCCATTAGTTGTTTTTCTGATTTGTGCCGATCCACCGACGCACCAACCTGTGTCTTTATTTAAAAAGTAAGTGCCTTTATATGTAGTTAAAAGAGTTGTATCGTTAAAAGCAAATGGAGTCCATGTAAAACCACCATCGGTTGTTCTTGCTCCTCCGTTAGAAGTATTAGTTGTCCATCCATAGCTTGAATCAACAAAAAAAATATCGGTAAAACTACCGTAAGCAGTTGTAACCAAATGCCAATTAATTGAGTCCGGACTTAAATTATTTTGTGGGCTGTATGTAGTATATGTATTAATCTGCCAGCAGTCACTTTGGGCATCATAATTAAAATCCGAAAAATCTTGAGCATTTATAATAGTCATAGTGCTCATAAAGAATAATGTTATAAAGAATTTTATACCCATTTAAGTTACTCCTTTTAATTAATTTAAATTAAACTGCTTTTTTAATTATAAACTCTTTTACTTTTAAAAGATTTTCTTTTGAAAAGAAAGCACAAGCTCCCGCATCTAGTGCCGCATGTCTAAATGAAGGTATATCATAATCCGTCACAATGACTACATGAGAATCAGGATATTTTTCGTTAATCAATTTTGTTGCTACCAATCCGTTTACAGTTTTCATCCTTATATCCATAATGACATAATCCGGTAAAAATTCTGGATATGATTGAATTGCTTCCTCTCCGTCGGAACATTCATGTATGCTATCTGTTTCGTTGCAAATAGATTCTCTGATTATTTTTCGCATTTCATCATTATCGTCAACAATAAGAAATTTCACAGTAATGATATTCCAACTTTGTTTTTAAATAATTACGAATAAAAATTGAATAATTTAAAAGGAATAACAATCGGAAGGAAGTAGTATTTATTTACTCATTATTAACCATAGATATACTTAAAGGTAAGTATATTCTATAATTTAGGAATCTTTAATATTATCAAACTGTATTTGGATGATCCAAAACAAAATGCAGTAATGCATTTGGCCCTTTTAAGTTAAGTTTTTGGCAGATATTGGATCTATGGGTTTCCACTGTATGGATGCTTAAAAAAAGTTCCTCCGCAATTTCTTTTGTGGTTAAATTAGCAGCTATCATTTTTAATATTTTTCTTTCGGAAGTTGTCAACTTTGAAATTCCGATACTATCTTCGCCTTCATCACTTATAAACTGGCTTTTCTTTACAAGGAACCCAGTCATTAATGAACTTATATAATATTTTCCTTCTGAAACACTTTTTATTGCATCAACGATTTCTGTTAATACAGAATCTTTCATTATATATCCTTTTATCCCCAAATCCATTGCCCGGTTAAAGAAGTTTTCCTTATCATACATTGTTAAAATGATTAATTCCACATTTATCTTTTTTTGTCTTAACAATCTGACAACTTCAAGTCCATTTAATTTAGGCATATGTATATCAAGTATAGCAATATGAGGATTTAATTTTTGAATCATATCCAGTGCTTCTTCCCCATCCCCCGCTTCCCCAATAACATCAAATTGGATTTGTTCATCAATAATATCTTTAAGTCCTTTACGCAGCAGCGGATGATCATCTGCAAGTATAATTTTTATTTTTTCATCTTTCATTTCTATTCAGAATTAATATCCATGAATTAATTATTCAAGTTAATTGTATGTATATAATTTTTCAATTTAATAATTCAGTATATGAAGATAAATTTTATATTTTTATTTTGAATAGGGTATTTGAATTTTAATTTTTGTTCCTTCACCCTTTATTGATTTAATATCAAAGGTTCCATTTAAAATTCTTACTCTCTCAGTCATTCCAATTAATCCAAGTCCGGATTGTCTCCAGTGTTTTGTTTTTATGCTTTTCACATCAAATCCTTTGCCGTTATCAAAAATTTCGACTAAAATTAATTCATTAAACTTTTTAACTTCTATCCTGTACTCTGTTGCCTCAGAATGCTTTAAGATATTACCGGTTGCTTCTTGTATTATTCTAACTAAATTTATTTCCATTTCTGCTGGTATTAATCCGTCAATATTATCTATTTCTCCGTTAACTTTTAATTTAGTTGCCTTCCTCATCGCGTATAGTATCGATTTTATTGCTTCGGTCAGACCTAGTTGGTCCAGATCGGGAGGGTGCAAATTATGGGAAATTTCTCTTACGGTTTTTAATACTTTCGAAATATCATCGGAAATTTTATTTAAATTTTCATAAACTACATTGCTTATTTTGGCTTTGGGTATTGCCAGCAATAAACGATTTTTTATTAGCAGTAAATCTTGCCCTAATACATCATGCATTTCTAACGCAATTCTGCTTCTTTCTTCTTCCTGCTTTTCAATTATTCGTTTGGAAATTTCCTGTTGTAAAATTTTATCTTTTTTTAATGAAATAATTCTTCTGTAATATATTAATATCCCAATTGCAAGTATAAAGAAAATTACTATACTTCTAAACCACCACGTCATCCAATAAGGCGGTGTTACTAGTATTGTTAACCATGTACCTTTTTTATTCCAGATCTGGTCGTTATTAGAGGCTATAATATGAAGGGTATATTTTCCAGGATCTAAGTTTGTATAACTTGCAAATCGTTGTTGTGCCGAAACATAATGCCAATCATTATCAAATCCTTCCAATTTATAAGCATATTTATTTTTTTCCGGAGCAGTATAATTTAGTGCGACAAATTTAAATGAAAAGAAATTTTGTGAATAAGAAAGAACAATTTTCCTTGTATCCGCAATAGCATTATTTAAAGGAATGCTTTTATCAAAAACCTTGAAATCAGTTAAGTATACTGGTGGCAAATAATTATTTTCTATAATACTTTCAGGATAAAATGAATTAAAACCGTTAACTCCGCCAAAAAATAATTCACCATCTTTTCCGGCAAAATAAGCACCTTGGGTAAATTCGTTGGATTGTAATCCGTCTTTAGCATCATAATTTCTAAAAATTTTTTCTAAAGGATTAAACTCTGAAATGCCCTTATTTGTACTCATCCATAAGTTTCCTTTTTTATCCGGTAAAATCCCATATACAATATTATCTGGTAAACCATTTTCTTCCGTAAAGTAAGTAAAAGAATTGTCCTTAGGATGATAACAATCCAATCCACCACCATATGTTCCAAACCAAATTTTTCCATTTCCATCTTCATAAATTGAGAAAATGCTGTTATCATTTAATCCTTTGTTTTTTGCCTTTGAAGAGAAATATTTTTTGAAAACCCCAATTTTGTTACTATTAATGTTTTTAATATTGTCAAAATGAAATATTCCGCCTCTTATTGTTCCTGCCCATAGTCCGCTTTCTTCCCCTCTATAAATTACTGCCACTGCATTATTTATAATTTCATCTGATTTATTTTTGAGGTTATAATGCACAATTATATTATTTTTATAATCGAAATAATCTATTCCTCCATTCAGAAAACCAATCCAAATTACGTCTAACATTTTATCATAATAAGTGTATGAAATTTGATCATGTGCTATACTATTGCTATCATTGTCTTTATGGTGGTAATGTATAAAACTTTTATTATTTTTATTATATCTATTTACCCCCCCTCCTTCTGTGCCCAACCAAATGTTGTTATCTTTAGATTCACATAATGAAATCACCCTGTTGCTGCTAATACTATTTGGATTTCCAGAATTGAAAGTAAAAGTTCTAATTTTCTTTCTTTGCTCACTATAATTTTTATCTATCTCTGAATAAAGTACTAAACCCGCTCCATAAGTTCCTATCCATAATTTACCGGTATTATCCTCAAGTATGGAGGTAATTAAGTTGATATTATTAGATGATTTTGTATCGGAATTATAAAAATGTACGAAACTATTCTTTCGAGGATCATACATTTTAACCCCATCCGTAAAAGTTCCAATCCATATATTACCTGATCTGTCTTTATACAACTTCATTATAGCACCCTGAATGCAAGGTGTAAATAAATTAGTCTTATTGTATGAAACAGTTAAGCCCGAATCATATGTTGCAACCCACAAATTATTTTGGGAATCTTCCAAAATCGAAGCTACAAAATTTCCGTTCAAATATTTGTTTGTTCTGGCTGATTTATTTTTACGATAACGGATCTTATAATTTGAATGATTAAATTTGCCGGAATTTTTAATATAATAATTTAAACCGCCACCCCATGTTCCTATCCATAATTTGCCCTGGTTATCAACATAAAGCGCCCGGATATAATTTGCTGAAATACTTCCGCTGTCTTTTGAAGAATGTAAATATCTTTTAAACCCTAATTTTGAAAGTTCATTATATTTTTTTGATTGTTTACCTATATTTATTTTACAAAGTCCGTCGGAAGTTCCAACCCATAAGTTATTATCATTATCTTCACATATATCATGAATTGAATTATTGCTGATAGTAGTTTTATTGGAACTTGAATATTTGAAATGTTCAAATGAATTTGTATTTCTTATATATCTATTAAGTCCGCCTGTATTTGTACCAAGCCAAATATCACCATGTGAATCCTTAAACATGCAACTTACAAAATCTCCGCTTATTGAAGTAGAATCTTTTTCATCATGTAAATAATGAAAATACTTATCCTGCCTTATTGAATATCTGTTTACCCCGCCAGCCATTGTCCCGATCCATAAATTTCCTTCCCCATCATTTAAAAGACTCCAGATAGTATTGTCTGATAAAGAATTCGAATCGTAAGGATTGTGCTTGTATATTGTTATAGAATAGCCGTCATAGCGGTTCAAACCATCTTGTGTACCGAACCAAATAAAACCTTCTGAGTCTTGTGCTATAGCATAAATTGTGGATTGAGAAAGACCATCTTCCAAACCTATATGATTGATATTTAATCCGGAAGGCTGAGCAATAATTTGATTGCTTAAGAAAAAACAAACTAGTAGAACAAAAACGATAATTTTCAATAAAGTTGTCACTATGTATTAATAAAGCTCAAGAATAATTTTAAATTACGAAAATTTTTTAAATATAGTACTAAATGTCAAAGCAATTATTAGTGTATGCTCAAAATTAACTCTTAAAAAACTGCAACTATATTGTAGCTTTCATCAAAATATACTATGAAGATATTACAAGTTAATAGGTTTTTAGAATGAATAATGAATCAGTAGAACATGTCTTAGTTTCAGCACTGCAGAAAGACAATTCAGTTATGCTCAGCTTGTCAACAGTTACAGATACAAACAATAAAGGCTTTGAGATTCAAAGGAATTTCAACAATGAAGATTTTCAAAAGGTAGACATTGTCAGTAACGCAGGCAGCATAAAGCAATTTACTTTATATTTTTATAATGCAAAGAATTAGTCAGCAGGAAACTACCATTACAGATTGAAACAAATAGATATCGATGGAGCCTTTGAATATTCACCGGAGGTTAATGCCGATATTAGCACACCAAATCAGTTTGTTCTTAATGAATGCTACCCTAATCCATTTAATAACTCAACAGTAATCAGCTGGCAGCAGCCAACGAGCGGATTTGTTTCACTCAAGATTTTTAATGTTTTGGGTAAAGAAGTCGGAACATTAGTTAATACTAATATTGAAGCCGGAAAACATTCAATAAATTATAATGCCGATAAACTTGCAACCGGAATGTATATTTTAAGAATTCAAATAGGCAGCTTTATCAGTTCAAAGAAAATGGTGCTGCTGAAGTAAAAATAAACTGGTTAGGTATAATTAACCCGCACTGAATGGTGCGGGTTTATTATTCGCATAAACTAAATATTCCGCGTAATTTTTTCAGATAATTCATTATTTCCTACTATAAATTGAATATAGAAAATTTTCTAAAACTTTATTGTAATATTTACTCGAAAACAGATAAATTATAATTCTAAACCATCTTCTATCAAAAATGAAAATCGAATACCACAAGTATGATTTTAATTACCATAAACTATTCTCTAATGCTTAAGTAATAAATGTATTTGAGGGTGTTATAATTTATAAAACAAATAAAAATGATAAGCCATACTTAATTTTAGACAGCGGAACATTTGCAGATTTTTAGATAAGGATGAAGAATTATTAAATCGGTTAATTAAAATATTTGAGTTTGATAACGAACTTGAATTAAACAAATATTTAGGGGAAAATTATGGAAAACTTTCCGTTTGGTGAGCCAGTAACAAAAGTAGAACAATTCGATAAATCTCCGAAAAAAGTTTTTGTTTTGGGCGTGTATGCAAGTGCCGTTCATGCACGCTGGATTGATAATAATGGAAAGACTTTAGCAAATGCATTAGCAGTTGCCAGCGAGCCTTATATATTCTGGAAGGGTGATTGTACTGAATTGATCCTTAGAAAAATCAAGTGTCCAGCGGAAGCTGGTAAACTTATACCGGCAAATGAAAAATTTAACGGTCCATCCGGAAATGTATTAGACAGTGAATTTCTCACTCCGCTCGGTTTATCAAGAAACGATTGCTGGCTCTGCGATCTTGTACCATTTAGTATGCTGAACATCGGTCAGGTAAAAGCATTAGAAAGACTGGATTTCTTATTTAATAAATATAAAATACCAAGACAAAAAATGAGATTAGCCAATCGGGAAAATAGGAAGATAGATGTTACAAGAAGAAAAGAAATATTATATGAAATAAAAGAATCAAAGGCAGAATATTTAATTACTCTTGGTAATGAACCGATCAAATACTTTATTAAATATTTCGACCCTAAAGTGAAACTGATAAATAATGAAAAATTCTACAGCCAAATTCAGAACATAGAAATAAATGGCACTCCTATTAAACTTATTTCACTAGTTCATCCAAGGCAAGCCGGAAAGCTGGGAGTGCATTCATCTGAATGGTATGATATTCATAAAAAATGGATTAGAACTACTGCGAAAAAAATTCAAAAAGAATTAAAATGATGATTGCACAAGTTTTGGATTAAGGAAAACTGTTATTAGGATTTATTCATAATTTCTGATAAGATCTTTTTCTCAATACTATGTTAATTACAATATAAATTATATAAGATTATGTAAATAATTATTAGAAGTCCGTAATATTTATCTACTCTCCAGCCCACAAGTAAATATTAGCATGGAATATTAAATTTCTTTTTGTAAGTCTTCCGGATTTAATAATATTAGCAATATCTTTATCAGACGAATTATCTTTTGTTAAACATGTTTTAACAATGAATACTTGTCTTGATATTAGACTAGCAGTATATATGATAAAAATTGAAATAATTAAAAAATATTTCAAATTGCATAACATAATTTAATCTATAAATTCTTCTATTGAATCTAAAACATTTTTAATAGAATTAATATCAAATCTATTAATCCGTAAATACCCAGTCCAATACCCATATAAAATGCTAACTTCACACTTATGGGATAAATTTTATTTCGAACATAATAATTCGAATAATTATATATTACAAAGCCAAAAGATGCGATACCGTTAACAATCAAAATGATATCTATTAATATTTCAGAATTCATTAACAACTGCAACTGTATTTATATAGTATTTATATCAAAAATTAAAATTTAATTGAATAATTCACAAATGAATGGTAAATAATTTCTCACTAAGATAATATTAGATCTCTCTTTATTTCTTTTTTATAAGCGCGGTCAACAGTAAAAATGTTTTAAATAGTAATCGTTAAATAACAAAACATTTATCAAAATCTTTCTTCCCATAAATAAATAATTTCATTAAATTATTAATCAGTATTTCAATTAACTGAATGATTAATGGATATTCTTCAAATTGAAACAGAAGCTTCTAAATTAAGGGAGAAACTATCAAAAACTAATTCTCTTCGAATTACTCTTCTTCAAATTTTCATCTTTTATAAAATTTTACTTAAAGAGGATCATAAAAATGCAATTGAATCATACTTATTAGAATTTATAGATGTTTATTCAAAATTACTTTCTTTAATTGATATTTCCGGATTGCATCCCTCTCTAACTGCTGAACTTTTAAATCAAGCTTCAAATATTGAAGAGAATTATATATCAGGTGAAAGAAAAATCTTATTGAACAATTCTATTATTGTGGTTAAAGAGAAAAACGAACAATTAAATGAGGCGTTAAAAGGTAATGAATATAATCATTCAAATGTTACTGTAAGTTTCCCTCTCATTCAAAAGGGATTAGAAATATTTAAAAATGATTTCGGTTTACTTGGTTCATTATCAGTACAGTTAAAACCTAACAAATCCGGAAATAATTATCATGTAATACCGAGTAACTATGAACTTGATCCTTTATTAAATAAACAGATTGAGGATGCATTAAAAAATGCTGTACGAATAGCAGGTAATTATATTAAGATAAAAGATAATTATTGGGATGTTTACGTTGATTTTGGAAATACTTTAGCCGAATATTCAGGCAATTCTTTTGGTCTTACTTTAGTTTTATATCTTGTGGAAGAATTATTAAGATTTTATGATTCCCCTACCAAAATAATTAGTAATTCCAACTTAGTATTGACTGGTGCAGTTGATAATTATGGTAAAGTTCCTTCGCTATCAAAAGAAATAATTCAGCAGAAAACAAAAATCGTTTTTTATTCAACCAGTAAAATATTTGTAATACCGGAAGATGACTTTTCTGCTGCAAAAAATAACTTAGAGGACTTAATTTCTGTTTATCCAAATAGAGACCTTAAAATAATTGGGATTCAAACTATTGATGATCTTTTTAATCTACGTAATGTGGTTGAGATAAAAAAAGAAAACTTTATGCTGCGGGCAGGCAAATTTATGTTAAGAAGAGCTGTAAGTATTACTCTATTAATATTGCTAGCGGGCGTTATTTTCTTTTCTGGTATATGGGATTTTGATAACAATCCTGCTTCAGTAAACTATGTAGGAAAAGTTTTTCAAATAACAAACAAAAGCGGAAAAGTGTTATGGTCCGTAAATAGTAAATTTGAAGGTGATAATACTATGGATAATTATGTTTATAATAATTCAGTAAAATTTTATGATATAAATAATGATAAAAAAAATGAGGTTTTCATTTGTAATGAAAATATATCTTTTGAAGATCCAAATTATGGCCGCATAATTTGCTATAATTATAAAAAACAAAAGATTTGGCAGTATGTTTTTCATGATTCAATATCTACTCTTGAATATCATCATTCAACTACATTTTTTACTAATCTAATTGGAATTATAAATAATGGGAGACATAAATTATTGTATGCTTTTGCAAATAATTTGCCTTTATATCCTTGTGCGATTTTTACATTGGATGCTGTAACCGGTAAAAGAATTGACAGCATGAAAACATTTTGGCATTCAGGCGGTATAAATAGTGCCATACTTGGAGATTTTAATTCAGATGGTAAAAAAGAAATAGCTGCGCTCGCCGTAAATAATGGATATGAAAGATCAGTTTTATTCGATATAGATGTAAACGAAATAAACAGTGGTTGTTCTCCGGCACCTCCCTATTATCATATAGTTAATCATAAAATTGCCAACTTTAATCAGTACATTTTATTGCCGAAAACTGATTTAACCAGAAAATATTTTCGTTGGAATTCTCCATTGCCTGGTTATTTTTACTTTAAAGATAGATCATCTGAATTCAATTTCCAGCTTGCAGAATATGATTCACTTACGAATACTCATTTTTTAATATATCGTTGTAATCGGAATATGTCAGATTTTAATATTGACTGCAGTGATGATTTCCAAATAGTCAGAGATAGTTTAGTTATTCATGGCATTTTAAATCCGCCATTAACATATACATCGGAATATTTCAGATCTCTCAAAAATCAAATTAGATATTGGAATGGGCAAAAATTTGTGACAAAAAAGGAACGATTTAATTAATTCCATTAGATATTAATAAGATATATTCTGTCAAAAATCAATTGCTCACTCAATAGCTTCCGGCTCTTCGTTTCGCAAACAATTTTCTTTTTTCATATATTTATTATATATAAGAAATTACATATATAAACCAAATCTGGAAAAGGATGAATCAAGAAAAACGTAAGGAAGCATATGATAAACTAAAAAATTATTTAATAAGCTAAATAAAACTTTTTCATTTAATCTCATGGGCACGAAATGGGCACTCCAATCTTGATAATGCCTCAAATAAAACGTATTCTAATAAATTTACATACAGTCAGATTTTCTCTCTCTCTCCGCTTTTGATGCTATTCCCTATCTGGCAATTCCATCGGAATGATTTCTTTTAATTATTTCATTAGCGAGTTTTAAATAGGCCACAGATCCGTTTGCTTTAGCATCAAATAAAACTGCCGGTTTTCCGTAAAACTCAGACTCTGTTAGCGTGACTGATTTAGGTATTATTGTTCTAAAAAAATAACTACCGAATTTTTCAATTAAACCTTTTTGTGTCAGTTTCCACGCTCTTGTTTTTGGTTCGTACATTGTCAATAAGATTCCTTCAACTATTAGTTCACTGTTAAGATTTCCTTTCATCCATTCAATGTGTTCAAACATTTTATTTAAAGCTGAAACGGAAAACTGACCGGCTCTAATTGGAATTAAAACAGAATTAGATGCAGTGAGAGCAATCGTTGTTAAACCTTTCAAATAAGGAGGGCAGTCAATTATTATATAATCATATTTATATAAAAATTCCTGGTTTAAAAGATTATCAAAAAGGTAAATGTTTTTCGTTAATAAATTTAATCTTTCTTCAAGCTGAATACTATTCACATTAATGGGAATAAAATCCAGGTTATCAATTTCTGTTTTGTGTACTACATTATCAATAGACTTTGCAAAGCTAAAAACCTGGAATATATCGCCGTGAATATTATTTGCATTATAGCCTAAGTAAATTGAACAGGCACCTGAAGTATCAAAATCTATTAATAAAGTTTTTTTCTCAGCAATGGCTAAACTTGCAGCAAGATTAACAGAAGTAGTAGTTTTCCCTACTCCGCCTTTAGGAACAGCTACTGCAATTTTTTGTCTAGCCAATATCTACCTAAAATCTTTAATTTATTTGTTTGAATGAATATTAAATTAATTAATAAATCAGCTTTTCACAACAACTTAACAAATGATAAGGGAAGGTTATATAAAATTATTATTTGGCCTTTTTAACTTCAAGTTCAGGAATCCAATATTCACCTAAATATTTTTTATAATTCATGTATGCAGAATATTTTTTTCGGCTGCCATTTGAATTACGAAAAGTTCCTTTTATTCTCAAAATCTTTGAGGAATTATTCGATTCATTTAATAAAGTTTCAATTGCTTTTTTATTTTTTTCATCTTCCAGTTTGAATTTAATTATTTCACTTAATTTTTTTTTCTGTTTAGAATAAAGTAAAAATGAAAAAATAATAACAGTAATACTGCCGAAAATTAAAGCAACAAGCACTACAATCAATATATCGGATAATTCCATAAATAAATCTATTTTTATTTGCAGTTATTTTATTTTGAATTCAAATATAAAGAAAGAAATTTTAAAACTACATTGTAAATTATTGGTTATAGTTGATAGTTACAATTTTTGATAATTATGTATAATAATGCAGAATATTGGACTTTTGTATGATAATGAAACAAAAACTAATTTTAAAAACCGTTTAATTGATAAAAAAAAGAAGCTTATAGTGGCATAATGCTTGAACCTCATAGGATATCGATAACAATCTATTTTGGAAAATGAGTCAATTGGAAATAATATTATCATCAGCATTTGTTGCATTAGTAGCGTTAATATTTTTCTTTTATCTCAGAAAAGCTAAAAAAGAAAAGAAAGAATTAAATAATTTGTTCTTATAAAATATCATTAAAATTATTTGTTTCTTTACTGATTGTATTAAAAAGTTAATTACTCTTATTTTTCCAATTAACAACATAAATAGAATCTCCCTGCGACTGCAGAAGAACTGCACCTAATTTATCAGTTCTGTATATTTTAGATTTATACTCATTCAATCTTTTAATTATTATTTTATTTGGATGACCAAATCTGTTGTCAATTCCAACGCTTACAAGACTTATTTTAGGTAAAACATCATTTAGAAAATTAACACTTGAACTTGTTTTGCTTCCATGGTGAGCGACTTTTAAAACATTTGAATGTAAAAACTTTCCATAAAATTCCACATAATATTTCTCAGCTTCTTTCTCAACATCACCTGTAAATAAAATACTTGTTTTTCCGTAAACTAATTTCCATATACCTCCCCTGTCATTTGTTGTTCTATTCAAGTGATTATTTATTTTATCATTATTTAAAATGAATATTTCAGAGTTCCCGACATCTATTACTTTTTGCTTATAATATTTAATCGGAATATGATTTTTACGAATGTATTTTTCAAACCTAAGATCTTTCGTCAAACTGGAATCAATTTTAGGTTTATAAATTGTATCAATTAATCCTGCATGCACTAAAGAAACAAATCCGCCGTAATGATCCCTGTCCATATGAGATACAAAACCGTAATTGATTTCATTAATATTTAAATATTTTAATAATGGAATAATTACTTTTTCTCCGTTGTCAAATCCGGGAGTAACATTACCGGCATCAACTAATGCTGTTTTATTGTTTGGGAATTTAATTAAGAATGAATCTCCCTGCCCGACATCAATCATCATTATGTTAAGTTCATTTTGGGGTAGAAGGTTTAAAGTATCTGCATTTATAAAAACAAGAATATTACAAAAAATTAAAAATAGGAAGACTAATTTGGTTTTAAATGATTTAAAATATTTATAGAGAATTAAGGCAGTAAATAAAAAGATATAAAAAGCTATTGAATCATAAATGGAAAAGTTATTTATTCTTAAATATGAATAATTTAGTCCGCCTGAAAAGCTTGTGAATTTATACAGAAGTAAAACTAAAAATTCATTTGTTACCGCATAAAAATGTCCAATCAACGGAAATATAAAACCTGTACAAATCGAAATAATTCCCAAAGCTACAATAATTCCAATTAAAGGTATTACAATTAAATTAGCTCCCAGTGCTACTAAAGATAACTTTCCAAAATAATATAAGGTAAAAGGCAGCGTTCCGATTTGAGCGCTTAAAGAAACTCCGGCAAAAAGTAAAACATAATTAATAAAATTATTTTTGATATTTAACTTATTTATCTCAGATAAAATAATCGGGTAAATCAAAGCAATTGAAAGAACAGCAGCAAATGAAAGCTGAAATCCGGGATTGAAAATATCAAGCGGATTTATAATCAAAATTATTAGTGCGGCAAAAGCTAATGAATTCACAAGATTAGTACTCCTATTGGTCAACATTGCAATTATAATAACCACAGCCATAATTGAAGCTCTGAAAACAGAAGCCGGAGCGCCTGTGATTAATAAAAAGAAGAGTAATCCTATGATTAATAAAAATGATCTTACGTAAATATTAAATCTGCCGAAAGCAATTAGAATTATTAATATTATATAGCCGACATGCAAACCGGAAACTGCTAAAACATGAATAACACCGGAGTTTATAAAATCAGTTTTAGTTTGATAAGAAATGCCGCTTTTATCCGCAAGAAGCAGTCCTTTAAGCAAAGCAGCAGATTTTGTTTGATAGAGTTTTTGTATTTCATCATTAATAGATTTTCTAATCTTAAATATTACGCTTTTTACAAAGTTGTAATTAGAATTAATTATTTTAAAATCTTTTATATCATAACAATAAACATTTCCGCTGATACCTTTTGAATGAAGATATTTATTATAATCAAATTCACCGGGGTTTCTCTTTTCTCTTCCCCTGTAATAATTCCCTTTAATAGAAATCAGCATTCCAGGATTTAATATTTTATAAAGTGAATCAATTTTATTTTTCCTATCTTTTATTTTGCATATTACAATCAGCTCTTCATAAATAGTTTTATTATTTCTTGAAAGCGAATCAACATTAAGTATGAATTTGATTTCATTTCCGTTTTTTAGATCTATTTTGTTTATTGATCCGTAATATTCAACATTTTTAATCTTATAAATTGATTCCGGGATTAAATGACGGGAATTGCTTTTGGTTTTTGCAAGAAAACTGCCGAAAAAGAAAATGGAAATTATAATGAAAATGAATCCAAGCGTATTTAAAAAATAACTCTCATTAATTTTTAATTGAAGCAGTAAAATTAGACCAGTTATGCAAATCGAAATAATTAAAAATAAAGCTGAGTCAATTTTCAGTAAATTGTTAAATATTATTCCGCAAATAAAAATAATTACAACTTTTATTAGTGGATAATCCCTCATTTATTTTTCACCCATTAATAATTAGCAGATTTTATTAGCCCATTCTATATTATTTGCAATATAAGAAAAGTTGATCTAAAACTAAAAAACTTATAAATGTTAATTTAATTTTATTCATTGAATGATAATACAGCAGATTTTATTTCCGTAATATCTTTAATGCTTTTCATTAAATATTCCGAATGTTTACCTGCAGTAATCGTTAGTGAAGGATTTCTGGTGTGAGTTTTTACAGAAAGATCTTCAAAATTACCATGATCGGAACATATTATTAAAGTCATATTATGATCATCTATTTTAGTAAGAATTGTGTAAAGGAAATCATCCAATGTTTTTAAAGTCTGCTGTAAATCCCCGTCATACCGCCCATGCCCCAAATGATCAGTTAGAAAATATTCATATAAAGTAAAAGAATTTTGTTCTGCGATTCTCAATAATCTTTTTGCTGCAAGCTGAGGTTTGATTATAGGAAGTTTGTATCCTAATTTACTATTCCATCTTTCGTTTGTAATTTCGGCAGTTAATGCTCTGCCGGAATAAACATCTTTACTTTTGTTTAACTTAATTCCTACAAGATTGCAGATCGTAGTGGTTGCACTTAACCTTGAACGTCCGCTTTTAATATAATCAAAAAATACTTTGGGATAAGCATTTGCAAATGCAACCTTCTTCCCTTTTTTAATAAACGGAAGAAAAATATTCTTTTCCTTTAGAACAGGAATTAAAGTTGAATAGGGATACGGACCAAAATGTTTTCCGATAAACTTAGCTGCATTTATGCCGCAGAAAATTGATGTTTGCCCTGTTCCGCTTTGAGGTAAACCGGAAACTCCTAAATTTGCATCAGACGGGAATAAATATTTTAATTCGTTATTTAAATTTTGATTTTTTAAAGTAGGAATATCTCCAAACAATTCAGCAAAAGTTTTAAAGCCGTATTTAAAGAAAGGATTATACTCATAATCTTCTTTGCCAATTCCAACACCATCAATAAATATCATTAAAAAGGAATGCACATTTACCTTTTTTATTTTGAATTAACTATTAAAGTTACAGGTCCATCATTAAATATTTTAACATTCATCATTGCGCCGAAGATTCCGGTTTTAACTTTTTCACTTCCAATGTTTTCTTTTAATCTTTTAATAAATTCTTCATATAAAGGAACTGCTTCATCGGGTTTTGCAGCTTCTGTATAATTTGGTCTGTTTCCTTTTGCAGTTTCTCCATATAAAGTGAATTGAGAAATTATTAAAATTTCTCCATTAACATCTTTAACGGACAAATTCATTTTACCCAGTTCATCATCGAAGACACGTAAATTGCAGCATTTATCCGCAACAAAATTTACATCAGGAATTCCATCGCCAATTTTTATACCCAATAAAATAACTATACCATTTTTAATTTCTTTATGATAATTTTTTTCGGAAATATCAACAGCCGCTTTGGAAACTCTTTGAACTACTGCTCTCAATTAATTTCTCCGGATATTACTCTTTCAATATTTAAATAATCTTTTTTTATTTCAATATTAATAAAATTTTCTTTTGATAATATATCTTTTACATCATTATATTGATTTATTCCTATCTCAAAATAAAGTTTTCCATGCTCTTTCAAAATATTTTTTGATATAGATGAAATCGATTTATAAAATTTTAGCCCGTTCCCGTTATCTGTTAGAGCATTTTTGGGTTCATAGACCTTTAATTCAGGCTCCAGTTTTTCATAATCATTTAAAGATATATAAGGAGGATTTGAAACTGCAATATCAAAATCATTATGAAAAACATCCTTAACATTTAGAATATCTATGTTTTTAAATTGTATTCTATCTTCAACTTTATTATTTACAGCATTTCTTTTTGCAATTTCTAAAGCTTTCACATTGTTATCAATTGCAACTACTTTAGAACCTTGTAAATGTTTTGCCAGGCAAACTGCAATAATTCCGCTCCCGGTACCGATATCCAAAATTCTAATTTCTTGATTTGTACTATTTGTATTTATAATACTTTCGACTAAGATTTCTGTTTCCGGTCTGGGTATTAGAACATCCTGATTAACAATAAATTCCAAGCCGTAAAATTCAACCGAGCCTAAAATATACTGAAGAGGTTCTCTGTTGCTTCTGCGTTTTAAATAACTCCTTACAATTTGTAATTCTTCTTCCTGTAAAGGTTTATCAAAAGAAAGATATAAATCCAATCTTCTGCACTTCAGTACATGACTTAAAATGAGTTCAACATTTGTTCTTGGAGATTCAATTCCTTTTTCTTCCAAGTAAGAAGTTGATAAATTAATTATCTCTAAAACTGTATGCATAAATAGAAGAGTATTTTTGAAAAGTAAATTTAATCAAATAAAAAGTAATATATTATTAATCCGAAATTTATTTGAACAGCCCCGAATGTTATTCCGCTTATTAAATCGTATCGTCTTGTTTTGGTTAAGTAGCTGTTATCTGCCGTATCCTGATATTTTGAAAAATTATTATCGGCTTTTATTTTAAAGTAAGCCGTTGTTCCGCCCAAAACCAATAAACTGCCGACCAATATTTTAAATAAATCTTTTTTAAAGAAACTTTTTCCTTCTTTCATTCCAATAAATTTAAGATCTATTACTCCGGGAGCTGGCGAATCTGATAAATGATAATTAATATTTTCATAACCTTCTTTTACCAGTTTTATATGTTTTATTTTTTCATTTATAAACATTGGAGTATGCCCGATCAACGAATCATTATAATAAACATAAGCATCAGCTGGATTTGTTTGAATATAAGAACTGCTTCTAAAAATAAAATTTAAAGTTGTATCTTCATTGCATTTTAAATTTATCGTATCAACAAAAGTCTTTGCGTTCCATCTATCGCTGTTTTCCAAAGCTGTTATTTTATGCATTCCGTTTTTTACTTCTGCAGTTAATTGATTTCCCTCTCCAATTTTTACCGTATCAATATAAAAGATAGTATTAGGAATATCCGAATTTAATTTTATATGAGAAATACAATCTTGTGCAGATGTAAAATCAGCAGATATTACAATAAGAATAAAAAATAAAGAAAATATTTTATTATAAAAATTCATAAGTTCTTAATATTCCGTTATCATAACCGATGAAAATAATGTTTGAATAAATAACAGGAGTTAATTTTGTTCTTCCTTCAAACTTCAAAGTTTTCATTACACTTCCGTCACGAATATCAAGCAAATATAATTTTTCATTGAGATCCGGAAGAAAGATAATATTGTTAGTTAATAATGGTGTTGCGCTGAGCAAACCTTTAGAATCAAAGGTCCAATTAATATTTCCATTTTTTTTATTTAAAGAATAAAACTTCCCGCCTAAGTTCCCAAAATAAATACTATTTCCTTTTATGGCAGGAATCATCATTATTCTGTCGCCGGAATCAAATGACCAATTGACAGAACCGTCGTTTAATTTTATGCTGTATAATTTTCCATTATCATTTCCTATAAAAATATTTCCCTCGCTAACAGTTGGCCCGCAAAAAAAAGATTTTCCAATTTTAACCTTGTAATTCAATTTCCCATTATCTGCATTTACTGAAAACAATTCACCGTTATCATTTCCAAAAATTATTTTTTTATCTGACATAGCTGGAGATGAATGAATAAATGTATTTGTTTTATACTGCCATTTTTTGGTTCCGTAAAAATCATATTTTTCAATTGCTCCATCTTCAGTATTGAAAATTATTCCATCGTTAGTTTTTATTAATTCCGTTAAGATTCTACCATCTATTTCTTCATCATTAAACAACTTGCCTTTATCATAATCATAATATATTAAATCGGATTTATTATCATCGTTATGTGCAACAGCAAAAATCACCATAAATTTATTTATAACAGGAGTTGTATAAACTGCTCCTTTATACTTTAGTTCTCCAATTTCCTTACCGTTTTTAATGTTGAAAGAAAAAATCCGGCCGGAAAGATCATTAACAAAAA
>CAVQMC010000004.1:0-384918 GCA_963713505.1 uncultured Ignavibacteria bacterium | reverse complement strand
TTCTTTTATTATTAAGCAAAAATCAACTTTTATCAAAGAATTTTAGATGGCACTAAGTATGTATTTTATAAAATATCATTCGTAATTACACAAGTTCCAATGAATAAATATAAAACAGTGAACGGTATAGATATTAATGAATTGAAGAACTTAATAAAATCAAATGGAGATTCTGCACCTGGAAATTTTTGGTTTAATGTGAATAATACGTGGATGAATGGAGTACACAGCAGGTCAATTATTAAAAGTTTTTATAACAACGGTAAAAAAGATTTTACAAGACATTTTCCATTCATTTTTGAAATTGATCATCCGCTGATATTATTAGGAAAAAATTCTGGTCCTACGCCAATGGAATATATTTTAAATGCATTAGCCGGATGTTTAACGAATACAATTGTTTTTTATGCGGCGTCAAAAGGAATCGTTATAGATGATATAGAATCTGAAATAAAAGGAAGTTTTAACTTGAGTTATCTTCTTGGTTTTTATAGTGAAAATAAAGGCAAGGTTAATAACATTAATATCAGTTTAGATATTAGAGGAAAAAATTTATCAAATAATGAAAAAAATCTTTTATGTGAATTTGCCAGGAATTCTTCGGCAGTATACAGAATTATTTCAAAATCATTTACTGTTATCATTAGGATAAATAATAAGAGTTAAATTATCTCTGTTTGCAATCTATAAAAAGTAATTTTGCCAACATTAATCATCATTCAAGTTATAAATTAAATAAGGAGATCGTATGAAAAGGTTCATTTTTTTCCTTTACGGAATAGTCTGCTATTTAATATTTTTTGCAACATTTCTTTATGCAGTTGGATTTATAGGAAACTTTGCAGTTCCTAAAACTGTTGATGCCGGATTTCAAGGAGGAACTTCTTTTGCGTGGATAGTTGATATTTTACTGCTTTCTTTATTTGCAATTCAGCATAGTGTAATGGCAAGGCAGGGATTCAAAAAATGGTGGACTAAAATAGTTCCAAAAGAAATTGAAAGAAGCACTTATGTTTTATTCGCCAGTTTAGCCCTAATTATAATGTTTTTATTCTGGCGTCCAATACCCGAAACAGTTTGGAATATACAAAGTTCCTTTTTCGCTGGTCTAATGTATGCATTATTTTTCACCGGATTTTTTGTAGTACTGCTTGTAACTTTTTTAATAAATCATTTCAATCTTTTTGGTTTGCAGCAAGTATATAGAAACTTTAAACACCAGGAGCAGTCGTACCCGAAATTTGTAAAACCATTTCTGTATAAAATTGTTCGTCATCCTCTTTACCTTGGTTTTATAATTGCATTTTGGTCTATACCTCAAATGACTGTAGGACATTTGCTTTTTGCATTTGGAGCAACCGGATATATACTAGTTGCAATGCAGTTGGAAGAAAGAGATTTAGTAAGATTCCATGGTCAGGAATATATTAGATATCAACAGGAAGTTTCTCAAATAATTCCTATGCCGCCGAAGAAAATCGGAGAAATAGAAACAGTCAGGAGATAAAATTTATAAGTTGTATTTTCTTATCAAATATAAAACTTAAAATATTTTTGTGGTGACAAGCCATGACTTGTCACTACAATATTAGCATTAAAAGATTTTTATTTTTGAACAGGTACACCTCTTTCAATCCTTATCCATCTCTCGGTAAGATTATGTAAATTCTTTTTTAGATCATCAAATAAATCTTTTTGACCTTGGGTTGGTGCAGCATCGGCACTTTCAACCGTTGTAATCAAACCAGCAAGTCTGTTTGTAATAGTACTCAAATTGGGATTTCCTTTTTTTCCTATAACATTAAGAGTATCATAAATCGATGGTTCAATAACTTCCTTTTTCTCTTTTAAAAGCTTATCAATTTTTTTATAAAGAGAATAACTTTTTTGAAGTTCTTTATTGATATTAAGCGCCAAATCCAACTGATCTTTTAAATCTTCTTTTGAAGTTGTAACTCTTGGATCCAGCCTAACTGTAAAAGATTTTGTAAAATCTTTACCATTTACTGTTAATGTCGCAAAATATTTACCAGGTACAACCAATGGTCCCTGTGGATTCAAAGGTGTATCGGCATCCCAAACCGCAGCAATTGAATATCCGTATTTTAAAGCATCAGGTCTTGGATATCTAAGATTCCATATAAATCGATGCATTCCTTTTTCATTGGAAAGCTTCCGCTGCTTGCCAACCCATTCTTCCTGAAAATATCTATATGCGGGTAATTTCTTTTCTTCTTCATTACTTGTAAAGTTATTTATAATATTTCCAACAGAATCTTTAATTGTTATTTTGATTGGTGAATTCACATTATCTTTTAGCCAGTAATCTACTATTGCTCCTGTAGGAGGATTTTGTCCTAAAGGAGTTGACGGAGGCCAGGGTGTATCGTGGCTTTCACTTTCCCTCAATCTATAAGCATCAGATGGTTGAAATAAATGAACATCATTATTAACTATAGTATTATCAAGTTCATGCAATGGTTCAAGATTGTCTAAAACCCAAATTCCTCTTCCTTGAGTGCAAGCAATTAAATCTCCTTTATGGACTAATAAATCTCTTACCATAGTTGTTGGGAAATTTAAAGTTAAAGGCTGCCAATTTTTTCCATCATCAAAAGTAACATAAATACTTCTGTTTGTTCCTGCATATAATAATCCTTTTCTCACTGGATCAGCTCTAACCACATTTACATATTCATCTTTAGGCAATCCGTTAATTATTATTTGCCACGATTTTCCGCTGTCGGATGTTTTATAAATTAATGGTTCAATTTTACCAAGTCTATGCATATTTACTGCGGAATAAGCAGTGTTAATAGAAAAAGAAGACAAAGCTATTGCATCAATTCTCGCCCAAATTGGTAAATTAGGCGGAGTTACATCTTTCCAATTTTTTCCATCATCTGTTGTTAATTTGATTAACCCGTCGTCTGTTCCGATCCAAATAATATTTTTATCTAATGGTGAAGGAGCAATTGTATATATTACTCCATAACCTGCATCATAAGCCTGCTTATAGGTCGGATTATCAAAATCTTTTGAACCTTCTTTTTTACCTGAAAGATCCGGACTAATGATTTTCCAATTATCTCCGTCATTAGTTGATTTAAATAAAACTTGAGCACCGAAATACATAGGTCGCGAACCCAAAGGTGAAAACTCCATTGGTGTAATCCAGGTATATCTGTATTTAACAGTTGTGGGACGTGCAGCATAACTTGAAACCGGCCAAGGTGAAATTTGTGCAACCTGGCGTGTTTTTTCATTAAAGCGGGACATATAACCGCCAAGTCCAGTACCGAAAACAATTTCAGGATCACCAGGTTTTGGAACTTCATAATCTCTTTCACTTCCTCCAACCGGGTGCCAATCTCTTAATTCAATTACTCCGTAAGGACCACGGTTGAAAATTCCAACTGTTCCATTATCCTGCTGACCGCTGTAAATTTTGTATGGGAATTGATCATCTGCTGCAACATGATAAAATTGTCCGGTTGGCTGATTATACCAGCTTGACCAGCTTTGTCCGCCGTTTACTGTAACAACACAACCTTGATCGGAAGCAGTAATCATATTTTCCGGATGAGATGGATTTATCCAGAGAAAATGATAATCATCTCCACCCGGAGCACCTTTAAAATATTCTAAAGTTTTTCCACCGTCTTCAGACCTGCTGATTGATAAACCCATAACATAAACTATATCCGGATTGTCCGGATCAACTGTTATTCTACTGAAATAAGAATTTGCCAAAGCACCATTATCATTTACAAGTTTCCATGTTTTTCCCGCGTCACTTGATCTGTATAAACCGCTTTGACTTTTTTCAGCATCAATTGATGCATAAACAATTCTGCCGTTGCTGCCCGGTGCAACAGCAACACCAATTCTGCCAATCATTCCATTTGGAAGACTGTCACAATTTATTTTCTGCCAAGTTTTTCCGCTGTCTTCACTTTTGTAAATACCTGAATGCATTCCTCTTTGCGGCATAAAATAATCAAGCCATGGATGCATCTGCATTTGCCACATAGCAGCATAAACAATTTCCGGATTATAAATATCCCATGCTAAATCTACTGCTCCGGTACTGTCATTTAAATAAAGAACTTTTTTCCAATCTTTTCCGCCGTTTGTAGTTAGAAAAACTCCCCGCTCATTATTTGGTTCAAATACATGTCCCAAAGCTGCGGCTAAAACTCTTTGAGGGTTTTGAGGATCTATTAAAATTCTTCCTATATGTCTGGTATCTTTTAAACCGATATTTTTCCATGTATTTCCTGCATTTGTTGATCTGTAAACTCCGTCGCCGGATAGTATATCATATCTAACTGCAACCTGCCCGGTTCCTGCATAAATATAATTTGCATTAGAATTTGAAACAGCAATTGCACCAATAGAAGAAGATTTTTCATTCTGCATTAATGGTTTCCATGTTCTGCCTGCATCGTTGGTTTTCCAAACACCTCCGCCTGCTGCTCCAAAATAATAAGTGTTTAATGAATCTTTTACTCCTTCGGCCATAGTGGCCCAGCCAGCTCTGAAGGGACCAACTAATCTCCATTTCATACCTGCATAAGATTCAACTGGAATGGTTTGAGATTGTAAAGAAAAATTATATGAAAAAAGTAATACTATTAATAATAGTTTAGAACCTATAAGATTTAATATTTGTTACAAAAAATAAAACTACGATAAACATGCTTAAAAAAAGATTTTTTCATTAACGTTCCAACTATTAAATTATTTGAAAAAATGATTATAATAAGTTAGTATTTGATTTTCTACAATTTCTATTAGTTTTTAAGATATGAAAATTTTTAATCAATTTACCGGATTTAAATCAGAAAAAATAATAGTTCAAAAAGATTAATAAACTTTCTAATTATTTATCATATAACTAATTATTCAATAAAAATACTTTAAGTTATTTGCTAAATATAAAATAAATTTGAATATGATCAGCGGTTGTATCCAATTATAAATTGCTTGACAAGCAGAAAAAATGTTATGATATTATAGTGGCTCGTTCAAGAGAATCCCCCCATTTCTTTTGATGGTAAAAGAGTCAAAGCCTGAAGTTCCCCCAGCTTCAGGCTTTAATATTTTAAATAGATTTTAATTTTCTTTAAAAAGTTTTTGATTTGAAATATTAGAAATAGTATAAATATTTTAACTTTAATACTCCTGCTCTATTTACAACATGCATTCTGCTTGGCAGCAGATCACCGTTCGGACCATATTCATCACTTCTATCCCTGACTTCGTTAATTGCAAAATAGACCCAGCTTTTCGGTAAGAAATTCCATGCAAATAAAAGACCGCCGATAACATGTTCAAGTTTATCTGCAGATCTTACAAAAAGATTATCAACATAAATTCTAATATTTAAATTATTAACTGGGGTTAAAGAAAAATATGGTCTTGCGTTATATGTAATGTCTTCAATATTACCTTGGGGATTTCCTTCTATATACATGTTATAAGAAGTACCTAAAGTTAAAATATCCGAAGCAATCCAATCTATTGAGGCACCCCAATAAGTATAAAATGCTAAATATTCTCTATTGAAGTTATAAGTTTTTTCATATCCGCCCCATAAGTTTCCGCTCCAGCTTGGACTCGTATTAAACCATGAACTTAAAGAAGCAGAATAACTAGTATATTTTATGTCCGAGTCTTTTGATTTACCAAGCGATACATTTATTTCGTAACCCCAATTATCTCTTAACTGCATATTGAAACCTAAAAATGCGGAATGATCTGTATATAAATCTGCATCTTCGTAGTACAAATTTGTACCGCCGTAAATTAATATTTGTCGAATGTATCCTTTATCCATCAGCCAGACGGGTCCGGTTAAGAATGAGAACATTCCTGTTCCCTTCCACGGCACATATCCTATCTGACTTATATCAAAATTATTTCCTATTAACCTTGTCTTTGCAAAATTTATCCATGTCTTTCCGAAGTTAATAAATCCTGCTGATGCTGCATAATCACCTTTGGAATTTTCGAAGGATCGAGCTAACTGATATGATAACTGCCAATCTGATTCTCTGAATGCTCCGTCGATATCGAGAACACCATAATTATTATCTTTTGTTTGCTTTCCGACAAATAATAATCCGACCTGTGAATTTTCCCAGAAATTTCTTTTAATTCTAGCCGAACCGAAAAATGCTTTTTGTTCTGTTCGTAAAGTATCATCTTCCATGTAATTTTTTTCGCCGGTCTTTGCAATAAATCCTCCGTATTCCCATTCATGAATTCTGCCGAACGCTTTAGTTCCAAAATTTAACGGAACATCACTGCCGTCCGGTAATTTTTTGCCTATCCTTCTGGAATAAAAAAGATCAAGCGGACTGTAAAATCCGGTATTGTTTTGTTTACCGGATGCCATAAAAATTTCATTTCCTTCGGTGAAAAAAGGCCTGCGTTCGCTGAAAAAAGTTTCATATCTCGAAATGTTAAATTCAAATGGATCGGCCTCAATTTGTGCAAAATCCGGATTAGCGGTAAACTGAAATTTTAATTGAGATGAAGGATTATATAATATGTCCAGTCCGGCTTCAGGATCTACTTTATATTTACCGTCATTTAAATATGTAGCTTTGGAAATACCGACAGGGTAAATTTCCAAATTCAATCCTTCTTCCGGCGGTTTAAATCCATCAAGATTCAAAGATCCAAACTTAGAAACTCTCATGCCTTCGTTTTCATTGTAACGACACCAATATAAATCTTCTGTTTTTGCAGGAATCCATCTGTCGAAATCTACTCCCCATACATTCAATTTATCATTGTATTGAATTGATTTGTATGGAATTTTCATTTCAACAACAAAACCCCATTTATAAATTTTTGTTGAAGAAAACCAAATGCCGTCCCAGCTGTAATCTCTATTCCGATTATCATCAAGCATACGTGCATCATTTCTTACATTAGAAGCTGTTACTGCAAATTTATAAGCTGTTTTTTTATCGCCGAAAGTATCGAGCATAATGGAAACAATATCTCCGCTGAATTGATCCAGCATTCCGGTTGTTTTTTGAATATCATTTTGATCATCATAACATATAATTAAACAGTAAAGTGCATCGCTAGAAGTGAGTACTTTTGCAACTGTTTTATATGTCGGCGGTTTGTCATAGTAAGGCTGAAGCTGGAAAAAGTTGGTTGCAGAATCCGCTTCATTCCAAACCGGATCTATAATTCCGTCAAGTTTTATCTCATGATCTATTTTTAAAAGCCGTATGTTTTTATCGGCATTTTGAGATGAAGCAAGTATTGTAGTAGTAAACAAAAATAGTAAAATGTATTTTTTCATAAACTTTATTTTTTATTAATTAGACTATAAAAACGGGAATTTTGTTACTAATAAAATTTTCATTTTACTTTCCGCCTGGTAAATATCTATATAAAAGAATATTATTATTTATTTTTTATGATGAAGAGAAAAAAAATTTGGTGAGCGGTATTTATTAGTGATGTTTGAATATTAAAAAAGGGGGCATTTTCTATTTTCTTCTTGAATAAAGTTATGGATGAAAATTATTGTTATTTAATCTTCTTCCATTACAATTTCCAATCAAATATAAAACTCATTCTAACTAAATTATCTAAAGAAGTGTAATAAAAGGATTCTTCTCGCCTTACCCAGCTTATATATCTTTTTGCTGTTGGTACATAATAATCAATTTCAATTGATAAAAACGATGCCGCCGATATTCCCGCCCCTGCCTGGATCAAAGAAATTTCGGCATATGTGGAACTAGACGAGTTACCGCCGGTTCCCCCTAAATTGTAATGGTATAAATATCCTATTGTAAAATAAAAAGGACTGTAAAAAACATATTTACCTGAAAAACCATACTCACTACCGGTAAAGTCTTCAAAAAAAATGTTTCCTCCAATTCTTGCATAAAGAGATATTTTATCTATTGGGATAAAACATAAAGAAAGGTGAAATGAAGTTGGAGCAATATATGAAGATGAAGTGTAATTACCAAAATAATTGCTTGTCCACAAATAATTAGTTTCAGCATCAAATCCAAGCTTAACGCTTTGCGCATTAACTAAGACTGAACAAAATATTATTAAAACCAATATTTTTTTCATGATATATTCCCCTCATTGATTTTTATAAATAAGCTCTTTGCTTCTTTTGAAGCTGTTAATTTTTTATAAAATTATTAAAGAACTTAATACAAGGAAAATATTCATTTAGGATGGAACCCATTTTTTCCCCGTTAATTATTTAACTAAATTATAATAAATAAATTCTATATTAGCAAAAAGAAATAACATTTTGAGATTAAATAATTGTCCTAAGTGCAATCTAGTGATCTCAGTGCCTTAGTGGTTATTAAGATTTTTTTACCACTTAGACACTAAGAACACAAAGAATCACTTAGTCTTATTCTTTCTTATTAAAAAATAACTTTAATAGTTTTAACAGAATTTTTAGGTGTTTTTAATTTAACTGTTTTGCCTTCAAATTTAATCGGATTTTCATCCTTTTCTATAAAGTTAGTTTCAATAACTTTTTTAGGAACCGAAGGCAGAGTTATTACCGCTTCTTCATTTTTACCTTTTGATTCATACCATTGCAGAATATAACCTTCTCCGTTTAATGTTTTTTTAAATGTTGTAAGAATCAGTCCGTCGCCTTCAAACTTGATGAAAGATTTCTGCAAAGGTAAACTTCCTGTATGAACTTCATTTGCTGAAGCAATTAAAGGCTGGTTAAATTCATAACCTTTCTGCACTGTGTTTGCTTCTTTCCAATTTCCTTTGTGAGGATAAATTGAATATTCAATTGAATGTTTTCCCATATCGGTTGTTGGATCCGGCCATTTGGGAGATCTCAATAAAGACAATCTCATTACATTGTCTTTTATATCGTAACCGTACTTCGAATTATTTAAAAGACTAACACCATAATCTTTTTGTGAAAGATCTCGCCCACATTTCTGCGGAAACTTCATACTTCGCTTTCTGCCATGAGGTTTTTCTTTGGGTTGATCTTTGAATTGCTCCGTATGGAATTTCGTAAGTTGCCATTGTATCACTAACCGCTAACGGAAATGCAACTTTTAACATTGTATGTTCTTCCCACCAGTCGGCATCAAGTTTAAAATCTATTCTATCTATTCCTTTATAAAGAATTATATCCTGTGTAAAAAATGAGGAAGGAAAATTAGGAGTCGGAAAATCTTTTACTACCCCGGGTTTTAAATAAGTTCTTGTTAATCTTACAACAGTTCTAACCGGACCGTTTTCCACCAATACTGCTTTTACAAATTTTGAAGGATATTCAACTCCGGTTAAACCTAAATTCCATGCATCCCAGGCTTTTGGTTTATCTTCAAGAAACTGAAGTTTATTTCCTTCTCCGGCTAAAATTTCCTTTTGATTTTTCTTATCATAAATGCTGGAAATCCATCCGGTTGATGTATCAATTTTTATTGTGAAATATTCATTTTCTATTTGAGTTATAGATGAATTATTTCCTGAGAAATCTTCTGAATCTTTTACTTTTCTGAGTACATAAGTTTTATATCCGAGTGAAGGAACATCATCTGCAGCAAAAATTATTTGATTTGTAAATTTTCCAACTTTCGTCATTTGACTCGAAACTTCTTTACCGTTTACATTATAAACCGCATAATTGTTTAAATCTCCTTCCGGTAAATTATATTTAACAACATCACTTCTTGTCCATGCTAAAGAATTATAAACTTCAAGAGGAATTCCGTTTTTTACTTCAGTTGTATTTATTTTATTCTTTATTTCATTTAATGAATTATTTAAAACATAATGACCAATTTTTTCGGCTTTTTTATAGTCTTCTTTTGCATCAATATAAACTTCTCTTATACTTGAACCTGGAAGTATATCATGGAACTGGTTAAACATTACAACCTGCCATGCAGTATCAATATCGGATTCATCATATTTACCGCCGAGCATATTTGAAATTGAAGAGAATTTTTCAACTCCAGTTAAGAGATTTTCACACTGTCTATTGTATTTTTTTATTTGAGAATGTGAAGTTAAAGTTCCCCTATGATATTCAAGATAAAGTTCATCGTCCCAGGTTGGAACATCTTTTAAATTTTGGGATTTTAACCAATCTAAATATTCTGTAGCAGTTCCGTATTTTATAGTTGGATAAATATCCAGAGTTTTCAAATGTTCAATTCTTGTGATCATATCAATTGAAGGACCGCCGCCGTGATCACCGACTCCGAATAAAACGAGCATGTTTTTAAAACCGGTATTAGCTTCAAATTGTCTAAGCCAATCAACTAACTGGAAGGCCTGAGTAATTGTGTTTACATAATCAAACGGGAAATAGGAAAGTATCTTTGAGCCGTCCGGAGATTCCCACCAGAAAACTCTATATGGAAAAACATTTGTATCGTTCCATCCGATCTTCTGTGTAATAAATGCATCTATACCTGAATTTTTATAGAACATCGGCATGTTCCAATTATAACCGAATGAATCCGGATTCCAGCCGATCTTTACATCTACTCCGAATTTTTTATTAAAATAATTTTTAGCATAAAGAAGCTGTCTCATCCACGAAACTCCGGAAGGCATATTGCAGTCCGGTTCAATCCACATTCCCCCGGTAATTTCCCACGATCCGTTTTTCACACCTTGTTTAATTTCGTTATAAACATCGGGATAAAGATCTTCCATCCATTTATAATATTTTGCAGCACTTTGTGTATAAGTAAAAATCGGTTTCTTTTTCATAATATTGAAAACAGATGAAAAAGTATTTCTGCAGACTTGAATTGTTTCTTTTTTTCTCCAAAGCCAGGCTGCATCTATATGTGCATTTGAATCGAAGAAGAGTGTAAATTTTTTAGCAAACTTTTTCACCGGCTCAAGTTTTTGTCTTACTTCATCTAGAGATTTTTCAAATTTAGAAACCTCTCCGTTTCTAAGCGCATCAACATCGACTTGGAGACATAAATCCTGAAGCAGTTTATTTAATTTTACTTTTTCTGATTTATCTATTTTTGATTTATCAATTCCCGGGTCAATTTTAACGCGTGCATTTGTCTGGTAAGTATCGAAGCTTAATAATTTTTGTCCGGTTTGAATACTTAAATTGAAATCAGATATCTTTTCTCTTAACGGTTTAGCTGTTTCAACATCAAGCTGTGCCCGGATAATTCTTAACGGACCTCCGGTATTAACGGCTTTAATTGCAACTAAAAATTTCTCGCCAGGTTTTGCATGCTCGGTTAAAGTGAACTCGCCGTCCCACGGAAAGTAGCCTTTGTTTTCGCCGTTAATGTACATGTAGCCGAAATCATCGACGGAAACCAAAAGTTTTACCTTTCCTTCAACTGGCATTCCTAAAAATGTTTTCGGCAGAACAATTTCTTTTCTAAGCCAGCAAGAATCGAAAGCGGCTTACTTCATCTAAACCGATTGTCTTCCAGTTTGAATCGTTAAAATTAACAGCAGAAGGATCGCCGTTAAATTTTACATTGCCTGATAAATTTTCACTTATTTTCCAATCGTTATAAGAAAAATTTCCAAGTTCCTCCAATTGCTTTACAAGTTTATCAACATTGGATTGACCAAAGCCAATGAATTGGAAAAGGGAAAAAAGAAGCAATAATTTTTTCATGTTACAGCCTTTATTAATAAAATAAATTTATTTCTGTCTTAATTGATCAATTAATACTGCAAGCAGAATTACAACACCAACAATAACCTGCTGAACATAAGATCCAACATTTAACAAATTCAACCCATTCCTTAAAACTGCAATCAGCATTGAGCCGATAAATGTTCCGATAATAGTTCCTCTTCCGCCGAATAAACTTGTTCCGCCGACAACAACAGCGGCAATTACATCAAGTTCATAATTTAATCCTGCATTCGGCTGACCGGAATTAATCCTAGAAGCTAATAAAATTCCGCTTAATGCTGCAAGCACTCCGGAAATTATATAAACTGAAATAAGAACTAAATTGGTTTTTATTCCGGCTAATCTGGCAGCTTCCTGGTTTCCGCCTACAGCATATACATAGCGTCCGAATTTCGTTTTTGTTAAAACTATATGAGAAATTATAAAAACAATTATCATTATAATAGTTGGAAAAGGAACTCCTAAAATTCTTCCGCCGCCAAGAAAACTAAACGCTTCCGGCAGTTCCCATACAGGTCTTCCTTCGGTATAAACAAATGCAGCTCCGCGCCAAATTGTCATTAATGCAAGTGTAACGATAAAAGGAGTAATCTTAAAACGTGTAACAAATATACCTGCCGCATAACCAGAGAAAGCACCGAATAATAATCCGGCTGTTATTCCTAAAGTCAGTGAATAAATTACCGGGATATCAAGTTTAATTAAACTTGTAGTGACAACTCCCGCAAATGCAACAATAGAACCGACGGACAAATCAATTCCGGCAGTTAAAATTACAAACGTCATTCCGGCTGCAATTATTGCAGTTATTGATGCCTGCAGGGAAATGTTTAAAATATTATCGGTTGTTAAAAAGTAAGGAGATATTTGCGAGAAGATGATTATTTCCAAAATAAGTACTATTGCAATACTGAAGTCGGTAAATAATCTTATGAGCTTTATATCTTTGTATTTGTTTGTCATTGGATTGGGTTTTTAGTAAAAGTTATTTCACTACTGTTATGTTAAATTGTAATAGTTTAACTTTTTAAAATTGTGTCACGCTTTCAGCGTTATTATAATTTATGTTTTGCATTTTGTATTATAATAATGTCATGTCTTCGACATTCATTAAATTATCTGTAATGTTGCACCTTAGGTGTTGTATAGTTTTTCCTTATCTATTCTGTTTTAATAATGTCACGCTTTCAGCGTTATTAAAGATCATTTAAGTCATTTAGATTATAATAATTACATGCCTTCGGCATTATACTGATTAATTTATATTGATAACTTTTACTCATTAAATTTACTTTTGTCTAAAGTCCGAAGGACTGAAATTATTATAATTTTACTACTTATATTAAAACACGAACTCCGAAGGAGTGACACAAGTTTTAACTGACATTTTTATTTTCCGAAAACAATGTTGCTAAACCCAGTATCTTTTCCTGGGAAATTTCATCTTCACTTAAAACTCCGGTAATTTCTCCTTCACACATAACAGCAATTCTGTTTGATATTCCGATTAACTCCGGTAATTCTGAAGAAATAACAATAACTCCGATCCCGTCTTTTACAAGCTGCTTTATAAGATTATAAATTTCATATTTGACACCGATATCAATTCCCGCAGTCGGTTCATCAAAAATTACCACTTTGGAATTAGTGTAAAGCCATCTGGCGAGAACGACTTTCTGCCTGTTGCCTCCGCTTAAGTTTTCAACTCTTGTTTCGGTAGAAGGAGTTTTAATTTTTAACTTATCAATAAATGAATTTGAATCATCAACTTCTTTTTTCTTATTTATAAAAATTCCGTTCAGTAATGAATTCAAATTAGAAATAGAAATATTTTCTCTGACATTTAATTCTGTAAATAATCCGAATGCATTTCTATCTTCAGTTAATAATGCAATTCCATTTTTAATTGCATCCTTTGGTGATTTTAGATTTAATTTTATTATTGTTTAAATAAATACTTCCGGTTGATATTTTATCTGCTCCGAAAATTGCTCTGGCTAATTCGGTTCTTCCGGCTCCGACTAATCCGGCAATTCCCAAAACTTCTCCTTCATATAAAGAAAGATTTATGTTCGAAAGTTTTTCATTATTTACATTTTCCAATCTTAAAATTTCATTCTTTCTTTTTTCATCATTTTTAGGAAATTCATCGGCAAGTTCTCTTCCCACCATATATTTTATTAGTGAATCTCGATTTATATTTTTAATCTGTTCAGTTATGATTTTTTTGCCGTCTCTCAGTACAGTAACCCTATCACCAATTTCAAAAATCTCTTCCATTCGATGAGAAATATAAATTATTCCAACTCCGTTATTTTTTAATTTCTTAATTATTTCAAATAGACTTTTTATTTCGGAATCTGTAAGAGAAGCAGTCGGTTCATCCATTGCTAAAATTTTTACATCTTTAATTATAGCTTTGGAAATTTCTACAATCTGTTTAGCTGCTACGCTAAGTTTATAAATCGGAAAATTTACATTGTAATTTTCACCCAAACTTTTAATTACATCTTCAGCCAGTTTATTCATTTTACTTTTATTTAAAGTAATTGAATGCTGATTTATTATTTCATTTCCTAAAAAAATATTTTCCGTAACAGAAAGTTCAGGTACAAGTTTAAAATCCTGGTAAATAATTCCAATACCGAGTTTTTGAGAATCTAAAGGAGAGTTTAAATCGGTTTGATTTTCATTAACAAAAATTTCCCCCGAATCTTTTTTAATTGCGCCGGATAAAATTTTCATTAATGTAGATTTGCCGGCTCCGTTTTCGCCTATTAAACAATGAACTTCACCGGGAAGAATTTCTAAATCAACCGAATCAAGAGCCAGTACTCCCGGATAACTTTTGGTTATATTTCCTCATCTCCAGGAGTTTGTTGGTAATCAATTTGATTTTGCTTTCTGTAAATCGTTTTTGTCAACAATTCCTACTTGAACAGGAACAACTTTCGGAACAGTTTTTCCGTCAAAATAATTTTTAATTTCATTTATGGTTGTTTCACCTATTTTCTTCGGATATTGAACTACATCTGCTTTTAAAGCTGTTCCTTTTAAAATTGCATCAACAGCAGGCGGAGTTGCATCATAACCGACAATTACAATATCTTTCTTTCCATACTGCTGAACAGCATCAAGGGCGCCTAAAGCAGAATCGTCATTTATTCCGAAAATTCCTTTTAAATTCGGATGAGCCTGCAGAATATCTGTCGCTGCTTGAAGAGATCTGTCTCTTACACCTTGCCCGTTTACATCGGCAACAATTTTCAAATCCGGATAATTTGCAACAGCTTCTTTAAATCCTTGGACTCTATCTAAAACAGAAGTAATTGCGGGCTGATTAATAATTGCAATTTCACCTTTTCCATTTAAATATTTTGCAATAAATTCTCCGGCTAATTTTCCTCCTTGAACATTATTAGAAGCAATGTGTGAAACTACATCTCCCTGTTCTGCAGCAATGTCAGCAGTGAAAACCGGAATTCCTGCTTTATTTGCTTCTTCAATTCCGCTTCCAATTCCTTTGGAATCTACAGGACAAACTATAATCGCATCAACTTTGCGGGAGATAAAATCTTCAATTTGCGAAATCTGTTTGCTTAAATCCCATTCACCTGAAGTAATAATTAATTCATAATTATTTTTTTTAGCTTCTTCTTTTAGTCCATCTTCAAGATCCCTGTAAAAAATATGTCCTCTAGTTAAAAGAGAAACTCCGATTGTCTTTTTATATTTTTTTTCGTTTTGATTTTTATTACAGGAAGTAAAGAGAAATGAAATTGATAAAATTATAAGAAGTACGGAAAGTTTTTTGTATAAATAGAATTTCATAATAGACTTTCTTTTGAATAATGAAATTTTTGTCAATCCCCTGATTTAGACGTGCAGTAAATTAAAGAAATTAATAAAAAACACACAACCAAATTGTCTCGGAATTTTTCTTTGTCCATTCAACGCGGTGTTTTGTTCCGGCAGGAATATTTATAAAGTCCCCTTCTTTCAGCACAATTTCTTTAAGCTCGTTTGCAAAAAGTATAGCGGCTTCCCCTTTAAGAACCATAACCCATTCATTTTCTTTTTGATCGTACCAAAAATCTTCCGGTGATGAATGCCCTTTGGATACTATTCTTTCAATTCTGATTTTTTTAGATGATATGAGTTCTTCAAAAATTTCAAAAGGAACATCCTTTGGAATTTCTTTAAAAATATTTTTGGATTTTAATTCTCGTTTGGCCATTTGTAATTTTTCGATTTTAACTTATTTAATATTAAAATAAGCAGTGCTAAAAATCAATTTTTTTAATTATGATTTTAAAGTTAAATGTTCAAACTCCAGATTTGCAGCTCCCCACAAACCTAAGACAAATAAAACGGCACCTATTATATAATATGCAATAAAAATATCATGCGAATTTCCAGCAAAAATTCCTATTAATATAGTAACAATTCCAATTCCGGCTGAAACAGCAAGTTTAGCATCTTTTACAGCAGAAATACCCAAAACAGCAACAACAATTCCGGAAACAATTAAATTAATTGGAGCGATAAAATCGGGTCTAATTCCGGAAACAATAAGCCAAACACCAATTCCGAATGTTATCCATCCCTGCCACATTAAAACCTCCTTAATTTATAGTTTTGAAAAGAATGATATTTAATTTATTAAAAAATTAAACTTATGGAAATGACGGGAATTAAAATTATAGAAATGTTTTTAAAATGAAGAATTTAATTAGTTAATCTTTTCTTTTATTAAAGTATTCAAAACATCTTTAAAATCATTCATATCATTTGCTAAATAAGCTCCAAGTTCATTTAAAGTATTAATATAAGTGTCTGCAACTCTTCCTCCGGCAATTATAGCAATATCTTTTCGCATTACTTTAAGCTTATCAAGTTCTTTTTTTAATTGAGAATCGTTAGGAGGATAAATTAAAGAAAATGCAACTGCTTTTGCGTTAAGCTGCTCTGCTGCAGCCATAAAATCTGTAATTGGAAGATTGGGACCTAAGTAAATTACTTTCCAACCCAAAGAAGCCGCAGTTGCTGCCGCAAGTAAAGCACCGAATTCATGATATTGTCCTGTTGGAGTTGTAAATAAAATTTTCGGAGCTGAGTCGGAAATTTTATGGCTATCTCTTAAATTAGATAAAAAAGCTCCGACAATTGTAGAAGCCATATGTTCATTAACAACTCTGTAAACACCTTCCTGCCAATTTTGTCCTATTTTTTCTAATAATGGTATTAACAATTCTTCGAAAAGAACAGGCTGTGATAAATTAACCGATGCTCTCAACAATTCTTTTTCAAATTTAGTTGAATCCAAATTTTGAATTGCTTCAAGACAATTTTCAAGGTGGGTAGAGGGATTAGAATTTATATTCTGGTTATTAGAAGTGCCATACCTCAAGCTTTGAGATTTTATTTGACCAATTAAATCCTTTAAACTTTCGATGGAAAGATCAGCAACATTTCCGATACTATGACCTTTCATTGTTGCTTCATGAAGAAGATTAAGTTTCTCGACGTCTTTAAAAGAATAAACTCTTCGGTTAGTCTCAGTTCGGGATGGTGTGACTGCGCTGTATCTTTTTTCCCAGGCGCGAATAACATATTCACTTAATCCCGTCAATTGTGAAACTGCTTTTATAGAATATTTTTTTTCTGATTGCATTGTTCAAAAATAATATATTGTCTAGATTTTGTCAAGTATTTTGTAAAATAATCTTTCTATACAAAAAAATATAAAACCTCAGATCACATAAAAGCCTCAAAACAGCATTATTATTATAGATTTTATTTCATTCCGATATTTCTAGAAAATATTGCTTGACAAATACTAGACAATTTCTTATAATTGTCTAGACATTTATTTAGACACTATAAACAAAAAGGAGCCACTATGATCTCAAAAAAAGCAATCTTTACGTTGTTCAGTTTGATAGTAATCTTTTCAACTTTCTCTTTTTCACAAACAGCAGATTACAAGTCATCCATAATTCAGCAGATGTCGCCGCTGATTCTGTTGATGTATACTTAAACGGTACTTTATTGTTAGACAATTTCAAATTCAGAACTGCTACAAGTTTTATTGATGCACCTGCAAATGTACTATTAAATATAGGAATTGCCCCGGCAACCAGCGGTTCGGTTAATGATACATTAAAAAACTTTCAGGTTACATTAGCACCAAATGAAAAATATGTTGCAATTGCAAACGGTGTTTTAAATCCTGCAAATTATGCTTCTAAATCCGGATGGAAGAAGTACAGCTTTCACTTTATTTATTAAAGATATGGCAAGAGAATCTGCCATGGATTCAGATAAAGTAGACTTCTTTGTTCTGCATGGAGCTACCGATGCACCAACAGTTGATATACTTGCTCGTGGTGTTGGAGGATTAGTTGATAATGCTGCTTATGGCGACATAACATCTTATCTTGAAGTCGATCCGGCAACATATTCATTGGATATTACTCCTGGTAATGATAATAATACAGTAGTAACTTCAGTTTTAGCAGATTTAAGCGGGCTTACCGGAGGAGCAGCTGCAGTTTTTGCTTCTGGATTTTTAGATCCATCAAGCAATCAAAATGGTGCATCTTTTGGAGTTTTTGCAGCTTTACCAAACGGAACTGTTGTTCAATTTGAGCCCAATGCAAGATTACAAGTAATTCATAATGCTGCTGATGTTAATGCAGATCCTGTAGACATATACTTGAACGGGAACTTATTATTAGATAATTTTGGATTTAGACAAGCAACCCCATTTATCAACGCACCTGCAGGGGTATTATTAAACATAGGTGTTGCACCGGGAAACAGTTCTACAGTAAACGATACTCTTAAAAACTTCCAAATTACTCTTAATGCCGGCGCACTTATGTAGCATTCGCAAATGGTGTATTGAATCCAGCAGATTATTCTTCAAATCCTGATGGCAAAAGTACTGTATTCACTTTATTTATAAAAGATATGGCAAGGGAATCAGCTCAAGATACATCAAAAGTAGAATTCTTTGTTTTACATGGCTCTACAGATGCTCCGACTGTCGATGTAATTGCAAGGAATGTAGCAACGTTAGTGGATAATGCTGCATACGGAGATATTACAGATTATATTGCAGTACCTCCGGCAAATTATACTTTGGATATTACGCCCGGAGATGACAATAATACAATTGTAACTTCGGTTCAAGCAGATTTAAGCGGACTTGCAGGAGGAACTGCTGCAGTTTTTGCTTCCGGATTTTTAGATCCGTCAATGAACCAAAATGGTCCTTCTTTTGGAATCTTTGCGGCTTTAGCAAACGGTACCATCGTACAGTTTGGGACAGTTACTAGTGTAGGTTCTTCAGATAATACTGCCCCTTCCAGCTTTAGTTTGAAACAAAACTATCCGAATCCTTTTAATCCTTCGACTACAATAGAATTTGCTCTTCCGGCAAATCAAGAAGTTTCATTAAAAGTATTCAATATGCTGGGACAGGAAGTTGCAACTTTATTAAACAAAGAAATGAATAAAGGAACTTACAACATAAATTTTGATGCCGGTAACCTTTCCAGCGGAATTTATCTTTATCAATTAAGAGCCGGCAACTTTATTCAAACTAAAAAAATGACATTACTTAAATAATTAGTTAAAAGATCAAAATGAAAAGAGCTTTAATAATCGGGTCAGGTCTGGGTGGTTTATCAACGGCACTTCGTTTATCATCCAAAGGATTCAAAGTTACAATAATTGAAAAACATTCTACTCCGGGCGGCAGATTAAATTACATTGAATCTGATGGTTTCAAGTTTGATATGGGACCGAGTTTCATGAGCATGACGTACGAACTTGATGAATTATTTAATTCAGCAGGAATTAAAAATCCTATTGAACTGGAAGAATTAGACCCTCTTTACCAGGTGTTCTTTGAAGGACAAGATAAACCGCGTTTGATATGGAAGTCACTGGATAAACTTGAAAAAGAATTCAGCGATATTGAACCTGACCTGGCCCGAAAAGCTCAAAAATATTTGGAAAGAGCTGGGGAGTTTTTCCATGATACCGAAGAGATAGTTGTTAAATCTAACTTTGACAATAAAATGGAATATGTTTTCAATCTGGCAAAAGTGCCTTGGAAGCATATTCCATATCTCTATAAAACAATTTGGAATGAAGTAGAAAAAAATTTTAAATCCGAAGAAGTAAGAATAATTTTTTCTCTTGTAGCATTCTTTCTTGGGGCAACACCTTTTAAAACTCCGGCTATCTATTCCCTATTAAACTATACGGAAATGAAGCATAATGGTTACTGGAAAGTAAAAGGCGGCATGTACAAAATAGTTGAAGAAATTGTAAAAATTTTAAAAGAACGCGGAGTTGAATTTGTTTTTAATACAGAGATTATCGGTTTGGGAAACAACAACGGCAAAATCACGGAAATGATTGATCAAAATGGTAAAAACTGGACTGCCGACATTTTTATTTCTAACTCAGATGCCGCGGCATTCAGAGGAAAAATTCTTGGAAGAAAAAACTTCAGTGAGAAAAATCTCGATAATATGCACTGGACACTTGCTCCATTCACAATTTATCTCGGAGTTAAAGGGAAAAGTTGAAAAACTAATGCATCACAATTATTTCCTTGGAAACAATTTCCGGGGATATGCCGATACAATTTTTACATCATCTATAAGTCCGCAAAAACCATATTACTATGTAAATGTACTTTCAAAATCGGAAGAAAATGCCGCACCAAAAGGATGTGAAAATCTGTTCATCCTCTGCCCTGTTCCGGATTTAAGATATAAAAATGATTGGTCCGATAAAGAAGAATTAGCAAACAATATAATTGATGATTTATCAAAAAGAGTAGACTTTGATATAAAGAAAAATTTGATAACAAAAAAAATTCTTACACCTGAAGATTGGGCAAATACTTTAAATCTTTATAAAGGTTCGGGATTGGGTTTAGCTCATAATATAAATCAGGTTGGAGCATTCAGACCAAAAAATAAGGACGAGAAATTCACCAATCTTTATTATGTGGGCGCATCTACAACTCCAGGAACCGGACTGCCTATGGTAATAATAAGTTCAAAACTAGTAATGGAGAGAATTGAAAATGATGCAGTTATATAATCAAACAAGTTTTAAAATGAGCAAGAAGCTCACAAATGCTTACAGCACTTCATTCAGTCTTGGAATTAGAGCGTTCGCACCAGAATATAGAGATGCAATTTATGCGATTTACAGTTATGTAAGAATTGCAGATGAAATAGTTGATACTTTCCATGATTATGATAAACAAACTCTTCTTTTAAAATTCAGAGCAGATACTTATGATGCAATAAATCATAAAATATCAACTAATCCGATTCTCAATGCTTTTCAAAAAGTTGTATATGAATATAATATTGATGTAGATCTTATTGATGCATTTCTCGACAGCATGGAAAGAGATCTATCAAATTCATCTTACGGAAGAAAAGACTACGACAGTTACATTTACGGTTCTGCAGAAGTTGTTGGCTTAATGTGTTTAAAAGTATTTGTCAAAGGTGATAAAGAAAAATATAATCAATTAAAATTATCAGCGAAAAAATTGGGTTCTGCGTTTCAAAAAGTAAATTTCTTAAGAGATATTAAAAGCGATATTGAAGAACGCGGAAGGATTTATCTTCCGGATGTTCATCAGAATGAAAATATAAATGATTACACTAAACAAAAACTTGAAATTGAAATTGAAGAAGAATTTAAAGAAGCATTAAAAGGAATAAAAAAACTGCCGATCGGAGTAAAGTTGGGAGTTTATTCCGCTTATATGTATTATCTTATGCTGTTCAAAAAAATAAAATCACTAAAAGCTGATGAACTCTTGAAAAAGAGAGTTAGAATTTCCAATTTATATAAATTGGTTCTGCTTTTTAAATCAATAATTGAAGTAAAGGTTTTAAAATTATCTTGATATTATGAATTCGTTAAAAATTATTTTTACTTTTTTCTTACTTGGAATAATCTTTTCAAATTCTTTTGCATTTGAACAGAAGAAACCTGTTGATGATTCTACTTTAGATTTTATAAGAACTTCTTACTATGCTTCAGTTGAGGATGATAATGAATTAGAAAAACTTGAAGATTTTATCACAAAAGAATATTCGGCAAATATATCGCAATATCCTCCGATTATTCTAGCATATTACGGAGGAACTATAGCTTTAAAAGGTAAACATGCATTTTGGCCTTTTGATAAATTAAGCTATTTAAATTCTTCAATGGATATTTTAAAACTGGCAATTGATAAAGCACCGGATAATTTAGAAATCAGATTTATAAGATTTTCAATTTTGGATAATATTCCGGGAATTTTAGGCTACAGTGAAGAAAGAGAAAAAGATAAAGATGAAATTGTCCATCTTTTATGCGAAAAAAATTATTCGCAGTTAAAAGAATCAATTCAGGAAGGAATTGTAAAATATATGGTTGAATCCGGAAGACTTACCGCTAACCAAATTGATCTGCTTAAAAAAAATTGTCCTCAGTATACGTATAATTAAATGAGTGAATATTTAATAATAAATATTCTAATTATAATTGTTCCTCTTTTCCTATCATTCGAGAAAAAGATAAAATTCTATAAAAAATTTCCTCAATTATTAATTTCAATAATAATTGTCGGCGGAGCATTTATTATTTGGGATGCTGCAGCGGCAAACCGGGGTGATTGGATGTTTAACCCGGAATTCGTTAACGGTTTAAAATATATTTGGTTTACCGCTGGAAGAAATTTTGTTTTTTATAACAGTTCCGTATAGTACAATTTTCATTTATGAAACCATGAGATTTTATTATGGAGAAAATTTAAAAGATAATAATTTTAGTTATAAATAAAAAATATTTTTATTTCCATTCAATTTTCTTAATTATTTTTCAATTTTATTTTCCGATCAATATTACACTTTTACTGTTTTAATTTTCTGTGCTGCTTTTCTTTTACTAGCAAGTTTTTTATTTAAAGATATTCTATCCTCAAAATTATATTGGATTTTTATTCTATTTTCTTACCTTCCTTTTCTTCTTAGTTAATTATTTTCTCACTTCGCTTCCAATAGTCATCTACAACCCAAAAGCAATTTGGGGACTTAAGATTTATAACAATTCCCGTTGAAGATTTTTTCTATTCATTTTCCTTAATCTCATTTTATCTTTTTGTTTACTTAAAAAGTGAAAGATTATGGAAAAAAAATTAAAAATAGGAATTATCGGTTCTGGAATTGGCGGTTTATCCGCAGCAGTTAAACTTGCAAATTTTGGTTTTGATGTTTCTGTGTTATGAAAAGAATTCAATTCCTGGTGGAAAAGCCGGATTGATAAATGAAAAAGGATTTAGATTTGATACCGGCCCTTCTCTTTTAACAATGCCTTTTGTTTTAGAAAAATTATTTGAAGAATGCGGCGAAGATATAAGTAATTATTTAACTATAACTCCATTAAAAATTTATGTAAATACTTTTATCCTGATGGAACTGAATTAAATGCTTTTAATGATATAGATCAATTTGCTGATGAAATTGAAAATAAAACTCTTGATCAAAAAGGATAACTGTTAAAAAATATTTTAAATACTGCGAGACAATTTACGATTTAACTGCTGACATGTTTTTGTTCAGAAGTTTTAATAATCCTTTAACTTTTTTGAATTTGAAAGCACTTCAAACTCTTTTCCACATAAATAAGATTGATTCATTCAGGACGATGCATAAAGCTAATTCAACATTCTTTAAGGATCCGAAAACAATTCAGCTTTTTGACAGATATGCAACTTACAACGGCTCAAATCCATATAAAGCTCCTGCCACTTTAAATATTATTCAGCATGTGGAATATGCTTTAGGTGGTTTCATAGTTGAAGAAGGAATTTATCAAATACCGAATGCTTTATATGAATATCGCTCTAAAAAAAGGCGTTAAGTTTTTCATTAATCACGAAGTAAAAAAAATCATAACAAAAGATAAAAAAGTAAAAAGCTTATTAATTGAGAATAAAAACGGTTCAGAATTCGAGAAAAATTTTGATATAATAATTAGTAATTCCGATGTTCATTTTACTTTTAATAATCTTTTAAATGATGATAGTTCAAAAGAATCAATTAAATATAAAAAACTTGAGCCTTCTTCATCGGCAATTGTTTTTTATTGGGGAGTGAAAGGAAATTATCCAAAACTAGACACACATAATATTTTATTCTCAAAAAATTATGAAAAAGGAATTTGATGAACTTTTTAATAAAAAGATTTGTCCAAGCGATCCGACAGTTTACATTTATATTTCATCAAAGTTTAAAAAGATGATGCACCGGAAGAACATGAAAACTGGTTTGTAATGATTAATGCTCCTTATAATAACAATCAAAACTGGGATGAAGAGATTAATAAGACACGAAATAATGTTCTTAATAAAATTAAAGATATATTAAATATTGATATTTCAAATAAAATAGTTTTTGAGAAAACACTTTCTCCGATCGACATAGAAAATAACACAAATAGTTTTAAAGGAAGCATTTACGGAATTTCATCAAACACAAGAAATGCAGCATTTTTAAGACAACAGAATAAATCAAAAAATTACGAAGGACTTTATTTTTGCGGAGGAAGTGCTCATCCGGGCGGCGGAATTCCGCTCGTTGTTTCTTCAGGCAAAATAACTGCAGATTTAATTTTCAAAAAGTATAATTCAAAATGATTAAAGCAGATCATAAGAAATGGGCAAGAATAATTTTCGATATTTATATCGATAGATTATTAAAAAAGAATTTCTCAAATTTTTTCTTAGCAAATAATTTTCCGCTGATTGATGAAAAGTTTAGTTTGATTTTAACTCCAAATCATATAAGCTGGTGGGACGGATTTTTTATTGATTATATTGTTAAAAAATTATCTAAAAGAAAATTCCACATAATGATGCTGGAAGAACAACTTAAACGGTATTGGTTTTTTCAGAAGCTTGGAGCATATTCAATCGATCCGGAAAATAAGTCGAGTTTAATTACTACAGTTAAATACACAAATGAAATTCTAAAAAACAAAAATAATTTAGCAGTTATTTATCCGCAGGGAACGATTGAACCTTTTGAAAAAAGGCCGTTAACAATTAAAGAAGGATTGCAATTATTTGTCTCGGATTTTTCGGAAGATTTAATTGTTGTTCCCGTTGCTTTTAAAATTCAATATTATGAAGATAAAAATCCTGCAGTGATTACCAGATTCGGAAATTCTCTAAAAGCAAAAATTATTAAATCTGATTTTGATTTATTTATTAATGAATTTTACAAAAACCTAAATGAATTAAGTTCTTCTGCATTTAATAAAAAATTTATTTACGATCTATTTAAGAACAAATGAATTTGGAATTCTACATATTGTATGCAGACATTTTCTTTCTACTTATATTCTTAGGAATTTCTTTTTATAATTATTTAACTGCTCCAAGAATAAAAAATACTAATTCAAAATTTAATTCTAATAAATCTATTTCGATATTAATTCCTGCAAGAAATGAAGAAAAAAATATTAAGAATTGTATAAATTCTGTTTTAACTCAGACATACAAAAATTTTGAATTGATTGTGCTTGATGATGAATCAACCGACAATACTTATAATATTGTAAAAGAAACATCTGATAAAAATGAAAAAGTGAAATTGATTAAAGGGAAATCATTACCTGAAAAATGGATAGGAAAGAACTGGGCTTGTCATCAATTATCAGAAAAAGCCTCCGGAGATATTTTACTATTTATTGATGCTGATGTTGAATTAAAACAAAATGCTTTGTACGAAAGTTTAAATTTATTTGAAAGTAATAATTTGAATATGCTTTCATGTTTTCCTACCCAAAAGATAAGAACTTTTGGAGAATGGTTAATCGTCCCATCGATGAACTTTTTTCTTTTAAATCTTTTACCTTTGAAAAAAGTATTTTCTTCTCCAAAAAAATCGTTTGTCGCCGCAAACGGTCAATTTATAATGTTGGATAAACCTTCTTATAATCAAATCGGCGGCCATAACTCAGTGAAGAATGAAGTTGTGGAAGATATGGAATTGGCAAGACTTTATAAACAAAACAAATTATCTGTTTTAACAGCTTTGGGAGATAAAAACATTTATTGTAATATGTATAATAGTTTTTCGGAATCATTTTACGGTTTTTCTAAAGAATTTTTTCCCGGGATTTAGTACAAATTTTTTCATATTTATTCTGTTTATCTTATTCTTAGTTTTGATTTATATTGTTCCCTTTTTCTTTGTTACAAAAAGTTTATTTTATTTTTTACCAATTGCTTTAATAGTTTTAATTAGATTTTTTATTTCCTTATCAAGCAGACAAAATATAATTTATAATATTTTGCTTCATCCGTTTCAAATAATTTTAATGTTTTTAGTTGGAATAAATTCAGTATGGCAGAACAAAATAACAAAACCGGTTTGGAAAGGCAGAAAGATTTAGAAAATCTTTTTTCTATAATTTTTCTTTATATATTTTTTATTGCAGGAATAATTTGGCATGTTTGGAGTTTAACACAGGATTTAATGCTGAAAATAACTCCGTACGGACTTCTTTTCGCAAGTCTTTTAGTCCTTTATCCATTCATAAAGGAAAAAAGAAAAAAGCTGATTATTTGGGTTGTTGTAACATATATTTTTACTTATTTAATTGAAATTATAGGTGTAAAAACCGGAATTATTTTCGGAAGTTATTCTTACGGTTTTGTTCTTGGTCCCAAAATCTTTGATGTCCCTATTATAATCGGACTGAATTGGGTTGTTGTAATTCTCGGTGCGATTATGATATCCAAAATATTTACGAAAAATCTGTTATTGTCATCATTAATTACAGGTTTGTTGGCAGTTATATTTGATTTATCGCTAGAAACCGTTGCAATGAAATTCGGTTACTGGTTCTGGCAGTGGAATTCAATTCCTTTACAAAATTATTTAGCCTGGTTTGTAATTTCTTTTTTAGCTGCCTTATTTTATAATTATTTAAATATAAATCTGAAAAACACTTTACCTAAACATTATTTTTATGCACAGATTATTTTCTTTATCGGTTTGAATTATTTTTCATAGGATCCTAAAATGGGAATTGTAATTGCTTTAATAATAATATCTGCATGGCTGATACATTTAATTTATTCATTAGCATTTCTTAGTGTAAATTATTCCGATCCGTTTTTTTATGTTAATGTTTTAATCCAAGCTTATTTATTTACAGGATTATTTATTACCGCTCATGATTCTATGCACGGAACTTTAAGTAAGAATAAAAATTGGAATAAACTTTTCGGACAGTTATCAACTTTTTTATTTGCATGCATGTCATACAACAGATTAATTAAAAATCATTTTAAACATCATAAAAATCCCGGAACTGAAAATGATCCGGATTTTTCTGACGAATCGCAAAACTTTTTTGTTTGGTGGGGATTGTTCATGTGGAGATATACAACAATTCTTCAAATTGTTTTAATGGCTGTAATTTATAATTTATTAAAAATTTGGATTGATGAAATTAATATTATAATGTTTTGGGTTGTTCCTGCAATCTTAAGCACATTTCAATTATTCTTTTTTGGTACTTACCTTCCTCATAAAAAACCGCATTTGCAAAATATGCTTCCGCACAAAGCTAGAACACAAAGTAAAAATCATTTGTGGGCCTTGGTCTCTTGTTACTTTTTCGGTTATCATTTCGAACATCATGAAAATCCCCAAATACCTTGGTGGCAGTTGTACAAAACAAAATAAATTAGCCTGAAGAAATTAAAATTGCTCCTGTAATAATTATTGCAGTTGCAGCTGCTTTTATAAGAAGTCTTTTTTCATTGAAAATTTTTCCGCCGATAATTGCTGCGAAGAAAACCGAAATTCTTTTTACCGCAAGGACCAATGCAACCGGAGCTATTTTTACGGCTTCAACTTGTGTGTATCTGTAAATAACTGTTAAGAATGAAATAAAAATTATCCACAGCCAAAATTCTTTATTAATAGATGTAATTAGCTTGCCTGCATTCCTTTTAGCAAATAAAAATATTAATAGAAAGTTAAATGCAAGAAACAAATGTTGAAATCCCATAAATGCAGATGGAGTTAATTTTTGTTCTCCGAGTAAAACTCTGTCCAAAATAGAAGTTACGGAAAGCAGGATCAAAGCGATTAAAACATAATGATGTTTCTTTGATTTAATAAACACTTTAAATGGTTCAATTAAACTTTGGCTGGATTTTGATTCAAGTAAATATGTTCCGATTAAAAGTAAAACTATTCCGCTTATTTCGATAATTGTTAAAGTTTCATCAATAGAAATAAATGCAAATATTGCTACAATACCCGGAGTTAATGCAAGCAGCGGAAGCGCTCTGCTTATTTCCAAATTTTTAATTGACAGCATAACATAAAGAAATGCAACAGCTCCAAGAATATTTTTTATATAAAGAATTAATAGACTTTGAAAAGCAATTTCACCGAACTCGGTATTTAGAAAAAACGGCAGACAAAATATTAAATTTATTATTGCAAGCAGGAAGGAAAAATCCAAAGCATCTAATTTAAATAAAACTTTCTTTTGAGCAATTGCCGCTGCTGCAGAAAACAAAGCGGATATTAAAGCAATAAAAAACCAATTCATAAAAAATCATTTTTCCGGTTTATACTTTACCAATTCAAGTTTAGTTTTAAAAAGAAATTTCTTCCGGGCTCAGCAGTGTTTAATCCTCTATTTGTAGAAAGATGATTACGATATAATTTATTAAACATATTTTCAATTCCGCCGTTTAGAAATATTTGAACATTGCTGATATTTAGTTTATTCGAACTTAAATATAAATTATAATAAACATATCCCGGAGTTGTAAATTCTCCTGCAGCAACGTATTTCTGTGAAGCAAAAAATGTTGAAGATAAATCAATATTTACAATATCATATAACGAAGTTCTGAATCCAAGTTTTCCATTTAAAGGAGGAATTGCAGGCAAGTTGCTGCCTTCTTCAACATTTTCACCTCTTACATATGCACCGGAACCATAAACAACAAAGTCGTCATAAAGATTATATTGAATTTGAAAATCGTACCCGTAAAGTTTAGCTTTGCCGATATTTTCATTTATTCTAGCCGGACGGTTTTCATAAATCCCGGGAACTTCTGCAACAAGATTTTTTAAATAATTATAAAATAGATCTCCTTTAACAGATATTTTTTCTTTCCAGACTCTTAATCCTAAATTCATAAAATAACCGTCTTCCGGTTTTAAGTTTGGATTTCCCAATCTGATTAAGCTTCCCAAATCTATATATTGATATCTTTCTTCAAGTGAAGGTGATCTGAAAGATCTTGCGGCATCAAAAGTAATATCAATATCTTTCGATAGCGTGTATAAAAAACCTAAATTTCCACTCCATGAAAAATTCTTATCGTTTTCAGAATTCCAATTAATTATTTGATTCGGCGGATTATTATTTCTTACGTCATTAACAATAACATAAACCGGATTTTTAACTTCATTGTTGGATATTTTTATTTGATCAACTCTGCCGCTTAGATTTAATTGAAGTTTGTCATTTATTAAAATGAATTCATCCTGGATATAATAACCCATGCTTAAATATTTAGCATCCGGTAGCGGTTTTTCTCCAACAACTTGATTGATTGTATTAATTACGTTTCCGGATGTATCTAAATTTTGAATTGAAAGATATCTTTCTCTTCTACTGTCAATTTTTCTCTGCCAAATATCAAATCCGGATATTAAAATATTCCGGTTTCCCAGCGACCAATTTGTTTGAAACTGCAGTCCATTTGTATAATGCCTGGCATTAGGAGTTATCTTTTTAATATTAATAATTTTTTCCGGAGAGGTTTGGGTTATATAAGGAATATTTTCTACAAACCTGTAAATATTCTGATTATAATATTTTAAAGATACATTATTTAAAGATTTGGAGATATTTCCAATAGAATATTCAGCATCAAATAAATCCCTGCTTATATCTGTATATTTAACTTCTGCTTGACTTGGAAACAGCGGATAACCTCCGGGAATTCCAACATCATTTGCTTTATACTTTTGATAATTAATTTTAAGTTTTTGAAACTCAAACGGCATGAATCCTAAAGAAATAGAATAACTGTTATCTTTAAATTGACTATTCTGCAATTCACCAGCCGGAGTTTGTGTATTCCCTGCTTTTTCAAATGATCCGTTTATTCTTGTATAAAAAAATGAATTTGAAACCTGCAGAGATAAATTCTGATTAAAGCAATTATTAACTGCATTGAAAGAACTGTTAATTGTTCCGTTCATTAAAAAGTTTTGACTGAATTCACCGGATTTTGTAATTATATTTACGATTCCGCCTAAAGCTCCGGTTCCATATAAAGATGAAGAAGATCCTTTTATTACTTCAATTCTGGAAATATTATCCGGATTGATTAAAGATAATCCTGCCGATAAATCTGTCGCTGTTTCAACTCTGTTTCCGTCAATTAAAGTAACTAAACTTGATCTGCTTAAACCACGGATGTTTATTGAGGTTGCCCAAATACCGTCACGTTCCAATGTAACTCCCGGAATTTCAGATAATAAGTCTGAGGGAGTAATTCCGGGAGATTTTAAAATATCATCTTTATTTAAAACTTCAATCGGCAGTGAAACATCTTTAATTTCTTTTTCGGATTTTGTACTTGTAACTATAACACTGCCGAGCGGAATTGCAGTTTGTTCAAGATTGATTTTTAATATTTTTGCCTCAATATTCTTTAAGTTAACTTTTATCTGAATTGATTTATAACCAACATGAGAAAAAGTTAATTGGTAAGTCCCCAAAGGAATGTTTTTAATTAAATATTTTCCCTCATTATCTGATTCAGTTGAATAGTTATTATTTGAAACTATAATATTAACATTACTTAACGGCTGCTGAGTTTTAGAATCAAGAACAGTACCTTTAATTGAAGAAACATTTTGCGGATAAATATCATAATTAATAAAAAGAACCGTGCTGAAAAATATCAGCGAAAGAATACATCATTTCATTTCCTGATCCGATCACGAATAAATTTATTTATGTTATCAAAAATCTATTTTTTAATTTTTTGTAACTTTTGTTCAAAACAATTAAGCAGAGAACCTTCAAACAAAAATTTATCGAAAATTCCTCCGATAATTATTACTAGAATTGTCGGTATCCACATTAAACTGAAACCTTCAAACATCCCGAAAAATCCGCTGCCTTTAATAGTTTCACTTCCGAGAAAAATCCATCCGACTAAAAGAGATAAAACTGTTGGAATTCCGAAGATTATAATGAAAGCTTTTTTGCATGACGCATCCATTTTATCCTCCTTGACTATCCAGCCAAATTTAATTTTGATTTATTGATATGCTCATTCTTTTCCATATCATACGGAATTTTAATTTTAAAAGAAGTTCCCGGATTATTTTCATCTTTTAAATAGGAAGGACTTTCGACTGTTATTGTTCCTTTATGTCTTTCCACAATTTGTTTAACAACAGATAATCCTAAACCGGTTCCTTCATAAGATTTGTCTAAAATATTAGAAGCTCTAAAGAATTCTTTGAAAATATTATTCAGATCTTTTTGAGGAATACCAATACCATTATCTGCAATTACAATAATTAAATGTTCATTTTCCGATTCTATTTTTATTTCTACTTTCCCTTCATCTTTAACGTATTTAATTGCATTGCTTATAAGATTAGATAATGCAATTTCCAGAAGCAGTTTATCGCCTTTTACAATTTTCTTGTTTTCTCTTTTATCTTTAATAGAAAAATGAATTTTTTTAGTTTGAATATTTATTGTCTGCTTTTTGCAAATATTATTTACGATTTCATGAACATTTACATCTTCAACAGTAAATTCATTCAGCAATCTTAATTTTGAAACTCTCAAAATATTATTAGTAAGATTGATAGCTTCTTCGGATCTGTTTTGGGCACGAATTAATTTTTGTTCAACCTTTTCATTTATAGGACCTAAATATTTCTGCAATATCAAATCGAGATAAGAATGCATTGCAACCAGCGGTGTTTTTATTTCGTGTACAATTCCCATAATATATTTTTGTTTTTCCGCTTCGGCTTCATTTAATTTATCAAGACTTTCAACTAAATCCTGCTCCATTTTGTAAAGCTGCCTTGCAATACTGTTGGCAAGTAAAACACTAATAAACATTACAAAAGCAAAAACAACACTGAACGCTATAATTAAATGCAGATTATTATATATAGGATATTCCAAAAATCCCTCGACAGTATAGTGAGGAATTATATTGAAATATTCTCCGAATACCGTGGCTCCAAACCATAAAATAATAAGCACAGCCATTGAATAAATTACTTTACCCGGAAGTATTAAGCTTCCTATAATCATATGAAAAACAAAAAGCATATATAATGGAGTTTCGATACTGCCGGTATAATAAACTAAAAGACATAATGCTATAAAATCCAGCATCATTTGAAGAAGCGAGAAATGAAGCGGGTTAAATTTTTTGGGAACACAGTTAATTTTTTGCCGGACACTCTGCAGTACTATATTATATATAAGAATTATAAAAGTAATTATAAATAGCGCTCTGACTTGAGTTTCGGAAAATTTTATTTGAAGAATAAATTCCGCACTTAGCAGAAAGGCAATAAGCATTAATACCGCCCCGTATCTGAGCTTAATAAACCAGAAGTTTCTTCTTTTTAATGTATCCCAGAATTCATCATAATGATGAGCCCAGGACGGTACTAATGCTATCATGGTTTCCCCTGATCTTAAATTATAATATTTTCAAGTTTAAATTATATTATATATTTTCCCCGTTTTTTATAATGAGTATGAAGTAATTTATGGGATAATTTACCGCAGGGACCTTCAGTCAGAAAATTTTCATAAATATATTTTATATGAGGATTTTCATGAGATTTTCTGATCTGCAGTGATTCTTCTTCTGCATAAATTGCCTGTGCACGTTTTTTTCTTATTTCTTCCGAAGTTGGAATCGGCTGGCCGCCGCCGCCTAAACATCCGCCCGGGCAAGCCATTATCTCGACAAAATGAACATCTTCCAACTCACCTTTTCTCAGCATTTCCATTACTTTTTTAGCATTTGCAGTTCCGTGCGCAACCATAAACTTTAACTCTACACCTTCGAGAAATTTATATTCTTCAACACATCCTTCCAATTTTACAGAAGCTTGTTTAACTCCTTCAAATCCTCTGCATGGTTCAATTGCTAAGTTTTTAAATGGAACTTCCCTGCCGGTTACTAATTCGTAAACCGTTCTTAAAGCTGCTTCCATAACTCCGCCGGTTGCACCGAAAATTAATCCTGCACCCGAAGCATTTCCAAACGGATCATCAAAATCCGATTTAGGCATTTCAGGTAAATAAATTCCTGCTTCTTTAATCATCTTCGCCATTTCGCGAGTGGTTAAACCATAATCAACATCTTTAAAACCTGAAGCATTCATTTCAGGCCTGTTGCATTCAAATTTTTTAGCTGCACAAGGCATTAAAGCTACTGTTACAATATCAGCAGGATCAATGCCCGCTTCTTTTGCATAAAAAGTTTTTGTAATAGCTCCGAACATCTGCTGCGGAGATTTTGCTGTCGACAAATAATCGAGATATTCCGGATAAAAATGTTCAATAAATTTTATCCATCCCGGTGAACATGAAGTAAACTGGGGAAGTTTAACTTTTTTATTTTTGTCGACAATTGCTGCTTTTAATCTGTTTAATAATTCCGTTCCTTCTTCAATTATTGTAAGATCTGCAGTGAAGTTTGTATCGAATACTTTATCAAATCCTATTCTTTTCAAAGCTGTATTCATTTCTCCTGTGAAAGAATGTCCGGGTTCAATTCCGAATTCCTCTCCTATTGCAGCTCGTGGTGAAGGAGCTGTTTGAATAACAACATGTTTTTTGGGATTATCAATTGCATTCCATATTTCATCCGATGGATCATTTGCACGCAATGCGGCGGTTGGACATCTGTTAATACACTGACCGCAATTAATACAAATTACATCCGCCAATGGTTTATCTAAAAATGTTCCGATATGAGTTTCATGTCCTCTGTTTATTGCTTCAAGAACTCCGACTTCCTGTAGATCAATGCAAGTTCTAACACAGCGTTTACACAAAACACATTTACTCATATCTCTTACAACAGCGGCAGATGATTTGTCAACTTCAAATCTCGGTTTATCTGTATGACCGAATGTGTATCCGTCAACTCCGTATTCATTTGCAAGTGCTTGAAGTTCGCAGTTTCCGTTTCTTGCACATGAATAACATTCGCCGTAATGTTCACTTAATAACAGATCAATTATATGCCTTCTTGCTTTACGAACCATTGGTGTAGAAGTATGAATTTTAATCGGAGAAGTAATAGGAAAAGAACATGCTGTTTGGAGCGTTCTCATTCCTTCAACATCGACAACACAAATACGGCATACACCGGCAATACATAAATCAGGATGATGACAAAGCGTGGGAATATGAATTTGATTTTGTTTACATGCTTCTAAAATTGTAGTTCCCAAAGGAACAGAAATTTTCTTTTCATTTATTTGAATCGAAACCGTTCCGCCGATTTTTGTACGTATCATCAGGTTTTTCAACTATATGAGGCTGCTGACTGACAGGCACTCTTTCATTATCTCGCTTTACCATTGCTGCCTCCCTTTCCCGTTTACATTAAATATTTCATCTTTAAAGTTTTCTAAAATCGAAATAAATGAATTAGGACTTGATTGTCCCAATCCGCATTTTGATGCAACCTGCATAGTTCTGCCTAATTCTTTTAAATTGTTTATATAAGAAAAAGTATAATCTCCTTTTTCAATTTTTCTAATTCCGTCCAATAGTTTTGTATTTCCAACACGGCAAGGAGTACATTGACCGCAGGATTCTTCCTCGAAAAATTCCATAAAGTTTTTTAATACTTTAATCATTTTTCTGCTTTCATTGAAAATCATTATTGAACCCCCGGTAGCAGCATCTTCATAAGCAAGAATGCGATCAAATTGAGATTTTGGAATACATGTTCCCGAAGCTCCGCCGACTTGAACTGCCTTTGTATTTTCTGCTTCAACAATTTCAAGCAGCTTATTTATGCTTGTTCCCCAGGGCAATTCGTAAACTCCCGGTTTTTTACAATCACCGGAAACAGAAAATAATTTCGAACCTGTAGATTTATCAGTTCCGTATTTTTTAAACCACTCCCCGCCTTTCATTATAATATGAGAAACAGAAGCCAACGTTTCTACATTATTTACAACTGTCGGATAACCCATATAACCTGTATTAACAGGATAAGGCGGACGGTTTCTCGGCTCTCCCCTGTTGCCTTCAAGTGATTCGATTAATGCAGTTTCCTCTCCGCATACATAGGCACCGGAACCCAAACTGATACTTATATCAAAATCAAATCCTTCTTTTCCTAAAATATTCTTACCAAGGAGATTATCTTCGCGCATTTTTATTAAATAATTTTCCAAAAATTCCAGCATATATTCATATTCGCCTCGTAGATAAACAATTCCTTCTTTTGCTCCCAAAGTAAAACCTCCTACAACCATTCCGTCAAAAACCAATTCGGGATATTCAAGAAGTAAAACTCTGTCTTTAAATGTTCCAGGTTCACCTTCATCCGCATTGCATACCAAATATTTTTTTCCATCTTTAGCTGCTGCTGTAAGCATCCATTTTGTAGCTGTCGGAAAACCGGCGCCTCCTCTTCCTTTAAGATCGAGAACTTTTTAATTCAAATAAAATATTTTCTCTTCCGAGCTCGATTGCTTTTTTAATGCTCTGACCCCGTTCATAATCTGAAAAAAGAACAGGACCACTTCGTTTTTTATTTTTTTCTATTGTTATTTCCATTTTTAAATCCTATTTAATTTCATTCAAAATATTAACGGCTGATTCGGGATCAAGATGAGTATAAACTTTTTCATTAACCAACATTGCCGGTCCTTGATCGCACATACCGAGACAATTAGTATACTCCAACGTAATACGTTTATCTTTTGTTGTTTCTCCGAATGAAATTCCCAGCTCTCTTTTAACTGCTTCTTCCACTTCATTTTTTCCCGCAATATCACAGGAAATTGTTCTGCAAAGACGAACAATATTTCTTCCTCTTGGTTCTGAATGAAGAAAAGAATAAAATGTAATAAAGCTGTAAACTTCAACCGGATGAATGTTTAATAGTCTAGCAATTTCCTGCTGAGCAAAATCGGAAATGTATTTATGTTTTCTTTGTACAGCTTGAAGAATCTGCAATAATGAAGAGCGGTTGTTTTCGTATTGTGCAACTAAAGATTCAATTTCTTCGGACAATGCATTTTTTTCAAATTCCAGCATGGTTACCTCCCTGCTTCCGTTTGCAAAAGTTTTTCAACTTTTTCTATTAATTCATCTGGTGAAATTGGTTTTTCAACAAAATCATCAACCGGAACCATTTCACTTATTCCGTAATCAACTCCGATTGATTTTGAAACGGAAGTATACATTATAATAGGAGTAAATATTTTTTCTTTTCTAAATTTTTGTGCAAGGAAAAATCCGTCATCAGGTTCATTCATCATTACATCAAGAATAATTAGATCGGGATTGCTTTCCTTTACTATTTTATAACCGTCATCGGGATTGGCGGCGGTTATAACTTCATATCCTTTTGAAGTTAAAACTACACTGCTGGCATCGAGAATATCAGGGTCGTCATCAATAATTGCTATTTTAGGCATAAATCTCCCCTTTTGAAAATTTAATTTTTTTATTCATTTACAATTAAAATTATTCATATTAGATGCCAAAAGGAAAAATTTAAAGATGAATGCTAAATGTTAAAATGCTGCAAAATGATTTGAAAAATAGATTTGTTTCTTAGAGTTGGAAATTTTTTTGTCAAAAGAGAAAGAAGATTGTTGAATGGAAATTATTCATAAATCTTAAGAAAAGCTTTAATTTTAGGACTTTTTCGAATTATTTAATGAAATTTATGCTGGAAAATTCAATTATAATGCGGCTGAAGCCGGTTGATTTGGTTTATTAAATTCCGTCTGCTAAAGCTGTCGGTAATTGAGTAGAATGATTTTTTTCTGATTGGAGAAGGTATAAATATTAAGCTCTCTTTTAGAATTAAATACTATAATAGTTAAGATAAACTGTTAAAACAGTTATTTAGAAATTTATTTTAGTTAGTTTTTCCCACGAATAAATCCGTGGGTTAATGATATTCCTACTATAATAATAAATGAAATAAATTATTATAAATTTGAAATTAAAATATAGGATACGAGTATATTACGTTTAATTAAAACTTTCTTTATGCATACATACATTCAATCATTCATCCAAGTTTTTTAACACTTTTTAATTTTTCTTTTTTAATTTTTAATTGTTTACTTAATTAATAACATCTTCCTCACTTGATAAAAATCTTCTGTTTTCAAACTATAAAAATAAACTCCACTCGGAAGATTACTTCCATTGAATTTTATTTTATATTCTCCAGGTTTCTTTACTTCATTTACTAAAGTTTTAACTTCCCTCCCCAAAACATCATAAATCTTCAATGTAACAAATCCAAAATCCGGAATCGTAAATCCGATATTAGTACTTGGATTGAAAGGGTTTGGATAATTCTGGCTTAATGAAAATTTTAACGGGATACTAATATTTATTGCAATTTCTTTTGAATATTTATAAGTTCCGTTAAAATCTATCTGCTTTAATCTATATTTATATTTTCGATTTGTTATGTCTTTATCATTGAATGAATAAGATTGTGGTTCAGTTGTTGTTCCCTTACCTTGAACATATCCAATCTTCTTCCAATTGCCTACTGACAACTGACGACTGACATCTTGTCTTTCAATTTCAAAACCTCTATTGTTTGTTTCAGTTGCTGTTCTCCAATTAAGTATTACTTTGTTATTAGTATAATTGGCATCAAATGAGAATAATTCAACTGGTGTATAAGTTGTATCCTGATATTTTAGAATTAAACCTCCAGGTCCAACCGCATATCCTATATAATTTGTCGGTGCTTGAAATTTGTTAAATCCTGCGGGTATATCAGATGTTATTTCGTTCCAGGTATTTCCGCCATTATTTGTTATATAAACATGTTGAAATCCACTAACCATCCAATGGATTGGGTCGGGGAAAAAATTAAAATTATTTGGTCCTGTAACTTCAGAAACTATTGTCCAATTTAATCCACCGTCAATTGTTTTGTGTAAAGCTTATAAAAAGGACTTGCTAAAAAACCAGCGACCCAACCTGTATCAATATTATTAAAATAAATATCACTACTAAATATAATAGGCAAGTCATCCCGTTGGATCCAATCATTGCCCCCATTAGTTGTTTGCCATAAGTATCTTGAGCTTGCCCATCCGTATAATGAATCAATAAAATTTATACTCGACACCTCATCCGGATAAACATTTAGTTGTTGGAACCAATCTTCACCATAATCTGTACTCTTAAATATTGCTCCTCCCAATGTTACATACCATCCAATTTCATGTGTTATAAATTGTATTTTACTTATTCCTCCAAATGTATTTGGGGAATTTGTTTTATACCAGCTATCTCCTCCATTTGTAGTTTTCCATAAAGAAGTACTTCCTAAATAACCTGTCAAGCTGTCTGTGAAATATAAGTTGTAGCCGCTTGGCCCTGAAGCCAACTGCCAATCTTCGCCGGAATTTGTTGTTTTATATACTCTGCCACTTGGTCCTGAACTTATTGTAAATCCTTTTTGTTCACTTGTAAAAAAAACATCTACAAGATCATCGTTTATTATTAGCTTGTGCCAAATGTCTAGGTTGCCATCAGCTTTGTAAATCTGTAAGCTTGGTCCTACTGAGTAGCCAATATTCATTTGTGTGAATAATTGTATATCATATTGACCATTCCTTCCTAATCCTGTTGTATCTAATGGATTCCATGTTTGTCCGCTATTTGTTGTTTTATATGTTCCCACATCATTCATAACAAAATAGCCGGTATCGGGATTAATATATTTTATGCAGTTTATTGGTAAGGCTGGGGTTTGTCCGCCGTTTATCCAGGTATTTCCGCCGTCGCTGCTGTAAATGTTTTTCCCTGCATAATTTGTCCCTCCATAGCCTGCCGCTGCAATATGTAAACTATCTATTATATCAACACTAAATAATGCCTGGTTGTCGCCTGCCTGAATTATATCCCAGTTTTCTCCGCCATCTATTGTTCTAAGTACTTTTCCGTTTGCTGCTATAAATCCATATTCCTCATCCATAAAATCTATCCACCAATAATCTGAGCTATATCCAGGAGTTGTTACTGTTTGCCAGGTTTGTCCGCCGTCTGTGGTTTTTATCAGTGAGTTGTTTGTTCCGCAGGCCCAGCCAAGTGTATCGTTTATCATCTGGAGTCCCCACAAGTCTCCTAGTTACTCCGCTTGTTATTTGTGTCCAGCTGTCTCCGCCGTCCGTTGAACGTAAGTATTAATCCGCTAAAACCGCTTGCTATTACTGTTTGTCCATCTATGCTGTTTACTTTTAATACCGGTGTTGATGTGCCGGTTACTTCGGTTATCCAGTGATTTCCGCCGTTTGTTGATTTTATAATTGTTCCTAAATCTCCGCATGCCCAGCCTGTGTCAGGATTTACAAAATGAATTCCAAGATAATCTACTCTCGGCACTCCGGGACTTAGTTCTGTCCAAACTCCCGTTCCGCTGTTTACCTTACCAATTGGATATAATCTTTGTTTAATATCAAGAAGATCTTTTCCTTCATATTTCTGTTCATAACTTTGATATCCGGGCTGAAGAGTAATTCCTCTTCTGTATTGTGTGGGTTTTACCTTTGTAGTATCTATTTGAGCATTTGTAAAAGGATTGAATAATACAAAACAGAATAAAGCAATAAATGCTATTCTAAAACTTAACATAGTTTACCTCTGAAATAATATGGCAGGTTTGTCTTTGAAGAATAAAAGTAAAAATCAAACAATAGCTACCCCCAGAATAATATTTTTATTTTTAAGCTAATATTTAATTTTAAGATTGTCAATATGGAAAAGCTTATTGTAATTGTGATTTTAAATTTTGAGAATGGTTCTTTTTTAACCCTATCTAAATCTTTCCCTTAAAAATAAGGGAAAGACTTTGTTATCAATAAAACTTTACATTAATTTTCTTGTCAAGAATTCAAATGAAAAGTGGTCATTACTAATAAGCCCTTCTCTTTTTGAAAGAGAAGGGTTGGGATGAGTTATAAAATTCTATTACTTGTTCTTCAAATATTCATCAATTGCTGCTGCGGCTTTTCTGCCGGCGCCCATTGCAAGTATTACTGTTGCACCGCCTGTAACAATATCGCCGCCTGCAAAAACTCCTTTTTTAGAAGTTTCCATAGTTTCTTCGTTAACAAGTATGTTGCCCCATTTGTTGTAATTTAAATCCGGAGTTGTTTTTTGTATAATTGGATTAGATCCGTTGCCGATTGCAATTACAGCCATATCAACATCCAATATATATTCCGAACCTTTGATTGGAACAGGACGCCTTCTGCCCGATGCATCCGGTTCACCTAATTCCATCTTCTGAAGTTTAACACCTTTCAGCCAGCCGTTTTCATCTCCGATAAATTCAACCGGATTTGATAAATATATAAATTCAATTCCTTCTTCTTTTGCATGATGAATTTCTTCATTTCGCGCAGGCATTTCTACATCGGATCTTCTGTAAACTATATAAGCATTTTTAGCACCTAATCTTTTTGATATTCTAACAGCATCCATAGCTGTGTTGCCGCCGCCGAAAATTGCAACATTTTTATCTTTCACATGAAATACAGGAGTATCGTATTCGGGAAATTTATAAGCTTTCATCAAATTAACACGGGTTAAAAATTCATTTGATGAATAAACTCCGCTGAAATTTTCTCCCGGAATATTTAAGAAGTATGGAAGTCCTGCACCGACAGCAATAAAAACTGCATCGTAGCCGTTTGCTAAAAGTTCATCAATTGTATCGGTAAATCCTATAACAGCATTAGTTTGAAAATCTACTCCTAATTTTTTAAGAGAATCAATTTCCGTTTTAACAATTTCTTTAGGCAGTCTGAATTCAGGAATTCCGTAAATTAAAACTCCGCCTAACTCGTGTAATGCTTCAAACACAGTAACATCATGACCTTTTTGAATTAAATCGCCTGAACAGCTTAATCCTGCCGGACCGCTTCCGATTATTGCAACTTTTTTTCCTGTTTTGGGTGCAATTTGCGGAGTTCTAATTCCAACTGTATTTCTTTCATAATCAGCTACAAATCTTTCCAGTCTTCCGATTGCAACCGGTTCATTCTTTTTACCAACAGTACATTTTATTTCGCATTGTTCTTCCTGCGGACAAACTCTTCCGCAAATTGCAGGCAGCAGATTGTCTTCTTTTATTTTTGCAGCAGCACCTAAATAATCTCCTTCACTAATAAGAGCGATAAAATCATTTATTTTTACTCCAACCGGACAGCCGGAAATGCAAGTAGGTTTAGGACATTGAATACACCTCAATGCTTCAAGCTTGGCAAGTTCTTCGGTAAAACCAATATTTACTTCGCTAAAATTACTTCTGCGTTCAACATTATTTTGTTCAGGCATCGCTTGACGCTGTATTTTCATTCTTTCTTTATTTGATATTTTTTCCATTTTTCTTCCCGAAAATTTTTAGGTGTATTTCAATTTTTTAAGAAAGTTCAATTCCGTCTAATTTAGTTTTTTCATACTGGCACATATGATTTTTCAACGCCAGTTCTTCGTCTTCTCTGTAAGTTCTGTTTCTTCTTGTTAAAGTTTCAAAGTCAACTTTATGAGCATCGAACTCAGGACCGTCAACACAAACAAAAACTGTTTTACCGTCAACAGTTGCTCTGCATCCTCCGCACATTCCTGTTCCGTCAACCATAATAGGATTTAAACTTACAACAGTTTTTATTTTATATTTTCTTGTGACTTCCGCAACTGCTTTCATCATTGGAATGGGTCCGATTGCAAGTACAAAATCTATTTGTCTTTTTGCTTCAATTAATTCTTTTAATTTATCTGTTACAAAACCATGGTATCCATAGCTTCCGTCGTCTGTTGTTATATAAACTTCATCGCAGGTATTTTTCATTTCTTCTTCAAGAATAACATATTCTTTTGATCTTCCGCCGACAATAGAAATAGTATGATTTCCAGCTTTCTTTAAAGCAACTGCAGTAGGAAAAGCAATTGCCGTTCCCACTCCGCCGCCGATGCTGACTGCAGTACCAAAATTTTCAATGTGAGAAGCCTGACCGAGAGGGCCAACAACATCCATGATAGAATCGCCTGTTTCAAGCTGGTTTAATTCTGTAGTTGTTTTTCCTATTCCCTGAACAATTATTGTTATTGAACCTTTTTCGATGTTCGAATCTGCGATTGTCAGAGGAATCCTTTCACCTTCATTATTAATTCTTATTATTACAAATTGTCCGGGTTTGCGTTTAACAGCAATTTTAGGAGCTTCAATTTCAAAGCGTTTTACATTTGGAGCAATGAAACAAGCGGAAAGTATTTTATACATCTTTACCCCTTTATTTTCTCAATAACAACTAATAATTCTCATTTTAGAGATTGAATACAATTTTTAATGCTTAATTATTGAATAAATTAAGTTTATTTATCCTAGCTATAAACTATAACGGTTAATATTTAGCAATCTTAATGCCATTTTAATTTTTCTTTTAATCCCATTAATTTTATTTTAATCAATAAGCAGGGGGTACATAAATATTAATTGTTTTTAAAGGTTTATTGCCAGTGTTCACTATTTCATGCGTTTCACCTTTTTCAATTAATAACAAGCTGTTTTCATCAAATTCTATTTTAGAATTATTAATTACGGCTTTGCCAATTCCTGATATTACAAACAGCCATTGATCCGAATTTTTATGTTTATTATTTGGTCCACCTGTAGAAGTGCCTGGTTCAAGAACCATAACTGCAAATTGAGAATTTTTGATTTTATGTTGAACGGAAAAACCTTTTTCAAAATTTGTTTTAATGTGCTTCATTATTTTCCCTTTTATATTAAACTTTTTTCTTTTCATTTATAACTATAAAATTATTTAACAATTGTGATCTTCTTTTAAAAATACCATTAATGATTTAAAACACCGGTATCTCATAATTCACAGACAAGCGGGCTATTATTAATTACATTATAAACGCGAATGAGAAATGTTGAGTTAATATGTGAAAGGAGTGAGATGTTATGTGGCAAGGCTGGATAAATATAGCAGTGGGTGTATGGTTAATAATCTGCGGATTTGTTCCGCAATTACAAACACCAGCCAGCATATTGATCCCCGGTATAGTTTCTGTAATATTCGGATTCTGGGGAGCTGGCAGAGTAAACAGCTGGCAAGGAACTGTTAATGGTATAATTGGTATTTGGCTTTTCTTAAGCGGAGTAGCATTTGGATTAGCAGTTCCGTGGAACTTCTTTATATCCGGTATAGTTGTTGGTATTCTTGCAATATGGAATACTGCCGAACATGCTGAACCCGGACATACTGTAAGTACCGCCCACTAATCTAAAAACTAGAATCCCTCTTCCCTTTTGGAAGAGGGATTTTTTTATTCAATTCTAATAAAATCAAGTCCAAATAATTATTTATAAATCAAAGTACTATTTTTTATTATCTGAACTTAACTCTTTAATGGACTGCTGATATTTATTTAACTTTAACCTTACTTCTTCATTAATAGAATTTTTTGTAAATGTATTATCTTTTAAAAGATTACCAGATTTTTTATTCATTAAAATTTCCAATCCTTCATCAATTGTTTTAATTGCCCAAATATGGAATTTCTTTTTCTTTACTGCTTCTACAACATCATCTCTTAAATTAACATTCGTTAAATTACTTTGTGGTATAATCACTCCCTGTTTTCCTGTTAATCCTTTTGAATTACATAAATCATAAAAGCCTTCTATTTTATGATTGACTCCGCCGATTGCCTGTATTTCTCCGTTTTGATTTACAGAACCGGTTACAGCAATATTTTGACTTAAAGGAATTTCCGAAATTGCTGATATAATTGAAAAAGTTTCTGCAGCCGATGCGCTGTCTCCTTCAATTCCCTGGTAACTTTGTTCAAATACAATTCTTGCTGCTAGAGTTAAAGGTTTTCCTAGTCCATATTTTTTAGAAAGATAACCGCTGATAATTAAAATTCCTTTGCTGTGAATCGGTCCTCCGAGTTTAACTTCTCTTTCAATATCAATAATTCCATCTCTTCCCGGACCTACGGTTGCAGTAATTCTGCTTGGTCTCCCGAACATATAATCGCCAAGCATAATAACGGACAAACCGTTTACCTGTCCTACCTTTTCACCGGATATATCAATTAAAATTGTACCTCGTTTAATCATTTCTTCAATTTTATTTTGAATAAGACTTGAACGGAAAATTCTTTCATCAAGTGCTTTCTTTACATTCTCTTCAGTTACTAAACCATTCTTACCGTTTTTAGCATAAAAATTTGCTTCTCTAATTAAGTCTGCTATATGACCGAATTCCGTTGAAAGTTTTTCTTGATCTTCTGCCATTCTTGAAGCATGTTCCAATAATTTAATGACGGCTTTTTTATCGAAATGTTTTAAATTTTCTTTTTCACAGTATGTAGAAACAAAACTTAAAAAGTTAGAAATGTTATCAGAGCTTATCCCCATCTGAGTATCATAATCAGCTTTAACTTTAAAAAGTTCAGAAAAATCAGTGTCATATTGATACAAGAGATAATAAATTAATGGCGATCCGACTAATACTACTTTTATATCAAGATTTATCGGCTGAGGACGCAATGTTTTTGTTGTAACAAATCCAAGCTTTTCGGTTAATTCTTCAATCTGAAGTTCGGAACTTTTTAATGCTCTTTTCAATCCGTCATAGCTGTAAACATTCTGTAAAAGATCTTCTGATGAAATAACTAAAAATCCTCCGTTTGCTCTTGCCAGTGAACCTGCTTTTATCATTGAGAAATCCGTAGACAAAGCACCCATTCTCATTTCTTTTTCAATTCTTCCAACTATATTGCTGTAAGTGGGATTATATTCAACAATAACTGGAGCACCTTTTTGTTTGCTATTATCTATAAGAACATTAACGGTATATTTTTTGGTTACCATTTCTCTTATTTTTTCGTTCTGCATTTCCAGCTGCGGATTTTGAGATTCCTGCTGCTGATCAATTTTAAATGCATCAACATTTTCCAATATATCTTCTTCTACATCATCTAAATATTTTTCTATCTTTTTATAATCTTCAAATTTTTCTTTAATGTCTTCTATTAAGCCATGAACAATTTGATAAGCAATTTTTTGATCTAAACTTTTAATTTTTTCCTGCATTTCTCTTTGAAGCTTCCGGATATTTTTCATTGTTGCTTTAACTTCAGTTTGAAGGCTTTCACGTTTTTTTTCCAACTCTTCCCGTTCTTCTTTATTTATAGATTGAAGCTGTTCATTCGTCATAGGTTTGTCATCTTTTAAAGGAACAAATACAATTCCCATAGGAGTTGCCTGCAGATTAAATCCTTTTTCCGAGGCTTTCTTGCTTATCTCTTGAGATAGCTTTTCTCTCTCTTCATTTAAATTACCTAAGAGTTTTTCTCTTTGATTTGAATATTCATCACTTTCGAAAGCTTTGGGAACTTCATTTTGAACATGTTCAATTAAATGATTCATATCCTGACTAAATTCCGCGCCTTTTCCTGCGGGAAGTTTAATAGCTTTAGGCTGATAGGGATCATCAAAATTATTTACATAACACCAATCCGACGGAGATTTTTTCTTTGAAGCAATTTCTTCTAGAAATGATTTTACGGAAGTCATTTTTCCGGTTCCGGGAGAGCCGGCAACATAAATATTGTATCCGCAGCCGTCCATTTGCAAACCGAACTGCAATGCTTTAACCGCCCGTTCCTGTCCTACAATTCCTTTTAATTTACTAACATCTTTAGTGGATTTTATATTTAATTTTTTTAAATCAAATTGCTTTTTTAACTGATTAGATGATACTTCTTTAATCATATAAAACTCCCAACTTTTTTCTTTCAATAATAATTTTCTACGTTTTTAAACAAGAATAAAACAGTTTAATATGAATTGAGCTTTATAATTGAGGTTTCAGACAAATATTTTTAATAAGGTGTTTTAAATCAAAAAAATATTTTGTATGAATTGTTTAAATAAAATCAATTTGACTTAACCGGTTGTTAATATTTCTATTTTATAATTACTTAAATTTTTTAGAAAATTTAAAATGAAACGAATAAAATATTCTGCGGAAGTTATAAAGATATTTGTTTTAGCTGCCATCCTTTGTTTTTCTTTTATTGTGATATCTGCCTGGATGAAATAATTACTGATAATTTTTTTCTATTCAATTCTTTGTAAGATTATGTTATTTTTGTATTCGGAATAAATCTTATGAGAGTTAAAAATGAAAAAGTTCTTTACAATATTATTTCTCACATTCATCACAACATACCTTATGGCACAAGAAATCAGACCAATCAGAGACAACGTCGGTTTTTGCTGGAACGCAAATGAAATGGACAGTTTAATGAGTTACTTGTCTAATCATCACGATGGAATTAAAGATTATTCAAGCGAAAATTTAGTTGCTGGAATTTCTCCCCACGATGATTATTTGTACACTGCAAAAATTTATTATCCTTTATATAAATTAATTAAAACTAAAGAGGTAGTAATTTTCGGAGTAACACACGGAACAGTAAGAAAAGCTTTAAATGATCCTAGAAATATTTTGATGTTCGATAGTTTTAATTACTGGCATGGACCATACGGCAATGTAAAAATATCTAAGCTTAGAGAATATTTAGAAAAAAACCTGGATAAAAATTATTATCAAGTAAATAATAAAGCTCAGGAAATTGAACATTCAATTGAAGCACTTGTACCTTTCTTGCAATATTATAATCGTGATATAAAAATTACTCCAATTATGATTACCGGAATGAGTTTCGATAGAATGGATGAAATATCAAACCAGCTTTCGAAAATTATAAGTAAATACATTAAAGAAAATAATTTAACACCCGGAAAAGATATTTTCTTTTTGATTTCATCCGATGCAAATCATTACGGCGAAGACTTTAATAATTCTCCGTATGGATTAGATCTTGAAGCACATAAAAAAGGAACTGAAAGAGATAAAGAAATTGCAGATTCATGTTTCAATGGAGAATTAACTCATTCCAAAATTGAACAGCTTAAAAATGATTTGTGGGCAAATGATAAAAAAATAACTCCACTTTGGTGCGGGCAATATTCCATTCCGTTTGGTTTATTGACTATTTCGAAAACATTTAAAAATTTAGACAGAATAAACTTAAATGGAAAATTATTTGCTTATTCGGATACATGGACAGAAGGAGTTATTCCGATTAAACATACACATATGGGTTTAACAGCACCGTTTTCATTAAAGCATTGGGTTGGCTGGTTATCCGCAGGATTTTATACCAAATAAAAAAAGCCGGATCCAATATAAGATCCGGCTAAAATATATAAAAACAATAAGATTAGAAATTAACAGAAGTTGAAAATCTTAAAGAACGGCCTAAAATAGGACGACCATTTGCCGAAGCAGGATCACGAGGATCACCTTCTGTTAAGCCATGAGAATTAGTTAAATTATCTGCATAAATATTAAATGTTATCCCACTAGCAGTAGAAACATTAACACCAAGATCTAACTTAGTAAACGAATCCAATTGATATAAGTTAGTTCTATCATTCCATCTTTTACCAACATATCTAAAAGCTGCATACAAAGAAGCAGATAAAGACTGACTAATAGGAAAGCTATAACTTGGAGCAACCCGGAATTGAAAATCAGGTTGGCGCCAGATTTTGTTTCCAACTACACTTGGATCCTGGGGAGCATCTGTTATTTTACCGCTCTGGAATGTACCAACAAGATTTAATCTGAAGCCTTCAATTTTTAATCCTCCGTCTATTTCAAGACCAAAAGTACGGGTTTTAAGAAGAGCATTTGCTCTTGTAGATAATACATCTCCGTCAAATTGTTGAACCATATTTGCAAATCCGGTTAAAAACAAACTATAATATTGTTGATCGAGTTTTAAACCAACTTCAAATTGATTGAATAAATTAGGATCTACAGTTCCATCAACATTTACTATTGTACCGCTCGTATCTTTACTAACAGTTCCGCTTTTTACATTATAAATATTGCTTCTTACATCATCGAAATTCGGAAAAAGTGAACCTTTTGAAGCTCTAGCAAAAGCGCCTAAGTTATTAGTAAAAGCAAAGTTGATAGCAAATGTACCGGCCCAGTCGGTTCCGTCTAAACTGGCAGTAAGATCAGGAAGTCCATCCGGGAATGTACCGCCGCCGTCTAATGTATAGTTAAGATTAAAGAAGTTATAACGTGCACCAAAATCAAGCCTAACTACTTTTGTTAACTGCCATGAATCCCCTGCATAAATTGCAGACATTCTTGCATCACCGGCTTCATCAAGGGTATAACCAGAAGTTCCTGTTGGAGCTTCTTTAATTATTCCTCCGTTAGCAATGTTATGAACTGTAACATCATTACCTAATGTCCAAAAATCTTTTGAAGTCCAATATGATTGATAAGCGCCGATTGTAATTTTATGATTATCAATATCGTTTGTCAAACTTAAATCATTTGTAACAGACTCAATGTTCTTTTTTACAACCCAATAACCATATTTCTGCAAATAACCTGATGTAAGTGTTTTCCCGTCATTTGTGTGCAATGAACTCACATCAAGAGTAGACATTAAACTTGCAACAGTAAAAGGACTTCCATCTGGCACAAAACCGAATGTATTTGCATACCCATTTGTATAAGATAAGTTATCACGAACAGTCCAGTCCTGAACCTAAACCATAATTGAAATTTAATCCGCTGACAATACCTTTCCATCCGCGACCATTTGAAAAATCATATTGTACACTATCACCTGCGGCATTAATTCTCAATGGTTCTATAACGGGTTGCGTTTCCTAATTGCGCAAATGTACCTTCATTATTACCGGTACTTAAAGCCATTGGTAAAATCCATTGGCCATGATCGTTTGTAAGTCTTGCGAAACCATTAATAACACCATTATCAAAAACTTTAGTTAATTGTGTTGTAAATTGTGCGCCATTTTCAGAGTTAAATTGTGTGTTACGGATACCCGGAGATGTTCTGTAATATCCACCGATCATATAGTAGAACTTGTTTGCAATAGGTCCGCTTAATACAGCATCAAATCTTTGCTGACTGTAATCGGTAGTGGTATACTTTAACTTTTCCTAAAGTTTGACTTGTCCCTTTTTTTAGATTGAAGTTAGTAGTTAATCCGGCTTCTCCATTTGAATAAACAGTACTGGGACCGCCTCTCAATGCTTCCGTTGAGGCAACAGTTTCATCAATACGGAAGATACTGCTTTGTTCAAAGAATGAAAGTGTTTCTGTACCGTATATTGGAGCTCCGTTTATCGACATAGTTACAAATGGGGCATCACCGGAAGAAGGCAAGCCTCTGACAAATATATTTGCACCTGCAACTCCACCGGAACTTTCCGACCATACACCTGGGACAAAATCTAATACCGCTGCAGTACTAGGCGGTGAAAATTCTTCCATTTGTCGGGGTGAAATTGTTGTTACAGAAAAACTTGCTTCCTTTTTCTCAATTCCGGCTCCACCAGCTGTACCGGTTATTACAACTCCCTCCATTCGAAGAACGTCTTCGCTTAAAGAAGCATTTTGCTCGGTGGTTTGATTATTATTTACAGTTATACTAAAATTTTGAGTTTTATAACCAACTGCACTTATTCTTAATGTATAACTGCCCGACGGAACATTTTCAATTTTATAAACTCCGTCAATATTAGTTGCAGCTCCTAAAGAAGTATTCAACAAAATAACATTAACTCCCGGAATAGGGCTGCCCTTGGTGTCGGTAACTTTACCGGAAACAGTACCTTGTGCATAAATAGTGAAGCTTCCGACTATTAAAAAAAGGACTAAGTAAACTAATGCTATTCCAAATTTATTGGTAAATTTTAGCATGGTGCCTCCAATTTATTGAACATTATTTTTAGATCGACTAAAGGATTTTTATAAGTTTGATACTTATTAGGTGGGGTAATTTTATATTCGCAGACTTTATGTTTTTTAATTAAGTTCATTTTAAAAAATCAAATAATACTGCAATCCTTTCTTAAGTTATTACTATTTTTTGACTTAACTATTTATACTCCTATACTTAATCATTTGGTGTCACGATGCTGTCCTAAAAAAATAAATTAGTTAATTAATCAATAATTAACAAGCAAATTTTTCCATTTTACAATCATTGATGAATTTTAACTTTTTAGTAATGTGAAAGAATAATAATTCCAATTAATCATAAATTTATTTATTTTTATTCAACTTTAGACTTTCCAAACAAACCGGGCTGACCATGCAAAAATTTAAAATTAAACTCTCCTTATATATTAATTACTTTGTCATCGGTTTAATGCTCAATAGTGTAGGCATTGTAATTTTACAAGTTATTATACACTATCATGTAACCGAAAGCGGTGCCAGTGTTCTTGAAGCTTTTAAAGATTTATCAATTGCAATTTTCTCATTTCTTCTAGCATCTTATATTCCAAAATTCGGTTATAAAAAGTCTATGCTGACTGCTCTTATTATTGTAACTGCAGCTTCATTGAGTATGCGATTTTTTGACGGTTTTTTAATGGCAAAAATTTTATTTGCCGCTACAGGTTTTAGTTTCGGATTAATAAAAGTTTCGGCTTATTCAGCTGTTGGTTTAGTTGCGGAAGATTCAAATGAACACGCAAGTACAATGAGCATATTGGAAGGTATTTTCCAAGTCGGGGTATTATCCGGTTACTGGATATTTGGATTCTTCATTGGTGATTCTGATCCAACTTCCAAAAGCTGGTTAAATACTTATTGGGTTCTTGCAGGTCTATGTATTTTTGCATTCCTGAATTTATTAACTACTAAGCTTGACGAAAGCGAAGTTCAGAATAAAGAAAAAAAGTTTTCAATTGTACATGAATTTGTGGAAATGCTTGCTTTAATCAGGTTCCCCCTTGTATTAATATTTATACTCAGTGCTTTTTTGTATGTATTGATTGAACAAAGTATTCAAACATGGCTTCCGACCTTTAATAAAAGCATTCTACAAATGCCGAATAATATTAGTGTTCAAATAGTAAGTATATTTGCAGGCGCAATTGCTTTCGGCAGATTAATAAGCGGATATTTTATTAAAAAATTTTCCTGGATGAAAGTTCTTTCCGTTTCAGTAATCTTATCAATGCTTCTTGTTATTTTTGTTCTTCCATTAACTAAAGGTGTTGTTGCCGGTTCAATAAAAAACTGGACTGAAATTCCTCCCGCCGGATTTATTTTACCTTTTATCGGAATGTTTTTAGGCCCGATTTATCCCGCATTAAATTCTTCTATTCTTAGTGTCTTACCAAAACACAGGCAAAGTGCAATGAGCGGATTGATTGTAATTTTTTCTGCTTTAGGCGGAACAACAGGCTCATTAATAACAGGATATATTTTCGGTCATTTCAGCGGACAAACAGCATTTTATTTTTCACTTGTGCCGATGGGAATTTTATTTACAATATTATTTTTATACAATAATGTCAGATCAAAATTCAGATTCGAGGAATTTTAATTATGACTTTACAAAAAGAAGATTATATACAAGTTTCTGGAGATTTTTTTACGGCAGTTCAATCCGGAGGAGTTTTCAAAGATTCTAAAACATTTGTGGATTCAGTTCCTAAAATGAATCCGGAGCAAATTTTAAATCTTTATAAAGAAGAAAAACTTAAACGCAACTTCGATCTTAAAACGTTTACACTTTCACATTTTAATCCTCCAACCGAACTTGAAGAAAATATTAAGCTTCCCGAAAAAAGAAATATCAGAGAACATATAAAATTTTTATGGCAGATATTAAAAAGAACTCCTGCATCAAACATAAGTGAATTCAGCTCTTTAATTAATATTCCTAAACCTTATATTATTCCAGGAGGAAGATTTAGAGAGATTTATTACTGGGACAGTTATTTTACAATGCATGGTTTGCTGGCCGACGGCGAAATTGAAACAGTCGAAAATATGATTGACAATTTTTCATATTTAATAGATAATTTCGGATTTATACCAAACGGGAACAGAGTTTATTATTTAACAAGATCTCAGCCGCCTTTTTTTGCCGCTATGATTGATCTTGTCTGCAGATTTAAAGATGATTACAAATGGGGATTAAATTATTTAAATCAATTGGAAACTGAATATAATTTTTGGTGTAGAGGTTCAAAAGAAACACTAAAAGAAGGAGAAGCATTTAATCATATTGTAAAAATTGATAAGGATAATTTTCTTAATAGATATTACGATCCGGAAAAACTTCCGCGTGAAGAATCATATTTAGAAGATGTTAAAACCGCACAGAAATTAAATAAGGAAGAAAAAGAAAATCTTTATGTAAATATAAGAGCGGCAGCAGAATCCGGTTGGGATTTTTCAAGCCGCTGGTTTGAAGATCAAAAATCATTATCAACCTGTATTTGTTCGGAGATAATTCCCGTTGATTTAAATTCTCTTTTATTCTTTTCGGAGAAATTAATTTCTAAACTAAATGAATTAAAGGGCAATAAAGAAAAAAGCGATTTGTTTGTTGATCGCTATGAAAAAAGAGCGCAATTAATTAATTCGATTTTATGGAATGAAAATAACAATTTCTATTTTGATTACAATTTAAAATCAAAAAGCTTTACAAATGTTTATTCATTGGCAGCTAGCTATCCTTTATATTTTAAAATAGCAGATATGGAAATGGCTGCCGGAGTAAAAGAAAAAATTGAAAATGATTTTTTGAGAGAAGGCGGATTGATATCAACACTAAACTTTACCGGACAGCAATGGGACGCTCCTAACGGCTGGGCTCCTTTACAGTGGATGACAATTAAAGGTTTAAGAAATTACGGTTTTAATGAAACAGCCGACGAAATTAAAAACAGATGGCTGAATCTTAACGAAGAGGTTTTTAAAAGAACAGGAAAAATGTTTGAAAAATATAATGTTGATGATTTGAGTCTGCACGCCGGAGGAGGAGAATATCCGCTGCAGGATGGGTTCGGCTGGACAAACGGAATTGTAAGTGCATTGATGAGTGATTTAGATAAAGAGTAACTGTATTGTTTTATTTTTTAATAGTTTGTTTAAAAATCATTCTCCGGCAATTTAACCATTTAGCAATTAAACAATTTTAATTTCAAAACCTTAAAGTAAAAACGGTTTCTTCATTTGGCTTTGATGTTACTCTAATATTCCCTCCATGAACTCTCATAATTTGTCTTGACAAACTTAAACCGATTCCCGAACCGTTTTTCTTAGTACTGTAAAATGGAATGAATATTTTCTCCAAAACTTCTTCGGGAATTCCGGGGCCGTTATCAATAACTCTAATTAATATTTTACCTCTTTCATCAAGCGAAGCAATTAAATTAATTTCTGCATCTTCTTTTGATTCCAGTGATTGTTTTGCATTAATAATTAAATTAATAATTACTTGTTCAATCATTTCAGGATCAGCGGTTAATTCTAAAGATTTGGGATTTAAAGAAACATGAAAATTAATTCCAAGTTTTTTTAATTCGCTGCCCATTAAATTATTAATTCTATTAAATAGAGAAATGATCTGAAATATCTGAAAATTTGGTTTTGGAATCTTTGTTAAATTTCTATAACTATTTACAAAATGGATTAATCCTTCGCTTCTTTTTTGAATTGTATTAACGGCACTGTTAATATCATCAAAAGTTTCGGAATCCAGATTTGTTTGTTCTTCCAAATTATTCTTTAATATTGTTTGAACCGTAGAAGCCAATGAAGAAATTGGGGTTATCGAATTCATTATCTCATGGGTAAGCACGCGAATGAGCTGCTGCCATGCTTCCATTTCTTTTTCTTCCAATTCGCTTTGTATATTTTGAAGCGAAACAAGCAGGTATCTTTGATCTCTCAATTTAAATTCTGTTGCATAAATAATAAGCTGTATAAAATCATTTTCATCCACAAGTTTAATTGTTTCTTTTTCGCCTGCTTTGAGAGCGAATAATTTTTCCATCAGACTTTTGCTCACTTTACTTAAAGAAGTAATATTATTTAAATGATGTAACTTTAAGTAATCTTTTAGCCGCATTATTTATAAATTGAACTTCGCCGTTTTGGTTATAAGAAATCAATCCAATTCCGACATGCTGCATAACTGTTTCGAGATATCTTAAATGCTCTTCTTTTTCACTTCTTGTATTTTGAAATTTTAATATAACATTATTAAAAGATTTATATAAATCTTTAAAGGAAGTTCCCAACGAAGTATCTATAAAAGTCTGAGAAAAATCTGAATGTTCAATTGCACTTAAAAATCTTGCAAGATCGCGGTTGGTTTTTTCTACATAATAAATTAGAGAATAAAGCTGATATATAATTATTAAAGCTAATACGATAATGCTTGCATATAGACTTGTATAAAAGATAAGATAGAATAATAAGGTTATACTTATGCCGAGAACTATGACTCTTAGAATAGTGTTTAATCTGAAGTTTTTAAAATTCATGGCAGAAGGTTTTTAAATACTTAGGCCAAAATATAAACTTAATTTGATCAAGTTTTGTAATTAATTGTTATAACTGTCAAATCATCAAACTGAGGAGAATTATCGCTGAAAATCGCTACGTCATTTGAAAGAGCATTTATAAAATTATCTCCTGTTACATTTTTATTTCTTTCAACAAACTTTAATATTCTTTCTCTTCCGTAATCATCATTGTTTTTATTTCTTGTATCATTAAAACCATCCGTATAAAGCAAAATCAAATCTCCATCATTTAATACAATTTTTTTATCAACAATATTATTATCAAACAAATCCCCTTCTTTTAATCCTAAACCAATTCCAATCGGACGAAGAAGTTCAGTTTTATTTTTTGCTTTATTGTAATAAATTCCTGGTTCATGTCCCGCTCTTGCATACATAAAAGTATTTTCAGAATAATCCAGAATTCCATAAAACATTGTAACAAAAGAACCTTTTTCCAAAGTTTGAATTAATATTCTATTTACCTTTTTTAAAACTTCGCTTGGTGATGAAGAAGATTCAACCTGAGACTGGAATATTCCTTTAGTTAAAGTCATATAAAAAGCTGCCGGCAAACCTTTACCGGAAACATCACCGATTACAACACCGAGTTTATTATTTCCTAGTTCAATAAAATCATAATAATCGCCGCCGACTTCTTTTGCCGAAATGCATAAACCTTTTATAATATAGTTTTTTAATACCGGTTCAGCCAAAGGCAAAAGTCTCATCTGTACTTGTCTTGCAATTTCAAGTTCTCCGGCAAGTCTTTCTCTTTCAAGTTCGTTTTTAATGTCCTGCAGAGAAACCAGTTTATACTTTTTAGTTCTTAATTTAAATTCACTAGCATAAATAGAAATTTGTTTTTCAACATTATTAATTCTTAAAGGAATTAAAGCTTTTTCTCCTGCATTTATTTCCGTTAATATCTCAACTAACTTTTCACTAACATCAGCTAAAAATTTAATATTAATAATATTATTAACATCAAGTAATTTTTTTGCCGCATCATTAATAATTTCAATTTTTCCGTCTTCCGTAAATGATATCAGACCCATTCCAACATGTTTAACAACAGTTTGTAAGTATTGAAAATTTTCTTCTTTTTCAGATCTTGCTTCTTTAATTTGATTCATTACTTCGGTAAAAGCAGATCCTAATTCCTTAAATGAACCACCAAGTCTTTCCATTGGAAATGATTGAGAAAAATCGGAATGCTTAATAGATAAAATAAATTTTGACAGTTCTTTGTTTGTGTTATCAACAAGATTAATAATCAAATAGAATTGAATTATAATTGCAGCAATAATAATAATTGGAGTTACACTTAATATAGTCTCGAAATAAACATAGAATAACAGAAAAACAGAAAATGTTAATAACAGAATTCTAAATATTAAATTTAAACGAAAGTTCTTCATAAAAATATAAATTTTAATTAAAGTCCGTACTTTTCCATTCTTCTGTAAAGTGATGTTCTTGTTAAACCTAACTCTTTAGCAGCTTTTGTAATGTTGCCGTCATTTTCATCCAGTACTTTTCTAATAACAGCTTTTTCAACTTCTTCCAAGTTATAGGTATCAAAAATAAATTTTTCTTCCTTTGTTTCAGGCGATGTAAAGAAAAAGTCAGAAGGCTGCAGCACATCAGATTCGCTAAGGATTAAACTTCTTTCAATAGCATGCTGTAATTCCCTAACATTTCCGGGCCATTGATAATTTTCTAGTTTTTTTATTGTAACCGGGCTGAATCTTAAATTTCTCTTATTATATTTTGCTTTATAAATTTCCAGAAAATGTTCTGCTAAAATTGAAATATCTTCTTTCCTTTCCCGCAAAGGAGGAATTTTAATTTCAACAGTATTAATTCTATATAAAAGATCCTGTCTGAATTTATTATCGGCAACCATTTGATGGATGTTCATATTAGTTGCACAAATTAATCTTATGTCTATTGGTTTATAATGATTGGAACCGACTCTTGCAACCTGTCTGTTTTGAATAACAGTTAACAATTTAGCCTGCAGTTCATTAGGAATATTTCCTATTTCATCCAGAAAAAGAGTACCACCCGATGCAACTTCAAATCTTCCTATCCTATCTTCTTTTGCGTCTGTAAATGCGCCTTTAACATGACCGAATAATTCACTTTCGAAAAGTGTCGGTGTTAATGCACCCATATCTACGCGAACAAAAACTTCACCAGCTCTTTTAGAATTTTTATGAAGCGCCCTCGCAACCAACTCTTTACCGGTTCCGTTTTCACCAAGGATTAAAATATTTGCATCTGTAGTTGCAACTTTTTCTATTGTCTGAAAAACTCTTTGAATTGCAGGAGAAATTCCAATTAAATCATTATAACTTTTATCAATTTCGGCTATTAATTGTTTTTGTTTGGATTTTACATTTTCCAGTTCAACTTTTGATTCCCTCAGTTTTAAAGCCGAAGATAAAGTTGCAATAAATTTTTCATTCTGCCATGGCTTTAAAACAAAATCGATGGCACCTTCTTTAACAGCTTTTACAGCCATTTCAATATCACCATAAGCAGTAATTAAAATTACAACTGCAGAAGGATCAATTTTTAAAATTTCATTAAGCCAGAAAAAACCTTCTCTTCCGCTGGTCATATCCTGCGTAAAATTCATATCAAGAAAGATTACATCGTATTCTTCGTTCTTTAATAGTTTCGGAATGTTTTGAGGATTTTTCTCTGTATGCACAATGGAAACAATCGGCTTCAACAGAAGTTTTGCCGCTAATAATATATCCTCATTATCGTCAACTACTAATACTTTTACAGATTTTTTAGTCATACTTCAAATAAAATTTAACCGGGAGTAATCATTTCCCCTTATTTAATTTGTTTAAAATATATAATTATTATGTCATTTGTTCGAATTCGAACAACTTTTTGTTTTTACGGAAATATTGATTGATAAACGGAAAGTTTTAATGTTATTAAAGTATTATTTATTTGTAATTATTAAAGATTATTGGTTTATTTTTTCAAAGAGAAATTTTTATTTTTCGGCATTCTCTTTGATAAAATTAATTATACCTCAAATTAATAATGAATATTGTATTTTAACTTTTTACTTTAATAATAAATTAATTAATTTTTTATTTCCGGTAACTTTTTCCCCCTTAACTCAGTCTAAATTGTATTGGAGCAGGAGATGATAAAAGAAATAAATAAGGAAAAAGTTCAAATAGTTTGTCCGCATTGTTCAAAACCCATTGATAATGTTTGGGTTTGCGAACATCAATCAAGTATTGGAAAAAGATTTATATACTTTTGCAGTACTTGTCAAAAGCTTCTAGGTATTTCACACCAACGGGGATTTTCCAGTGAACTTTTAAAATCTTCTAATCTTAAGAGCGAAATTAGTTCTCCTCTTTTATAACATTTTTTTCAAATTTAAAAAAATTCAGTTGTACGTTGGCGAACACTAATGTAATGAAAACGTACGCTAAAATATTTTCGGATCATAGGTATGAAATCTAAAAGGATAATACAAATGATAAATGGCAAAATAATTTGATGAACAAAAACCTTGTTTTTTTATCAATTAGGCATAAATATTGAATAATTAACAGAAAGTTTTTCAAATTAAAATTGAATTATTGTTACGGAGAATTTAGATGGATCGAAAAATTGAAAAGAAAAAATGGCCGCCGAAAAAAATCGCAATGTATTCAGGCGGAGCATTATTAGTTTTTATAATACTATACAGTTTTGTTTTTGGTGATAGAAGTTCAAGGCTTAACGTTGACCAGGATAAAGTTACTATTTCAACAGTTAAATACGGCCCATTCCAAGAATATATTCCGGTCACAGGAACAGTTCAGCCAATCCAGACTTTCTTGCTGGATGTAAGCGATGGAGGAAAAGTAGTAACTAAATATGTTGAGGAAGGTGCTTATGTAAATGTTGGCGATCCTATCTTAAAACTTGATAACGCTTCTTTAACATTAAATATTATATACAACGAAGCAAATGTTTTCCAGCAGATAAATTCACTGAGAAGCACGCGTCTTTCAATGGAAGAATCCCGTTTGAGTCTGCAGGGTCAACTTCTGGATATAGACCATAGCCTAAGACTTCAACATACCACTTATGAAAATGATAAAGTTTTATATGAAAAAAATCTAATCTCGAAAATTGAATTTCAAAATGCTAAAGATGAATACGAATATCTTGCAAAGAAAAAAGAACTTACACTTGAAACGTACAAAAAAGATTCGCTTTTCAGGACACAACAAATTGACCAGCTAGAAAAATCTGTTAACACACTTCAGGAAAATCTGAATATAACCAAAAAACAACTTGAAGATTTAACCGTAAAAGCACCTATTAAAGGACAACTAACGTCATTAAATGCAGAAATAGGCCAGTCAATAGCTCCCGGTGCAAATGTGGGTGAAATAGATGTGGTAGATTCTTTCAAAGTAAGAGTTGCAATTGATGAACATTATATTGCAAGAATAAGTCGCAGGTCAGACGGGTGAATTTTCTTTCAATAATAAAGATTATAAGCTGGTTATTAAAAAAGTTTATCCGGAAGTAAAGAACGGGCAATTCGAAGTTGACATGCATTTTAATGGAGAGGTTCCTCAGGGAATTAGGAGAGGACAATCATTACAAATCAGATTGGAACTTGGCGAATTATCCCAGGCACTCACAATAGACAGAGGCGGATTTTATCAAACTACGGGCGGTCAATGGATTTTCGTTGTCGATCCTTCCGGAGATTTTGCTTATAAAAGAGATATAAAATTAGGACGTCAAAACTCACAGGAATTTGAAGTATTAGAGGGCCTTAAAAAAGGCGAAAAAGTAATCACGTCCTCTTATGATACTTACGGTGATGTTGAAAAACTTATATTAAAATAAAATTGTGAATAAAAATATTATAAAACATAATTTCAATAAGGAGCTAAAATGTTAAAAACAGAAAATCTAAAAAAGTTGTACACTACCGAAGAAGTAGAAACAACTGCTCTTAATAATGTTAATATTGAAATAGAAAAAGGAGAATTCGTTTCTATTATGGGACCTTCCGGCTGCGGCAAATCAACATTATTAAATATTTTGGGACTTCTAGATAATCCGACTGACGGTAATTTATATTTTCTTGAACATGAAGTTTCAAAATATACAGAAAGGCAAAGAGCTCAATTAAGAAAAGAAAATATCGGTTTTGTATTTCAGAGTTTTAACTTGATTGATGAATTGACTGTTTACGAAAATGTAGAACTGCCTCTTTTATATTTAGGAATCCCCGCAGCCGAAAGAAAAATCAAAAGTAAATGAAGCTTTGGAGAAAATGGAAATAATGCACAGATCCACACACTTTCCGCAGCAGCTATCCGGCGGTCAGCAGCAGAGAGTTGCGGTAGCAAGAGCGATTGTTGGAAATCCGAAATTAATTCTTAGCTGATGAACCAACAGGTAATTTGGATTCCGCACATGGCGATGAAGTAATGGGATTATTAACAAACTTAAATGAAGCAGGCGCAACAATAGTAATGGTTACTCACTCCCCTACTTATGCAGAATACGGAAACAGAGTAATTCATTTGTTTGATGGTCATGTGGTTACGGAAAATTACAAAGAAAATTTTCACGTCTAATAATTTTGCCTCTTAGCGGCTTGGCGTGATAGAATTATCACTCAAAGTCGCAAAGCAGCAAAGAAAGTATATTTAATGATAAAACTGAAAAACATAGAAAAATTTTACAACAACAAATCTGTAAAAACTTTCGTACTTCGGAATATAAATCTTGAAGTTGAAGAAGGTGAATTTATTTCCGTAATGGGTCCTTCCGGTTCCGGAAAATCCACCTTGCTTTATATTCTTGGAATGCTGGATGCGCCTTCTTCCGGCGAATATACTTTTATGGATGAACAAGTCCATTTAATGTCGGAGAAAAGACTAACCGAACTTCATAAAGCTTACATTGGATTTGTTTTCCAGCAGTATCATCTTATTGACGAATTAACTGTATATGAAAATCTTGAGACTCCATTATTATATCAAAAAATAAAAAACAGCGACAGGCAAAGTAAAGTTGCTGAGATATTAGACAGATTTAATATCGTTGCAAAAAAAGACTTATTTCCATTTCAGCTTTCCGGAGGCCAGCAGCAGCTTGTTGCAATTGCAAGAGCTATAATAGCAAAACCGAAACTTATTCTTGCCGATGAGCCTACTGGAAATTTGCATTCCGATCAAGGCAAAGAAATTATGGAACTACTTAAAGCATTAAATCAAGATGGAACTACAATTATTCAAGTTACACATTCTGAGGCAAATGCCGAATACGGCAAAAGAATAATAAAACTTAAGAGACGGGTGGATTGAAAACTGATATACTTATAATTAAAACAGGACTTCCAATGTTTAAAAGCTATTTAAAGATTGCTATCAGAAATATTTTTAAGAATAAAATTTATTCTTTCATAAATGTATTCGGATTAGCAATCGGACTAGCCTGCTGTTTAATTATAATGATGTTTGTTGAAAACGAATTAAGCTACGACAACTTCCACAAAAATGCCGATAATATTTATAGAACTGCTTTGTATGAAAATTATGGACAGGATGATAAACATTTTAACTCAATAACACCTGCTCAACTGGGCCCTACTTTAAAAGAGCAAATTCCCGAAGTTAAAAATACTATAAGAATTTCGGTAAATCATGGTATAGTAAAAGTAAATAATAAATCTTTTCCGGAAAAATATCATCTTGTCGACAGTAAATTTTTTAGCCTCTTTAACTTTCCATTGGTTGCAGGGAATCCAAAAGAAGTTTTGGTAAACCCAAATTCAATTGTATTATCGGAATCTTACGCCAAAAAATACTTCGGCAACCAAAATGCAATTGGCAAAATTATTTCTATTACTCTTTTTGATACCTTGGAAAACTTCACAGTTACAGGCATTGCAAAAGATGTTCCTTCTAATTCAAGTATACAATTTAACATTGTTATACCTTTTCAAAAAACTAACGATTTCTTCGATTCAAGAGCTTTACATAGTTGGACTACAATAATTTGTGAAACTTACGTTTTTACTAATTCCGGAAATTCTGCTAAATCTTTAGAAGCAAAAATGCCGGGAATGGTTAAACAGATAATGGGAAATGATTATAAAGCCGGAACTTACAATATTTTGTTTCAGCCTATAAAAGATATTCATTTAGATACACAGTTTCCCGGTTGGATTCGAATCAATAAGTAATCCTATTTATTCATATGTACTCTCAATAATTGGATTTTTTATTCTGATGATTGCTTCTATTAATTTTATAACTCTCTCAATTGGAAGAGCAGCAAGCCGGGCCGGGGAAATTGGCGTAAGAAAAGTTGTCGGCGCCAGCAGAAGCCAGTTAATAAGGCAATATTGGGGAGAATCTTTACTGCTTGTAATAATAGCTACAATAATTGCACTTTTGATTACTGAATTATTTCTACCTTTTTTCAACAACCTTGCCGGAAAGCATTTAAACTTAAATTACGATTTTTCCACAATTATCATGCTGCTTTCACTGATAATAATAACAGGATTGGCAGCAGGCGTTTACCCGGCATTAATACTTTCATCATTTAAACCAATAGAAATTTTAAAAGGAAAATTCAGTATAAATAAAAAATCTAAATTAAAAAGGTTATTAGTTGGCGGCCAATTTATCATTTCGATTTTTCTTATTTCTGCCACAATTGTTGTTACAGAACAGCTCAGTTTTATTCAGAATAAAGATTTAGGATTTAATAAACAGAATTTGGTAATTATACCGACAGGGTTAAATGCTCCGGAAACTTTTAGAATTGCTAATATATTTAGAAATGAACTTAGCGGGGATGATAATATATTAAACATAAGTGCCGCATCAACTGCTATCGGCGGTAAATGGACATTAATTGGTTTTGAAATGCCGGGTGGGTCATACGGCAGATTTTATATGAATACTGTTGATTATAATTATATAAACACAATGAATATAAAGCTGATAAAGGGCAGAAACTTTTCTAAAAATTTCCCATCGGATTTAAATAATGCTGTAATAGTTAATCAGGCTTTTATTAAAAAATTCGGATTAAATAATGACGAAAGCGGAATAATGCCGGGTAACTTTAGGAATAGTAAAATTATAGGAGTTGTATCCGATTTTAATTTTGAATCACTGCACTCAAAAATTAAACCGGCATTAATTGCACTAAATTTCAAACCTATTTATAAAGCTGCAAATGATATTGATCCTGTATTTGATCCGAGATTAGTTGTCCGAATAAAATCTAAAAATATAAACTTAGCATTAGCCAGGCTAAAAAATGTTTGGGAAAAAGTTGAGTCTCAAGTTCCATTTAAAAGTGAATTTTTAAATGCAAATTTAAATGAACAATATAAAACCGAAAATCGGCTTACAAAAATAATAACTTATTCTTCTTTACTATCAATATTAATAACATGTTTAGGATTATTTGGATTAACCGCATTAGTCTCAATTCAAAAGACAAAAGAAATAGGGATTAGAAGACTTCTGGGAGCGACCACCGGATCAATATTTAAACTTTTATCAAAAGAATTTATATGGATTATTTTGACAGCAATATTAATTAGTATGCCGATATCATGGTATATACTTAATGAGTGGCTTAACAGTTTTGCTTATAAAATTCACCTCAGTTTATTATTACTAATATCTTCAAGCATTATTGTAATTTTAATTTCATTAATAACAATCAGTTTCCAGGTCATAAAATCTGTCAGAACCGACCCTGTAAAAGCATTAAGAACAGAATGAAAAAATCAAAGTTTTAATTAAAAAGGATTTGAACGATGTTTAAAAGCTATTTAAAAGATTGCATTTAGAAATTTATTAAAGAGTAAAGCTTTTTCATTTATAAATATTGCCGGGCTAGCAATCGGTTTGGCAAGCTTTATACTGATATCATTATATATTCGTCAAGAACTTAGTTATGATGACTTCAATAAAAAAGCAGATAGAATATACAGACCAGTAGAAATTCAGCATCCTGCCGGAGTTCCCGAACAATATGTTGCGGTTACAATGGGACCATTAGCTGATGCACTTAAAAATGATTTTCCTGAAATAGAAACTGCTGCGCGGATAATGCCGTCACCTGCTTATTTCTGTAAAGTTGGCGACAAAGGTTTTTATGAAGAGGGCCTAGCTTTTGCCGATCCTCAAATATTCAATATTTTTACAATTCCATTTGTTGAGGGAAATCCAGCGCAAGCATTAATCGAACCAAATTCAATTGTTTTAGATGAGTCAACAGCGAGGAAATATTTTGGCAATGAAGATCCGCTTGGAAAAATTTTTACAATCCAGCAGGTTAAAGGTCAATCGGAAATGAAAATTACCGGGATTATAAAAGATTATCCTGAAAATTCGCATATTCATTTTAATATGCTTGGATCTATCTCAACATTAAAAGAAGATATGCCGTGGCTGGAAAGCTGGGATACAAATTTTCTGGCAACATATGTTCTTCTTAAAAAAGGAGTAAATAAATCGCAGCTTGAAAATAAGTTTCCTGCTTTCATTGAAAAATATCACAAAGCAACTGAATCGTATAGTTTTTCACTTTACCTACAGCCTTTAAAAGACATTCATCTTTATTCTGATCAGATTGTTTATCAGACATATAATTACAATCAGGGAAGCATTGTAAAAGTTTACACGTTTTCTACGATTGCATTATTCATTCTTTTAATTGCCTGCATAAACTTTATGAACCTATCTACTGCCCGTTCAGCTAAAAGGATGAAGGAAGTGGGAATAAGAAAAGTACTTGGTTCAAGCAGAACAAACCTTATATTCCAATTTATGGGGGAAGCAGTAATAATAGCAATGTTTTCATTTTTACTTGCAATTTTAATTACAGAATTTGTATTCCCTTATTTTAAAACAATATTCAATATTAATTTCAATTTTCAATTCAAAGACAATATTTTATTCACTTTTGAAATGCTGGCAGTTACTTTGTTAGTCGGAATTTTCTCGGGAACATATCCTGCCTTTTATATGTCTTCAGTTCAGCCTGCAAAATCATTAAAAGATTTTCGGGGAACTGCCGCAAGCGGTTCAGCTATTAGAAAAGTTCTTGTTGTTTCCCAGTTTGCAATTGCAATTGTCCTAATCGTCAGCAGCGGGATTGTGATGGATCAAATGAATTTTATAAAAAATAAAAATTTAGGTTTTAATAAAGAACAGCTTCTGTATTTGCCAATCAGAGGAAAAGTTGAGAGGGATAATATTAAAGTACTAAAAAACGAATTATTAAAAAATAACTATATAGTTGATGCATCTGCAGTTTCAGGTCCAATAGGTGCAAGCGGCAGCCAGGGTACAGAAACCGTTGCGGGTACAGGAGACAAAACTAAACTTATGATGAGAAGAAGCTATGTAGATTTTGATTACATAAAAACCATGCAGCTAAAAATCGTTGATGGAAGAGACTTTTCAACTGACTTTCCAACAGATTCAAATAGAGCAGTTATTATCAATCAAACCGCAGCTAAAAAATTTGGATGGAAAAACCCGATTGGCAAACAGATTGAAGATGATCCGGTTAGGACGGTAATTGGAGTTGTTCGTGATTACAATTTTTCCTCGGTTCATGCTAAAATTGAGCCTCAAATAATTAGAATTTCAAAAAGTAATATCAATAATTTATTAATTAGAATTAAACCGGGTAACATTTCAAAAACTACAGATTATATAAAATCTGCATGGGATAAAGTAAACCCCGGCAAACCTTTTCAATTTACTTTTGTCGATGATTATTTCAATAAGCTATATAAGTCGGATCAGAATACGGAAAAATTATTCGGGACTTTTGCTTTTATTGCTATTTTTATTGCTTGTCTTGGCTTGTTCGGTCTTGCATCTTTTACAGCAGAACAAAAAACAAAAGAAATTGGAGTAAGAAAAGTTCTTGGTTCATCGGTAACCGGAATTATAATTCTTCTATCTAAAGAGTTTATCAAGTGGATTTTGATTTCGTGTGTTATAGCATTTCCTGTAGCTTATTTTTTAATGAAAGATTGGCTTACAAAATTTGCTTACAGAACCGAAATAAGTGTTTTTGTGTTCATTGCAGCCGCTGCATTGACAATATTAATTGCATTGTTTACGGTTAGTTATCAATCAATTAAAGCAGCACTTGCAAATCCTATAAAATCATTAAGGTATGAATAATTAATCTTAGGGGATATATAAAATGATAAGAAATTATCTAAAAATAGCGTTAAGGAATTTGTTAAAGTTTAAAGCTTATTCCTTCATAAACATCTTCGGTCTTGCAATTGGTATTGCAGCATGCATGATGATTTTGCTTTATATCGAAGATGAATTAAGCTATGATAAATACAATGAGAAAGCAGATCAAATATACAGAATTCATACAATGGGCAAATTAGCAGGCAATGATATTAATATTGCAGTTTCCCCTCCTCCGTTGGGTCAAACATTGGTAAGGGATTATCCCGAGGTAGTTCAATATGTCCGGTTAATGCCGAACCGTACAATGCTTATCAGGTATAAAGATAATGTATTCAATGAATCAAATTTCTTCTGGGCAGATTCAACTATATTTGATGTATTTACGATCCCTTTTATTCAGGGAGATCCCAAAACTGCTTTGGCTCAGCCTCACACTATTGTTCTTACCGAAAAACTTGCAAAAAAATATTTCGGCAATGAAGATCCTATGGATAAGATTATGAATTTTGAAGACGGAACTCCTTATACAGTTAAAGGTGTAATTAAAAATTGCCCAGTAAATTCTCATTTTCATTACGACATATTTGCATCTATAGCCAGTTTAGGATTAAGCGATACTCCCTTTTGGATAAGCAATAATTTTCATACATATATTGTATTAAAAAAAGGAGTTCCAGGCTCTGAATTACAGGCAAAATTACCTGCATTTGCAAAAAAATATGCGGGACCTCAACTGCGCGATCTTTTCGGAACTTCTTACGAAGAACTGGAGAAATCGGGAAATAAATATGAATTCGAAATACAGCCTTTAACCAGCATTCATCTGAACTCTCATTTAGATTACGAACTGGAACCGAACAGCGACATAAAATACATTTATATCTTTTCAATTATTGCTTTATTTATACTTCTTATTGCATGTATAAATTTTATGAATCTTTCAACAGCAAGATCTGCATTACGTTCTAAGGAAGTTGGAATTAGAAAAGTACTTGGTTCAAATAAATCCCAGCTAATAAAACAATTTTTGGCAGAATCGATATTAATGTCATTTATTGCCGTTGTAGTTGCAATTGCTTTGGTCGAAATATTTCTTCCTTCATTTAATTTGCTTGCAGGAAAGGAATTACATACTTCTTACTTTAACAGCTTTTTAGTAATCCCGGTTCTTTTGTTTGCAGTAATTGTTATTGGATTATTTGCCGGAAGTTATCCTGCATTCTTCCTTTCATCCTTTAAACCGGTTATTGTATTAAAGGGAAAGCTTAATCAAAACGGAGGTTCATGGTTAAGAAGCGGATTAGTAGTATTCCAGTTTTCAATTTCTATTATTCTTTTCATTGGTACTTTTGTTGTTTACGGTCAACTTAAATACGTTCAGGAAAAGAACCTGGGTTTCGACAGAGAACATGTTCTTGTTATTCAAAGAGCTTGGGCTTTGGAAAGACAAGCAGAAACTTTTAAAAATGAATTACTTAATAATACACATGTTGTCAGTGCGACTAATACGGATAACATACCGGGAAGAATTTTTGGCCAAACTGTCTTTAAACCCGCCGACTCTCCAAGTCCTCAGCAGTATATTTTAGCTGTTATGGGAACGGATTATGATTTTGCAAAAACTTTAAAGTTAAAAATAGCCGAAGGCAGATATTTTTCACGAGAAAATACAACTGATACACTTGCAGTAGTCTTAAATGAAAGTGCCGTTAAATTAATGGGAATTAAAGACCCGGTTGGTAAAAGAATTATATATCCCGGTCGAAATCCTCAAGAAAACGTTCCGTATAAAATCATAGGCGTATTAAAAGACTTTCACTATGAATCTCTTCATCAAAAAATAAGACCATTAGGAATTTTATTAAATAGAGGTCAAACTGCATTTCTCCCTGTTAGAATAAAAGGTACTGATGTTCCTGGTGCAATTTCTTTTATTGAACAGGAATGGAAAAAATTTGTACCGAATAAACCATTTGAATATTTCTTTTTAGACGACGACTTCAATAAGCTTTACAATTCCGAACAGAAAACCGGTGAAATATTTACTGTGTTTTCAGTGCTTGCAATTTTTATTGCATGTTTAGGTTTATTTGGATTAGCAGCATTCACCGCTGAAAGACGCACAAAAGAAATAGGAATAAGAAAAGTATTGGGAGCTTCCGTACCTGGAATTGTAATACTATTGTCTAAAGAATTTACCAAGTGGGTTCTTCTTGCAAATATTATTGCTTGGCCTATTGCATATTACTTTATGAAAAATTGGCTGCAGAACTTTGCATATAGAATCGATCCTGGACTCGGAACATTTATTCTATCGGCTATTATTGCACTATTTATAGCATTAATAACAGTAAGTGTTCAAGCGATAAAAGTAGCAGTTGCCAATCCTGTCCATGCATTGAGAAGTGAATAAGAAAATATTTTCTTAAAGAACTTTAAATATAATCTAAAGGTGAGAAAATGAAAGATGTTAATATTCCACTGCCTGAATTTTTGGAACAACAGATTGCAGAAATTGAAGTAAAAATTAATGGTAAAAAAAGACAATACAATTTCCGTGTTGAATCATTCCGGTGGGAACCTGAAACAGAAACTTTTACAATTGAACAAAAGATAAGCCGCTTAAAAACCTTAATTGATCAATATGATGATTCATGGGAATTGATTCAAATATTCAAACCAAAGGAAGATTCAAAATTTGTTCAAGTGTTGTTTAGACAGAGAAAAATATAGCCGAAGCTTTTATTCATATTAGAATTACGAGGAGACTATGTTATTAAACTATTTAAAAATTGCATTTCGTAATCTTAAGAAAAATAAAGGATACTCTTTTATAAATATTTTTGGTCTTGCTGTCGGAATTGCATGCTGTATTCTTATTCTGTTATACATACAGAATGAACTTAGCTACGATAAATACAATAAAAACTACGATCAGATATACAGGGTCAGGCTTGAAGCTAGAATCACAAACAATGAACTTAACAGCGCTCCATCATGCGCACCTTGTGGACCGGCATTTACGAGCGAAATTCCCGAAGTACTAAATTATACACGTATAAGAAATTACGGTTTTCCGGTTGTGAGGTACAAAGATAAAGCTTTCAGCGAAGAAAAATTTTATTGGGTCGATTCAACTTTCTTTGATATTTTCACGGTTAAATTTATTGAAGGAAACCCCAAAACAGCTTTAACCCAGCCCAACACAGTCGTTATAACCGAATCAATTGCCAAAAAATATTTTGGCAGCGAAGATCCCATGGGTAAAATTCTAAATGCGGATAAAAGAAGAGATTATTTAGTTACCGGTGTAGTAAAAAATTTTCCAGCAAATTCCACTTTTCATCCTGATTTTCTAGGTTCACTTACATCTTATGGTGTTCAAAAAGATCTAAACTGGTTAAGCAATAATTATTATACATATATTCTTGTAAGAAAAGGAACTAATCTAAAAGATCTCGATAAAAAAATATACGACGTATCAAAAAGCCATATCGGCCCTCAGCTTCAAAAAATTATCGGCGTAACTTACGATCAATTGCTAAAAGGAGGCAGTAAATATAAGTATGTCCTTCAGCCGTTAGCAGATATTCATCTTAAATCTCATCTGGATCATGAAATTGAACCGAATAGTGATATAATTTATATTTATATATTCTCAATTATTGCTTTTGCAATTCTTCTTATAGCATGCATAAACTTTACAAATTTATCAACCGCAAAATCTTCCAGCCGTGCAAAAGAAGTTGGTATAAGAAAAACTTTAGGTTCAAATCAGGCATTATTGATAAGACAATTTTTGACTGAAACAATTTTAATGAGTTCTATTGCAATGTTGTTTGCCCTGCTGCTTGTGGAGCTTTTTCTACCTACATTTAATTTAATTGCCAACAAACATTTAAGTCTGCATATATTCAATAATTTTTATTCAATTCCGCTGTTAATATTGTTTGTTTTATTTGTAGGATTTATAGCCGGAAGTTACCCAGCCTTTGTTCTTTCTTCAGTAATACCTGTTAAAGTTCTTAGGGGTAAACTTCAAAATTCAACAAACAAATCTTTGTTAAGAAATACCTTAGTAATTCTGCAGTTTTCCATTTCGATTATTCTTATAGTCGGTACATTCATAGTCGAAAGTCAATTAAGCTACATACAAAATAAAAAACTTGGTTTTAACAGAAATCAAATTTTGCTTATAAAAAAGACAGATGATATAGGAAAGGATATACAATCATTTAAGAGAGATGTTTCGCAAATAAACGGTGTATCAGATGTTTCTAATTCTACAACAATACCCGGGGAAAACTTCGGCGATACTGCTTATAAACTAGAAGGAGCAAATTCAGTTGAAGTACATGACATAAAAGTATTATTCTCTGATTATGACTTTGTCAATACTTATCAAATTAAAATGAAGGAAGGTAGATTTTTCTCAAAAGATTTTGCAAACGATACAATGGCTGTAGTTTTAAACGAAGAAGCCGTGAAAGCATTTGGATTAAAGAATCCCGTTGGAAAGAATATAGTGAGAATTGGACAATCACCAATTGAATCAAAAAGATTCAGGATTATCGGTATAGCTAAAAATTTTAATTTTGAATCTCTTCATCAACAAATTGAACCATTAATTTTAGGCTTATTCAGACCAGCGGACTTCGGTAAATTTGTATCAGTTAGATTCTCGCCGCAAAATACAAAAAGTACTATTGAAAGCATTTCTAATGTTTGGCATAAATATGCCGGCAACCAGGCATTTGAGTACTCATTTTTCAACGACGACTTCGCAAGACTTTATGCTTCCGATCAACGAACCGGACAAATTTTTTCGGTCTTTTCCGTTATTGCAATTTTCATTGCATGTTTGGGTTTATTAGGATTAGCAGCTTATACGGCTGAACAAAGGACAAAAGAGATCGGCATTAGAAAAGTTCTTGGTGCAACAGTATCGGAAATTATATTTATGCTGACCAAGGAATTTACCAAATGGGTGTTGATTGCAAATATTATTGCTTGGCCAATTTCATATTTCTTTATGAACGGCTGGCTTGAAAATTTTGCTTATAGAATTAATATCAGTTTATGGATTTTTGTCCTTTCAGGAGTAAGCGCATTATTTATCGCTGTTGTAACCGTAAGTTACCAGGCAATTAGAGCTGCTATGGCGAACCCGATTAAAAGTTTAAGGTACGAATAAAAATTTTTAAAGTTGGAGATTTTATGTTCAAGAATTATTTAAAAACAACAATAAGAAATCTTCAAAAAAATAAGATATTTTCTTTTATAAACATTTCTGGCCTAGCAATAGGTGTAGCATGTTTTATTTTAATCGGTTTGTTTGTTCTGGATGAACTTACTTTCGATTCATTCAACAAAAATGCCGATAGAATTTTCAGAATAAATTCTCACTATAAAATAGGAGATAACCGCTTTAATCTTGCTAACTCCCCTGTTCCTCTTGCTAATGTTGTTAAATCCGAATACCCTGAAATTTTAAATACTGCAAGGATTCTGAAACAAGAAAATATCTATATAAAAAAAGGCGATGATTATATAAAGGAAGAAAATTTCTTTTATACAGATTCATCATTTTTCGATATCTTTACAATTAATTTTGTTACAGGAAATCCTAAAACAGCATTAACGCAGCCTAACAGTGCAGTTATTACCACAAAAGCTGCCAAAAAATTCTTCGGTTCAGAAAATCCAATTGGTAAAAGAATAACTCTTTCCAATGGTAAAGATTTTTTAATAACAGGTTTAGTTAAGCCTGTTCCGCATAATTCTCAAATTGAATTCGATTTTCTTGCATCTTTTAGTACCCTTCCTTCGAGCAAAGAAACCAACTGGTTCGGTCAATTTGTTCATACTTTTGTTTTAACAAGGAAAGGTGTAACCGCAAAACAATTAAACGATAAAATTTATTCGGTTACTGAAAAACATTTGGGACCGATTGTCAAAGCTGCATTCGGTTTAAGCTATAAAGATTTTATAAATAAAGGCAACGATTTATCTTTTGCATTTATGCCCTTATCGAAAATTCATCTTTATTCAAAGGTATTTAATGAGTTTAAAGAAACGGGAGATGTAAATTCAGTTTATCTTTTTTCTGCAATAGCAATTTTCATTTTATTAATTGCCTGCATCAATTTCATAAATCTCTCCACTGCAAAATCAACTAAAAGAGCAAGCGAAATAGGAGTTAGAAAAGTACTGGGATCCAACAAAGTTCAGCTTGTAAAACAATTTCTAACCGAGTCAATTCTTCTTTCATTTATAGCTGTATTACTTGCATTGATGATTGTAGAATTTGTATTGCCTTCATTTAACGAACTAACCGGGAAACAACTGTCTATTAATTTTACCGGGAATATTTTTGTAATTCCCGCATTGATATTTTTTATATTATTATTGGGAGTCATATCCGGCTTGTACCCTGCACTTCTACTTTCTTCTTTTAAACCTGCTTTGGTTTTAAAGTCAAAAGCATCCGGAAATAACAGCAACAAAATGCTTAGAAAAGGACTTGTGGTATTTCAGTTTGCAACTTCTATAATTCTTTTTGTCGGCACATTTGTTATTTATAATCAAATGCAGTACATAAAAAATAAAAATCTCGGTTTTAATAAAAGCCAGGTTTTGGTAATTAAAAACGTAGGTGATCTCGGTTCCCGGCAATTTTCATTTGCAAATACTATTAGAGAAAATTCTAATATTATAGAAGCTTCTCTTTCCCAAGGATTACCAGATCATCAGCTGACAGCAAATATTTTTCGAAAAGAAGGTGTTGATCAAGAAAATCAAACTTTAGTTATAATTCCGGTCGATTATGACTTCTTGAAAACATATCAAATAAAAATGAAGGAAGGTAGATTTTTTAATAGAAATATTGTGACCGATAGTTTAGGAATTGTATTAAACGAAGCTGCCGTAAAAAAACTAAATATTAGTGATCCAATAAATTCGAAGCTTTATACCAATATGGGTGAAGGTAACGGCAGAACAACGATTCATGTAATAGGAGTTGTTAAAGATTTTCATCTACAATCCTTAAAAGATGAAATTCGACCGGCAGGATTTGTTTTATTAAATGAGCCCGTAGCAAATTTTTTATCTGTAAAAATTTCTACTAAAGATGTAAAGGGGACAATAAATTATCTGTCAGATGAATGGAAAAAGTTTGGTCAGTTTAAGCCGATGGAATATTCTTTCTTTGATGAATATTTTGCAGAAGAATACCGATCCGAAATTCAAGCCGAAAAAGTATTTACAATTTTTGCTTTGCTTGCAGTTATTATTGCTTGTATGGGACTATTCGGATTAGCCACTTTTACCGCAGAGCAGCGCATAAAAGAAATTGGTGTCAGGAAAGTATTGGGCGCTTCTGTAACAAATATCGTTTCTATGCTGTCAAAAGAATTTTTAATTCTAGTTGCACTGGCAAATATTATTGCGTGGCCGGTTGCTTACTACATAATGAATAAATGGCTGGATGATTTTGTATATAAGATAAAAATAGGATTTGATATTTTTATAGCAGCCGGATTACTTGTATTGGCAATTGCATTGCTTACAGTTTCATTTCAGGCAATTAAAGCTGCTGTTGCAAATCCTATAAAATCCTTGAGGTATGAATAGAAGGTGGTAAATGGAAGAAGGAAAATAGATGAGTTAAACAAGATTTAATTTTAAGGAATTCTAATAATGTTAAAAAATTATTTAAAAATAGCTCTGCGCAATCTTAAAAAATATAAAGGTTACTCTTTTATAAATATTTTCGGATTAGCCGTTGGAATGACCTGTACAATTTTAATATTAATGTGGGTTCAAGACGAATTAAGCTACGATCGATTTATCCCAAATGCAGATCGTTTATACAGGGTAATAGATAAAGAAAATTATTCTGCTGGAGATGTGCCAATGTTTAGCATGAACCCGCCGGCACTTTCACAAACCTTAGTAAATGAATATCCGGAAATTGAAGAGGCAGCACGATTAAGAACAGTCAAAAGCTCTGTTGTTCAATACGGTAAGAAAATATTTACAGAAGATAATCTTGTTTTTACTGACCCGGCATTTTTAAAAATGTTTTCCATCTCTTTTATTAAAGGAAATAGCAATACAGCATTATCAAACATTTCATCAATAGTTTTAACCCAAAATTCGGCCGAAAAATATTTCGGCAGCGAAAATCCGCTCGGTAAGATATTAAGAATTAATAATCATTTGGATTATATAGTAACCGGGGTAATTAAAAATATTCCGCATAATTCACATTTAAAAATAAATTTTCTGCTTCCGTTTAATGCAATAAAAGATTACGGTTATACAATTGAAGGATGGAATAATTATGCCCATACTACATATGTATTAATAAATAAAAATGCAGATTACCAAGAAGTCTCAAAAAAAATAGCAAATACAATTGATCAGAATCAAAAAGATGCAAAAATAACAATCTCTCTTCAGCCTATTACCGACATTCATCTTTATTCGCAAAATATCTGGGGCATTGGCGGAACAGGCGATATTACGCAGGTTTATATTTTTTCAATAATAGCTTTTCTTATATTATTACTTGCATGTATAAATTTTATAAATCTGGCAACTGCAAGGGCGAGCAGCCGCGCAAAAGAAGTCGGAATGCGTAAAGTTGTAGGAGCTAGAAGAAAAGAAATTATTTATCAGTTCTTTCTTGAATCAATTATATATGCCTTTGCCGCTTTACTTATTTCAATTTTTTTAATTTTTGATCTGCTTCCTTTATTTAATTCAATCTCGGGTAAAGATTTAACTTTTGGGTTCAACAATGATTTTGGAATTTTACTTCTTGCCGGCAGCGTAGCTTTAATCACCGGAATTATATCAGGAAGTTACCCGGCATTAATTTTATCAAGATTTCAGCCTGTTAAAGTTTTAAAGGGAAGGTTAGGACTAAGTACCAGCAATAAAAATTTCCGTAAACCGCTTGTTATCTTTCAATTTTCATTAACAATCATTTTGATAATCGGAACTGTTGTAGTCGGGAGGCAATTAAATTTTTTACAAAGCAAAAATCTGGGATTCAATAAAGAACAAGTTCTTTGTATTAAGCTGCATGGTAATCAACCTCAAAAATTAGATCTTATAGAAAACCAATTAAAAACAAATCCACAGGTAATTAATATATCGGCGGTCTCATATCCGCCGTCAGGAATTTTAAGTTCAACAAGAATTAGTAAATGGGATACTAAAAAAACTAATTCGGATTTTTTATCATACCTGTTGTCTGCAGATTTTAATTTCGCGAAAACAATGCAGATAAAAATGTTTGAAGGGCGATATTTTTCTTTAAAATCAGATACTGCAGGTGGTTGTGTAATAAATGAAGCTGCTGTTAAAGCAATGGGAATGCAGTCGCCGATCGGTAAAAAAGTTGAAGGACTTAAAATAATCGGAGTTATAAAAGATTTTAACTTTACTTCGCTGCATTCAAAAATTTCTCCTTTAATAGTTTATTTTGATCCAAATGATATTCAGCAATTATTGGTAAGAATTAAGCCGGGAGATTTTAAACAGACAATCAATTCAATTGAAGAAACATGGGACAGAATTGCTCCCGAATTTCCGTTTGAGTACAGTTTCCTAGATGAACAAATAAATAATCAATATAAAGCTGACATAAGCGTTGGTAATGTTATCAACACATTTAGTTTATTAGCATTATTTATTGCATGTATGGGAATGTTTGGTTTGGCATCTTTTACTTCCGAACAGCGCACAAAAGAAGTCGGTATACGGAAAGTTCTGGGTGCAAGAGTTTCCGGTATTGTTATGCTGCTTTCAAAAGAGTTTACAAAATATGTTTTAATAGCAAACTTGTTCGCATGGCCAATTGCATATTACGCTATTAATAAATGGCTAGAAGGGTTTGCCTACCGGATTGATGTTTCATGGTGGATGTTTGCTGCTGCAGGAGGAATTACTTTATTTGTTGCTTTGTTGTCTGTTAGTTATCAAGCTGTAAAAGCTGCTGTTGCAAATCCAATAAAATCATTGAAGTATGAGTGAGTATGAAAGATGTTAAATATATAAAAAAGGGATACTATGTTAAAAAATTACTTAAAGGTAGTTTTAAGAAATCTCAAAAGACAAAAAATTTATTCATTCATCAACATTTTCGGCTTAGCAATCGGCATTGCCTGCTGTATTTTAATTTTACTATTTATCAGATATGAGCTTAGTTACGATAAATTCAATAAAAATTCGAATAGAATTTACCGGGTCACTAGAGAATGGTTTAACGAAGATGGAACAACAAGTTTACACCTTGCCCGTGTAGCACCTCCGATCGGTCCCTTGTTAAAAAATGATTTCCCCAGTATTATACTTCAAGAAGCAAGATTTTTACACGACTACAATACATTTTTAAAAATAAATAATAATACCGTAATTGAGAATAAATTTTACTGGGCTGAACAAAGTGCATTTAAAATATTTACAATTCCTTTTATTAAAGGAGATCCTAATACTGCTTTAAGTGAACCTAAAAGTGTAGTGATTACCGAATCTATGGCAAAGAAATATTTTGGGAACGAAGACCCTTTAGGAAAAACGATAAATTATGAAAGACAAGGTGATTTAAAAATTACCGGAGTAATAAAAGACGTGCCCGAAAATTCTCATTTTAAATTTGATTTTCTTGCATCGTTTATAACTCTTTACGATCCTAATATTATTGGCAGAGAAACTCTTGAACAAAATTGGGGGCGGAATAATTATTTGACATATTTATTACTGCCTAAAAATTTCCCCATAAAAGAATTGAAAGATAAAATTCCGGGATTTCTTGATGATCATTTATCCCGTAGTTTTCAGAGTGGGAACGATCAATTACCGGCTAAAGCTCCCCATTTATACACGGCCTTACATTTTCAAAAACTAACCGATATTCATCTGCATTCTCACCTAACAAGCGAGATTGAAGAAAACGGCGACATAAATAATATATATATTTTTTCGGCAGTAGCGTTATTTGTTTTACTTATTGCCTGTATAAATTTCATGAATCTTGCGACAGCGCGTTCTTCCAAAAGAGCAAAGGAAATTGGAATTAGAAAAGTTATGGGAGCTTTTCGGCCTCAGCTTATGAAGCAATTTATCGGCGAATCCATGATAACAGCTTTCATTTCTTTGATGTTTTCGATAATAATAGTTGAATTGACAATCAAATCATTCAGTAATTTCACAGGCAGAGCTTTAAAGTTTAATTTATTCTCCGATCCCGTATTATTATTTGGAGTTTTCGTACTTGCTTTTTTAGTTGGAGTTGTATCCGGATCTTATCCTGCTTTAATTCTGTCCTCTTTTAAACCTGCTTCTGTTTTAAAGTCAAATAAAATTATTTCAAGAAAATCAATTTTCAGAACAGTGCTGGTTATACTTCAGTTTACTATTTCTATTACACTAATTATAGCAGTTGGAATTGTATTCAACCAAATGCAGTATATTAATAAAAAAGATCTCGGATATAACAAAGATCACCTGGTTATATTACCATCAAGCGGAAAAATTAAAAATAATCTTACTTCTTTTAAAAACCAGCTCTTACAAAATCCTAACATTAAAATGGTTACTAGTTCCAGACTAGTTCCATCGGATATGCTTTTAAATAGCTGGGGAGGAAAAGTATTTGATAAAAATAAACCAAATCCGTTGAATTTTAGACTAGCTGTTCAGGAAGTTGATTATGATTTTTTCAAAACTTATCAAATTAAATTCAGTTCGGGAAGAGACTTTTCCAAAGAATTTGCAACTGATGATAGTTCAGCTTTTATTTTAAATGAATCAGCTGTGCATCAACTTGGCTGGACTGCACGAGATGCAATTGGAAAATCCATAACATACGGTAATAGAAAAGGAAGGGTTATAGGTGTGGTTCACGATTTTAATTTTGAATCACTACACAACAATATTGTACCAATTATATTTTTAATAACACACACAGGTAACAATCAAATAACCGTAAGAATAAGCGGCAAGGATATTCCCGCTGCATTACAATTTTTAAAAAGTAAATGGGCTGAGTATAGACAGGATTACCCATTTGATTATACTTTTCTTGATGACCAAATTGCCGGACTTTATAAAAAAGATCAAAAAATCGGAGATGTTTTTGGAATATTTGCGATAATAGCAATCATTATAGCATGTTTGGGTTTGTTTGGTTTAGCATCATATACAGCTGAAGTCAGAACAAAAGAAATAGGTATTAGAAAAGTTCTTGGAGCAAGAATTTCAGGAATAGTTTTAATGCTTTCTAAAGAATTTATATTTCTGATTTTTATTTCAAATTTAATTGCCTGGCCAATATCATATTATTTCATGAATAAATGGCTGAATGAATTTGCGTACAAATCCAGTATAGATTTTGGGATATTTGCCGGAGCCGGAATAACTGCTCTTATTATAGCTTTATTAACAGTGAGTTATCAATCTTTTAAAGTTGCAAGTTTAAATCCAGTTCAATCATTAAAGTATGAATAAAAATTTTTCATGTCTACAATTTTAGGGAAAGAATAAATAATGTTATTAAATTATTTAAAAATTCCACTGAGGGATATTAAAAAACAAAAAGTATATTCATTTATTAACATACTGGGTCTTGCAATTGGAATAGCAGGAACTTTGTTAATACTTTCTTATGTTTTTAATGAACTCTCATACGAAAGCATGCATAAAAAAGCTGATAGAATTTACCGTGTTGCAATGGAATTTGGAAAAGGTTCCGGTTCGATGAAATTAGCAGGTGTAATGCCTGCGCTTGGTCCGGCGGTAAAAAACGACATCCCGGAAATTGATAATTCAGTTAGATTAAGAGTGGATAGGAGTTCCAAAATTGAGGTAGACAATCAACAATTTGAAGAAGCAAATTTTTTCTTTGCCGATCCTTCTATCTTTAATATTTTTTCATATAAATTAATTCAAGGTGATCCTTCAACTGTATTAAATCAGCCGTATAATGTAGTGATATCTCAGGCAGAAGCAGAAAAATATTTTAAAGATGAAAATCCGATTGGAAAAACAATAAAGTATAACGGTAAATATGATCTTACAGTAACGGGAATTCTGCAAAACGTAACTGAAAATACTCAAATTAAATGTGATTTAATCTGTTCTTATAAAACGCTGGAAATAATTCAGCCTTCCAAATTACCATGGAACCAATTCGGTCAGGATTATACTTATATATTGTTGAAAAAGAATGCAAAAGTTAATTCACTTCCGGAAAAATTAAACGAGATTCTTTCTAAAAACACAAATCCAAACTTTGCCGGTTTAATAACATTTCATATTCAGCATTTAAAAGATATTTATTTTAATTCAAGGTTTATGGGAGAACTAAGTGCAGGCGGAAATAAGAACAATATCTATATTTTTTCTTTTGCCTCTTTATTAGTATTAATTATTTCATGCTTTAACTTTATCAATTTATCAACTGCAAGATCATTCAACAGGATAAAAGAAGTTGGCGTTCGAAAAGTATTGGGAGCCGGAAGGAATCAACTAATCATACAATTTTTGAGCGAATCATTTTTACTTACAATTATTGCCACTATATTAAGTTTATTAATCTTTGAGTTGTTTTTCCCTGTTTTAACAGAATTCCTTGGTACGAAAATTAACTTTAATCCTTTGCTTAACTTTCAATTCTATCTTCTTGCAATATGCATAATAATATTTGTTGCTGTTTTATCAGGTTTATATCCTGCCTTTCTGCTTTCAAAGTACAAACCGGTTCAAGCAGTTAAAGGAATTTTAAATATTAACAAACCCGGTTTCGGATTCAGAAAATCTCTTGTTGTTATTCAATTCTTTTTATCAATTTCATTAATTACGGGTTCGCTTGTAATTTTTAAACAATTATCTTTTGCTAAAAATTCCGATTTAGGATTTAAAAAAGAAAATGTTCTTCTTCTGCCTTTCGCTGCCAATTCACCTGATTCTTTCAATAAATATGAAGTTTTAAGAAATGAACTTTTAAATAATGCAAATATTAAAACAGTTTCGGGTGCCTATACTGTTCCCGGTGAAAACAACAATGAACAGCAGAGTATTAGAAAAGAAAATTCTGATAAAAGTAATTTTACAATGATGAGAGCAATTGGCGCTGATTATGATTTTGTAAAAACATTGGGATTAAAAATAAAAGAAGGACGAAACTTTTCCAGGACTTTTTCAACCGATTCTTCCAGTGCCGTTATATTAAATGAATCTGCTGTTAAAAAATTAAATTTAAAAAATCCCGTCGGTAAAATAGTATTTTTGCCGGGCGGAATAGAAGGAAGTGAAAAAGCTGCAACAATAATAGGAGTTGTAAAGGATTTTCATCTTGAATCTTTACATAATAAAATTGAACCGCTTTTTATTTATTTAAACCCGAAAAGATTTTATACTGTGGCAGTTAAAGTAGATCCGCAAAATATAAAAAGTACAATCGCTTTTATTAAAAGTACATGGTTAAAAGTTTTACCGGATAAAGAATTTTCTTATACTTTTTTAGAAGATAATTATAATCAATTATATAGTGCCGATGAAAAAATGGAAAAGATATTTTCAATTTTTACTGCATTTGCAATTTTAATTGCCTGCCTCGGATTATTCGGATTAATATCATTCTCAACTGAACAGCGAACAAAAGAAATCGGAGTTAGAAAAGTATTAGGTGCATCTGTTTTTGATATAGTTAAAATATTTACAAATAATTATTTAAAATTAATTTTAATTGCAATCATTATAGCTTCTCCTGTTTCATATTATTTATTGAATATCTGGCTGCAGGATTTTGCATACAGAATCAATATCAGTATTTGGTTTTTTATACTCTCAGGAATTATAGTCTTATTAATTGCCGTTCTGACTGTTATTTATCAAATAATAAAAGCTGCAACTGTAAATCCGGTTAAGTCTTTAAGATATGAGTAAAGCATGTTAAATTAACTTAATTACAATTATTAATATTATTTAATATTAGAGTCACTATTCATGTGATTTTAATTATTCTAAATTTCAAAAAAACCTATCTAATATAGCTTGTGATCATTTCGTGATCTTTTTTTTTCTTTTCTATGATGATATACGCTTTTCTGTTTAGTAACCTTGTTGTGAGAATTTAATGCTGCGTTTGAATCTGCGGGGGATAAAAAAATTTTTCAACAAAATAGGAGCTAAATATGAAGCGCATTATTGTTTCAATTATTTTTCTTTTTTCTATGAGTGTATTTGGTCAGCAGATTTCACTCAACATAAGCAACCTTGGTAATTTAGGACCAAATTTTGATTACGAAGGCTGGATTATTGTAAATGGTGCTCCAATTTCTACCGGAACATTTACAGTTGACGATAACGGCAATCTCAGTCAGACTGTTTTCCCTGTTGATTCAATGGATTTAAGTCAGGCTGTTAAATTTGTTTTAACAATAGAACCTGTTCCGGATCCTGATCCATCTCCAAGCTCAACACATATTTTAGCAGGAGCAATTAATTCTAATACGGCAGATTTATCTGTCGGCGATCCTGCGGTTTTTGGTGATGATTTTATGAGTTCAACAGGTTATTATTTATTAGCAACTCCGACTGACGATGATACAATGGATGAAAGAAGCGGATTATGGTTTATAAATATGGGAGCGCCAGGACTAAATGTACCGACTCTTCCATTAGGATGGTCATATGAAGGATGGGCTGTTATTAACGGTACCCCTGTTACTACCGGAAAATTTACAATGGTTGATGAAGCAGATTCATCCGCACCGTACAGCGGACCTAATCAAGGACCTCCTTTTCCTGGAGAAGACTTTTTAATGAATCCGCCTAACGGGTTAACATTCCCAACAGATTTAAGAGGCGATAAAGCTGTATTAACTATAGAACCCGATCCTGATAATGCATCAACACCATTTTTCTTAAAACCGCTTGTAGGACAAATAGATTCGATGGCAGTTGATCATACACCATATGCCATGAATAATAATGCATCAACATTCCCAACCGGAATGGCGACAATTTCATTTGTTACTGCCGTAAATGATGCAAGTCAAAATCCGGCAGAGTTTAAGCTTTCACAAAATTATCCTAACCCGTTTAACCCAACGACAAGGATTAGTTATTCTATTCCAAACAGAAGTAATGTTGTATTAAAGATTTATGATATTTTAGGTAACGAAGTTGCAACGTTAGTAAACGGTGTACAAAATGCCGGAAGTCATACAATCAATTTTAATGCAGAAAATTTAGCAAGCGGAACTTATATATATAGAATTCAGACAGAAAATCATATAGCAGCAAGAAAATTAATTCTTCTTAAATAATTATTTACAAGCAATAAATAATTCTTAGAGCCGGTTAGTTATTATCTAGCCGGCTTTTTATTTAAATAATATTTCTTAAAGATCACATTTTCTTTTAAAAAAACAAATAAAAATTTGCAATTGTGAATAGATTCTCAAAAAAACTATTGCTAATTAAAACTAATGTGAGTAGATTAATATCAATATGATTTGAAATTGTGCAAAAGCTACAAATTCAAAGATTTTAATTAAGTTATTTCAGAACATAAATTTATAAGGGGATGTTGATATGGAAACTTCAAAATCCACAGAGACTGATACCGCAAAGCTTTCTCTTCAAGGTAAAGACTATGAATTGCCTTTAGTTGTAGGCAGCGAGAATGAGGTAGGAATTGACATTTCTGCTTTAAGAGGTAATACAGGTGCAATTACTGCAGATAACGGATATGGAAATACAGGGTCCTGCAGAAGTGCAATTACTTTTATTAACGGAGAAAAAGGAATTCTTAGATACCGCGGCTATCCTATCGAAGATCTTGCTGAGAAATCCAACTTTGTTGAAGTTTGTTACTTACTGATATACGGTTATTTACCAAATAAAAAACAATTGGAAAACTTTCAATATGATCTGACACATCATAGTTTAATTCATGAAGATATGAAAAAATTCTTTGAAGGATTTCCTCCTACTGCTCACCCAATGGGAATTTTATCTTCAATGGTTAGTTCATTATCGGCCTTTTATCCTAATTCGGATTTTAAAACCGATGTTGAATTAAACATGGTTAGACTGCTGGCTAAATTGAAAACTATTGCTGCTTTCTCTTATAAAAAATCTATAGGACAGCCTTACGTTTATCCTAGAAACGATTTAAGCTATAGTGCAGATATGCTTCATATGATGTTTGCGGTTCCTTCCGAATCTTATGAAGTACCAAAAGTTCTTGAACAAGCTTTAGATTTATTATTGATACTTCATGCAGATCATGAACAAAACTGCAGTACATCTACAGTTAGAATGGTCGGCAGCTCTGAAGCTAATTTATTTGCTACAATTTCTGCCGGAATTTGCGCACTCTGGGGTCCGTTACATGGAGGAGCAAATCAGCAAGTTATAAATATGCTTCAAAAAATTAAAGAAGACGGCGGAGATTACAAAAAATATATCAATCTAGCTAAGGATAAAGAATCTAAATTTAAGTTAATGGGATTCGGTCATAGAGTTTACAAAAACTTCGACCCAAGAGCTCAAATACTTAAAAAATCTGCAGACAAAGTTCTTGTTGAACTTGGTGTAAATGATCCTCTTCTTGATATTGCTAAAAATCTTGAAGAAATCGCATTGAAAGATGAATTCTTTGTTGAAAGGAAATTATATCCAAACGTAGATTTCTACAGCGGAATAATTTATCGTGCAATGGGAATTCCGACAGATATGTTCACTGTTATGTTTGCATTAGGAAGATTACCCGGATGGTTAGCTCAATGGAAAGAAATGAGAGAAACACCTGGTGCAAGAATTTACCGTCCCCGTCAAATTTATATTGGCGAAACCAAACGTTCTTACGTTTCAGTAGATAAAAGATAACGGTAAATTAATTTTACTTATTAAGCGTGCAGTATTGAATATTGCACGCTTTTTTGTTATTAATGTAACAGTATTTTTTAAGGGAAAAATGTTCATTAAACTTTTTATAATTTTTACAATTATTCCCATTGTTGAATTGTATATTTTAATTAAAGTTGGAGCTGTATTAGGTGCATTAAATACAGTTATAATTATTCTTGTAACTGCAAGCGTCGGCGCATATTTAGCTAAGACTCAGGGCTTTCAAGTTATACAAAAAATTAATAATGCTTTACACGAAGGAAGAATGCCCGGCAAAGAATTACTGGACGGCTTGTTTGTTTTAATCGGCGGATTTTTATTATTAACTCCCGGGTTTATTACAGATTTAGTTGGACTTTCAATGCTGCTTCCGATGATTAGACCGTTATACATTAAAGCAGGCACAAAAATTATTCAAACAAAAGTAAATACAGGGGAATGGAAGTTTAAATTGTTTTAATTAAGTAAGGGAGTTTAAAAAACCCCCTTACTTAAAACTCTCCTTATTTTATTAAAATTAATTTTTTCATTGATCTGAAATCTTTAGATCCGTCTAAAGATTGTGCATATAAAGAATAAAAATATACTCCCGAACTTAAATCAGTACCGTTAAATATTATTTGGTGATATCCGGCTTGTTTTACAGCATTCACTAGTTCCTGCACTTTTTTCCCTATAGAATTATACACTTCGATTATTACATTACTTTCGACAGGTAATGCATAAGTAATAGAAGTAGTCGGGTTAAACGGGTTAGGATAATTTTGATTTAATGCATAACCATCGGGAATATTTATATAATTAATTTTAACTTCTTGAGAATATTGAAAAGAACCGTCAAAATCTATTTGTTTTAACTTATAATAAATTTTACCATTTAACTCAGTCCCGTCAATGTCATCAACAAAAGTATAATTTTGCGGTTCAGTGGTTGTTCCATTTCCATCAATAAATCCAATTGAATTCCATTTTTTTCCGGATCTTCTTTCGATTTCAAATCCCTTATTATTTGTTTCAGTTGCCGTTCGCCAGTTTAAATCAACTTTGGAATTTTTCAATTCTGCATTAAAGCTTGTTAATTCAACTGGAACATCACCTCCTGAAATCGTTTTAAGAATTGTACCATTGTCTCCAGCAATATATCCAACCAATTGAGAAGGAAAATTAACACTATTTAAATTAACTGTAGTTCCGCTTGATTGTGAATTCCATGAATTCCCGGAATCGGAAGTTTTATAAATTTGTCCATTGTAACCAACAGCATAACCTTCACTAGAATTGGTAAAAGTTATATCGGATAAAATCTGTGAATATAAAATTGTATTCCAATTGCTGCCGCTGTCTGTAGTTTTGGAAATCCCACCTTCGCCGTCAAAAACTGCAGAAGTTGCAAATCCATTATTTTCGTTAACGAAATAAACTCCGGTAAGTTTACCCTCATTGCTATTTAAATAGAAGGCGGTAAAATTCCAGTTTGCTCCACCATCCGTTGTTTTGCCAAATAACGGCTGGAAGATTGAATTTTCACCGGCAATAAAACCAATATTTGAGCTCAACATAAATGAACTGTAAAAGCCGCCGCCGAAAAATCCGCTTTGAGCAACATTCCAGTTCGAACCGGAATCAGTTGAATTTAATATATCCTGTGAATTTCCGCCAACAATTCCATTTGAATTAAAGAAAGATAATTTATATAAATCATCACTAACATTACTGGCAACTGAGTTCCATGTATCACCGTTGTCTGTTGTAGCAATTATCAATCCCCCGCTTCCGCAAATCAAACCATTATTAGAATCAAAAAAGTAGACAGAGTTAAAATCTTGAGAAAATCCGGTTGATACATTATTCCAATTTGAACCGCCGTCGCTTGTCCTTAAAAAAGTACCGCTTGCACCAACAGCAAATCCGATATTTTCATTAATAAAGAAAATACAATTGAGATTATTTGGAGTAGTGGAATTTAAAGCTAACCAGCCGGATTGTGCATTAACTTCAGTAATAAAAAATAAGATCAATATGGAGATAAGAAAAACAGTAAGTTTTTTATTCATTTTACCTCCCAAATAATTAAAACTATTGTTTAATGATAAAATAATCAATTAAAATTCGTTAACAAGTAAAATCTTTTACATTTAATATTGATTTGATAAGCAGTACAGGTTCTTCAACTTTAAATTGTGTTTTAGTGAATCCCGATACTTAAAATATTTGTTTTGATTTATAATTTAATATTGCTAAAATTATAGTGTTTATCATTTAGCAGGATAAATTCTCTTAGGCTTTTACAAGAATTGAAAAATACTAATAAAATATTTTACGATGTAATAATTGTTGGAGGCGGTCCTGCAGGTTCATCGGCGGCTTATATCTTAGCAAAAGAAAAACTAAAAGTACTTATAATAGATAAAGAAAAATTTCCTCGCTATAAAACCTGCGGAGGCGGGATTGTTTTTAAAGCAAATAATTTCATTCCAATTAATCTTTATGATATTTCCGAAAATACTTGTTATAAAGCCATAATATATGATTTTAAAACTAAGTTAAAATTTACGACTGTAAGAGAAAATCCTTTAGTTTTTATGACAATGCGGGAAACCTTTGATAATGCTTTAATTAATTCGGCAATAGAAAATGGTGCGGCATTTATTGATCAATGCGAACTTTTAGATATTCAAAAAAAAGGTAACAGCATTGAAATTAATACAAACAAGGGAAATTTTAATTCAAAGTTTTGTATTGCTGCGGATGGTATTTCCAGCATAGTTGCAAAAATGATGAAATGGAAAGATTCACGGAAAATTATTCCTGCTCTTGAATATGAATTATTCGTAAATGATGATTTGCTTAAAAAATTTTCCGGTTCAGCACGTTTTGATTTTGGAATAATACAACAGGGTTATGCATGGGTTTTCCCTAAAAAAGATCACTTATCAGTTGGACTTCTTTACATGGGTAGTAAAAAGATTAATCTTAATAATTATTTAAAAACATATTTGGATAAACTTAAGCTGAATAATTACATAAAATTTGAACGGCATGGTTATAGAATTCCAATAAGACCCAGAGAAAATATTTTCGCAAAAGATAATGTTTTATTAATAGGAGATTCTGCAGGATTAACGGATCCAATAACTGCAGAAGGAATTTCTTATGCAATTAAAAGCGGACAACTCGCTGCTAATTCAATTATAGAATCAAAACTTAACCCGGAAGAAATTTGCAGTTTGTATAATGGTAAAATAAATTCTGAGATTTTGCCGGAATTAAAAGCAGCAAAGTTTTTAGCATTTTTTATTTATTCTAATCCCAAACTTAGAGAAGTCATTTTTAAACTTTATGGTAAAAGACTAAGTGAGATAATAACAGATGTAATTATTGGAAAGAGAAATTATTCCGAATTGATAAAAGATCCAATTAATTATTTGAAATTATTAACAGTGTGGTATAGGAATAAAAAAATAACTGAATCTAAAGATATTCCAGTAAGCCAGGAAAGTATTTTATAACAAAATTGCTTTTTATAGGAAATATCAGTTTTTGAAATAAAAAATCATTAAAAACTAATTGATTTTTAAGAACTTTAAATATATTATTATACGAAAATATTGGAGTCATTAAGTATAATTTGATTTTTTCAAATTTTCATCCCTTTTAACATTAATTTTAATTGAAAACCTTCCTTTTTATAAGAAGTAATATGAATAAGAAAAAAATATCTGAAGGGAAATCTTTAACAGCTATTGAAACCGGTGAAAGGAAAAAACCGGATTATAATAATAAATCAATCAAAACTAAAAATGGCGAAAACCATAATGAAGATTTTTGGTTGCATATAAATAATATTCTTAATAATGAAATAACTCAAAGAAAAATCGCAGAAGCTGATTTAACGAAATTCATACAAATCAATAAAATATTAAACTCCACTTTAGAAAAGGATGAATTATTAAATAATCTTGTACTTGAAGCAACAGATTTAGTTGATGCCGAAGGGGGATTTTCCGGAACGTTTGTTTACAATAGAATGATAACCGATAAATATTTTAAGAAAGACAAGTTTGTAAACTTTAATTATTCATGGACGAAGGGAGAGGGTATTCCCGGCTGGCTGCTAAAAACTAAAAAGCCATATTTTACAAATGATGCTGAGAATGACAAACATATATTAAAAGATAACTTAGAGCGTTTTAAAGTTAAAAATTTAATCAGCATTCCAATTTTAAACTCAAACAATCAAGTTTTAGGCTTCTTTGAAATTCATAACAAAAAAGGAAAACAAAGTTTTGATTCGGAAGATCTTGAAAAACTTAAAGCAGTTTCCCAGCTTGCCTCGATTGCACTTCAGAATGCATTATCTTATCAAGAATCAAGCAGAGCCGAAGCTGCATTACAAGACAGCGAAGAACGAACAAGATTGGTAATTGAAAGTGTTCATGATTATGCCATAGTTTTAGTTGATTTACACGGGAATATTGCAAGCTGGAATATTGGTGCAGAAAAAATTAATGGTTATTCGGCAGAAGAAATAATAGGAAAAAATTTCAGTATATTTTATTCGGAAGCCGATAGACAAATTCATAAACCGGAATCTATTTTAAAAATAGCCAAAGCAAAAGGTAAAGTTGTAGATGAAGGATGGAGAGTTAGAAAAGACGGCAGCAAATTTTGGGCTTTGGTTGTTATGACATTACTTAAAAACAAAAAAGGTAAACCTTACGGAATTGTAAAAATAACAAGAGATATTACGGATAGAAAAAAAGCCGAAGAAGACTTACAAAAAGCTTACGATAAATTAGAACAAAGAGTTAAAGAAAGAACAATAGAACTTGAAAAAATAAATGAAAGTTTAACTACACAAATTAAAGAAAGAGAAAAGGTTGAAAAAAAATTAGAATCTTCTTTAAAAGAAAAGGAACTATTAATAAAAGAAGTTCACCACAGAGTTAAAAATAATTTACAGATAATTACTAGTCTTCTGAAACTTCAAGCTAATTATTCAAAAAATCAAAACGTAAAAGATCTTCTGCAGGAAAGCCAGGCAAGAGTAAAATCTATGGCTTTGATACATGAAAAATTATATCAATCCGAATCATTAACGGAAATAGATTTTGAAGAATATGTAAGAGATCTTACTTCAAAATTGTTCAGTACGTACAATTATAAAAAAAATAACCTAAGCAGTAAACTGGAAATTCAGAAAATATTCTTTAATATTGATACTATTGTTACACTTGGGCTAATAATTAATGAGCTTGTAACTAACTCTTTAAAACACGCATTTAAAAATAAAAACGAGGGACAAATTAAAATTAAATGTACTGCCGATAAAAAAAATATTTATTTGACTATTAAAGATAACGGAAACGGAATTCCAGTAAATTTAAATTTGCAGGCAACAGAAACTTTGGGAATTCAGTTAGTAAACACATTAGTAGAACAACTATCCGGCAGCATAAAATATAAAAACAAAAACGGCACAGAATTCAATATAGTGTTTCCAAAATAATACAAATCTATTAGTGGATTTTTAAAAAATTCATCCCCAAATATCAAGAAAACATTTTAGCCTTACTTCAATAAATATTTAATTTTTTAATTGATGCTGATCTGAATTATTATTCTGATTATCATCTCTTAAAGCAAGTCTTAAAATTTTTCTGAAATGGACAGCTTTATCTTTATCTGTAATTAAAGATTTATGTTTAAATCTTTTAACTACCTGGCTTAGCTTCACTTCCCCCTGTTCTTTATGCTGGGAACGTCTGCTAATATAATCCCTCACAATCCTTATCTGTTCAGATGTGGATTTGTTGGTTAAATTAACTTTTGGCATAATTCAACAAACTTATATTATTAAAAAAATAATGAGATAATTTGAAGGTTAAATATAAGACGAATTAGAAAAATATTTGTTCCGAAAATAAATACTATCTCTTGCTTTAAAAAGATAAGTTTTTTTTCAATTATTTTCGTTTTATATATTCCCTTTGTAATGTTTCAAATTTACTTCATCAGAACTTTTATAGCAATAAAAAACTTAATAAAAATTGTAATTCTCATCACAATACATATGGTTATATAAAGATAGCTGAATAATTGAACTTTAAATTCATTTCTTCAAATATTTCTGGTAAAATTTTATTCTTTATACAAAAAAGAGCAATTTATTTCTCTTCCCAGTATTTTTCTTTATTATAATGATCATGCAGCTTATTTTCCATTTCTCTATCAATCGGTTGGGAATAATTATAATCCGGACTGTTTTCAATATCTTTCTTTTTCAAATCAACATAAACACGTGATTCACTCCAGACTATTTTCTCTATCCAGCGAAGAAGTATTAGAACTTTCCTTCCCCCGGGGAACCAATTTCGTGAATCTATCAATAAGTATTTAATATCCCAGTTTTTTTCATCAGCCATAAAATCCTCAACATGACCAAATTCACCATCTTTAGCATGTATATTATATCCTATTACCTCATTAATGCTCCGCAAATGCGGATTATACTTATTTTCCCCTTTTTGTTTTTTGTTCTTTTCAACAATTTCTTTTTCAATTGCTGTTGGATTTGGCTGCGGTACAACAATAGGGCCTTCCAAAAAAGCTCCGCCTGCGCTAACCCAATAGTTCGGCCAATTATAGTAATTAACAAGTTCATGTTCGTGTTGATGTGAAACAGGTTTATCTGATTCTATTTTGGGACTGTCTTCAATTTGCTGTTTATCCAAAGTTACTTCAACTGTTTCATTTTCAAGATCAATTTTTTTTATCGAAGATGGTGAAACTAAAACAAGTCTATCCACCAGCCAATCCCCTGTATCTATAACCAAATATCTAGCTATCCAATTCTCATCGTCAAATAATATATCTTCCAGTTCACCGATTTTGCCATCAATTGCTTTTATGGAAAATCCTTTCATATTTTTCATGCTTCTAATCATTTTACCTCCGGGCATTATAAATCAATTTTAATTTAGGCTTTCAAACTTAAGCTACAAACCAATTGTATATCTTAAAATAATTATTATGATAAGTGCGATTAACAAAAACAAAGCAAAAAAACTAATTGTTTTCTTTTCTTTTATATTTTTAATTTCTTCTTCTTTAGTAATCATTTTTACAGGCGGATATCTATCAATTTTTCCCGGACTCAAAGCTGCAATTAATAAACTCAAAACAATTGCTACAACTACAAAAGGAAGCCAGTAAACTTCAAATAACTTTGGTCCAATCGGCGTAAACCATATTCCTCCGGCCCAAACCCCTGCAAACAAAATTAAAAAAATTATAAATAGTGATAAACCAAACCTGCTTTTACCAAAAATTGTAACCAGCAGTGATGCGAATATTAACGCTATTATAAATGCAAATAACAAGTCTAACCAAAACATAAATCATCCTATTACATATTATCTTCTTCAGTAATTTTATTTATTTTTTTATGAGCAGACTCAATTGATTTACTATGTCTTCTAAAATTTTTCCATGGATCTTCAATTTTACTTAATCTCCTAAAGATATTTTTTATATTATATTTTTGCGAATCCATATTATTATTAGATAATTCACTCCAATGTAAAGGAACAGCAACCGGTGCTTTTGGTTTTGCACGAACCGCAAAAGGAGCAACTGAAGTTTGTGCGTATGCATTCCTTGCAGAATCTAAGAATAACCTTCCTTTTCTTTTGTCTTTTCGTACTTCATCAGTGATTCTGTTTTTATTTTCTTTTGAAATAAATCTTGTAACTTTTTGTGCAAAGCTCCTGACAGTATTAAAATTTTCCTTTTGAGATAAAGGAACTATCAAATGCAATCCTCTTGAACCTGTTGTTTGAATAAAAGTTGAACAGTTTCAATTCATCTTCCAATAAATTTCTAAGTTTTTTTGCTGCAAATTTTACTTCACCAAAATCATTATTTGAAGGATCAAGATCAAAGATTAATTTATCTGGATAATTGAGCTTATTAATTTTACTCAACCAAATATGAGGAGTAATGCATGCTTGATTTGCTAGATAAACCAAAGTTGAAGCATTATTGCAAATTATATGTTCTACAGATCCGCCCTCTTTTCTTTTAATTTTTTTCGTGGTAATCCAATCTGGGAAATAGCCGGGTGCGTCTTTTTGAAAGAACTTTTTACTTTTTATTCCATCCGGATATCTTAGCATTGTAAGGGGACGATCTTTTAAATACGGCAGCATCCAATTTGATATATTTCTGTAATAATTAATTAAATCGCCTTTTGTAATTTTGCTTTTTGGGAATAAGACTTTATCTTCCCTAGAAGTCTCAACAACATATTTTCCAAATTGAAGTTTGCTCATTTTTAACTTTCCCTGACAATATTTTTGGCCTTTTTATCATTTCTCAATCCTAAAAATCTCGGGTGCCTCAGTTTTCCGTCTTTTGTCCATTCTGTAAAACCGATTTGTCCGACTAGTTTTGGAGTAACCCAATGAACATTTTTTTCTTTAACTTCTTCAGTTAAAGGTGAAGATTTTCTTTCCAATTTTGAAAGCTTCATGCTTAATTTTTTTAGAAGTTCATCAGAGTAACCGGTTCCGACTTTGCCTGCATATTTTAATTCATCTTTTTTATAATAACCGACAAGCAGAGCTCCGAAGCCAATACGCTCTCCTTCAGGATCAGTATATCCAATTATTAAAAATTCTTGTTGATTTGAACATTTAAACTTCAACCATTTTTGGGATCTTTTATGCTTATATGAACTGTTTATTTCCTTAGCAATTAATCCTTCCCATTTTTTCTTACATGCTTCTTCATAAAACTTTTTCCCTTTTTCATTTTTGTGAACTACAAATCGTAAAGGATCTTTAAATTTAATTGAGTCTTTTAAAAGAGATTTTCTCGTTTTCAGTTTTAAATTTGTTAGATCGTATTTGCCTAAATAAACCAAATCAAAAATGTAGAAATAAACTTTAACATTACTTTTTTTTATTTCCTTCAGATTCGATAAATGCATTCTTTGCTGAAGTCTTTCAAAACTTGTTCTTCCGTTTTTAAAAACAACAATTTCTCCGTCACCAATTATATTATGCACGCTTTGTTTTCTAATAGCTTTTACCAATTCCGGATAATTTTTATTAAGCTCTTTTTTATTTCTCGACATTAATTTTATATCATTGCCGTTTTTAAAGACCAAACATCTTTCGCCGTCAAGTTTGCGCTCGTAAATCCAGTTCTTATCGGAAAATTGTTCGTGTGTTAATTTTGCAAGCATCGGATCAATCCACTTCGGCTGTTTTTTCTTCATCAGTTTTTTTTTGTCTTTTTCAGGTAATGATTTTAGCAGCTTATTCATCGTGCTCTTTTTTCCAATCTTTTTTAATTTGATTCATTGTCCTGCAAGTTAAAACTGATTTATTTTCAGTACTTACCGGATTCCTTCGGGCATCTGCTTTGCCATCCTTTTCTTTTACTAAAATCCATTTTTCTTCTTTACCTTTAGAAGTTCTAATTAATGCATAGCCTCCTTTTAATTTCTTACCTTTTAAATTGAATGTTGCATGTCCTTTTCTTAAAGACTCCTTCATTGAAGGAGTATTATCTTCTTTTAAGTTTTTATAAGTTCCGGCATCCCAAACCATAACGGTTCCGCCGCCGTATTCATCTTCGGGAATCATTCCTTCAAAGTCCGCATATTCAATTGGATGATCTTCTGTCGGAACGGCTAATCTTCTTTCTTTAGGATTTGTGGAAGGACCTTTAGGAACAGCCCAGGATTTTAAGACACCCTCAACTTCAAGCCTAAAATCATAATGAAGTCTTGTTGCATCATGTTTCTGGATTACAAAAATATTTTCCTTTTTGGACTTTTTACTTTTGCCGAATGGTTCTTTTGTAAGCTTAAAATTTCTTTTCTTATGATACTCTTTTAAAAAATCTTTTCCCGGCATTATTTATTCTGCTGTTATGATAATTATACATTTCTAATAAAGAATAAATAATACAGTCAAGACTAACATTATTTATGATCACAAAATTTTTTGGTTTGTCCCTTTATCACTTAGAATCATATTAATTTTGATGTTTACTGCAGTAATAAGCCGACCTTCCCCCAATTGTTTCCTTCTTAATTTTCCCGGAACACTTAGGACATTTTTCTCCGGCTTTTCTATGATTTAATAAATAACTTTTCGGAAATTTATTATCATCGACTTTTATATCAATTGCTTTGGAAATAATTTTTTTAAGCGAATTATAAACCTCATTTTTATTTTTTTTCGATAATTTACTTATTGATCTTCCGGGATAAATTCCAGTTTGGTAAAGTATTTCATCCGAGTAAATATTTCCAATTCCTGCAATAAATTTTTGATCCATTAAAGCTGTTTTTATACTTCCCTTTTTACTTTCCAGAATTTCAAAAAATTTCTTTTTTGTAAAATTTTTATATAATGGATCAATGCCCAATTCTTTTTTATCAATGAATTTTTGTAAATCTTTTATCGAATCAATTAATCCTAATTTTCTTTGGCAGTCATAGGCCAGTTTATATTTATTATTGAAATGGATTAATAATCTTTCGTGATTTGATGCAGAGTCAGCATTTTTGTAATAATTTAAAAAACCTGTCATTCCAAAATGAAGTATCAGCCAGTAATTGTTATCCAACTTTGCAAATAAATATTTTCCATGTCTTTTTGTCTCTGTGAATTTTTGATTCGTTAATCTCTGCTGCAGACTTTTTGAACTTACTTCGCCAAGCATGTTATTACTTTTAACTTCAGTATTAATTATTTTTTTGTGAAGTGAAGTTCTGTTAAAATATTGTCTGAATATTTCAACATCCGGTAATTCAGGCATAACAGTTCCTTTCTATTTCCAGTTTTTTGAATACCAATAACTTATAGTTTTTTCAACAGGTTTATTGTTAGGCGGATATAAATCTCCGCCCTCAAAATATTCTCCGTTAAAGCTTAAATAACTCGGCCACTTCCACCAATACATTCCCGCCAGCCACGATTTATTATATGCAGCTTTGAAAAGTGCTTGATAACATCTTACTTGATTTTTTAAATTAATGCTGTCTTTTGTAGAACCTTCTAAAGCAGTTTTCCAGGGTTCTCCAGAGCTTCTAAATCCGGCTTCGGTAAATATTATTTGCTTGTTATATCTTTTTCTTACCGAATCAATTTTTGCAATTACTTTTTCAGCTCCTTTATATAATTCATCGTCTGTCGGATTATCTTTAGTACTTAATGGATAATATTCACTTAATCCTATATAATCAAAATTATTCCAGAATGTAAGTTTAGAAAATTCATTTCCCCAATTTGCATCATATACTATTTTCCCATGATAAATTTTTCTGATTTTGTTTAGAAGTTCAATCCACTGCTGCTCATGTCCTACAGTAGTTTTTGATAATTCATTTCCTAAACACAAAATCGGAATTTTATATATTTCCGAAATCATCGAATAATGGATTATCCAGTTATAATAATAATGAAAGAACTTTTTCCAATCTTGTTGTGATTTCATTCTTATATCGCCCGGCCAACCGCTTCTTCCCAAATATATTTGAGGTTTCATAACTGCGGTCATTTTTAATTCATCGGCACAATGTTTTAAATAAATAAGACTTTCATCATTCTCTGCCCCTGCAAATTCCCAAAATCTTAAAGGCTCAGGTTCATTCGCATTATCCATTGATGTAAACGGAGTTATAGAAAAAGAATTAGAATGTAATTTTCGATTTATATATTTAAGAGAATTGTATGCTTCTTTAGATAAATATCCGTTATAAATTTGATAACCAACATGCGCGAAACAAAATCCTTTTTGAAATTCTGGTAAATTTGTTTTAAAGTTTGCGTTATCATAGTCAATTTGCTTATTATATTTTGAAGCTTGAATTTTTAAATATTCTTTCCATTCAAATTCTAATTTTGGCAGCAAATTTTTATCAATATCCCAATTGGTAAATGATTTTAAGAAATTTTCTTTTCCTGATTTTTTAATTAAAAATTCCACAAACATACCGGAAAGCGGTTGACTAATAAAAGGAGAAATAAATTTAAGCTTTTCATTATTTAATAATTCAACAAGCGAAGGAATATTTTGTGAAAGAGTAATTTTTGAAGCCCAATATTTGTAACCTTTTTTCTGCCAGTTGACGGAAAAGTAAATGGACAAACCTTCATTAATAAAAATCAAGTTTAGGTTTAGAAAAATTTTTTAGAAATAATAATTCAGCACACTTTGAAAAGTCATCTCCGTTAACCCAATTGTTTGCAACAACTTGAACAGATGAATCTTTATAAAATATATTTGAAAAATCCGTAAAGCCGGTAATAAGTCCTTTATCTTCTAAATTGTTAAAAATATAGAAATTGGTTTTAGTTGAATAGAATTTCTTACCAATAAAACTTTTTACCTTATTAAAGTTTGAATCATTTACAGAAATAATTTTTTGTAGTAAAGTATCACTAATATTTGAATAAGAAATGTAACTGTAGTTTTTTGTTTCTTTAACAATATTCCAATTGGATTTATATTCTCTGGATCTTTGTTTATCTATAATCCATTTTCCGTCTTTATTCAATTTGAAAAAACCAAGATAATCTGTATATCCATTTGAAGATATTCTAATGTCTCCTGATCTATTTGTCATTAAATTATTTAAAATGATCTTATCATTATTTCCGCTTATCAAATACAAAAGTTTATTGGGATTAAAGGGATTATAATACAAAAGAGAAATTAATTCATCGGTATTAGAGTATTTTTCGTTATTAAATAAAAACTCACTTTGGGTAAATTTAATTGGAATTAATCCATTTAATTTTCTTAATTACTGTATTTGATTTATAACTTCCTAAAAGTAATAATAGAATTGGATTTTAATTGCTTATCATTTATCGAAGTATCGGCAATTACTTTTGATCCCTTCCAAAAATAATTTTGAAGTAATTCCAAAGCGGCATTTTTATTTTGATCAGCTAAAGAATTTATTTGAGTTCCGTATATTATTAATGCTCCGTTCTGATGAACATCTTCTAAGAGCTTCATTCTTACTTTGTTAAAATGATTAACATTTTCTTCATTTCGTTTTTGAATTCTCATGATTTTTGAACATGAAATAATGTTAGAAATCAATAATAAGGAATATTACAATGGACAACTTTTTTATATATCATTTATTTGTTTAATTTGAGAAAATATTTATCGAATTTACTAATCGAATCTAAAATACGAACAACATTTTAATATCAACAACAATAGAAAATCTTAAAATATTTTAATATGATAAAGAATACATAAGTAATTATATTTTCAGATTTTACACCAATAAATGTTATTATTATTTATTGAATATCTAGCCTAATTTAAAGTTTATCTTTTCGTGATGCTTTTTTGATCACTGACTTTTATTTTAATTTTAAGAATATGTTGAATACAACATCAATAATTTTTAATGCCGGAAATAATTAAGAAAAAAAGAGCTGTAATTTTATTTATTCAAGATTCAATAATTGAAGCAAGAAATAAAAACCTGTTTGATCATAAATCCGGAATTTTATTAAATATTTTCACTAATAAAATTCTGTCTTCAATAATTGAAGCAAAAAATAAAATTGATTTTGATTTTATTGTTTCCACTGATTCGGATGAATATTATATATACATGATTTTATAAGAATAAATCAAAGCGGAAAAAATTTTAAAGATAAATTTGAGAATTCTTTAAGTAAAGCCTTCAGCCTTGGTTACAAAGATGTAATTATAATCGGAAATGATTCTCCTGAATTCTCTGCTTCTCATCTAATAACTGCATTTAATAAATTACAAAATAAAAACAATGCAGTTGTTGGACCTTCAAAAGACGGCGGTTTCTATCTACTCGGATTAAATTTTTTCAACAAATCCATTTTAAATAATATTTCATGGCAAAGTAAATATGTATTTATTCAACTTATAAAGAATATCAAAAAAGAAAACCGAAATTATTTTCTGCTTGAAACTTTATGTGACATTGATAATAAAAATGATCTGCTTTTATGGCTTTCAGAAAAAACTCCTTTTGGCTTATCAATTAGAAAAATAATTCTTTCATCTCCCGAATTTAGTTTACCCGAATATGCTTTCCATCCTTCATTTTTTAAAAGATTTAAACTTCTTAGACGTATTAAATCTTAAATCTCCTCCTTATTATTTTAATATCTGACCTTTTTCTAATTCAAGTAAATTTATTTATTAAAGGAAATATTGATGAAGATTAATTTTCTTATTGTCATCATTTTTTTGTTTTTCTTTCAACTTTGCAGCTTAGATTTTAGGAGACTGAAGAATGTCTGATGTTTTGTTGTGGCAGTGGATTGTACTTATAGCATTTTCTTTAATACTTATTTTGATGACTCCTTTTGTAAAAACTAAAGAAAGTTTTTTCAAAGGAACTTCACAAAAACTTAAACAGCCCGGCACAATGATGTTGACTTTCAGTCTGGTAATCTCCTGGATTTTTGCAAAGTCGGTTACAAATGCTGCAAACCTTGGTTTAAATTTCGGTATTGTTGGCGGAGTTGCTTATGCTACTTACTACTTTTCATTTTTAGTTGCCGGAATTGTAATTTATAAATTGAGAAAAGAATTGAATGTAAATAGTCTGCACGAATTTTTGGAAAGGAAATTCGGTATAACTGCGGTTAAAGTTTTTACTTTTATAATAGCAATAAGGTTATTAAATGAGGTCTGGTCAAATACAGAAGTTATAGGCACATATTTCGGTCCGGTTGGTTCAACTCAATATATAATTTCAATTGTAGTTTTTACAACTTTAACACTTTTGTATGCACTTAAGGGCGGATTAAGAAGTTCACTTATAACCGATCTTTTGCAGATGGCGCTTTTTGCAGTTTTGGTTTTTATAGTGTTAAGCATAATTATTCCAAAAGCAGGTTCGGTTAAACCTTTTCTTACAACCGGAGATTGGACAATGAAAGGAGGATTGGATCTTGTATTAGTTGCATTAATTCAAATATTCAGTTATCCATTTCATGACCCGGTTCTAACCGACCGCGGATTTATTTCGAATAACAAGGTTACTTTAAAAAGTTATATTTATTCTTCAATAGCGGGAATTATTTTCATTCTTCTTTTTAGTTTTGTCGGAATATTTGCGAAGCTTTTCGGTCTGCAGGGACAAGCTGCTGTTGAGGTTTCAAAAACATTTGGAGTTTTTATGATGATAATTATGAATTTCATTATGATAACTTCGGCTTCTTCTACTGTCGACTCAACATTTGCATCAGTTTCCAAATTAATAGTTGTTGATCTCAGAAAAGAAAAGTTAACTGCGGTAAACAGAGGAAGAATTGTAATGGTTTTAACTGCAGTCATTGGAACAATTCCTTTGTTCTTTTCTCCTACAATTCTTTCCGCTACAACTATTAGCGGAACTATGGTTTTAGGTTTTGCTCCCGTTTTTATTTTTTGGAAATTACCGGCTCCTAAAATTTCTTTTCATCTTGCTGTTTGGACAGGAGTTGCAGCCGGAGCAATTTCGGCTTTCGGTTTGTTCCCAAAATCATTGTTTATAAGCAGCGGAACTTATGCGGATCTGCTTGGAATAAATGTTTATGCTACAGCTTTAATATTAGTTTTTTATTTTGTTCCTGTAATTGTACTAAAATATCAAAATAAATTAGTTGAAAATAAATTATTGTTTCAAAATGCTGAAGAAAGTTAGTTTATGAATTTAACTCATCCTAAAATTGGTTTAGAAAATCTTGATAATTTATGGTTCCAGGTAAGCGGAACAATTTGCAACATAGAATGCAAACATTGTTTTAACAACAGCGGACCTAAAAACCATAAATTTGAATTTATGTCATTTGAAGAATGTGATAATCTGCTGAAAGAATCTCAAAATATTAGGAGTTAAAGAATATTATTTTACAGGCGGAGAACCTTTTGCTAATAAGGAAATAATCAAAATTCTTAAAAGGACTTTAGAATTAGGTCCGGCTACAGTTTTAACAAACGGAATGCTGATTAATGAAAAAATAGCAAAACAGTTAGAAGAGATTTCGCGCAATTCGATTTATTCATTGGAAATAAGAGTAAGCATCGACGGTTATACCGAAGAAATGAATGATTCTATTAGAGGAATAGGTGTATTTAAAAAAGCTATGAACGGAGTAAAGCTTTTATTTGAAAATAATTTCCTTCCTATTATTACAGTTACAAAAACTTGGAAAGATTCTGAAGATGAAAAGGTTCTTGAAAATTTTTATAAATTACTTAAAGATCATGGATATTCCAGACCAAGAATTAAAATACTGCCTTCATTAAAAATAGGACAGGAAGAAAACAGAACTCACGGTTATGAAAAATATGAATATGTCAGTAGTGAAATGATAACTGAAGAATACGATTTAAACCAATTGATTTGTTCCAACAGCAGGATTGCAACTAGTAAAGGAATATATGTTTGTCCAATTCTTGTTGATTATGAAGATGCAAAACTCGGCTGTTCATTAAAAGAATCTCTAAAAGAATTCGAATTAAAACATCAGGCATGTTATACATGTTATTTATATGGAGCAATTTGCAGCAATTTTTCATCCGGGAGAAGAGATGCTTAAAAAAATTGCTTTATTCGGCGGAGTTTACAGTAATCATATTGCATTAAATGAAGTCATTAAAGATGCAAAAAGTAAATCTGCAGATGAAATTTATTGCCTTGGTGATCTTGGAGCTTTTGGTCCGAATCCCGATAAAGTCTTTCCATTATTGATTTGAGAATAATATTAAAGTTATTCAGGGTAACTATGATAATTCAATAGGCAACGATCTGGAAGACTGCCAATGCGGCTACACCGATCCAAGAGATAATTATTATGCGAGACTAAGTTATGATTACACTTACAGTAATACCAGCGACGAATTTAAAAAATGGATGAAAGAACTACCAACTGAAATTCGAATAGAAATAAATAATTTTAAAATCTTACTTTGTCATGGTTCGCCAAGACAAACAAATGAGTTTCTTTGGGAAACTACAACTCCGACTCATTTTTTGGAAAAACTTTGTGATGATTTCAAAGCCGACATAATCTGTGCAACACACACAGGAATTCACTGGCAGCGAAAACTTTCAGGTGAACGGCACTTTGTAAATGTCGGAGTAATAGGCCGTCCTGAAAATGACGGTAATACAAACGTAGGTTACACAATAATTGAGTTTGATGAAGAAAAATTAAATGTAGAATATATCCCGGTTAATTATGATTACAAAAAATTAGCAGAAGAAATGAGATATGAAAAACTACCTGAAGAATTTATCGAAACTATTTTATCCGGGTGGTGGACGACATGCTTGGAGGTACTTCCGATGAAAGAAAGAATACGGGGAAAATTTTAGATCATGAACGACATAAAGTATTCAGTAATAATAATAACATACAACGAAGAAGATAATATCCTCGATTGCATCAATTGTATCTCCAAGAGCAGATCAGATATAGAAATAATAGTTGTTGATGGAGGAAGTGATGATAGGACAATTGAACTGGTTTCTAAAACAAACTGCAAATTAATTACTTCAAAACCGGGCAGAGGTATCCAATTTAATTTGGGAATAAAAAGTGCAAAGGGAGATTTCTATCTGTTTTTACATGGTGATACTAATCTTCCTAAAAATTCATTTCTATTACTTGATAAGTTTTTTGAAAAACCGGATAATAAAATTGGCACATTTCAACTTGGATTTGATAAAGAAAATTTAATGCTAAAAATATATTCCTTCTTTACAAGATTCGATTCTATATTTACAAAATTCGGAGATCAATGTATTGCTGTAAGGAAATCTTTTTATGAAGAGATCGGCGGTTTTCCCAATTGGCCGCTTTTTGAAGATGTTGAATTCTTAAAAAAAGCACGAAGAAAAACAAAACTTTACACTTTTAATTTAAAAGTTAAAACATCCGCAAGAAGATTTTTTAAAAAAGGATTAATAAAGTTACAGTTAGTAAACGGCTGGTATTTAATTCAGTTTTTCTTTGGTGTAAAACCTGAAGTATTAGCTAAGAAATATAATTTACTAAGAAAAGAAGACTTGAATAATAAACAAACCAAAACAGATATTACAAATAATGGTCAAAAGAAAAATTTAAAAAGAAAAAGACAGAAATCATTAACAAAAATATTAACTCTTTTTATTGCTGTATCTATTAATATAATAAGCGCTCATCAAATAACCCAAATGTGAAAAAGCCTGCGGGAAGTTTCCTAAATATTCAAAATTATCCTGGTTCATTTGTTCTGAAATTAATCCGGATTTATCAAAATGTTCATTTAACTTTTTGAATAAATCTTCAGCTTTATCTGTTTCTCCAATTATTGCATAAGCAGAAATCATCCAATATGAACATAGAATAAATGCATTGTCTTTCCCTTTTAATCCGTCGTCAGCTAAGTACCGGTAAACAAATACTTCATTTTTACATAATACATTTACTGTATTATCAATTATGGTTTTCGTTCTGCTGTCGTTTTTATCAAGAAATTGAAGTAGTACAAAAAGCAGATTTGTTGCATCAATATCTTTTGAACCTTTGTATTGGACAAAATTTTGTTTCTCTTCATCAAAGCAATTTTCCCAGATCCAGTCTTTAATTTCTTGGCGAAGTTTTTTTAATTTATTTATTTCTTCATCAGATAACTCAAGTTCGTTTTTCATTCGTAAAGATCTATCTACTCCAACCCAGCACATAACTTTGCTGTAAGTGTAATGATATTTATTACCGCGCATTTCCCAAATACCGGAATCTTTTGTCATCCAATTTTCTTCTATTTTTTTCAAAAGAGTTTTAATTAATTTTTTATCTACAGTTACATTATCTTTTTCTCTTTTTGAAATAAAATAATGAGCATCGATTAAATTGCCATATATATCAAGCTGAAATTGATTGGTTGCATTATTTCCAACTTTAACCGGTTTGGAATTTTTGTACCCGGTAAGATTATCAAGTTCTGTTTCATCCGGTGCGCTTTTTCCCCAGATGGAATAAACTACATTTAATTCGAACTCATTTTCTTTATTATCTGAAGCGGCTTTTTTAATAAATTTAAAAAACTTAACTGCTTCATCTACATAATCAGTAACATAAAAAGCATAAAGTGTAAATGCTGCATCGCGGACCCAGACATAACGATAATCCCAATTTCTTATTCCGCCGATTTCATCCGGTAAGAGAAGTTGTAGGAGCTGCAATCATTGCACCGGTATGAAAAAACTGCATCATCTTTAAAGTAATTAAAGATCTTACTACATCATTCCTGTGAAAATCAAAAAATCTACCCCTGCTTATCCAATTCTTCCAGAATCCAATTGTTTCATTTTCCAGATCACGTTCATTAAAAACCGATTCTTCATCATCCAATATATATTCAATAATTAATGATTTTGATTCGCCTTCTTTAATATTAATTTTAATTTCATATCCATCGTCTAATTCTCTTATTTTCGAATTTTCCGGAATAATTAATTCCATTCGATCATTTTCAATATTTACTTTTAATTTATTTTATCTTTAGTTTGAAATTCCGGTTCGGATTTTGCATAATTCGGTTTAGGATTGAAAATGAAAAGTAACTTCTCCGCTTCCATTTAATCGCAGAGATTTTTCTTACAAGAAAATGATTTTTTTTATCCTCTTCCGGCGAAGGAAGCATAAAATCTCTTAAAGTAAATTTTAAATTCTTCGATTCAATATTAAATTCAACAATTGCAGTTTCATCCAAATAATTGGATGTAATTTTGTAATCATTCAATTTAAGAGAAAATGAACCCGCTTTTTCATCCAGAATTTTTGCAAATATACTTGGAGAATCAAAATTAGGAAGACACAGCCAATCGATTGAAGCATCTTTTGAAACAAGTGCTGCGGAATAAAGTCCGCCGATTAAATAATAATCTTTTATAAGTTTAAAGTTCATTTACTTCTTATGATAAATACTAGGTACATTTTTTCTTCCCCATTTCATAACTTTAGCCATCCAAATTAATTCATCGAATGACCTCTTAATTCTTCTATTAAAATTTTCGTCTTTCAAATTTCCTTCATCATCAAAAATCTCATTTACTTTTGGAAATTGAACATCCGTAAAAGTTGTAATCAATCCCATTTCTCTAACCGTATTAACTAAAGCTTCTATAACTCTCACACCTCCCCATCTTTCTTTTGAAACTCCTGCAAATGCAACAGGTTTATGAATATAATTTTTTAGTTCGCTGTCCAGCATTCTTTTTAACGAACCTGGATATCCGTGATTATATTCCGGAGTGACAATAAAAAAACCGTCTGCCTCTTCAGTTATTTTAGTATATCTTGGATCTTTGTTCTCTTCATCATTTCCGTCAAAAGGAAAATTAAAATCCAACGGATCAACTAGTTGTGTTTTTATTTCATCAATTTCACTTCCAATTTTATAGACAAGTTTTGCAGCGAAAATTGATTTTCTCTTTTGCCTTGTTGTTCCCTCTAATATCGGTATAAAAAGTTTATCCATTGTTTTTCCTTTAGTTTTATGAATAATTTAAATATTTATCTTTATATAGAATTGTAATTGGCGCACAATAGAAAGGATTTTGGGAAAGTATGATTTAAAATAAATGGTATGAGAAGAATTGTTTCACAACAAAATAAAAAGAGAAGGGTTTTGAAGAAAAAATTTGTTTAATTATTTTCCAATTAATAAACTCACATACAAAGAAACAATAATTAAAAATTCCAATCCGATTGCTATAACAAACCAGTAAATTCCGTAACGTAAAAATTTATTTTTATAATTATTAATGCGGCCGATTGAGTAAACACTTTTTGCAAAAATATGATATGTTCTATCAGGATTATCCATGAGCGTTTTAAAACTTGCTGCATAATCTTCTGCAGATTTATATTTGGAAATTCCGCCGAAGAAAGTCGGAATTAATGCTTTTTTATCTTCTTCTAATGTTTCTTCGGTTCCCGTAATTCTTGGCGAGATAACGATTACCAAATAAACCAAAGCTATTAAAACTGAAAAAAAGTAAGTAAAAATTATAATTGAATTATAAACGCTGGGAACAATTTTAGTATAATGGATGATAAAGAAAACAGTAAAAACTCCAATTAAGGAAATTAGTGTAAATGCTTTTTGATCTGTGCGCTGAGAAATTTGCTGCTCGCTCGATAAAATTTGAAGTAATAGATTAAATCTTTTTTCGTCATCCATAATTCCCTCTTAAAAAATTAAAATTACTTCTCTAACAAAGTAATTGATCCGTCCCAATTTTCATCTATTTTCTGATCTTTAATTTTCTTAATTCTGTTTATTAAATCTGCCGAAGCCGGATCGTTGGATTTAATAGAAAGAGCTTTTGAAAAGAAATCCAACGACTTATCAAAGTCTTTATTAATATATAAGTTTAAAAGCTTCATCATAAAGATTATAATAATCTATATCTGCTTGATTAATTGCATCATCTGAAAAACCGTAAACATGGTAAACTTTTACAGCCTTGTTTTTACCTTTTACTTTAATAACATCGAGAATTCTAATTTTATATTTATCTTTTGTCAAACCATGGAAAGTATTTTCGGAAATCATCAAATGTGTATTATATCTTTTATTAGCACCTTCTAACCTTGAAGCAGTATTCACAGCATCTCCGATTACTGTATAATCAAAAACTCTATCGGAACCCATGTTGCCAATTACAACATTCCCGGAATTAATTCCTATTCTGCATCTAATATCCGGCAGACCGGCATTTTTCCATTCTTTATCCAACTGTGATATTTTTTTATGCATTAATAAAGCAGAAGTAACTGCCGCATCTTGATGATTTTCCAAAGAAATTGGAGCGCCGAATTCCGCTAAAATTGCATCGCCGATATATTTGTCAATTATTCCTTTGTTCTCAATTACAATATCCGACATTGCTGTTAAATATTTATTAAGAACAGAAACCAGTTCGGTTGATTTTATATTTTCAGAAATGTTGGTAAAGTTTGCAATATCCGAAAATAAAATTGTTAATTCTTTTTCCTCTCCGCCGAGTTTTAATAAATCGGGATTTTCCAAAAGTGTATCAACAACTTTTTCCGGGACATATCTGGAAAAAGCATTTTTTATAAATGCTTGATCTTTTGTAATTACAACATTCAGACTTATTATCATTCCTAATGAAATAAAAAATATACTTATGAAAGCCGTTGCAACGGGAAATAAGTAAAAATCCAATATTTGCAAATAGGAAAAGACTAAAATCAAAGCTAAAATTAAAACGGAAATAGAATACAGGTAAATATTCCTTTTAAGGAATGATGAAAACCCGATTAATAATCCTAAGGGAAAAATCAACAATACAAGATAAATAGGTTTCCATTCGGTATAAAAAGTATTTGTTAAAAAAGAATTTAAAAGCGCACTGTGAACAGTAATTAATGGAACATCTTTTTCAATTGTTGTTTGTCCAAGATCAGAAGTTCCTACCGAAATATCACTTATTAAAACAAAATTACCTTCAAAAAAATTATGCAGGTTTATTGAATATTTAGGATCTTCCGAATACTTAATTAAGTTTTGTGCTTCAATCATTTTTGTTTTGCCGTCATCCCAAAAATTCTGGAATGGAATAAAAACATTTCCTTTATCATCGATAGGTATTTTTATATCTTTACTGATAAAACTTTTCCTTAAAGCAGGAATTATTAAATAGTTGCCCCAATCAATTTTAACTTTATTAAAAGGAATATTATTATAATCCAAAAACATTGCTAAACTTATAGTTGGGAAAAACAGTGAATCAACTTTTATAACTAAAGGAAAGTGCCTGATTATTCCGTCCGCATCTCTAACCACGGAAATATGTCCGCTGTTAAGTTCCTGACCTGCAAAAATTCCCTTTTGAGTTACCGCCCACTTACCATAATAAGGTTCACCGTTTCCTTCAGTTGTTAATTTTTTTAGATAATCATTTTTCAGTTCACTAAAAAAAGTTCCTTTTTCCCATCTGAATTTTGCAGGTTCTTCTGATAATTTAAAACCGGCAGGAAGATAAACAACTCCAAGATTAGCGATTGATCTGGCAAAATTTTCATCAGCGGTTGAATTACTTGAACGAGGGAAAATAATATCGTAAAAAACTGCCTGAGGATTTAGTTGGGCTAATGTATTATTTATTTGAGTAAGAGAATTGCGATCTAAATCATTACTGCCGAAAAAATTATAAGACTTGTCTGTTATATTTAAATAGACAATTTTATTATCTGCCTTCGGACCATTACCGTTTCTTAATACTTTTTTATAAAGAAAATCGTTTACCTTATAATCTAAAACATTCCAGGGAATATTAAATACAAGAACTATGATAGAAATTAAAAAAGTCAGCAGCAGATTAATTAAAATAATTTTCCGGATTAATTTTTTACTTTTTAATTTCAATATCATACTTTCTTATTAACATATTATTTCCGGTAAATGTTATTTGCTGCTCTAGGAAATCTTCGTTAATGGCGCTTACATTTCCGGCAATTGAAAATGGTTTGTCGGATTTATCATTAAGATCTTTAATATTTTCAGCAAAAACTTTTGATTCAACTTTGTTCCAAAATGAATTATTAACTTCTTGTTTGTCTTTAAATAATTTATCAATATCCGGAATTTTATTCAGACTGCAGATAATTGTAATTTTGGCTCTTGGACTTTTTGCATCGAAAGTATAATATTCAGAAGAAGACGGAAGCATTAATGTATCCTGCCTAAACATTTTTTTTGTTCCGTCGTATAAAATAGTTGCCCCTTCATTATCCGAATGAATAATATAAGCATAACAATCATTCAATGGTAAAACAAATATCCTCATTAAATCTCCAGCAAACAATCTGTCGCTGCTTTTTAATCTTGTATAATTCTCCCCAGATTTGTGCAGGATTGCAATTTTAGCTTTAATGATTTTCTGCGGATAGGAACTTGAAATAAGAGCAAAAAATAATAGTAAAAAAATAATTTTACCGAATTTGCTCATTTAATCACCTTTTTAATTTGAAATATAAACCAGTGCAGTTTGAAGTATAAAAATATAACATTTTATAAATTATTTATAAAGTTTTTAAAGATTGATTATTGTTTATTCTTTATAATTATCAATTATTTATGAGAATTAACCCTTCAAAATTTACAAAGTTTTAATAGACTGGTATTAAATTTTTACTAATTATTGATTAATTGAAAAATCTTATCTACATTTTTAAGGCTATGTTAAAATCACTTCTCCACATTAATTAATAGCGTACTTATCCTGGAAATTAGCTCAAAAAAATAAAATTAAAATTACTGTTCCTTGTTTGATTAAAATTGAATACAAAAAGATTTTCTATTTAACAATATAGTACGGGTTAAAATGTATAAATCAAAAATTTTCTCACACAAGATTTCGCTTTTTTATCCATTTCTAATTTTAGTTTTGATATTGTCATTTTCAATTAATCTATTTGCTCAAAACTTTGGAACAGGACTTTTATTAACCGACTCTTTATATAAAGATAGACCGGTTGCCGCACCTTTAATGCGCGGAGACTATAGTAACCTTCCTAAAGCTTCTTCCATGAAAAACTTTTCTCCAACTCCCGGAAATCAAGGTCCATACGGAACTTGTGCGGGCTGGTCAACTGCTTATTCAGCCCGAACAATTCTTGAAGCGTTGCATCATAATTGGGACCAAGCGATGATAGACAGCAATGCGTTCTCCCCTTCTTTTGTTTATAACCAAATTAGAACTACTGATAATTGTAACGGAGGTACTTCATTATTAAATGCACTTGATGTTTTAAAGGATTTTGGTGGAGTTAAAATGGATCAGTTCGGGTATAACTGCGACCGCAAAGTAACTGCATTAGATAAAGCAAAAGCTTTTCCGTATAGAATAATTGAATACCGCGATGTAGTGAGTTCTTCTACCTTGGATAAAACAAAATATGTTAAAAAATGTATCGCCGAATCTCACCCGGTTGTAATTGCATTCGATTGCCCTTATACTTTCAGCAATGCACATGATGTTTGGAATCCTGACAGCACCGATTATAAAAGATGGAATAGAGGTCATGCAATAACAGTTATAGGTTACGATGACAATAAATACAGCGGCGCTTTTCAATTAATAAACAGTTGGGGAACAAGATGGGGAAATGATGGTTTCACCTGGATAAGATATAAGGACTTTGACTACTTCTGCAAATATGCTTTTGAATTAATAGACAAGACAAAACTTGCACCGGATGTTCCCGACTTAACCGGATCACTTCAGTTTAAATTAAGCAGCGGGCAGGAAATGGGATCAAAATTCAACGGCAAATATTTTGAGATGACACAATCCTATCCTTCCGGCACATTATTCGAATTAAGAATATCCAATAATGAGCCTGCTTATGTTTATGCATTTAGTTCTGATTTAACATATAAAACTTACCGTATTTTCCCTTTCACAAAAAGAATGCTTGCTTATCTTCCGTACAGGGAAAATAATGTGGCGATTCCTGATGAAAACAGCTACAATATGCTGGATGAACAAAAAGGTAAATCTTACTATTGTTTTCTTTATTCCAAAGAACATCTTGATCTAGACAGCATAATGCAAAAAGTTGAAGATGGTTCCGGTACTTTTTGGCAAAGAATTACGCATGTACTATCGGATAAACTAGTTGATCCTAAAAACATCGATTATAAATATGAGAATAAAATAAAATTCGAAGCTAAAAGTGAAGGTAAATTTGTAGTTCCTGTTTTAATAGAGATAAATAATATTTGAAAAAAAACAATTTTCGCAGAATAAGGGAGAGTTGAATGAAATCCTTATACAAAATTTTTTCGTTTTCTCTTTTGATTTTCTTTTTAGCAACCCTGCAGACATATTCCCAGGAAAAAATAAATGCCACATTTCAAGCGGGTGAAGGAAAAGTATTTATTTATTATGAACTAAAAGGCGACCCGGCAAAAGAATATGATGTAAGTGTGGTTTTGAAACGCTCCAGCGATCCTAGTTTTGAATTAGTTCCGTCGGTATTAGTCGGCGACGTTGGAAAGGGCAAATTTGCAGGAGGTAAAAAAACAATTATCTGGCAGTTAAATCCTCAAGAAGAAGAACAATTAAATGGTGAGGATTTTTATTTTGAAGTAACAGCCAATGAAATTGAATCCAGCGGTGGCGGTGGAATTCCTTGGTATGTTTATGCAGGAGGCGCCGCACTTGCAGGCGGAGCGGCGGCATTCTTTTTATTAAAAAAGAGTAATGATAATACTTCTACAACTTCTGCCGATTTACCAAGACCGCCGGCTAGACCGTGAAATTAATTTTTATATAGGTATAAAAATGAAAAAGATAATATTCTTTTTGATTTTAATTTATTCATCAGTTTCTTTTTGCCAAGTAAGCGGAAAAACACAAACCGGAAGTTTATTCTTTAAAAAGCCTGCTCCTAAAAACGACACGGCAAAAATTTCAGTCCCGAAAATAAGTTTACTTGAGCCAATATTGAATTCCAATAATGAATTCAAGACCAACTCAAATTCTGTGGAAATAAGGGGAATTGTAAAGTCTGATATGGACTTAAATTCCTTGAAAATAAATGATGCAGAAATACAGCTTCAATCAGATAATTATTTTGTTGCAAAAATTAAATTAAATGATGGAGTAAATCCGGTTATTATTAAAGCAATAAATTCAAAATATAAAGAAGGAAAACTTTTATTTAATGTGATAGTCAGCGGGGACAATCAGGGTCCGATTGTAAAAATTATTGAACCGGTTGTTTCAAGGGGAATTAAAATTGTAAAGAAATCGGATGTAATGACCGTTAAAGGTTTGGCTTACGATCCAAGCGGAGTAAAAGAAGTTTATGTTAACGATCAAAAATCAATATTACAAAATGATGGAAATTTCAGTGTAGACCTTTATCTTCAAGTTGGCGACAATCCCATAATTGTAAAAGCTTTTGATAATAAATTTAATGTTTCACTTGATACTTTTATTGTTACCAGAAAAATTGAAGAAATTATTAGCGGCGGAAGATATATTGCCTTAGTTATTGGAATAAATTCGTACAGCGGTTACTGGCCGTCATTAAAAAATGCAGTAAATGATGCAGAAGGCGTTGCAAAAGTTTTAAAGAAAGATTATACATTCGATACTGTTTATACTTTACTCGATAAAGATGCAACCAGAAGAAACATTATTCAAAAATTTGAATGGCTTACCAGAAATATAACAAAAGATGATAATGTTTTAATTTTTTATGCCGGTCACGGTCAATTTAATAAAGCTTTAAATAAGGGCTATTGGGTTCCGGTTGATGCAAAATCAAACTCAGTTGCTGATTATATTTCAAACAGCGATGTAAAAACTTTTATGGGCGGAATTCCAAGTAAACATACATTATTAATTACAGATGCCTGTTTTGCTGGAGATATCTTCAGAGGCCCACCGACTCAAAGTATTGAGTTCGATCCGAATAATATGACAAAATATTTCCGGGAAGTTTACAGGAAACAATCACGATTGGCACTTACTTCGGGCGGAGTTGAAGAAGTAAGCGATGCCGGTAAAGATCACCATTCAATTTTTACATATTATTTAATTAAATCGCTTAGAGAGAACAATAGAAAATATATAGATGTAACACAGTTATATAATGATTTTAGAGTTGCAGTTGTAAACAATTCCGAACAAACTCCGGAGCTGCAGGTAATTAGGGATACAGATGATGAAGGCGGTCAATTTATTTTTATTAGGAAAAATAAATAGAATTAAAAGGAAATTTTAATGAAAAAATTAATACCAATTATAGTTTTAATCTTTTTGATTTCGATTTCTGTTCAAGCACAGGATACAGAAATCGGCAGGCATCTTGGTAAAATTACTAATACCTCTGCTGTTAAATTTCTCGATGATATGAACGGTAACAATACAGTTTCCGGTTTACAAGCAAGAGGATGGGTTGTGTTAAATGTCGATGGCGGCGGAACAACAGATCCCTGGTATCAAGGAAGGCCGGAAAGATTTAGTGCATTTGAAGGGCCTGACACAGGCTATGTAGCCGCTAATTTTTTAGGAGCAAATGCAAATGGTGTGATAGACCAATGGTTAATTACACCATCATTAAATTATGCTGTTGGCGATACTCTTTATTTTTTCTGTCGTTCAGATTCAGTTAGTTCATTTGATGATTCACTCAATGTACTTTATTCACAAGGAAGTACGGATCCATCTACGTTTACAAATTTAGGAAGACTATTGGTTCCTAAAACCGGATGGTCAGCATTTTATGCAACTTTAAGTAATGCAGGAAGCGTACGATTTGCATTTAGATATTACATTTTTGACGGCGGAGCTACCGGTCAATATTCCGATTATATTGGAATTGATTACGTAATATTAACCTCCAATAGCGGAACTACATATCCGACAACAATAGATTTAAGTAAAACTTATACATTCGGAGATGCAGCCCAATCCGGCAGTTATAGAATGGTAGGGTTGCCAGGAAATAATTCGACTTCAATTTCAAGTATTGCAAGCGGAACACAGAAAAAAGATTGGGATGCTTTTTATGATAACGGTAATACAGATAATTACCTCGTAGAATTTGACGGAAGCTCAAACTTTAATTTGGGACAAGGAAAAGGCTTATGGTTTCTCAGTAAAAATTCAATATCAGTTTCACAAACTGTTAATACTGTTACATTAAGTCAGGACAATTCTTATTCTATTCCAATTCATTCAGGCTGGAATATTATTTCAAATCCATTTGAAAAAAGTGTTGCGTGGGCAAATGTTCAAAATATGAATGGATTAGCTGCAAATACTTTAATTTATAATTGGAATGGAAATTGGACAAATCCATCAAGTATGAATCCTTACGATGGTTATTATTTTAACAATACACAAGGATTAACTTCTTTAAAAATACCTTATCCAACGACAACTAGTTTGAGTAAACAGCAATATCAAACTCCTTTTAATATAAATGCCAATTCGAGTTTGAAAATTTCACTAGATATAAATGGAAACGAATTGTCAAATTCCATTATTAATTTTGATGAATCTTCAAACAATGATTTTGATAATAAAGATTATTTTGCTCCACCGGGAGATTTTGATGATGCAAGAATTAATCTAGTTAATAAAAATTTATCAACTGATTACAAACAATTATTTGTTGAATCCAGGCCTGATATTTCTGATGGGCAGAGTTTTGACTTAAATTTTAAAAATACAACTAATAAAAATGCAAATCTTAAAATAGAAGGAATAGAAAATTTTCCGGGATACGAAATTTACCTGCTCGATAAAATATTAAATAGATTTTATAATCTAAAACAGCAAAGTTCAATTCAAATTAATTCCGATATTAAAAAGCAAGATTATAGTTTACTTATAGGTACAAAGAAATTCATTAATTCATTAAAAGATGAATTAACGCCGAAAGAGTTTACATTATATCAGAATTATCCGAATCCATTTAATCCATCTACTTTAATAAGATATCAAATTCCGCTAAAAGAATTAGTAACAATTAAAGTTTATGATATTCTGGGTAAAGAAGTTGAAACTTTGGTAAATGATATTCAAGATCCCGGATATTATGAAGTTAAATTTGACGGATTTAATTTAAGCAGCGGAATTTACTTTTATCGAGTTAAGGCAGGTAATTTTTCCGATGTGAAGAAGATGATGTTGATAAAGTAAAAGAATCAAGTAAAAATTCAAAATTAAAAAGTTAAAAATGCATTAAAGCATGAATGAATGGCTGCATGACTGAATGAAAAATACCTAAAGGATTATAATTTAAAATAAAGTGAAAATAAATTTTAAAATTTACAATCCAATTACTCCGCCGCCGAGACAGATTTGGTCATCATAAAAAACTGCAAATTGTCCGGGAGCGATTCCCTGATCCGGTTTTTCTAGTTTTACTTTACCGTTTCCTTTTTCATCAATATCTAATTCACAATTAAAAAATTTAGCTCCGTGTCTTATCTTAACTAATAAATTTCTTTTTGCAGGAGGTTCTTCCAGAATCCAGTTGAATTTTGTTACATTAAATTCGTTTCTGGCTCTTTGAGAGAAATCTTCCCTGGAGATGTAAACTATATTTTTTTCAACATCTTTTTGTACAACATACCACGGACCGCCGCCCAATCCAAGTCCGGATCTTTGTCCGATTGTGTAATAGTAATAACCCGCTATGTTCTCCTTTTTTCTCTCCGGTTTCAATTCTACTATATCGCCTTTTAATTCACCTAAATGATGTTTAATAAATTCGGTAAATTTTATTTGTCCCAAAAAGCAAATTCCCTGGCTATCTCTTCTATCTTTATTTGGAAGATTAAAACTCTAAGGCTAATTTTCTAATTTCTTTTTTTTCAAATATCTCCTAAAGGAAATAATGCACGGGAAAGCTGATTTTGTGTTAAATATGCCAAGAAATAAGTTTGATCTTTAACCGGATCGGGATTTCTTCTTAAAATATATTTTCCGTTTTCCGGGACAACTTTGGCGTAATGCCCGCTTGCAACTTTTTCATATGATGAATCTATTTTATCGTAAAACTGTCCGAACTTTATTAAGCTGTTGCAGAAAATATCCGGATTTGGTGTTCTGCCGGATTTAATTTCTTCAATTGTATAAGTAACAACGGATTCCCAGTATTCAGTCTGTAAAGGAACTACTTCAACCGGAACATCAATTTGTTCGCAGACTTTTCTAACGTAATTTAAATCTTCTTCCCATGGACATTCGCCTAAAAAGGAAAATTCATCCTGCAGCCAGATCTTTAAATAAAAAGCCGTTATATCATGTCCCTGTTCTTTAAGCAGCCTCAAAGCCACCGAACTATCAACTCCGCCTGATAATAATACTGCTATTTTCATCTGATAAATTGTTTTTTGTTTAATTGTCTTATATTGTTTTAATTTTTGTAGTTAAGTTATTTAACTGCCACTAAATCGCTAAGTTGAAATAAATCTTCTTATACCTTCTTTAATTAAAGTAACATTAAAATTTATTAAAAAGCCCAACCGTTTTTCAGTTAATTTTAAATGACTTATAATTTGAGCTTCCCAAACTGGATTTACTTGATCGACAGCTTTTAATTCGCATATTATTAAATTTTCAACCAAAACATCCAATCTCAATCCTTCATCGAATACTAGACCATCATAAACTATTGGAATGTCTAACTGTCTTTTATATTTTAATCCTTTTTTGATAATTCATGACAAAATAATACTTCATATACTTTTTCAAGTAATCCTGGATCTAAACTTTTTTAGAACTCGTAAATGCAGTGTCCACAATATTCTTTGCAATTTATTCATTCTCTTTCTGTTAATTTCTTTGTGTCTTTGCAACTTTGCAGCATTTTTTAAGAGGATTTTTTCTTGTTATTATTTTTATCTTTTTTGCGGATTATTCATACCGGTTTTTCGTAAAACCTCATCATAAACAGGTCTGGTAATTTTACTTAGAATAATTGTATTTAAAGTTTTGGAGTTTTTGATTTTATTATAATATCCAATACAAATTTTATTTTTACCGTCGCAGACTTTCATCATTCCGCGTAAAGTTCCGTCATATATTCCGCCGCTTAATGATTCTATATCTTTAAAAAAAATAGTTACTTCCTTATTAGAAAAGATAAAATCACTGCAGAATAATTTCTCATCATCTGCTTCAATTTTGAACGGCATGTGTTTATATAAATTTAAATATCCTTTATTCAAAAAATAAATCATTAACAAAGTAATGACCAACGGCAGAAGATATATAAGCTGTTTATCAATATTTAAAACAACAATAACCAAATAAAAAGATAAAATTATTGTTGCCGGAATATTTCCATAACGGAAAATTACTCTAAAGAAAAAGGGATATTTAAATACTTGCTGTTTTTTATTCATTTAATAAAATATATTTATTCCAAAATTAAATTTAGTAATAAATTGACGATTTCTTCTGAGTTGGTGACTTATGATAAATAAAAAACCGCGATTTTGCTCAAAATTAAAAGAACAAATTCGCGGTTAAATAATTAGGTTGAATAATCTAATCTAATCGAAACTAATATTTACTTTCCTATTTGTTTCTATTTGGAAGCCCTTAAGATTTTTCATTAAATCATTCATTTCTTCCAGACTATTTGGCTTTTTATTCTTAAACTCTTTTAACTTTTCGGGGTTATTAAGCAATTCATTAAAATCCATTTTAAATAATGTAACATCCTGACCATTTACAAAATTTGCATTTGTATTTTTTATTGTGCCGTTTACATGAACCTTCATTGAAATTCTTAAATCCTTTAAAAATTTAGTTGCAAGATCCATGTTTCCCATATCCTGTACTTAGTTGTATCATCTTCTGCACTAGCTTCGTCATCTCTTTTGTTTCTTCTTTATTCTCAGGTGCAATTATCTGAATTTGGGCAGGTGATCCGGGAATAAATTTAAAACTGTAATCTGTATTTCCACTATCGGAACTTTCACTCGCTCCCATTGGAACTTCGTTACTGGGATTCATATCATACTGAAGATCATTTAAATTTTCGAAACTGTATACCGCTTTGTATCCTTCCCTTCCGTTTTCTTTAACTTCTTTACCGGAAACAAATTTTACGCCTTTTCCGAAAGTTTGTGCTTTACTCTTTACATCCTCTTCATTATAAACTTCAAATCCTTTGTTTTGTGTTGAATCGGACGAAAATGATTGAGAAAACTGTTTCATCATTTGAATCATTTCACTGCTCATTAGAACTGTTTCTTCCAAAGTTCCTGAGCCGTCTTTGTTTACATTTAAAGTTGTATCAACTTCAATGCAGCCATGCAGCAGAAAAACCGAAATAAGAACAATGCTGATTTTTATAAATGTTTTCATTTTAAAGTCCTGTTTTTATTCCGTTGTTATATTAAATGTTATTAAAAGATAAATCAAGTATTATAATAAATTACTTGCTAATTCTGCAAGTTCGGATCTTTCACCTTTTTCCAAATTTACATGTGCATAAAGTTTTTGTCCTTTAAATCTGTCAATTAAAAATGAAAGTCCGTTCGACTGCGAGTCAAGATAAGGATGATCAATTTGATAAATATCTCCGGTAAAAACTATTTTTGCTCCTTCGCCGACACGTGTAATTATTGTTTTAATTTCATGCGGAGTTAAATTTTGTGCTTCATCAACAATAAAGAAAATCCTCTGAAGGCTTCTTCCCCTTATATAAGATAGAGCTTCGATCACCAATTTTTCATCTTTAATCATATTATTTATTGCGGTATTCTGTTTATCATTTTCCGAAAATTGATCTTGAATTACTTTCAAATTATCCCATAACGGCTGCATGTAGGGTTCAATTTTACTTTGAACATCTCCGGGTAAATAACCAATATCTCTGTTGCTTAAAGGAATAATCGGTCTGGCAATAAATATTTGTCTGTAACTTTTTTTAACTGTCAGCGCACTTGCAAGTGCTAGTAATGTTTTTCCCGTTCCGGCTTTTCCTGTTAAAGATACTAATGGAATATTGGGATCGGTTAAAGCATTGGCGGCAAAAGTTTGTTCAGCATTTCTGGGTTTAATTCCGTATATATAATTTTTATCAACTTTTCTAAATACTTCCATTTCCTGATCTAAATGGGCAAGAACCGATCTATTTGAATTTCTAAAAATATAATATTTATTAGGAATTATTTCGCTTTTTAATTTTTTAATAATTTGTTTTGCCGGAACTTCAAAGGGAGTTTGAAATAATTTTATAATTAAATCGTCATTAAAATTTTCTACAACTTCATGCCCACTGTATAATTCTTCTACACTTGTAATTCTGTCGGTAGTATAATCTTCGGCAAGCACGCCAAGGGCTTTAGCTTTCATACGGAGATTAACATCTTTACTAACAAGAATTACTGAATGATTATTTTTGCTTTTTTTATTCCATTCGTATGCTACAGATAAAATTCTGTGATCAGGAGTGTCTTCTTTAAAAATTTCTCTAATTTCCTGACTGATTCCTCTTGCAATTGCAATTCTTACTTTTCCTCTTCCTTTTCCCATTGAAACACCGCCGTTAAACAAAGCTGATCCGGTCATGGAATCTAAAGTTCTCGCAAACTCGCGTGCATTTAAATTTATAACCTGACTTCCCCTTTTAAAGTAATCTAGTTCTTCAATTACCGTTAGAGGAATTACAACATCGTTTTCTTGAAATTGATTTATACATGATGAATCGTGAAGGATAACATTTGTATCCAGAATGAAGGTTTTGGGATGTTTTTTTTGTTTCATAGAATGAATTAATGTTTATTAAAAATAAGGTATAGATATGCATTTAAAGAATTGATTTTTTTCAGGATGGAATTCGAAATTATTAAAATTCATTAATTAAAAGATTAAATATTCCCAATAAATTTGTTTAAGAGCTTAAAATAATATATTAAAAAAGAACTTAACAAAAGAGACATTAATTTCTTCTTAAAATGTATAAAGAAAAATACTAAAAAGTGAAATTGAATCTATTCTCTCTTTCACTTATATTAGAAAACTAAAATTGGAAACATCATTGACAGGCAAAAATAATAATCATTTTAGAATCAAATTCTGGATTTTGAAAATACTATTTTAAATAGCCACTCCTAGAGTGGCTATTTTTTTGCCTAAAATTATCCTTCATAAAATACATATTAGGTTTAGGAGACTATGAAAAAAACTATAGCAAAATTGGTTTTAGAGGATAACTCTATTTTCGAAGGAATAAGCTTCGGGTATGAAAAAAATACTAGCGGTGAAGTTGTATTTAACACCGGAATGGTTGGTTATCCTGAAACTATGACTGATCCTTCTTACAGAGGACAAATTCTTGTCTGCACTTATCCATTAATTGGAAATTACGGAATACCGGGAAATGAAAAGGAAGATAATCTTTATGTTAATTTTGAATCTGATGAAATTCACTGCAGAGCTTTAATTATCTCGAATTACTCCGAAGAGTATTCACACTGGAATGCAAAAAAATCTCTTGCCGATTGGATGATCGAAAATAAAATTCCCGGAATTTATGGAATTGATACAAGAGCATTGACAAGAAAGCTAAGAGATAAAGGTACAATGCTCGGCAAAATTATAATTGATGAAAAAGAGCAGATTGATTTTGAAGATATTAACAAACTAAATCTTGTTGAAGAAGTTAGTGTTAAACAACCTGAAGAATATAAACGTAAAGGTAAAAAAATTATTCTGGTTGACTGCGGTACTAAAAATAATATTATAAAAGCATTTCTTGGCAGAAACATATCCGTTTTAAGAGTCCCTTATAATTATGATTTTCATAAAGAAGATGTCGACGGAATTGTAATTTCCAACGGTCCCGGAGACCCAAAAATGTGTTTTGAAACTATTGAAAATGCTAAAAGAGCTATGGAAAAAAACATCCCGATTTTAGGAATTTGTTTGGGCAGTCAAATACTTGCTTTAGCAGCCGGAGCAAATACTTATAAATTGAAGTACGGACACAGAGGACACAATCAGCCGTGCAACGAACTCGGAACAAAAAGATGTTATATAACTTCTCAAAACCACGGATTTGCAGTTGAATCAAATACTTTACCGGAAGATTGGAGAGAATGGTTTGTTAATGACAACGACGGAACAAACGAAGGTTTAATACATATTTCCAAACCTTATTTTGCTGCACAATTTCACCCGGAAGCATCACCCGGACCGGACGACAGTGAATTCATTTTTGACATGTTCGTAAGAGCGCTTGGATAAACTTTGCGCCTTTGCGTGAATAAACTATGTAATAAAAATTAAACACTAGAAACACTATGATGATAAAAAAAGGAAAACCAAAAAAAGTTCTGATCTTAGGATCCGGTGCATTGCAAATTGGACAAGCCGGCGAATTCGATTACTCCGGCAGCCAGGCAATTAAAGCTTTAAAGGAAGATGGAATTACTTCCGTTCTCGTTAATCCAAATATTGCAACAATTCAAACTTCAGAAAACTTTGCAGATAAAGTTTACTTCCTACCTATTACTGCAGAATTCGTTGAAAAAATTATAAAGAAAGAAAAGCCTGACAGTATTCTTCTGCAATTCGGCGGACAAACAGCATTAAATGTCGGAGTTGAATTATATGAAAAGAAAATTCTTGAAAAATATAATGTAAAAGTTTTAGGAACCCCTGTTGAAGCAATTCAAGCAACTGAAGACAGATTAATATTTGGTGAAAGAGTAACCGAAATCGGTTTAAAAGTTGCATTAAGTAAAACTGCAACAAATGTTGATGAAGCAGTTGCTGCAGGAGAAGAAATTGGTTTTCCGGTTATGGTTAGAATTGCTTATGCATTGGGCGGACTCGGTTCCGGAATTGTAAACACTAAAGAAGAATTAATTGAAAAAGCAAGAAGAGCATTTTCATTTACTAAACAAATATTAATTGAAGAATCTCTTTACGGATGGAAAGAAGTTGAATATGAAATTGTTAGAGATAAATACAATAACTGTATAACAACTTGTTCAATGGAAAATATTGATCCGATGGGAATTCACACCGGCGATAGTATAGTTATTGCTCCTGTTCAAACACTTTCCGCTAAAGAAAATTTCAAACTTCGTTCAATCGGAATAAAACTAATCAGGCATCTTGGTGTAATAGGCGAATGTAATATTCAATATGCTCTTGATCCAAATTCCGATGATTACCGAATAATTGAGGTTAATGCAAGATTAAGCAGAAGTTCCGCTCTTGCATCAAAAGCAACAGGTTATCCGTTAGCTTTTATTGCAACAAAACTTGCTTTGGGTTATGCATTAAATGAAGTTGAAAATATAATTACTCAAGAAACTTCTGCATGTTTTGAACCGGCTCTGGATTATGTTGCACTTAAATTTCCAAGGTGGGATCTTCAAAAATTCAGACAGGTCAGTACTCAACTTGGTTCGGAAATGAAATCTGTCGGTGAAGTAATGTCTTTAGGAAGAACTTTTGAGGAAGTTTTACAAAAAGCTATTAGAATGCTCGATGTTGGAATGAAAGGTTTTATCGGGAATTCATTAAACTTTGAAGAGTTGGATATAGAACTTTCGAAGCCTACAGATAAAAGGATGTTCGCAGTTGCGCAGGCATTGCAGGAAGGATATTCAATAGATAAAATTCATGATCTTACAAAAATTGACAAATGGTTTCTTTATAAAATGAGAAACATTATAGAAACAGAGAAAAAACTTACCGGTAAGAAATTAAGTTCTGTTAAAGAAGAGTTGATGCGTGAAGCAAAAGAGAATGGTTTTTCGGATTATCAAATATCAGTTCTGACAAACTCGAAAGAACTTGAAGTAAGAGAATACAGGAAAAATTTAAATGTTATTCCGATTGTAAAACAAATTGATACTTTAGCAGCAGAATACCCGGCACAAACTAATTATTTATATTTGACTTATCACGGAACTGAACATGACATTTCAATCGGCGAAAAAAATCAAATTGTGGTTTTAGGAAGCGGAGCTTACAGAATCGGTTCTTCGGTAGAATTTGACTGGTGCTGCGTTAATGCAGTAATGTCTTTAAATAAAATGAATTATAAAACAATCATGATCAACTGCAATCCGGAAACTGTAAGCACTGATTATGATATATGCGATAAACTTTATTTTGAACAATTAACTTTTGAAAGAGTTCTTGATATTTACGATCTTGAAAATCCTGAAGGAGTTATTGTTTCAATGGGCGGACAAGTTCCGAATAATCTTGCAGTAAAATTAGATAAGGCAGGATTAAAAATACTCGGCACCTCTCCCAAACAAATTGATAATGCGGAAAACAGAAATAAATTCTCCCAGATTTTGGATGAGAACAGAATTGATCAGCCTGAATGGAAAGAATTAACAAGTCTTAAAGAAGCCAAACAATTTGCACGAATAGTAAATTATCCAGTTTTAATTAGACCAAGCTATGTTCTCAGCGGAGCCGCAATGAGCATAGTTCTTTCCGTAGACGAACTTGAAGAGTATTTAATTAAAGCAACCGAGTTAAGTAAAGATCATCCCGTTGTAATTAGTAAATTTATCACTGATGCAAGAGAAATAGAAGTTGATGCTGTTGCTGATAACGGAGAATTATTTTGTTATGCAATTGCCGAACATGTTGAAAATGCAGGCGTGCACAGCGGCGACGCAACAATTGTTCTTCCTCCGCAGAGAACTTACTTGGAAACTATGCGCCGTGTTAAAATGATTACTAAGCAGATTGCAAAAGCTTTGGAAATTACAGGACCTTTTAATATTCAGTTTATTGCTAAAGATAATGATGTAAAAGTAATTGAATGCAATCTCCGTGCTTCCAGAAGTTTTCCTTTTGTATCAAAAACGTTAAAAATAAACTTTATTGAAATTGCTACAAGATTAATGTGCGGAGAGAAAGTTCCTAAAATTGATAAATCTTCTTTCGATCTCGATTATGTCGGAGTTAAAGCCTCACAATTTTCATTTACAAGATTAAAAGGATCCGATCCGGTAACTGGAGTTGAAATGTCTTCTACCGGAGAAGTTGCATGTCTGGGCGATGATTTTAATGAAGCATTTATGAAAAGCCTTCTTTCAACCGGACATAAAATTCCTAAAAAAGCTGTAATGCTATCAACCGGCACCTTAAAAAATAAAGCAGAATTAATTGAAGAACTTCATGTTCTTAGCGACATGGGATTGAAATTTTACGGAACAAAAGGAACCGCGGATTTTTACAACAATAACGGTTTATCTGTTGAAGTTTTACACAGACCATTTGATAATGATGAACCTGGAATTTTAACATATTTAAATGAAGGAAAAATCGATCTTGTTATCAATATTCCCAAAACGGCAGAAAAAGTAGAACTGGACAGCGATTACATAATTAGAAGAAAAGCGGTAGATTTAAATATTCCTTTGTTTACAAATGTTCAATTTGCTAAAAGATTTGTAAAAGCAATTCAAAGATATCAGATTCAAGATCTGGAAATTAAAAGCTGGGATGAGTATGATTGAAAAATGTCTCACGCAAAGCCGCTAAGATGCAAAGACTTAGCGTCTTGGCGTGAAAATTAAAGGTTGATTTTCTCCACTTAGAAAAAGGATTAGCTACCAGATTAGCATTTTTATATTTGGGATCGTTTGTTACTTCTTTTCCAATCCAATCCGGTTTCTTAAACTTTTGTTTTGTAGATTTCACTTCTAATTCAGCTAAAACCAAGCCATCATTTTCGCCGTAAAATTTATCTACTTCCCAAATGTTTCCTTCAAACTCAATTTTATAACGGGTTTTTTCTATTAAAGGTTTTAAACATAAATTTTCTAAAATATATTCGGCATCTTTTTTAGGAATGTCATATTCAAATTCTGCACCTTCAGGACCGGTTTTCCTTCCTTTTATTGTAAGCTTTGCATTCTCACCTTCAAGTCTTACACGAACAACTCTTCCCTGCTCGGTTGAAAGATATCCTTGCTTATACAAAACTCCTTTTGCATTTTTCTTCCATTCACCGGACTTAACTAAAAATTTGTATTCTATTTCCTTTTTATGAGATTCCATTTTTCTTAATCAATCTGAAATTAATTTTAAGATCCTTGCAGAAATTTTTCCGTTTTTAATTCTTAATTCTTCCCAGAGTAATCGGTAAAGAAAATCTTTTTTTGCCTGCGCTTCCGGGATTGAAATATAAAACATTATTTTTCCTTTTAATTGATGGTTTATGCGAATGTCCGAAAATTATGCAGTCAATTTTTTCTTCTATAGGATCAATTTTCAATTCACCAATATTGTGGATTAAATAAAAAAGTTTATCATTAATTTTTAATCTTAAAACATAAGGAATGTTGAAAGTCCAGTCTTCCGAATCAATATTTCCCTTTATAACAAATGTTTTTGTTAAGGAATTTAATTCATCAAGAATATTTTTATCACCGACATCTCCGGCATGAATAATTAAATCTTCATTTTTAAATAATCTTTTTACTTGAGGTCTTAATAATCCGTGAGTATCGGAAATTACACCTATTTTAATTTCATTTTTGGGAAGATTTATATTTAAAGCCATCAATTTTGATAATTATTTTTTCAGGAAAGTACTTCACTAAATTTTAAAGATTGTTATTCCGAACCTGCTATATTCGGCATGTTTGGTTCGGAAACTTACAGAATGCCGTTTAAGATTCTGAAATAAATTCAGAATGACGAATTTTTTATTAATGAAATGGAACACCAATGTTGTTTTAAAGTTTTAATTTATCTTCAACGCTTTTTATTTTATCATCCATTGTCTGCTCGCGGTCAGTTCTGGTTCCGAATCTTAAAGTTGAAGAAATTCTCGGCGCTCCCATTTCGTGAATTTTTTCATGACATTTTTTAACCGCATCAAAAACTTTGTCCCACTCACCCTCTATATCTGTTCCGTAAGAATGAAGTTTGGTTTTTAATCCGGCATCTTTTAAAATTTTTTCACATTCTGCGATGTATTTGGAAACAGAGACTCCGACTCCAACCGGAACTACACATAAATCAGCTATAACTTTCATAATATTTTAACAAACCTTCCTTAACTATTTAAATTTTACTTTATCGAATAATTTTTCTGCTTCAATTAAATTTTCTTTTCTTCCCACATCTATCCAAATTGAATCGTCATCCCTGTAAGCATAAATATCATTATCTTTTGCCAAGTTTAAATAAAGATCAATAATAGAAAATTCTTTTTCTTCCGGCATCAAATTAAAAATCAAAGGATCAATAATGTGTATTCCGCTGAATCCGAAAGAAACTAAAGGTTTATCATTTCTTTTGATTATTTCTTCATCTTCCTCTATATTTTTCCATCCGCATAGTTTGTTTTCCATATTAAATAATAAGTACCTGGAAGTTTTTCTTTGGCGGACAGCAAGTGAAGCAATGCCGCCGAACTTAAGATGTTCTTCATAAAAATTTGATAAATCCATATCGGTGAGTATATCAACATTATAAACAATAAACGGTTTTCCATCATTAAAAAACCACGATGCTTTTTTTAATCCGCCTCCGGTTCCCAGAAGCTGCTGCGATTCGTCGGAAACAGCCATGGAAATTTCGAAATTCTGTTTTGTTTCCAAAAAATTTATAACGCTTTCGGAAAAGTGATGAACATTTACAATAATTTCATCAAAGCCGAAATATTTTAATTTTCTCACTGCAATTTCCAGCAGCGGGTAATCTCTAATTTCTACTAATGCTTTGGGTTTATTGTCGGTTAAGGGTTTTAATCTTGTACCTAGGCCGGCTGCGAAAATCATTGCTTTCATAATTACCTTAGGTATAATTATTAAATATTTTTCTTGAGCTCAATATGATTCAATTTTATCCGGACATCATATTTGCCCGTAAGATGTTCAGCTAATCTTTCTGCACAATAAACAGATCTATGCTGACCGCCTGTACATCCGAAACTAATCATTAAATGATTAAACTTTTTACTTAAATATTTTTCTACAGAAGAATCAACAATTGAATAAACATCATCTAAAAATTTTCCCGCTTCACTTTTAGTTTCCAAAAAATCCATTACTGGTTTATCTTTTCCGTTTAAGAATTTATATTCTTCATATTTACCGGGATTAAGAATCGACCGGCAGTCAAAAACAAAGCCTCCGCCGTGACCGCTGTAATCAACAGGAATCTCGGATTTATAAGAGAAACTATTTATCTCCACAGTTAATTTATTTTTATCTGAAACATCTTCATTTATTTTCTTCAATTCTTTTGAATCAATCAAGAATTCAAAAGCCTTAACAATTCCGGAATATTTACGGAAATTTTTGAATTCGTTAAGAGCCATTGTAAATTTTTCAAAGCAAACGGAATACTTTTAAGAAAATGTTCTTTTCTTTCGTAAAAACCTCTAAAGCCGTAAGCTCCCATGGCTTGCAGAATTCTTATTAAAACATAACCGTAATAGTATTTTACAAAATTCTGTTTATTTACTTTATGATATTCGCCAAGTGCTGTGATGTATAAATCCAGAAATTCTTCCTTTAAATTAAAAGGAATATTTGCTTTTGCATCGAAAATCAATGAAGCAATATCATACTGCAAAGCTCCTTCCCTTCCGCCCTGGTAATCAATAAAAAATAATTTATCGTTCATTACCATTATATTGCGCGATTGATAATCGCGGTACATAAAGTAATCTTGTTTTTCTTCAAGTAAAAAATTTACAAATATATTAAAATCGTCTTCTAATTTTTGTTCATTGAAAGGAACCTTTGCAAGTTTTAAAAAATAATATTTAAAATAATTTAAATCCCACATCATGGATTGTTTATCAAATTTTGCACGCGGATAACAGAAATCAAAATTAAAATCTTCCCTGGCTTTTATTTGAAACTGAGGAAGAATTTTAATCGCTTCTTTATAAAGCGGAATTGCTGTTCCGGGAAAATTATCATCTTTTCTTTCATCATTTAAAACTGTGAATAAAGATGAATCTCCGAAATCATCCATTAAGTAAACACTTTTTTCAGGAACATATTTATAGATTTGAGAAACCGGTAAACCTTTTTTTAAGAAATGATTTGTGAATTCAACAAAAGCAGTATTTTCTTTTTCATCATTATTATAGACACCGATTAATGATTTATCTTTTCCAAAAATTCTATAATATTTTCTGTAAGAACCTGAAGGGGGAAGCTGTGAAATTTTTTCAGGTTCAGTTCCGGTAATTTCTTTAAATATCGATATAAAAATATTTTTTAATTCTTCGCTCATTATAAAAGATTAAATGATTTTAAAATATATAAACCAATTGAAATTGAAATAACTGATCCTAATGTAGTTATTAAAACTATGTTGCCGGCTAATTTACTGTTACAGCCCATGGCTTCTGCCATAATAAAACTTGCAATTGCAGTTGGACATGAAAACAGGATAAATAGAATGCCAAGGTCACTCCCTTTGAAACCAAATAGAAAAGCGCCGTAAGTAAATAATAAAGGAACTACTATTAATTTATAAATAGAAGATGAAAAAGCAAGTGCGGAAGCTTCTTTGATGTTTTTAATATTCAGTGAACCTCCAATTCCAATTAATGCTAAAGGCAGAGCAAGATCAGCTAGATATCTAATTGTTGTTTTCCAAACTCCGGTAACCGGAATTTTAAAATAAGAAAACGGAATGGCGGCAATTACAGCAAGTATTAATGGATTCTTAATTATTTCCCATATAGTATCTTTTATATTTAACTTTCTTTCTTTTCTTAAAGGAACCGTTAATGCAACTACAGCTAAAATATTATATAAAGGTAAAACAAAAGCTAAAATTATTGATGCTTTTCCCAAACCGGAATTACCAAACATATTGGAGATTAATGCAAGTCCGACGATTGCATAATTTCCTCTGAAAGCACCTTGTATTACAACACTGCGATCTTTACCTTCCTTTATAAAAGGAATTGATAATACCCAGATAATAATAAAAGAAAACAAAGTTCCAAAATAGACATAGCCTATCGAATTAATATCAAATGCTTTTTGAAGATTAAGTCCGGATAATTCTTCAAATATTAAAGCAGGCAATGAAACCGTAAAAACAATTTTAGAGGAAAGTGATACAAAACTTTGGTCAATTAGTTTAATTTGCTTCAGTAATATTCCAACTGCAACAATTAAAAAAACCGGTGCGACAATATTCAGTGTAAAAACTAAATTCTGCATAAATGAAAAATAACAAATAATTTTATTATTAAGGATTTTTCATGAGGATTATAGAAATTTAGAAAGGTTTAAAAACAATCCCTTTTAATTAATGAAATGTAAAAGGAATTAAGAAGATAATTTTAAAAAATTTAAGTTGAACTCAATTCTATTTGAGTTCTTAAATTATCAACCAAATCTTTTAAAGAAGGATCTTTAACTTTTGAATCTTCAATTGTGTTGCAAGCATGAATTACCGTTGAATGATCTCTTCCGCCGAAATGAAGTCCGATTGTTTTTAGAGAGGATTTAGTTAATTCTTTTGATAAATACATTGCAAGCTGTCTGGCAAGGACAACTTCTTTTTTCCTTGTTTTATCGCGGATTTTATTTTCTGCAACATTTAAATAATCGCAGACAGTTTTTGTAATAGTTTCAATAGTTATATTGATTTTCCTATCGGTTGCAATTTCCCTAACTGTTTTTTTAGCAAGTTCAAGATCAATATTTCTGGAATTTAAAGAAGCATTTGCAAGAAGTTTAATTAAACAGCCTTCCAGTTCTCTTATATTGGAAGTAATATTATTTGCAATATAAGTTATTATATCACTGGAAATCAGCATTCCGTAATCTTGAGATTTACGGTTTAAAATTGCTATTCTTGTTTCCAATTCCGGCGGCTGAATATCTGCAGCCAAACCCCATTGGAACCTGGAGATTAATCTTTCGTCCAAGCCTTTTAAATCTTTCGGAGGTTTATCGCTGGAAAGTATAATTTGTTTTCTTGATTGATGAAGAGTATTAAAAATATGGAAAAATAAATCCTGAGTTTTTTCTTTTCCGATTAAGAATTGGATATCGTCAATAATTAATACGTCCATACTTCTGTAAAAACCGGAAAAATCATTTACCTTGTTGGATTGGATTGCTTCAACGAATTCTACAGTAAAAAGATCGGACGATAAATAAATTACCCTTTTCTCTGGATAATCTTTTAAAATTTTATTTCCGATTGCTTGAATAAGATGGGTTTTACCTAAACCAACTCCGCCGTAAACAAATAAAGGATTGAAAGAAGTTCCCCCAGGATTATCTGAAATAGCTCCTGCTGCAGCTCTTGCAAGCTGATTTCCTTCTCCTTTAATAAAATTTTCAAATGTATAGCGCGGGTTTAAATATGATTCGAATTCGTGTTTTATTTTTACATTTTCTTTCGGTTTTTCTGTTTGTACTTCAGAATCTTTTAGTTCCGTTTCACTTGTTGCTTGTTCTGTTTCTTCAGAAATAATGTAAGCTAATTTGCCATTTTGTCCAAGAACTTCGTGAATAGTTTTTGTAATTAACGTGTTATAATGTTCATCAATCCATTCCCAGAAAAATTGACTTGGAAGCTGCACTTTAAGCGTTGAATCTTTCAACTCTACTGGTTTAATTGGAATAAACCAGGTGTTATAAGTCATTAAAGTAACGTTTTCTTTAATAATTTTAAGACATTCTTTCCAGGTTTGAGCAGGGTCTAAAGATACAGAACTTTGAATTATTTCCGAATTATGCATTCAAATTATCCACAGAAAAAAAACTTTAAAAAAAATTAAAAACTCAAAAGTTTTTACTTGCTTTTTAAAAAACCGGCAAGTTGTTAACAATTTATGAACATTAAATAGAGGCCCCTAAGTGGTTAAATTATAATAAATTATCTGGTTCTTTTTGAGATATACACACAAAATATTTACTTTTCAACTCTGAATTGTTAACATGAAAAGATTGTGAAACGTTTTCACGTTCAAAAGTTATCCACATAATATTCACAACTTTCATGAGCGCCTCTCTAGGTCAAAAAATATAAAGTAATAGTTAGCCGTGCAAATTAATTTTAATATTTTTTAAAAAATAATATTGGAATTTTAAAAACATTCAGGATTCTACATAAAATAGTAACTTGTTTGTTAAGGTGTCAATTGTTATCTTTCTTATCTTTTTTGAGAATTAGGAGACAAAATGAAGAGAACGTTTCAACCAAGCAATAGAAAAAGAAAAAATAAACACGGTTTCAGGGAAAGAATGAGTACTAAAAACGGTAGAAAAGTTCTTGCTAGAAGACGTGCAAAAGGAAGAAAAAAATTAACAGTTAGCGATGAGTAAAAATAACCTTGAAACGATTCGGGCTTTCTGCCGGGGAAAGGATTAAAAAGAAAAAAGATTTCGAATTAATATACTCATCTGGCAGCATTATAATTTCTTCCGATCAAAAAATTAAAGCCATTTTTATAAAAGATAAAAATAATCCAAATCCTGGCGTTTCTATTGCGGCAGCGGTTTCTAAAAAAGCAGGTATTGCAGTTTGGAGAAACCGGATGAAAAGATTAATTAGAGAATCTTACAGATTAAATAAAAAAATTTTAAATGATATTTGTTCGCAGAAAAAAATTCTCTTGAAAATTGTCTTCTCTCCAAATGCATTAAATGAAAAAAACAATAAAAAAATTAAATTGAATGATATAGTGCCCGGAGTTTTAGATATTATGTTAAAACTTAAGAGCGAATTGTAAATGCGGCTATTATTTATATTCATAATAAAACTTTACCAAAAATTAATTTCCCCTTTATTTCCGCCTTCTTGCAGATTTTATCCTACATGTTCCGAATATGGAATTCAGGCTTTTTCAAAGTATGGAGTTTTCAAGGGAGGTGCAAAGACAATTTGGCGCATCTTAAGATGCAATCCATTTAATAAAGGCGGATATGATCCTTTAAAATGACGGAAAATTATTAATGGATAAACAAACAACTATTGCTTTCGTAATTATCGGTGCCATATTAATTGTATGGCTTTATCTTAATTCACCTTCTAAAATTCAGCAGCCTCCGAAATCTTCGGATACAACCGCAGTTGTGCAAAACAATAATGAAAGCAAAGCTGCCGACTCATTAAAAGAAAATGAAGAAAAAGCTAAACTTAAAAAAACTGTAAAAGAGAAATCATCAAAAGAAGAATCATTAAACTTCGGGAAATATTTTACTGTTGACACTGCAAAAGGCAGATATATTAAAGTTGAAACGGATGAAGCATTAATTTTATTGTCGACAAAGGGTGCGAATATCAGGAGATATTATCTTAAAAAATACAATAACTGGTATTCTCCGCATGCTTCTAAAAGTGAAAATTTTATTGATTCACATGTCCAGCTTATTAATTATTCCGATGGCGGTTCATATAATTTATCTTTTGTTAGTTCAGATGGAAAAGCCATTAATACTGGCGAACTTAAATTCGAAACCAATGCAAATAAACCAGAATATTCAGTTACAGGAAAAGATTCGCTTACCTTAACGTTTACTTATAATGTAGATGAAAACAGAGCAATTAAAAAAATCTATACATTTTATGGAGATAAGTATAGTCTTAACAGTCAAATTGAGTTAATTAAAATGAACAATATTATAAGCAATAATGCTTATGATCTTGTTTGGGGAAACGGGATTCGTTTTGTTGAAAAAAATTCAGTTGATGAAGCTAATTCTGCAAATGCAAGCGTTTTTTACGGAGGTGAGCAGGTACAAGTAGATGCTTCAAAAGAAGGAGAAAAAGTACAAAAGGATTTTAACGGCAGAGTTGATTGGATTGGAATTCGAAATAAATATTTTGCCGCAATTATCTCTCCTAAAAATCCAGATGAAGTTGACGGGGCTTATATTGAAGGAACAAGAAAAGAATATCCAAATCATGGCGTAAAAGAATTTTATAGTGCTCGACTAGTGATTCCATTTAATAACACAGATTTTGAAAAGCAAAATTTCACGGTTTTTATCGGTCCGGTTGATTATGATCTTCTAAAATCATACGGACATCATTTGGAAGCAATTGTAGACTTCGGAAGTTTTCTTGGATTAACTTTTCTTGTAAGACCAATTGCCGTTTATATTCTACTGCCATTATTTACATTTCTCCATAACTTTATTCCAAATTACGGCGTCGTAATTATTGTATTCTCTTTAATCATAAAATTTGTTCTTTATCCGCTTACTAAGTCTACTTATGCTTCAATGAAGAAGATGCAGCTTCTTCAGCCGAAAATTGCAGAGTTAAAAGAAAAATATAAAGATGATTCCCAAAAGCTAAACAAAGAAACCATGAAACTTTATTCCACCTACGGAGTTAACCCTGCCGGCGGATGTTTACCTCTGTTGCTGCAAATGCCGATTTTTATAGCTTTGTGGGGTTTGCTGCGCGTTGCTATAGAGTTAAGGCAGCAGCCTTTTATTTGGTGGATTACAGATCTTTCCCAGCCTGATGTTATCTTTGATCTCGGATTTAAATTTCCTTTGTTCGGTATTCAGCAAATCAGCGGTTTGGCTGTGTTGATGGGTGTAACAACATTCGTTCAGCAAAAAATGACGGTTAAGGATCCCAAACAGCAGGCGATGATTTATATAATGCCTGTCTTTTTAACATTAATGTTTATGAGTTTTCCATCCGGATTAAACCTTTACTATTTCATGTTTAATTTATTTACAATCGCTCAGCAGTATTATATAAATCATAAACACAGCGATTTGGAATTGGTTCCTGTTAAAAAAGGAAATCAGAAAAAAGGTTTTATGGCAAAAATGATGGAAGCTGCAGAGCAAAATGCAAAAGCTCAGCAAAAAAAGAAAAAATAAGATTTTACGTACAAGTTTGTAATACTTTTTATTTATGGTATTTTTGATAGAAAAGATTTGATTTTTTGCTAAATGACTGTCAAAAAAACCATATTTTTATTAATTCTTGCCATTTGTTTATCTAACACTATTGTATTTTCCCAAATTGTTGATACAATTTCAATCGAAACTTTTCAAACGAAACTTCCATTCGGTTTAATTGAAAATGTTCCTAAAATAAAACCTAAGGTTGCAATTGCTTTAAGCGGTGGCGGTGCCAGAGGTTTAGCACAAATTGGCACCTTAAAAGCACTTTCCGATTATAAAATTCCACTTGATTATATTGTCGGTACAAGTATGGGAAGTATAGTTGGCGGTCTTTATTCAGCAGGTTATTCACTCCATCAATTAGATTCTCTTGTAATTAATACAAAGTGGGACCAGCTGCTTGCATCCGACAGGCAGACAAACCGCAGAGAATTATTTGTTGATCAAAAAGTTACTGAAGATAAAGCGGTCTTTTCATTAAGATTGAAAGGACTAACTCCGGTTTTGCCAAGTTCTATCAACAGCGGTCAAAAAATTACTAATCAGATAAATCTTTTTGTTTTCCAGGCTCCAATACATGTGCAAAATTCATTTGATAATTTATTTTACAAATTTAGAGCTGTTTGTACAAACTTGGTAAACGGTGACTCCGTTGTTTTGGATAGAGGTTCACTTAGCTTGGCGTTAAGAGCAAGTGCAAGCGTTTCATTTCTTTTACCCCCGGTTAAATATGATTCATTAACTTTAGTTGACGGCGGTCTGGTAGCTAATATTCCGGTAAGAATTGCAAACTCTTATAAACCCGATTATACGATTGCAGTCAACACAACAAGCAGTCTTCATAAAAAAAACCAATTGGAATATCCATGGATTGTTGCAGATCAGGTAGTTAGTATTCCAATGAAATTACTTAATGAAAATCAATTAAAATATGCTAATGCTGTTATAGATCCTTCTTTAAAAAATCACGCTGCAGATGATTTCTCAAACCTTGATTCTTTAATTTATAATGGATATGAATCTTCCAAGCCGGAAGCAAAGAAAATTAAATCATCAATTGATTCTATAATTTGTAAAAAGTACGGTAAAAAAGAATTCTTCCTAAAAACAATATTGCCGGACTCTTTAAATTCTAAAATGGAAAACAGACTGATAGATAAATATGCAACTAAAGATAGTATTTCAAATTACGAAATTCTGAAAGACCTTTATAATCTTTATTGTACCGGTAGTTACAAGAATTTAAAAGCTGTAGTAACCCGTTATAAAAATTATTCATATCTCAAAATTATTCAAGAAGACAATTTTTTAATCAAAAAAATTCAAATAAACGGGATAAATCTTATAAGTAAAAATAAAATTGATTCGATTGTGACTCCATTAATTAATAAACCTTATAATGCAAAACAGCTTGAAAAGAAAATCCTAGAAATTATTAATATATACAGAAATAAAGGATATTCATTCGCAGATGTCTACAACACAAAAGTAGATAGTGTTACAGGTGATGTAATAATCGACTTTGATGAAGGACTCATTTCTAAAATAGAAATAAAAGGGAACAAAGAAACCAATCCCAGTATTATTTTAAGAGAAATTCCTCTGGAAGCAGGTGAATACTTTAAATATGATAAAGTTAGGCAGGGTTTAATAAATTTAAGAAGCACGAACTTATTTGATGATATTATTTTAATGGTGGAAAGAAAAGATCATGCAAATATTTTACATATTAATGTTTCAGAAAGATTATCAAGTTTAATGAGGGTGGGTTTTAAAGTAGATAATGTAAATAAAGCTCAGCTTAGTATCGATTTGAGAGACGAAAATATTTTTGGAAGCGGAACTGAATTTGGTATTTTACTGCTGGGCGGAACCAGAAACAGAGCTTTTGAACTTGAACATAAATCAAACAGAATTTTTGATACTTATCTAACTTATAAAATAAATGCATTTTACAAATTTGACGATGTTTTTACTTATGAAAATGTACCGACAAAATCAGATAAAACATTTTCCAGGTCAGAATCGGGTGAATATAGAGAAATTTATTATGGCGGATCACTTTCTTTAGGAACGCAAGTAGAAAGATTCGGTGATTTAATATTTAAAGGTACATATCAAATTGAACAGGTAAAAAATAAAATTAATGAAACTGTCTCTCCATATAAAATCAAAATAGTCAGTTTGAAAGTAAGTTCAACAATTGATACTCAGGATAAATATCCTTTTCCGGAAAAAGGATTTTATTTTTCAGGATTTTATGAAACTGCGCAGAAAATTTTTGGCGGAGATTTAGGTTATTCAAATATTGGATTTGAATATAAGAATTACTGGACTTTTGCAAACAACAATACAATCTCACCCAGGGTGCAAATGGGTTTTGCAGACAAAACATTGCCTTTAAGCGAACAATATTCTATTGGCGGTCAATATTCATTTTTCGGTATGCACGCTAACGAATACAGGGGAAGACAAATATTTCTTGCTTCTTTAGAATATCGATATAAATTTCCCTTCAAAGTTTTTTTTGATACATACTTTAAATTAAGGTATGATCTTGGCTATGCTTGGCCGGAACAGGAAGAAATAAGATTTAAAGATTTAAGACACGGAATTGGTGCTGCATTATCTTTTGACACACCAATTGGTCCCGCTGAATTTGCAGTCGGAAGAAGTTTTTTAATTAAAAAGAATTTACCGGGAAGTCCTTTAAGTTTCGGGGATACTTTGTTTTATTTTTCTATCGGATATTATTACTGATTTTTATTGCCCTTCACTTTGAAACTTTTCTCCCATTTTCATATATGTTCTGAAATTTTTCATATCACCAATATTTTTATAAATTTTTGCCAGAGCAAAGCATACCACACTTTTAACTTCTAAGTTGTTTAAAGCTTCGTGGCAAATTTTAATTACCTTTTCAAACTTAGGAATATTTAATTCTTTGTTGAACATATTGCAAATTGAAATTATTGGCTGCTGGTCCTGCGGGTTTTGTTTTGCCGCTTTTAAATAATAATCGAAAGCTTTTACATAATATTCTCCGTAAATAGAAGTGGTTTCAAAAATATCACCAATCCACAAATAAATTCTAAATGCAAATTCCGGAAATACTCTGCAAATTTTTTCACCGAACATTATTATTTCATCGGGAGAAAGAGCTTTATTCCATAAAAGCGTTTTATATAATTCAATATCTTCAATATTATTGTCGATTGTAATTCGGAATATATCAAAAAGTTCATCTGGAGAATTTGAAGTTTTAAATATTTGTTCTATTTCCCTGGGATGTATATTCATATAAATTTAAAAATGAACAGAATAATACTAATAAATTATTTTCTTTTTTCAATAGCCTTATTATATAACTTAATATACTCTTCAGCCGAAACTTTCCATGAGTAATCTTTCTCCATTCCATTTTTTTGAATTTTTTTCCAGGTTGTCTTATCATTATAAACACTAACTGCTCTTTTAAGTGCAGCAATAAGAGCGTTTGGATTATATTCATTGAAAGAAAACCCTGTTCCGGAATCATTCCCTTGTGGATATAATTCGTGCCAATCATGAACTGTATCGGCTAAACCGCCTGTTTTTCTCACAACCGGAACAGTACCATATTTTAGGCTGTAAATTTGATTTAATCCGCAGGGTTCATAATGCGAAGGCATTAAAAAAATATCCGAACCTGCCTCAATTAAATGTGAAAGATCATTATTGTAGCCAAGATAAACAGAAAATTTTTGCGCATGAGATCTTGCTAAATCAACAAAAAGGTTTTCGTACTTATCTTCCCCGCTTCCTAATATAATCCATTGAGCATTTATTTTAATTAATTCATTTAAAGCTTCTGCAACTATATCAAAACCTTTTTGACTAACAAGCCTGGATATAATACCAATTACAGGAATTTCTTTATTATATGGCAAGTTTAAATGGTTAAGTAAAAACTTTTTGTTTTTTTCTTTTCCAGTTAAATAAGAAGAATTGTATCTGAAAGGTATTAGTTTATCTTTATCAGGATTCCAAATAGAATAGTCCGCACCGTTTATTATTCCATATAGATCATCCCTTCTCTGCTTTAAAATATTTTCCATACCTGCCCCGTATTCAGAAGTTAAAATTTCATCTGCATAAGTTTTACTTACAGTATTTATTATATCAGAAAACGAAATAGCTGCTTTCATAAATGATACATCATCAAAATATTCCACAGGTCCGCCTGGATAAAATAAATTTCCTTTTATTTCAGCACTAAAAAGTGCAGCTTTGGAGAATCTTCCCTGGTAGCCTATATTATGAATTGTAAATAATGTTGCGGTTTTGTTAAAGGCTTTATCCCAACTATAATTATCTTTTATAAATAAAGGGATAAGTCCTGTCTGCCAATCATTGCAATGAATTACATCAGGAATCCATTGCATCCTCTGCATTATTTCTATTACAGCTTTCGAAAAAAGGATAAATCTTTCATCTTCATCTTTATCATTTGTATAAATCTTTTGACGAAAGAAATAATAAGGACAATCGATAAAATTAACTTCAACATCTGATCCAGGAAGCTTTGCTTGGTGTAAATGTATAACACGATCTATACCGTTTACTCTTATAGAAATTTTCTCGATCTGACTTATATAAACTAAATTATTTTTTGCTTCATCAATTAAATCATATTTCGGCATGAAAATTTTTACATCTAAACCCAATTTTTTAAGTGCAGGCGGAAGAGAACCGGCGACATCTGCGAGGCCGCCGGTTTTTGCATACGGAAAAACTTCTGAAGAAACGAATGCTATTTTCATTTAAATACCATTTAATTATAATCACTAATTACTATAACATAAAAAGCATTCGCATTTATTCTTTATTTTATATCACATAACAAATTTTATAACAATGTATATACAAAGCCTAACTGCAATGCTTGTTTTAGCTGAGTTTTAGGTGATTGATCTTTCTGATAAATAACCAAAGCAGTTAAGTTAACGTTTAAGAAATCATTTACTTTTGCTACAATAGCGCTTCCCCATCTTACATCCCAAACATCCATACTTTTAAAACGGCTGAATAGTCTTAAGTTACTTTGGAAAAGAAGATTTTCAGCAACAGTGTATTCAAAGTTTGTAACAGATTCAATACCGGTTTCTAATTTAAATTTTTCAATTTTTGCTGTATTGGGGTCATCTGAATAATTAACATATTTATTTGTAAATGTTTCCTGCAGAGCGATACCTAATCTTGTTGATATTATTTTATCTTTTTCATATAAAAAACCTAAACTTTGAGTAACATAACCGGGATCGAAAAAACCGGCAATTGCAACAGCCGGGTCAACACCATAATCATATCCGGTAGATATTGCAGTTCTTACACTATTGCTAAAATATGGATCAACTGCCCAATCTATTTTTTTTGAAAGTACACTTTCCAAATAAAGTTCATTATCATTGGTTCTAAAATCCTGGCTTCCCAATTTCGTACGCCCGTAAGCCGCGGTTAAATTATTTCTAAACTTCCAGCCTTCCGAATAATATCTTAAACTACCATTTAATGTAAACGTCCAGGTAATAGCATTGTCGCCTCCCTGGGTCCAATTACTTAATGCAATTTGGCTAATATTTAATCCTATTACAGAGGTAGGAACCCAAGTATTTAATGGAATCGAATCCTTTTTTGCATCCTGAGAAAATGCTATTGAAGAAAATGTAAAAAGTAAAATAATTAACGATGCTATTTTAATTTTCATAATGTATTCCTTATTTTGTAAATGAATGAAACAATATTTGAAAATAATCAGAATGCTGGAAAAATGGATACTAATATAAGCATATTTACAGAAGGGAATCCAAATAATAGTCACATTATTTTCATACACGGATTTCCATTTGATCATAAAATGTGGGAGAAACAAATTAGTTTCTTTAAACAAAGTTTTTTCTGTATAACTTATGATGTGCGGGGCCTTGGAGTATCGCCCGCCGGAGACGGACAATATACAATGGAATCTTTTGTTGATGATTTGTTGTTTGTTATTAAACAAACAAATGCCAATCGTCCGGTATTGTGCGGATTTTCTATGGGAGGTTATATCGCCTTAAGAGCTGTAGAGCGAATTGAAGAAAAATTCAGCGGATTAATTTTATGCGATACAAAACCTTATGCCGATGATAATAATACAAAGCTAAAACGCGCTGAAGGAATAAATAAAATAAATTCAGAAGGCGCTGCAAAATATGTTAATGATTTTATACCAAATTGTTTTTCAAAAAAAACATTGAGTTTTTCAAACAAAGAAGTACAAAAACTAATCGAGCGTGCAGAAAAATATGATCCGGTCGGTGTTAAAGGCTGTTTGCTTGCAATGGCAGGCAGAACAGATACAGCAGAATATTTAAATAAGATGAAAATTCCAACATTGGTTCTTTGCGGCGAGGAAGATAATATTACTCCACCAGAACTAATGGAAGATTTTAGTCGTAATATTAAAAATGCTGAATTTTATAAAATTCCAAATTCCGGCCATCTAAGTCCTTTTGAAAACTCAGAAGAAGTTAATAAAAGGATTTATTCATTCCTTTTAAGATTTAATAATTAAATATATTTAGGTTTCTAATTCATTAAACAATAATCAATGCATATTTGATTTTACTATCTTTTTCAATAAATTATTTGCCTAATATTAAATAAAAATTTAACAATCCAAATTAATTCATAATTGGTAATAATTAAGTTGTGAATTTTTATACAAACTAAAATTGCTTAATTTGAAAAAATTTATAACCATTTTTATCCTTTTTTTGTTCATTTTTAATTTATTCGGGTTTTATATACCTTTTTATCTTATGCGTTCGATTGTCAGATCTGAAATGAATGAAAGAATAAAAGATGATTTGGAAAAAAGCATGATAGTAAAGCTGACTTTTTCTATTAATCAAAATGAAAGTCAACCAACATGGACGGAAGATGGTAAGGAATTCAATTATAAAGATGAAATGTATGATGTAGTAAAAACAGAAACAAAGGATGATAGAATAACTTACTTTTGTATCAAGGATAAAGATGAAAAAGAATTAAATCTTGCTTTGGAAGATCTTATCAAGAAAAACCAATCCAATAACAAAAAGGATAAAAACAATCCTCAAAAAGAATTAAGCAAATATGATATTGCATTAAATAAAAAACAAAATAAAACAGAATTAAAAGTTCCATTTCAAATATTTTTACCAAACTTTTATAAAAGTTTAAACTTGCAAGTAAATTCCCCTCCCCCAAAACTGGTTTAATCTAAACAAATATAATTCGTACCTATAAAATTAAGTTGTTATTAATTAATAGAAGAACAATAGCTCATTGATGCGCTAATTTAAATTTATATGCTTTCTATTAAATGAAGCAATCGATTTTTAAGGTTATATAAAACAATTAAATCATCCTATACTCAGCATGTTTTATTAGAAAGGATTTTATTAAATGATTAAACATTTAACATTTTTATGCATTTTTTTGATCCTGGCTGCACCGGCCGTTATTAATGCACAAGATTCGGTTAGCGGTACAGTTGTGGACCAACAAAGCCGGGAAGCAATAATGGGAGCGACAATTGTTATTAAAGGAACAGGAATAAGTACATCAACAAATGATTATGGAAAATTCACAATAACTTCAAAAAATGAAATTAAAACTTTATTAGTTTCAAGACTAGGTTATCTAAAAAAAGAAGTTAATGTTGGAACTGCTGAAAAACCGTTGTACATAGAACTTACACCTTCACCTGTACTGCTCTCAGGTGTTCAAGTAATCGGAAGCAGCCAATTATTAAGTGCACAATCAATCGGAACCTTAACCCCTCATGATTTGGAAAGAGCAAACGGACTTTCGCTTGAAAACTCTTTGAATACAATTCCCGGAGTTTTTATGCAGTCACGTACACCTTGGGGCGGAGCTCATATCACCATAAGAGGATATTATCCAAGTACCAGCAGAAATAGTCCAAATTCAAACGGATTAGGCTACCAGGTATTTTTAAATAATATTCCTATAACAGATGCCACAGGTTCTACAATTCTGGATGATATTGATTTTTCTACACTTGGAAATGTGGAAGTAATAAAAGGGCCTTCATCCAGTTTATATGGTAGTTATATCGGCGGCACTGTGCTTTTAAAAACAGAAAGACCTAAACCAAATCAGTCAAGTATTGAACAGCAGGCAATCGGTGGAAGCAATGGATTATTCAGAAGCAATACAACGTGGCAAAATTCGGAAAGTAATTCTGATCTTGTTATTAATTATGGACATCAAACTTACAAATCTTTCCGCCCTCATAGTGCATCATGGAAAGATTATGCAAGAGTTACAGGAGATTATCAAGCAGGAAATAATCATTTGCTTTCTGTTTATTTTTCTTACAATCGTTCTTTTGAAGAATTGGCCGGAGAAATTGACAGTGCAGATTTTTATAACAGATTGCCAATAAGCAATGATTTGTATATTGCTAATGATTCACATATTCAGCTTGAAAGTTTCCGGTTGGGTGTTACGGACGACATCAGATTTAATGAGTTCTTTACCAACCAAACAACTGTATTCGGGTCAGGAAGATCATCTAATCAGCCGTTCGCTCATGGATTTACGGATGTGAATCAATTTAATTTTGGTGCAAGAACTGCATTTAATTATAAAAGACAAGGAACAACAGTTGGTATCGATGGAACTTTGGGAGGTATGTTCCAAAAATCTAATTTAACAAGTAACGGAGTTTTCATTGTTCCCGCTCCACCATTTCCTCAAAGACCGAGCGATCAAGAAAATTATGCATTAAATTATTATTTGTTTACCGAATGGAGTCTATTACTACCAAATCATTTCATAGTAACTGCCGGTGCCAGTTTAAATAAAAATGAGTTCGGCGTAAGAAATATGCTTAAAAATAATCAGGTAAATGATACTACAGATGTAATAGTAGATGCTTTCAAACCGGTCATAACTCCAAGAATTTCCGTAACAAAAATATTTAGTAATGAATTTTCAGTTTATGCAAGCGTAAGTACAGGTTATACTCCGCCTTTACTAGGCGATGCTGTTGCAAGTGATAATTCCGTAAATCAGGATCTGAAACCGGAAAAAGCTATTCAGTATGAAATAGGAACTAAAGGTAATTTATTTGATCAATCTTTATCATATCAAATCTCTGTATTCGATCTTGAGAACACAAATAAACTTGTAAGCCAAACATCTAATTCAGTTACTTACACAACAAATGCGGGTAAACAACAGAATCGTGGTGCAGAAATTTCTGTTAGTTATTTGGCTGTTGATAACCCTGAACAAACCATTTCATTGTTTCGTCCCTGGGTAACTTATACTTATTCTAACTTTAAGTACAAAGACTTCAAAAGCGATAATAATAATACTGCTTCAACTGTCGATTTTTCAGGGAACAAAGTACCGAGAGTTCCGGAAAATGTTTTTAATGTCGGACTTGATTTAGGTACAAACTTCGGATTGTATTTATACGGTTCTTATCAATACGTAGGTAAAGCTCCGATTACTTTTGATAACAGTAATTTTATGAAATCATATAACCTTTTAAGTGCTAAAATTGGTTACAAAAGACAATTCGGCGAACATGTTTCTTTAGATTTATTCGCCGGCGGCGATAACTTATTATCAAGCACTTATTATACGTTTTTATTCATCGGACCAAATATTCAAGGTTTAGCTCAATCTAAAGACGGCGGACATGGAGATGGTTATATAATTCCGGGTCCGTACAAAGCAACATTTTACGGAAACTTAACCTTCTCTTATATTTTCTAATTAAGAAGGAAATAAAGTTATTTTAAAGGATGCGGAGATATCTTTTAACTTATTAACTGGAGTTTTGCAAAGATGATAAATATTGAAATTCGTCATTCCGAACTTGTTTCGGAATCTATTTTCTTTGACTATTCTAAGATGCTGAAACTAGTTCAGCATTACTTTTGCGTAACCTCTATTATTAAATATCTCCGCTTGCTTTTTATTTATACGATTATTTTTCAGGAGTTTATTGAAGTTTTATGTTAAAAACTTATTTAATATTGTTTTGTTTTATTTTAACTGTAAATTCTTTTAGTCAAAATTTAAAAGTAATTGACAACAATACCTCAAAACCTTTACAGTTCGTTACAATCACAAGTCAAAATTCCAACGCAAGTGCAGTTACTAATCCAAAAGGAGAAGCTCCCTTTTCTCCATTTAAAAATGCAGATACATTAATTTTCCAGTTAACCGGATATCAAAAAATCATTAGAACTGTTGATGAAATTAAAAAAGATAACTATTTAATTAAGATGTCCGAAAAGGTTTATACTTTGGGTGAAGTACTTGTCCAGGGAAGAAACCCGAGTAATGCAACTCCTAATTTAGTTGGTACAATTGATTTAATTAAATTCAGAGAATTTTTCAGAAGTAATGATATGTATCTGACTAAAACTTTGGATCTTGTACCTGGAGTTAGAATGCAGGTTAGGAGCACCACTTCACAGTCAAATATTTTAATTAGAGGAATCGGCGGAAAATCGAGATTTAATGAACGCGATGTTAAGATTTATTATGATGGAATTCCGCTTACAGATGCAGACGGAACTACTTCATTGAACGAAATTGACTTTACAAGTCTGGGAAAAATTGAGGTTATAAAAGGTTCTTCAGGTGGACTATACGGTTCAAGCATTGGCGGAGTAATAAATTTGTTTTCTAAGCGAGCTCATTTCCAGGAAAAAGATTTTAATCAAATTGTTTTAGCAGGTTCTTACGGATTGCTCACATCAACAACTAACTTTAGATCCGGCACAGAAAACTCAAATTATTTTGCAAACTACAGTTACCAGTTTTTAAATGGATATAGAGACCATTCTGTTTCCAACAAAAAAATTGCAACCTTTGGCGGTGATTTTTTTGTGAGTGATGCACAAACAATTTCATTATTTATTAATTATGCACATGTAAACGATCAATTTCCGGGTGAAATAGATAGCGTGGATTTTTACAAAAATCCAACAAAAGCAAACCAGGCTTATATTGATAAAAAAATTGGTAGTAAATCAAACGGACTTTTAGTAGGTGTTTCAAATATTTATAAAATTACTTCAAATTTTGAAAATACATCAAGCATTTTTACAGGACAGGATTTTATTGAAGCTCCAATTGAACCCTTTTATGCAAGAAATGAAAACACTAAAATGGGTTTAAGATCGGTATTTTCATATAAACCAGAAATCAGCGGAATTCCTGTAAGCCTTGCATTTGGCGGAGAAATGATTAGGAATTTCAATTTAGAAAGACATTATAATATTTCTCCATCCGGTGTTCAGGGTGCAATAAATGCAGATAATGAATACGATTTAAGACAATATAATCTTTTTGCTCAAGGTGTTGCTGATTTTACTCCAATGACAAATTTAATTGTTAGTTCGGGATTCAGCTGGTCTCATTATGATTTCAAAGATAATTTTAATTTGGATGCAATCGATCATTCCGGTTTAAGAAATTTTAAACTAACAATTTCTCCGGGTGTATCAATTCACCAAAAATTAGATGAAAATAATTCGGTTTATGCTCAAGTAAATACCGGATTTTCTCCGCCGACGGTTTCGGAAATATCAAACAGGGATGGAAGTGTGAATTTCAATTTAAAACCGGAAACAAGTATTACATATGAAGCGGGATCTTACGGAAGTTTTTTTAATGATGATTTAGAATATCAATTAAGTCTTTTTTATTTGAAACTGAATAATTCGTTTATTCCGCAAACATTACAAAATGGTTTTACCGAATATGTAAACGCCGGTTCTTCTGATAATAAAGGTATCGAAGCGGAATTATCTTACAAATTAATCAGCAATAATAATAACTTTGTTAATCAAGTAAGGCCTTTTGTAAATTTTTCATATAATAATTTTAAATACGATAATTATGTCTCCGGCGGAGTTGATTATTCAGGAAATTATGTCCCGGGAATTGCTCCAACTTTATTAAACGCTGGTTTGGATATTACAACTACATACGGATTTTATTTTTATGCAACTTATAATTTTGTTGGTAAAAGATACTTGAACGATAACAATGTTGCTTCGGATAAAGCCTACTCGCTTCTTGGAGCTAAATTCGGATTCCGGAGAAGAATTGAACACAGTTACACTTTGCAGTTTTACGTTGGCGTTGATAATTTAACAGATACAAGATATTCTCCTACCCTTGCAGTAAATCAGAAATCCCTTTCAGAAAGAGGTTTACCGGTTTATTATAACCCTGCTCCGGGCAGAAATTTTTACGGCGCCTTCAACTTCGAATGGCATTTCTAATCTTCCCTTTCACGTTATCTATGTCCCAAAAGAATAAATATAATTTTTTTACTTTTGGGACATCTGTTTTATTAATAAACTTTGAAAATTAAATGAAAGCAATTTTAGTAAAAGAAAACGGCGGCTCGGAAAATTTATATTTAGGTGAATACGAAACTCCTGAACCGAATGAAAACGAAATATTAGTAAAAGTTGAAGCATCGGCTCTAAACAGAGCAGATATTCTGCAAAGAGAAGGAAAATATCCTCCGCCTAAGAATGCAAGCCCGATAATTGGATTGGAGATTGCAGGAACTATCAGCAAAGTCGGAAACAGTGTGAAAAAATGGAAGGGAGGAGAAAAAGTATTCGGCCTAATTCCCGGCGGCGGATATGCACAATATGCTGTGATAAATGAAGATATGGCAATGAGAATTCCTGATAATTTATCTTTTGAAGAAGCAGCCGCAATTCCGGAAGTCTTCTTAACTGCTTTTCAAGCATCAGTGTGGTACGGCAAATTTAAAAAAGATGAATATATATTAATTCATGCCGGCGGAAGCGGAGTTGGAACAGCGGCAATTCAAATTGCAAAAGAAATTGGAGCACATATTTTAATTACTGCTTCAAAATCCAAACATAATACGTGCAGTGAACTTGGTGCAGAAAAAACTATTGATTATAAATCTACTCCGTTTGACAAAGAAGTTCTTGAATACACAAATCAGAAAGGTGTAGATGTTATTATTGATTTTATTGCCGGACCATATTTAAATCAAAACATAGATTGTCTTAAAACCGACGGAAGATTAGTTTTACTTGCAACTCTCGGCGGAGGAAAAGTAAAAGAATTTGATTTAAGAAAAGTTCTTACAAAAAGATTATCAATTATCGGTTCAACTTTAAGAGCAAGAGATATTGATTATCAAAAAAAATTAACAAAAGAATTCGGTGAGTTTGCATTACCGAAATTTGCTTCCGGAAATTTTAAACCTGTTATTGATTCCGTTTATGATTGGAAAGATGCTGCAAAAGCTCACGATTACATGGAATCAAATAAAAATACGGGGAAAATAGTTTTAAAGATTGAATAAAATTAAAAGAACTTAAGAAAAAAATAATAAACCAAAGCATTAATAATTGTTAAAGGCAGGCCAACTTTTACAAATTCCAAAAAAGTTAAAGTCTCTCCGTTTTTTTTCTCAGCATTTTGAATTATAATTATATTACTTGCTGCTCCCAAAATAAATAAATTTCCGGCAATTGTACTTCCAGCGGCAAGTGCAATCATTCCGAAATTATTTACATTATGGCTATTTAGCAGCGGCAAATAAAGTGCAACCAGCGGAACATTTGAAATTAACTGGCTTAACACGATTCCTGCAGCCATAATAAATCCAGCAAAATAAATATCAAATAGAAGAATTTTTGATTAAATTTTGAAAAATTCCGGTATTCCAAACACTCTGCATTAGAACAAACATTGAAGCAAAAAAAATAATTGTATGCCAGTCAATTTTCTTTATGATTGTTATTCTTTCATTCGAAAATAAAACAATTGGCAATGCAGAAATTAAAGCAATGTAGGTAAATTTAAAATCAAAATTTATGTTTAAGTAAATAAATAAAATTTTTAGAATGATTAATAATAACAGAATTATTAGTGAAATTTTTGAAAGTCCTGTCAACTTTTCATTAATTTCCGGCTTTTGTGTGTTAGTAATTTTTTCACTTTTAAAATGATCCTTAAAAAATAATTTAATTATAAAAAATGCCGCAATAAGATTTATAAAAGTCGGAATGAATAAATACTTAAAAAAATCAACAAAAGGATTTTTAATATTCCCGTGAATTGCAATTAAAAGATTTTGGGGATTTCCGATTGGACTCATAACACTTCCGATAGTAATTGAAAAAGCTAAAGTAAGCATTAACATTTTTGCGGAAATATTCTGTTTTCTTGCAATCAGCAAAATTATCGGTGTTCCGATAATTGCCATAGTATCGTTCATCAAAACTGCAGAAGTTAAACCGGCACCAAAAAGAATAAATAAAATTAAAGTATTTAAAGATTTGGCTTTTTCAAAAAATTTATATGCAGCTAATGAAAGATAGCCGCTTTCTTCCAAAGCTTGTCCCACAATAAACATTCCGAAAAGAAAAAATATTACATCAAAATTTATTGCATTAAATGCTGCCGGAATTGATATTTGATCAAACAATAAAACTATAATTGCTCCACCGGTCATTATTTGCCAAATATTTAATCTGACTTTTCCGATTTGCCTGATTGCAATTAATACAAAAACAATAATTAATGTAATTAGGGAAATCATTTATTGATAAATTTGAAATGGTTTTGTGATTTATGTAGATGGCTTTTCGACAGAAATAATTCTTAAAGGAGGAAAAGTATTTAGTAAAAATGGTTTTGAAATTTTGGAACTCAGTCCTAAAGAATCGAATGCCGATTTATATTCATTCATGTATTTCATATCGGAGATTATTGCTTTCCCGTTTGGTTTTAATACTCTGCTAATTTCTTCACAAGCTTTCATACGATTTTCTTTGCCTGAAATATTATGAAGACATAGATTGCTTATGATAACATCAAAATAGTTATCTTCAAAAGAAAGATTTGTGATATTTTCATTTTTTAGCTCAATCTTATCAGATACTTTTTCTAACTCGGCATTTTTTATTGTTTGTTCGGAAGTATTTTTACTTAAGTCCTTTTTGTTCCAAATATCTATCCCATAAGATTTGCCGCTGTTTAACTTTTTAGCTGCACCTATCATTAAAAGTCCTGCGCCAGTTCCAACATCTAAAACAAATTCATTGCCTTTCCAATCGACCATGTTAAGAATTCTATCACGGTGTTTTGCTTTTCCGAACTTTGAGTATAAAAACATTAAAAGTCCTTCAAGAAAAAGAATAATTGCCCAGGCAAAAAATGCAGTATTCACAAGTGTAATTGATTTTGTTATATGAATTTCGGGAAAAAGTATTCCGATTAAAATGCATAAAGTTCCGAAAATAAATAAGTTCATAATAACATTCGGCGCGTCTATTCCGTAATCGGCTTTCATTATTTTAATCCGGTTTATTATTATTTAATATATTAATATACTTTTCTAAAAATTCGTTAAGTTTTTTCCTTCTGTACTGCATTATAAATCTTGGATGTTCAAGAATTTTTATCTCTTTAAAGAAATTATATTCCTCATTTATTTTAGATAAATATTCCGCGTTCTTTTTACCAAGTGAAATTACAACATTTTTATTACATCCGAAATTAATTTGTTCTGAAATTGACTCGGCAATTAAAGGTTTACTGAATTTCCAAAGCTCTTTTTCATCATAATAATTATAGTTTTTACCGTTTTTTATGAATGCTAATGGATAAAGTGCACTTATGTAAAAATCAGAATAAAATTTTTCAGTTCCGCCGTATTTTTCCATCATTAAATAGATAAATTCACTTGAAAGTTCTTTTTTATTTCCCAATGAATTTTCTATTCCGCAGTTTTCTCTTAAAGCGACCGGATCTGTAAATGGAATACCGGTAATTCCGCCGCCGAACCTTCCCGGATTTATTCCTAAAACATAAGTACGTTTTTTATTATCGTTAAAATATTTATTAAAGAAAGAATTAACGACACTTCTTACTTCCTTATATTTATAAGGGTTTAAAAGCTCAACGTGTTTTGGTTTTTTAGGTGGAATTTCTAGATTATTAAAATAACTTAATGCTTTAGTAGAAAATGTAATCATTATAAATAATTGTTAGTTTTAATAAAAATGAACTTCATAATCACTTAAAGAACCGGATTGATAAATAAACTTGGCGCTGAAAAATTTATCCTGATAAAGCCAATCGAGAAAAATTTTATCGCCTTCCCAAAGGTTTAAACTTGTGACTTTATCGTTTTCTATCCATTTCAATTTACCTTCCGGTGAGTCAATCAAATTTCCTTTAAAATTATCTGCCGTAAAAACAAAAACATACCAATCTTCTTTTCCGTCAAATAAAGGAAAAGAAATAAAACCATGCAGTTTAGGATTTTTTATAGTTAATCCGGATTCTTCTAAAACTTCTCTAATTGCGCAATCTTCGGGACTTTCACCTTCTTCAAATTTTCCGCCCAAACCGTTCCATTTTCCTTCATGATAATCGTTTTCTTTTTTTATTCTATGAATCATTAAAGTTTTTTTCGTTTTTCGGTCTATCACATAGCACAATGTTGCAAGTTTCATATATTAATTATCCGTTTTGATTAACAAATGTATTGACAATTATTAAAACCTAAATTAAGTTTTCTTAGAAGAAATTAACAATATTATTTTTTGAACCTTTTAACTTAAAAAATATTTTTTAATAAAAGGTTTGGCAATTAATTTTTTTTTGAAAATATTTACTTATATATATTTTACTAATTAAACTAATATACTTAAGGAGGAATTCATTTAGAATGAATGAAATTAGTAATATCCCGGAAGAAAATGAAAAAACTAGAGAAGAATTAATCGAAGAATGTCTTGAACTCGGGATACCGGTTACCGGTAATGAAGATGTGGATACACTAAACCTTTATCTGGGTTCCGCAGATGATGACGAAGATGATTATGATGAAGATGATGATTACTATAAAGATGATGAGGATGAATTTGACGATGATGATGATTTATTAAAAGACGAACCGGATGAAGAAAATATAGAGGATGATTTTGATTTCGATGAAGATGATGATCTATTCGAAGACGATGATGAAATTCCGTATAACTGAGGTTTAAATTCCCAGATATTTTTTCCCTAGTAAATAATTTTTTACATAGTCGGTTACTCCTTCTTCCAAAGAAGAAATTGGATTTGGGTAACCGGCTTTTTTTATTCTATCCAATTTAGCTTCCGTAAAGTATTGATATTTTTCAGCCAGATGCGCGGGCAGATCAATATATTCTATGTTAGTCTTTTTATCCATCGCATTAAAAATTGAATTAACTAAGTCATTCCATGTTCTTGCTTTTCCGCTGCCGACGTTAAATAATCCGTTTACATTCGGTTTATCTAAAAAATACAAAGTCATATCAACAGCATCTTTAATATAAATAAAGTCGCGCATTTGTTCGCCGTCTTTGTACTTAGGATTTCCGGATTTAAATAATTTAACTTTTCCAGTTTGCAGTATTTGTTCAAAGGCTTTATGGACTACACTGCGCATATCACCTTTATGAAACTCATTTGGTCCATAAACATTAAAATATTTTATACCTACAATTTTTTCAAGCATTCCATGCTTCAAAGCGTATTTATCAAAAATATTTTTAGAATATCCGTACATGTTTAACGGCTGAAGTTTGTAACTTAGTTTTTCATCATCATCAAAACCTAGCGAACCGTCTCCGTAAGTTGCGGCAGAAGAAGCATAAATAAAACGGATATTATTGGAAACACAATATTTTGCTAATTTTTTTGTATACTCATAATTATTATTCATTAAAAAATCGGCATCTGTTTCTGTTGTTGATGAATTAGCTCCCATATGAATAATTGCATCAATCTTAAATCCGAAACCTTTTTCCAGGTCATGTATAAATTCATCTTTATTGATATAATCTTCAAAATCTAACCCAACCAGATTTTTCCATTTTTCAGTATTTCCTAATTCGTCTACTATAATTATTTTATTTTTGCCAAGTTTATTTAATTTCCATACAATTGCACTTCCGATAAAACCTGCTGCACCTGTAACGACTATCATTTAACGTACCTGTAAATAATTAAAGTTATTTTATAATGATGCTAATTTAATTATATTTGTTTTCCTTTACAATTAAAGCATTTTCTACTGTATAATTTTCAAATGAATTTGAGAGTATAAATAAAAATGTCCGTAACATTAAAAGAACTACAAGAAATTTTGCGAGAAAGAATCCTTGTTTTGGATGGAGCAATGGGAACAATGATTCAGCGTTATAATTTATCAGATGATGATTTTCGCGGTAAAAGATTTAAGGATCATCCAAAAGATTTAAAAGGAAATAACGATTTATTATCTCTTACTCAGCCGGAAAAAATTAAAAACATACACAGAGAATATTTTAATGCAGGTGCTGATATTATTGAAACAAATACTTTTAATGCAAATCCAATATCTCAGGCTGATTACAAAACAGAAGAATTTACGTATCAAATTAATTATACAGCTGCTAAAATAGCTAAAGAAGTAGCAGAGGAATTCAATTCAATCACTCCGGATAAACCTAGATTCGTGGCCGGAGCTTTAGGACCGACAAACAAGATGCTGTCGCTTTCTCCGAATGTAAATGATCCCGGTTTTCGCGCGGTTACTTTTGATGAAATGGTAAATGCATATTATGAACAGGCAAGAGGATTAATTGACGGCGGAGTTGATATTTTATTGATCGAAACAATTTTTGATACGTTAAATGCTAAATCTGCAATTTTTGCCTGCCAAAAATACCTAGATGAAAAAAATCTAGAAACACCAATAATGATTTCTGGAACTATTGTAGATCAAAGCGGAAGAACTTTATCAGGACAAACTGTTGAAGCCTTTTACATTTCAATTTCTCATACAAAAAATATGTTAAGTGTTGGATTGAATTGTGCACTCGGTGCAAAACAGATGCGCCCATTCGTTGAGGATCTATCGAATATTTCGGATAAATTTTTATCGGTTTATCCTAACGCGGGATTACCAAATGAAATGGGCGGCTATGATGAAACTCCCAAGTCAATGTCTATTGTTCTGGATGACTTTTTAAAAAACGGATTTGTTAATATTGTCGGCGGATGCTGCGGAACTACTCCCGATCACATAAAAGCAATTTCTGATATAGTTAAAAATTATAAGCCTCGAGTTCCTTCTGTACAAAAGAACTATTTACGTTTAAGCGGAATGGAACCTATAATTCTCAGGCCCGATTCTAATTTCATGAATATAGGCGAAAGAACTAATGTAACCGGATCTAAGAAATTTGCCAGATTAATTAAAGAAGAAAAACTTGATGAAGCTTTATCTGTTGCAAAAGATCAGGTTGAAGGCGGCGCTCAAGTCCTTGATGTAAACATGGACGAGGGAATGCTTGAGTCAGAGAAAGTAATGACAAAATTTTTAAATCTTCTTGCCTCAGAACCTGATATTGCAAAGCTTCCAATTATGATAGATTCATCTAAATGGACAGTTATAGAAGCCGGTTTAAAATGTTTACAAGGAAAAGGTATTGTAAATTCAATTAGTTTAAAAGAAGGCGAAAAAGTTTTTAAGGATCATGCAAATAAAATACTTAATTACGGTGCTGCTGTAATCGTTATGGCATTTGATGAAAAAGGACAGGCCGATACATTTGAAAGAAGAATAGAAATTTGTAAGAGAGCTTATAAAATATTAACTGAAGAAGTAGGGTTTTTGCCTCAAGATATAATTTTTGATCCTAATATTTTGGCTATAGCTACAGGGATAGAAGAACATAATAATTATGCCGTTGATTATATCGAAACTGTGAGATGGATTAAACAAAATCTTCCGTTTACTAAAGTCAGCGGCGGAGTCAGTAATCTTTCGTTTTCTTTCCGTGGAAATAATGTTGTTAGAGAAGCAATGCATGCTGCATTTCTTTTCCAAGCAATAAAAGCCGGAATGGACATGGGAATTGTTAATGCGGGACAATTAGAAATTTATGAGGAAATTCCCAAAGATCTTTTGGTTTTAGTCGAAGATGTAATTTTTAATAGGAAAAAAGATGCAACCGAAAAATTGGTTGAGTTTGCAGAAAAAGTAAAACAAAAAGATAAATCTCAAGAAAAGACGGAAGAATGGAGAAATGATTCCGTTCAAGAACGTTTAAAACATGCTTTAATAAAAGGTATTGTTGATTATATAGAAAAAGATGTTGAAGAAGCTCGAAAAACTTATGAACAACCAATTGAAGTAATTGAAGGTCCATTAATGGACGGAATGAATGTAGTTGGAGATTTATTCGGATCAGGAAAAATGTTCTTGCCCCAAGTAGTTAAAAGTGCAAGAGTTATGAAAAAAGCTGTTGCATATCTTATTCCTTATATTGAAGCAGAAAAACAAAAAGCCAATGACACCAGAGAAGCCGGTAAAATTTTAATGGCAACAGTTAAAGGGGACGTGCATGATATCGGTAAAAATATTGTTGGTGTTGTTCTTGGATGCAATAATTATAATGTGGTTGATCTTGGTGTAATGGTTCACTCAGACGTAATTTTGAAAAAAGCTCGGGAGGAAAAAGCCGATATAATTGGATTAAGCGGATTAATAACTCCCTCATTAGACGAAATGGTTCATGTTGCAAAAGAGATGGAACGTCTTGGAATGAAAATACCTTTACTTATCGGCGGTGCTACAACTTCCAAAGTCCACACAGCTGTAAAAATAGCTCCCAATTACAGCGGACCAACGGTTCACGTACTTGATGCTTCGAGAAGTGTTCCTGTAGTCAGCAATCTAATTAATAAGGATGAAAAAATTAGTAAAAATTTCAGTGAGAAAATAAAAGCAGAATACTCAAAAGTAAGAGAAAATCATTTAAAAGAACAAGAAAAAGGAAATTACCTGGATTTAAATTCAGCAAGAGAAAATAGATTAAAAATAGATTGGGATAAAGAAAAAATAATTAAACCTTCAAAATTAGGTGTTCAAACACTTTCCAATTTCCCCTTAAGTAAACTGAAAGAATTTATTGACTGGACGCCCTTCTTTTTAACTTGGGAAATGAAAGGTAAATATCCCGAAATATTAAATAGTGAAAAATTCGGTAGAAGAAGCTAAAAAATTATTTGAAGATGCTAATTATCTACTTGATAATATTATTGAAAATTCTCTTATAAAAGCGAATGGTGTTTATGGAATTTTCCCTGCCAACTCCGTCGGGACAGACGATATAGAAATATATAATGATGACAGCAGAAAGGGTGTAAAAAGAGTTTTACATACATTGCGATCACAAACTATAAAATCGGATAATTTACCTAACCTTGCACTTGCTGATTTTATTGCACCAAAAGAAAGCCGAATAAAAGATTACATTGGAGCATTTGCAGTTACGGCGGGAATCGGTTCCAAAGAGTTGGTTAATGAATATGAAAAAGAACATGATGATTATAATGCAATTTTAGTAAAAGCTTTAGCGGATAGATTGGCGGAGGCTTTTGCAGAATATTTACATTCTGAGATTAGAAAGAATTATTGGGGTTATAAGAAAGATGAAAACTTATCCAATGATGATTTGATAAAAGAAAAATATCAGGGAATTAGGCCTGCTCCGGGTTATCCGGCTCAGCCTGATCATACAGAGAAATTAATAATATTTGATCTGTTGAATGCTTCGGAAAATACAGGAATAGAATTAACCGAAACATTAGCAATGAATCCTCCGGCTTCAGTTAGCGGATTATTCTTTGCAAATCCGCACGCAAAATATTTTAATGTTGGAAAGATTGGAAAAGACCAAGTTCTGGATTATCATAAACGAAAAGGGATGGATTTTAAAGAAATAGAAAAATGGTTAAATTCTATTTTAAACTACGATGCGGAAAATTAAGAACTTCGAGTAATTAACTAACCGTGAATATTTAATCCAAGAGATAATACTACATAATTATTTTCGTTAAATGCATTATAAATAAACCGGAAACCTACGGGAAGAGAAAAGGTATTATCAATTGGAAAGACCTTATTCCAACCAAACCCGGCATTAATTACACCATAATCTTTAGAAGGAGATCCGTCTGATTTCATAATTCCGTACCATGCTGAGGGGCCTCTTGTTCCGCCTATGAATACATCGAAATGTTCGGTTGTAATTCTAAACCTGTAACCGGCTTCAACATACCATGAATAATCAACATCGTTAAAAAAGTTATATGCGTAAAATAATTTAATCGGGAAAACTTCGGGACCTTCATAGCTTACATTAACTTCCAGATTATGCGTTCCTGTTCCGCCGCCCTGAAAATCCAAGTAATCGGGAGATTTATATCTTATGTGTCCCAAAGAATCGACATATCTTATTCTGGAATATGGGAAAAGATAGTCAACTATGTGAGTAGAGAAAGTTCCAACTTTCGAAGGTATTGAATAGCCTAAATGGAGTTCTATTTTATTATAAGCTACTTGTACTGTATTGGTTAACAAAAAGTCTTTATTTTTGGGAACAGCTTCATTTAATGCATAAACTCCAATTATTCCAAACTCCAGGCCGACATAAGTAATTTTGCCAAAGGGAATTATTGCAGGTGAATTAGCAAGATCTAATCCACGCCAAATATATCTTGTATCTAATTTTAATCCGTAATTTAATTCGAAAGGATTATCTTCTTCTTTTTGAATTTTTTCTGGTCTTCGTACAATTTGTGAAAATGTACTTTCGGAAAAGATAATAATGGTAAAGAATATTAAAATAATACTGAATAATCTCATAGTGTTTTCACTTTTAAAATCTTTTAAAAAACAAATGCTTCATATTTCAATCTTTTTGATTCACCGAATTGAGTGGTAAAATCAATTTCAATTGAAACTTTTCTAACTTCATCACCAGGAATACTTTCTAAAAAAGTTTGATTTGGAATTATCTCCAATACTTGGTATAGTCCATCAGGATAAATTTTGTAATTTTGAGAAATTCTTGAAAGGAAATCAAAAGGTACGCTTTTAACAACAACATCCTTCATTTCAGGTAAAATCACCAAATCTTTTGTTTTCTGTTTGGTGTAATAGTTAAAGCGAAATTGTCTAGAATCACCTTGATTCATATCTAGTGCATCAACGACATCATTATTATCCAAATCTTGGAATTCGCTTTGCGGCATCCATAAAGTTTTTTCCTGAAAATTATCCGGTTTTACTAATTTAAATGCCCAAACTGTTGAGTCGATAGCAGAAATTTGAGGATTAAAGAATTTCAAAATTCTACCGCTGTAATAACCTTCTATAACAAATGATTTTCCAACCTTAGTGGGATTTTGTGTTAAAAAATCTAACGAAACATATGAACCTAATCCTGAAAATATTTCCTTTTTACTATCACCTTCAAAAATCCTATATGAATATTCTTTTAAATTATCAAAACCGTCAACTGAAAAACTGAAACTCACATTTTCGCCGAAATGATATTCTTTTAAAATGTTGAATGCTTCGAGAGATGATTTTACAGTTTGAAGGTTGCATGTTACTATCCAGTAACCAGCATCTTCATAATAATTTCCACGTTCGCTTTTTCCTTTTATGATAGCAACATAATAATATTTGCCAATTTGATTTAATGATGCAGTAGTTTCAATTTCATAATCGCCAGGATTGTTTCCGGGTAAAACATTTGGCTGAATTGTTCCAATAGGAGTTTGATATGAAATTAAATTTCCATGGTCATATTCATAGCCGCCTAAATTTTTACTGAATTTGGTGGTTCCGCCTGAGACAGAGATATCTTCATAGATTGCCATAATATAAGAAAGGTCGTTAAAATTATGTGACCAGTCAGTTAATTTATCTTTTATAACAAACTGAGAATTTTCATTTACATTTATGCTGTCTAAAAGTTTCAACTCCTGATAACTTTTAAATTCTAAAAATCTCGGTTGAGCTAAAGTTATTCCTGATATAGAAATAATTAAAATAAAAAAGATTTTTCTTATCATAATAAAACCAAAAATTTAACAATAATATATTCGAATAATATAAATATTTTGAAGACCTAACCTCTTCCCGGTCTATCAAAATTTTGAGCCGGAATCTTAGCATTTACAGAAAATCCGATTGTATCACTGCTGACTTTAAAATCAGATCCCAATTTTTCTCTTATTTTATCCAGAATAATTGGAGGTAGATATGTAGGGAAATCCCTATCTACCGTACAAAATATTTTATAGTTATAAAGACCGGGTCTTCGTTCTTTAAAATAAAATGTTCCGTTCCCGGTTCTTTTATTAAGCTTAACAGCATTATTAACCCAGGAACTATCTTCTTTTCTGTCCAGCTTAAGGTAAAATTTAACATTTGCTTTTTCTTCGGGAGTTTGTAATTCGGAAACAGAAACTAAAAGGCCAAGGCTATCTCTGCCGGAAATAACCCAATCAGTTTTATCTTGGACACTAATTACAATTGGTTTTTTGTACAATTTAATTAAACTATCCTGAATAGCTTCGTATTCCTGAATCCTTTGATTTAATTCTTGTTCTTTAGTATCGCGTTCAACAATAACTGCCAATAGTTCAACAAGAACTATAAGGTAAAGCACAAAATAAAATGAAATTTTACCTTTCATAATGATTCAATTTAATTTTCTTTGAATTATCCGAAAATCTTTTTAAAGAAGCCCTTTGAATTGTTCTCATTAAAGCCGGTATGAATTAATCTCTTATGTTCTCTTTCAATGTTCTGCAGTCTTTCTAAAATTTGACTTTCAATTTCGAGTTTTTTCTGCATGTAAACCTGAGGTTTAACGTGATTATCGGCTATGCCGGCTAAAATTCTATTTTCACTTTCTATAATCTGATTATATTTTTTAGAGAGATTCTCCAATGCCCTGTGACCTTCGGATACAAGAATTTCTACTTTGTTGTTATAATTATTAAGAATCTTTTTCTCTTCTAAAATTAATGCTTCCGATAACCTAGCAGTTTTATTAACATTTTCAACAATTGCATCAGTAATATCTTTTGGAACAGGGTTATCAATTCCTTTTAACAATTCAGTTAAATCCGTTATTGCTTCGGCAAGTGAGTCTTCCTTTTCTGAAGTTGAATAAAATGAAACGACTGCAAGCAAACACAACATTGAAAATTCAAACAGCAAGCCGAGCATTACAATATTTGTTTCTATTTTACCGAACTTGTTCAACATAAAAGCAGGGATAAAAGTTACATCTGAAAGATCTCCTAATCCGCGAAGACCTACTATTATAACCAGCACTGCTGCACCAAAATATACAAGTGCTTGAACAGATTGTTCATTTTCCGCAACGAACTTGTATTTCATCCAGTATTCAAACTTACTGCTTACAGAGTTTGATCTTAAAAAAAGTGATCTAATTGCCCCTTTATAACTTTTTTTATTTGAAAGTGAAAGAAGAATGTCCCTTTCTCTTTCGGTCATTCTGCCCATAAAAATTAATTTAAGCGCAGTTGCATCGTAATAGACTTTACTCCTTAAACTTTCCGGGAATTCAATTTCGGAAGGAAATTTGGTAAGCCTGATACTGTTATATCTTTTACTTGTTCCGTTCATAAATAAAAGTTAATATTATAATTCTTGCAAAAAAAATCATTCTAAAATAGTAATTCACTACTTAATTCAAAAATATTTTTTGGTACCTAATTTGGGAAGAATTTTGTCCTACCTTTTTTAACCGAAAAGAATAAACTGAGTGAAAACCATGCAATAATATAATTTAATAAACTGAAAATTGAAAGCTTTTGAAAATAATTCAAGGATAATTATAAAATAATTTTTGGCCACAATATAAATTTAATATTGTCAATTATTTATTAAATTGTTATTAAATTATCTTAATATTCTAATCAATAAAACCACTTAATTAATATGATTGATAAAACGCTGGAATCAACATTAAAGAATACAAAATTTGCTGATATCTTAGGTTTTAACCTTAATGCTGAAAATTTATATGTTTTCGATTTTACGGAGAATAATCGAAATTTAAAGAAAGTTGATCTGACCGATACTTCCGAATTTAAAGACTATATTTTTACAACCTTACACAACAATAATTCTCGAATTGGAGTCGGAGGTTATAATGAAAACAGATCAATTTATAAAAGAAGCTCGGTTTTTGCAGGCGAAGAACCTAGAACTGTTCATTTGGGAATAGATATTTGGGCTGAAGCCGGAACTCCTGTTTTCGCACCTTTAGATGGAATAATTCACAGCTTTAAAAATAATTCATCGTTCGGAGATTATGGTCCGACAATAATTTTAGAACATAATTTAAATGATATAAAGTTCTATACTTTGTACGGACATTTAAGTCTTAGTTCTATTGATAATATTCATGCAAATCAAAAGATTGATAAAGGAAGTAAATTAGCAGAACTCGGTAATTCACAAATAAATGTAGGCTGGCCTCCTCATCTGCATTTTCAGTTAATTACTGATATGCTTAACAAGAATGGTGATTTCCCGGGTGTTGCCGAATTATCTAAAAGAAAATTTTACTTGAATATTTGTCCTGATCCTAATTTAATTTTAAAGATTAACATCTTAAATAAATAATTATTATTAAATTAGTTATTAAAAATTTAGCACAGCTAAATTATAATTATAGGAGGGGCTATGAAAAAGTCATTCGTATTTGCATTTATAATTATTTTAAATACTGTTCCAATCTCATCGCAAAATCTTAGTCAAAATCAAGAACTTACCGATCAACTTGTGAATATTATGAAATTGGAGTTCAGAGCATTTCAAACTCAAAACCCGGGTGAGTGGAAAAATTTTGTTGATGACAGTGCAATTTTTGTAGGAGAAAACGATGGCTTTAAAACTAAAGGTCAGTTGATTAACGAAATAAAAAGTGCGCCAAAAATATTTAAAAATGCAAATGAAACTTACAACGGAGTTTTAGTCAAGGTATTTAAAAACACAGCTGTTTTAACTTGTATAACAAATTTCAGCATAACCGATTCTACCGGGAATGTAAAAAATATTTATTTTAGATTTACAAGAGTTCACATTCTTGAAAATAGTCAATGGAAATTAGTATATCATAGTGCTCTGCCGATTTAAATTAAAAATCAATCAATAAATTATTCTTCTTCCGTGGATCAAATTACCAGCAACAATGAAAAAATTTATTTAAACAAAAACCTTCAAATTATTTTTGCCGTTACTTTAATGGCTGTTCTTGGGGTTTCCAGCATTACTCCAGCTTTTCCGGAAATTGAAAGAGTTTTAAATATATCTGAAAAAGAAGTTGGATTATTAATTACATTTTTTACTTTGCCTGGGGTTTTTCTTACTCCTGTTTTAGGAGTTTTGGCAGATAGAATAGGACGAAAGAAAATTCTAATTCCTTCTTTATTATTGTTCGGTATTGCCGGAAGCATTTGTTTCTTCATTAGAGATTTTACAGTATTACTTGTATTAAGATTTGTCCAAGGAATCGGAGGCGCTTCACTTGGTTCACTAAATGTTACACTTATTGGAGATTTATATTCAGGAAAAGATAGAACTCATGCAATGGGTTACAACGCAAGTGTTTTAAGCGTGGGAACTGCAAGTTATCCTGCAATCGGCGGAGCGTTGGCTTTAGCCGGCTGGTACTTCCCTTTTATTCTTCCGGTATTTGCCATTCCGGTTGCTTTAATTGTTTTGTTTTCATTAAAAAATCCGGAGCCGAAAAATCCTCAATCGTTAAAAGAATATTTAGGCGGTGCCTGGAAAAGTATTAAGAGAATAGAAGTGTTCGGAATTTTTGCAGCAAGTGTTTTAACTTTTATTTTACTTTATGGAGCTTACCTTACATTTTTCCCATTTCTTGCAGATAAAGAATTTGGCGCTTCTTCATTGGTAATTGGAATTTTAATGTCCGGTATGTCACTTACAACCGCAATTACTTCTGCTCGGTTGGGAAATATCACAAAAAGATTTAACGAAAGAATATTAGTTAAAACTTCTTTTATAATTTATGGAATTGCTCTTTTAATAATTCCGTTTATCAATAATATTTGGCTATTATCAATTCCAATAGTACTTTTTGGACTTGCACAAGGTATTAATATTCCAAGTATTTATACTCTTCTCGCAAATATGTCATCATTAAAATACCGTGCGGCTTTTATGTCTTTAAACGGAACTGTGCTTAGACTCGGACAAACTCTAGGACCTTTGTTGATGGGATTTATTTTCGGTATTTGGGGTTTAAAAGGAGTATTCTATGCAGGCGGAATTATTTCATTTTTTGCTTTTTTAATTATTTTAATAATGGTAAGAAAAGACGAAACGGCAACGGAAAATAATTAATTTACTTTAAATTTAATGTAAAAAATATTTTTTATAATTTGAAAATTGCATCAATTAAATTTAAGTTACTGCTGCATCATTTGTAAATCCTTTGGAATAAAAAATGAATAGTAAAACTGCTTTAAAGGGATTAAAAAGAGTTACAAGATCCCTTAAAAGAAAACCTAAGAAAGCCGGTCTTGCTCCGGGTTCGTTAATTTATACCGGTGAAAAGAAAACCGAACAAATTAATATCACTTTAATTGATTATAACGAAGATAAAATAACTGAAAAAACTTTTAGTAAAATAGAAGACGTTTTCGAATACAAAGATTCCTCATCCATATCATGGATAAATATTGACGGCCTTCACGATATTGATGTAATAGAAAAACTTGGTAATTATTTTGGGATTCACCCTTTAGTCCAGGAAGATATTTTAAATGTCCAACAAAGACCGAAAATGGAAGAATATGATGATTATTTATATATAGTTTTTAAAATGTTTACATATAAAGAGGAGAGATCGGAAGTTTACTCCGAACAAATAAGTCTAATCTTAAATAATAATTATATTATTACTTTTCAGGAAAGAACCGGTGATGTTTTTGATCCTATTAGAGAAAGATTAAGAGCAGCGAAAGGCAAAATCAGGAAATCCGGAACGGATTATCTGGCTTATACATTAATTGATGCTGTTGTGGACAGTTATTTCTTTGTGCTTGAAAAATTCGGCGAAGAAATTGAAATACTTGAAGATGAATTAATTCTTAGCCCAAAGCCTGAAAGTTCGCAGTTAATTCACAGATTGCGCAGAGAACTAATTATGCTTAGAAAATCCGTTTGGCCAATGCGTGAATTATTAAGCGGACTTTACCGCGGCGATTCAAGTTTAATTAAGAAAAGTTCGCAAATTTATTTGCGTGATGTTTATGATCATACAATTCAGGTAATCGACACAATAGAATCTTACCGGGATATGGTAAGCGGAATGCTGGATACTTATTTATCTAGCATTAGCAATAGAATGAATGAAGTAATGAAAGTACTAACTATCATTGCAACTATTTTTATTCCTTTAACTTTTATTGCCGGAGTATACGGAATGAATTTTCATCATATGCCGGAACTTGAATGGACATGGATTTATCCTGCCGGATTTTGGATTGCGATTTTAATAATTGCCGGAATAATGCTGCTTTACTTTAGAAGAAAGAAGTGGTTGTAATTACATTTAACAATAAAAGATTTTATGGAACGATCAGAACTGCTTGAAGAATATTTGTCGGGCTATCAAAAATTAAGGGATATTCTGGACGAACTGCCTAATGATGTTTTATATTTTAAACCTGCTCCGGAAAAATGGAGTGTTTATGAAATAATAATTCATATTTCAGACAGCGAAGCAAACGGATATGCAAGATGCAGAAAGATAATCGCCGAAAGCGGTTCAACAATTATGACTTATGATCAAAATAAATGGACGGAAAATTTAAATTACACTAAACAAAGTTTAGATAATGCACTTGACCTTTTTAGAATGTTAAGAATTACAACTTTTATTATGCTTAAATCAATTAGCGATGATAATTGGGAAAATTTTGTTATTCATCCTGAAAATGGAAAAATGACATTAAACGACTGGCTGATTCAATATGTAAATCATGTTGATATTCATATAAAACAAATTAAACGAAATTTAGAAGAATGGGGAAATTTTAATAAAGAAGTTTCACAATAATTAAAATTACATTTTATGGAAAAAAATAATAACCGGCCAAACTGGGACCAATATTTTTTAAAACTGGCAATGCTCGCTTCGGAAAGATCTACATGTCCGCGTATGCATTGCGGCTGTGTGCTTGTTAGAGATAGATTTGTTTTAGCAACGGGATATAACGGCTCTCTTCCGGGCCAGCCTCACTGCAAAGATGTCGGCTGTCTTGTTGTAGAAAATCATTGTGTAAGAACTAATCATGCAGAAATAAATGCTCTTGTTCAAGCTGCACGTCATGGAATAAATATTACAGGATCAACTGCTTATATTACTAATATGTCGTGCACAACCTGCGCAAAAGCTTTAATTGCAGCCGGGATAAAACGAGTTGTTGTCTTTTCTGATTTTCACGATACACTAGCAACTCAATTTTATACAGAAAATAAAGTTGAAATTGTGAAATTGCCGATGCCGGATACTCAAATAAATTATAATTTAAAAGACTATTCATCTGCAAAAAAAACCAGCAAATCAAAATAAAAATTAATTCAGGGGAGATTAGATGTCCGGTAAATTATGTCCGAAAATTATTTTGGAAGGAACACGTTTAACCTTTAAAACCGAAATTGCATTTGCTTTAAACGAACATCCGCAAATTGTTGGTCCTAGAAAATATAAATATCATTCTCCCGTTATTTCCGCCGAATGGTGCGCGTTTACTAATTTTCCATGGGGAAGAGGATTAATCAACTTTGAACCGCAGGAAGAATCTATGGCAATGGAAACTTATCATACCTGGCTTAGATTGTTTGAACTGCAAAAATATTATTCATGGATAATCGACAGATTTCATATTTCTACAAAAGCATATCAGCTAAAAAATTATAATAAAAAATATGATTTCAATTGGATCGAAGAACGATTGAACAATTTGGGTTTTCATCTTGTACTCTGCACCAGAACAACTGAAAGTTTTGAAAAAGCCAGAGCAGAAAGATTAAAAGTTTCAGGCAATCCTAAACAATACGATAATATTCAGTTATTTATTGATGAACAAAATTTAATGAGAGAATTAGTAAATGATTCGATCCTTCCAAAATTAGAACTTGATGTTTCCGATAACAGTATTTCAAATGCCGCCGATAAAATAGCCGTTTGGCTAAAAGAAACCGGCGGACTCTTTGCAAAAGATTAATTTGCAGCTTTAAATAATTTTATTTCTATTTTGCACTCAAATTAATTCAGAATTTTTAATTGAGAGCAAATCTATTTAAATACTGGAAACCTTTGGTTGCAATTGTATTTTGGGGTTCATCTTTTATTGCAACTAAAACTGCTTTAAATGAACTAACTCCAAGATTAATTATTCTTTCCAGATTGTTATTTGCAGTTACATTTCTCGGATCTATTGCTTTAATAACAAAACGAAGTTTCAAGATAAATCTTAAAAGCCACGGATCAATTTTAATTCTTGCACTAATTGCAGTTTTCCATTTGTGGATCCAAATAACCGGATTAAAATTTACAAGCGCTACAAACACCGGATGGATAATCGGAATAACTCCCGTATTTATGGCAATTCTCGGATATATATTTTTTAGAGAAAAATTAAACTCACTTCAACTTTCCGGAATTTTAATTGCATTTGTAGGTTTAATATTATTAATCAGCAAAGGTAATATATCTAATTTAGGTTTTATTTCTCATAAAGGTGATTTTTTAGTTTTAGCTAGTGCAGTTACTTGGAGCATTTATTCAATAGTGAATAAAAAAATTTCTTTATCTTATTCACCGTTTATGACAATTCTTTTTTTGTTCTTAATGATGCTGATAATCATCTTTCCGTTTAATATTAATTCCGCTACAATTTACTCTTACAAACATCTTTCTTTAATCGGCTGGATTTCAATTTTATTTCTTGGAATTTTCTGTTCGGGAATTTCTTATGTACTTTGGTCGCAATCATTAAAAGAAACTGCAGCTTCAAAAGTCGGGGCTTTCCTTTATCTTGAGCCTTTCGTCACAGTATTTGCAGCCTGGATTTTGTTGAAAGAAAATATCACTTTTATAATTATTGCAAGCGGAATAATTATTACACTCGGAGTAATTTTAGTTAACAGAAGCAAAGCTTAATTCTGTTTAATTTTTTCATTTATAATGTGTCCAATTTCATTTCCAGATTACCGAATTATCTTTTATTTAATGGAAAGATTTAAAGAGATTTTATGTTTAAGAAAAAGATCTATCTTTCAATATTAATTTATTTAATTATTTTACTTCAGCTTTCATGTTCTTCAAATTCAACTCAGCCGAAACCTTACAATAATTCCGCTGTTTTACCAAATTATACCGGGAATACATGGGTTTATGCTGTTTATGATAGTTTAAATTCAACTGAAGATACGATTACAGTTAAAGTCGTTGGAGTTACACATGCACCTGATAATACATTATTAATGGTCTGGAAATACACTTCCTCCATCCGGCGATGTTTCTTCATATTTGCCTTTTAATAATGATACCTCTTTCGTCTATTCAGGTCAAGATACAGTTTATTTCTTTTTCGATCAGAAGATGCATTACATTAATTCAAAATTTGCATTTCCGTTAGAAGTGGGAAAAGAATGGTCAAATAATGCCGTCGGAATCAGTGATACCTCAGAAGTAACAGAGAAAAAACAAATCTCAACTCCTGTGGAAACCTTTACAAATGCTTTTAATATTGAAAGGGACAGAAACGGATTGAATGATTACATTCATATTTCTTATTGGTTTGTTAATGATGTAGGCTTTGCAAAATTATACTTTAAAAGAAACCGGTTTTTCATTCAGAACATTTACATGGAATTTAATCAGCTATTCGATTCAGCAATAAATAAAATTTTATTTTTCAAACGGATTTTTCTTTTTCTGTTTTAACTTTTCTATAGTTTTTTCAATTCTATTTTTTCTGGTTTCCTCTTTTTTTGTTTCGGTTATCCAAAGTACATATTCTTTTTTATGTGAAAATGCTAATGAATTAAAGCGATCTAATATTTCTTTATTCTTTTTTAATTTTTTTAATAAATCATCCGGCGGAGTTACAGTCCTATTTTTGTAATCTATAAATTTATTTTCTTTACTGCTTTTAGTTTTATTTAATTTTTCATTTTTATCTTTAATTCTTGTACCAAATGCCGACCAATTATCATCAATTGAAATTAAAGTAATCCCTTTTAATTTATTTTTATTTATAATCTCAAAAACTTTGTCTCGATTTAAATCAGAGGATATTTTAGAACTTTTTTTAGGATAACAAATCCAAAGTGTTCCTTTTTCTGTAAGTGATTTTTTACCTTTTATAAGATTTTTACTTAAATCGGTTTCAGATTCAACAAATAAGAAGTAATGATTAAAAGCTGATTTAAAATTATCTTTTGTTTCAATTTTTGATTTTAAATTCTTAATAAAATCTTTAGGTGCATTAAAAACCGCAATCTTATGATCGGGTTTAACTTTTAATTTTTTAATCAGATTTTCATCAGCCATTAATTATCACTTTGTTTTAATCAACTTAGCTTTTTAAAAATTACCTGGAAGTTTTTAATTTATCTTTAAAAACTTTTTCAAACTTTTCCACTTTAGGCGCAATTACAAAAGAACAATATCCTGCATTAGGATTATTATCATAATAATTTTGATGATAATCTTCTGCTTTATAGAAATGTTCAAATTTTGTTATTTCCGTAACAATTGGTTTGTTAAAAGCACCGGATTTATTCAATTCATCTTTGTAATATTCGGCCTTTTCTTTTTGTTCCTGGTTATGATAAAAAATTACAGATCTGTATTGAGTTCCTGTATCCGCACCTTGTTTATTTAATGAAGTAGGATCATGAGTTTTCCAAAACATTTTTAATAATTCATCATAAGAAATAACCGAAGGATCATAAACAATTTGACTAACTTCCGCATGTCCGGTGGTTCCGGTACAGACTTGTTCGTATGTCGGATTTTTTACAATTCCACCTGAGTAACCGGATTCTACAGAAATTACGCCTTTAACTCTTTCGAATATTGCTTCCGTACACCAGAAACATCCTTCGCCAAATGTTGCAGTATCTAACTTCGCAGGGTTTGTATTATTCATTTTAACAATCTCTTTTTTATTTGATTTTAAGTAATCGATTTTACAACCGATAACAATTAAAATTACCGGAATTATAAGAAATATTTTACTTAAAGTGTTCTTCATTTTTTATTCTCTTTTTAAATACAAAGTTCATTCATTATTTTATTATATCTATAACAGAATTATAACATTTAAGTAAATTATTTAAACATCTTCTTTTTTAAAAAAACAAGAAAGTTTAATTAAAATAAAAGTTTTATGAAGTGTACAGAAAAATTCTATTTCCGGAAACCATACTTTTTAATATGTCGGTAAGCCAGATAACCAACTGCTGCCGTTTGTGTTATTCCTAAGAAGTAACGTACAAAATTTAACTTTTGGGATTCAATATATTGTTCACGCAGCGGAAGCAATATATTATTAAAGTTATTTAAATTTTCATTATTAACGCTGTATTCCAATTGAAGTTTCGTTCTTAGCCAAACTGACTCTGGATCATTCAGATATAATTTATTATCAATTAATTCATTTTGATCAATAATAGGATTTTTAGTTCCAGAATTTTTTATCAAACCGTCATTTTCTAAAATATTTATAGTGTCTTTATTTTGTTTTTTAGAATCGGGATTATTCTGAGACCAAATAAATTTATTCGCAATAAAAATAAAAAATAAAACTAATAAAATATTTTTCGTTTTTATTTTACACCGAATGTTATGCTTCGCCATCTTGCAGAACTTTCAGAATTCTTTGAATTGCTAATCTTTTATTCTTCAAAGTTTCTCTAAAATCTTGATTATCGGTATCAGTTATTTCCATACTTAGATCTGAAAGATAATTTTGAAGAACTTCTACTAAAATATTTAAATCATTTTCTTCAATATTTAGATTTATTTGTTTCATTTTTCATCCGTTTTTTGAGCAAAAGATAAATAAAAAAAACAAAATTAACATTGTTAATTAGCAATTTTCTTTAGATAGGACACAAAAAGGCGGAAATACCGCTAACTATGGTGGAGAGGTAAGCGATACTCCCGCCGAAAATGTTTTATGTGATTCGGGTCTATTTATAATTTATTTTTATTTCATCATTCAAATCTTTTCCAAAATGATCTTTATATAATTTTAAATATTTTTTATGTAAAGAATCCGGAAGTTTTTTCCCATCAATAACTATTTCTTTGGAATTAAAATTCATATCAAAGTCTTCATCTTTATTTTTAATTACATGATCCTGAACAAGTTCTTTGCGGAAGTCTTTCATAAACAAATTAAATTTTCTTAAATTTTTATTTACTTTGGACATATCAAGATGCATTTTATCTAAATGATCTTTTGTATTTTCTATTTCATTTCTTAAATCATCAAGATCAAGTTTTTCTATTTCAACTTTGAAATTCTTCATCTTTTTGTTGAATTCTTTCATACTTTTATTGAAATCATCCATATTAAAATCAAATTTATACAATGAAGAATCTTCCTTTAATTTTTCCAGATTATTCTTAAGTTCATCCATATTTATATTAAAATCCGATGTATCAATTTTTATAATTATTTTTTTGTCTTTCAGTTTATCCAGATCAACACATAAATCTTTCATTTGTTTTTTGAACTTATCTTTATCAAAATCTAAATGAATTTTATGCTTATGCATTTCTTTTCTCATCTTTTTCATTTCATCTTTAAAATGTTTTGAATCAAAATTAAACTGATAAACATTTTTATCTTTTACGCTGTAACCGTCTGTTAATTCATCCAAATTCTCATAAATCATATCTTTATAATTATCAATTTTATCTCCCGGAATTCTTTCACCGTTTTTATATAGTGTTGAAATTTTTCCATCAATAAAATTAACTTCCCAGTGATCTGTTACGCCATTATCCTTAGTAGAAAATGATAACGATTTTTCACTGGATGAAACCGGATTATTCTGTGAATTATTATTCATATTTTGAGATGAACTGCATCCGGCTAAAACAAACACTGAAACAATTATAAAAACCGCAAAATATTTTAATTTTTTACGGTATTTATTGTAAAAACTCTCTTTCATTCTTATTTCCTCCCTTTTGGTAAATCTATTATTATGACGTTTGTAAGAGGAATGAGTTTTATAATTTTTGCAGATTATTGATAAACGTACTTAATACATGATGAACGGGAAAGATGTTTCATAGAAGCAACTTTTTTATAAAATTAAAAATTAAATCCTATAAAAATTTATTGACTATTAATAGTTTTGTTCTTACGTTCAACCCGTATTTATAAGATTATTTTTCTTTCTCGTAGTTAAAACAACCATCTTCTTCTTCGCTTAATTAAAAACCATATTAATTTAATAAACAAAGGGTGAGTGCATGAAAAAGTTCTTTGTTACGGGATCGTTAATTTCTTTTTTCTTTTTGTTGATTTTTTTTCAATTCAATTGTCGGCAGAATGAAACTAAAAAGGAAATGACAAAAGAAGAAAAAATTGAAAGAGGAAAATATTTAGTTTCGGCAGGCGGCTGTTCAGACTGTCATTCTCCGAAAGTTATGTCAGAGATGGGACCGGTTCCTGATTCAACTTTGATGTTATCCGGTTATCATGAAGATCCATTAGAAACCGAAGTTGATCCAAACTTAATCCAGCCCGGTAAATGGGTAATGACAAATAATTCATCAACTATGTGGGCCGGACCGTGGGGTATTTCTTTTGCTGCTAATTTAACTCCGGATCCTGAGACAGGGCTTGGCAACTGGACAGAAGAAGTTTTTATTAAAGCTTTAAGAAGCGGTAAACATATGGGAATCGGCAGACCAATTATGCCGCCAATGCCATGGCCAAGTATAAGTTTACTTACAAACGAAGATTTGAGTTCTGTGTTCGCTTATTTGCAAACAATAAAACCAATTCATAATAAAGTACCTGATTTTATTCCTTTTAATATGATAAAAACTAAAAAAATGTAATTTATTTTAGGAGGCTATTGAACAAATAATTCAAAGCCTCCTTTTTTCTCTTAATAATATTATTTCCCCGCTCATCAAATAATATTCCATTTAGGTTCATTTCTATTCAATTATTCCTTAATTTTCAAATTCAAAATAATCTAAAAAATATATGACAGCTTTAGAAGTAAAAAACCTAACTAAAACATTCGACGGTTTAACCGCAGTCGATAATGTTTCCTTTAATATCCCGGAAGGTTCTGTATTCGGATTGATAGGAAGAAACGGCGCCGGGAAAACTACTACAATCAGAATGATGATGAATATTTATCTTCCTGATTCCGGTGAAGTAATTTTAAAAGGCAGAACCATCGGACAGGAGTTTAAAAATAATGTAGGATACTTACCTGAAGAACGCGGTCTTTATAAAAAGATGAAAGTTTGGGATACTTTATTATATCTTGCCGAATTAAAAGGTAAAACAGGAAAAGAAATTGAAAAAAAAGCTATTGAATATCTTAAAAGATTTGATTTAGAAGACAGGAAATATTCAAAAATTGAAGATCTTTCTAAAGGAAATCAACAGAAAATACAGTTTATTGCAACCATCATTCATGAGCCTGATTTTCTAATATTCGATGAACCTTTTTCCGGATTAGATCCTATCAATACAAATTTACTTAAACAGATTATTTTGGAAATGAGAAATCTGGGAAAAGTTATAATTTTTTCCACTCACTTAATGGAATTTGCAGAAAAAATGTGTGACCATATCGCAATGATTGATCACGGTAAAATTATTCTTGATGGAAATTTAAATGACATTAAAGAGAAGTTTGCAAAAAATAATGTCAGCATAAATTATGAAGGAAATATTTCATTCTTACAAAATAATCCTATTATTGAGCATTTTGAAGATTTTGGAAACACTGCCGGAATAAAAGTAAAACAGCCTGATGATATTCAAGAATTATTGAAACTGCTGGTGCAAAATAATGTGGTTATTAAAAAGTTCAATGTTGATGAAATTTCTCTTCATGAAATATTTGTAACACTAGCCGGAAAGGAACCAGCTAATGTTTAATAAAAGAGTTCTTGCAGTAATTAAAAGAGAATTAAAAGTAAAACTGTTCAGCAGAACATTTATAATTATGACTTTGCTTATCCCTGTTTTTATGTTTGGTATTATTGGAATTCAAGCTTTGCTTTATTCATATTCCGGAGAACAAAATCCTAAATTAATTATATTGACAGAGTCAGATAGTTTAAGCGAAAATCTGCAAAAAGAATTTTCTCAACAGCCTTTTGTTAAAAATGGTTCTTATTCTATTTTTTATGAAACGATCCAAAAAAAATATTTCAATAAAAAATTTAATGAATTAAAACCAGATCTATTATCTGAAAAATTAACCGGAATTATTTTTGTTCCAGATTCGGCGTTAATAAATAAGAATATTAAATATTACTCAACAAATCCAAATAACCTTGCATTATTTAATAAAATAAAACCAACAATTAATAAGACATTAATAGATAATTATTTTGCAGACAAAAAACTTTCTAAAAAAGAAATAGATTTTGCCAGAGAGGATGTTGATGTAATAGGTTTCAGAGTTTCAAAAGGTAAAAATGTTGAAGAAGAAGGAACAGGAAATATAATATTGTTATTCCTATTCACATTTCTTTTGTACATGAGTTTAATTTTTACAGGCCAAATGACAATGAATTCTGTTGTTGAAGAAAAGAATAACAAAATTGTGGAAGTTTTACTTTCTTCTGCAAGCAGTATGGAATTGATGACAGGAAAAATTTTAGGAACAGCAATAATCGGTTTAATTCAAATGGCTATATGGATATTACCTGTTGTTCTAATCGTTTCAACAACATGGTTTACACTACCGCCGGAAGTTACACTTCAGTTAAATCCGTGGTACTTTTTTTATTTTCTATTTAATTATTTAATTGCTTTAATTACTTTTGTCGGATTATTTGCTTCCGTTGGAGCTATTTTCGATAATCCTCAGGATGCACAATCCGGAATTTGGCCTCTTCTATTATTAATAATGATTCCATTTTTTATTGCTTTAAGTATGCAGTCAAATCCTCAAAGCCCAATTGCAAAAGTAGCAGCATTTTTCCCATTTGCCTCTTTAATTGTTATGCCCGGAAGACTAACAATGATAGAAGTTCCGTTATGGCAGATCATTGTTTCTATTATTATTAACTTAGCAGTAATGATTTCAATATTTCCACTGGCAGGAAAAATATATAGAGTTGGAATTCTAATTACGGGCAAGAAGCCAAAATGGTCTGATGTTGCAAAGTGGCTTAAATATAAATATTAAAACTTAAGCCACCTTAATTTTTAGGAATAATTATTTTCCTTTAGTTACACTTGAGCCTCCGCTGAAATCGGTATCTCCCATTTCAGCATTTCCGTAATAAGTTAAATTAGAACCGCCGCTTTGTTCTGTGTTTAAAGTCCCGTCCATTGTAATTGTTACTTGTGAACCGCCGGAAAGATCAGCACTTACATTCTTGACAGAAAGATCTTTTAGTTTGAATATACTTCCGCCGGAACCGTCTAGCGATAAATTACCTGCATTTCCTTCAACTTTAACAACACTTCCTCCTGATAAATCCATTGAAATGTTTCCGCATTTTAAAGTTCCACCCAGCTGAGCTCCGCCGGATAAATCAACTTCAAAATTCTTAGTAGATTCATCCATGTTAATAACTCCCATTGCTCCTCCGCTTAAATCCATTCCCAATAATTCAGGCATTTCTATAGTTGCTTCAACTTCCCCGTGACGGCTGAAATTAAAAAAGTGATGTTTAAAACCTATTTCAAGTTTATCGCCCTTCTTCTTAACTTCCAATTCATCCAGATCTTTTTTGTCGGCTTTGATATCAATTTTATAATTATTTGATTGATTTATCATGACTTTAATGCCGGAACCTACACTAACATAATTAAAGTCAGTAAAATTGTAACTTCTTGTATTATTTTGAGCTAATGCAGAAGCTGAAATAAAAAATGTAAAAACAATTAACAAATAAAAACCTTGAAATTTCCTGTTCATTTTAGACCTCATTAAAAATATAATTCTTGTTTTAATTAGACTTAATTAAATCTAAAAAAGTTACCGGAAATTTTAACTAAGAATATAAATAAGATATTAAAATTTTATCTATTAAGTAATTTAATTTAAATTAAAAACTAAGTAATTGCAGCAATTCGTCTGAAATGGAAACCATAAACAGCAAATGTCATTGCAGCAGGAAATTTTTTAGGATATTTAAATAAACTATAAATCATAAACGGCCAGAAGTGTTTCTTCCCTTTTTCTAAAAATCCCAAAATCCATAATAATCTTAAAAAGGCTTTTATTTCGCTAAAAGTTAGTTTTTGAGAGCGCCAAGTCGGAACTTTATATTGATGCAGAAAACTTTTAACTCTACCGTAATATGCTTTTGGTGCATAAATCGATTTCAAAATCCTATCATATCCTTTTATTAGATCACTGTATTTCATTTTAGGAATAAAGTTCATCGAAGAATCCATATTGTCGCCGCTGAAAACACTTAACAAACGGTTTTCTTCTTTCATACGTTTAAATAATTTCGTTCCGGTCGGAGCATTCAGTAAACCAACCATTGCAGAAACAATACCGCTTTTCTGAATAAAATTTATTTGTTCCTCAAATACTTCTTCACTGTCGTTATCAAAACCTACAATAAATCCGCCGGAAGCTATTATTCCGTGATTTTGAATTTTATTAATTGAATTAACAAGATCTCTTTTTAAGTTTTGAGATTTTCCGCATTCTAAAAGACTTTTATCATTCGGGGTTTCAATTCCAATAAATACACTTGTTACTCCGGCTTCTGCAACCATTTTTAATAGTTCTTCATCATCGGCAAGATTTATTGAAACTTCGGTAATAAAACTAAAAGGATATTTTCTTTCTTGAGACCATTTAATTAATGCAGGAAGTATTTCATTCTTAAGTTTTCTTTTGTTTCCAATAAAATTATCATCTACAACAGAAACGCCGCCTTTCCAGCCTAATTTATAAAGACGGTTTAATTCATTTAAAAATTGTTCTGCTGATTTTGTTCTTGGTTTTCTACCGTTAAGCATAGTAATTGAACAAAACTCACAATCATACGGACAACCTCTGGAATATTGAATACTCATCGAAGCATACTTTTTCATATCAAGCAATTCCCAGCTGGGAACCGGAGTTAAACTGATATCAGGATACTCATCGGTTTTGTATAAATGTTTCGGATTTCCGTTTTCAAGATCTTTTAAAAACAAAGGTAAAGTTATTTCTGCCTCATTCAATATAAAATGATCGATCCCAAGAAAATCCTGATATTGAGTTGTACAAAGCGGTCCGCCGGCAATTATTTTTGTTCCGAGTTTATTACATCTTTTTATAACTTCTTTAAATGATTTAATCTGGATATTCATTCCGCTTAATAAAATATAATCAGCCCATAAAATATCTTTGTCCATTAATTTGGAAACATTCATATCAATTAATTTTTTCTGCCAATCTGCAGGAAGCATCGAAGCAACGGTTATTAAACCTAAAGGAGGTTCGGCAGATTTTTTAGATACAAATTTTAAAGCATCTTTAAAGCTCCAGAAAGTAGAAGGCGTTTCCGGATAAACCAGCAGTACTTTCATTATCTCACCCTTTTTATTTTTAATTCCAGATAAATTCTTACATCTCTAATATCAACATAATTTAAATGTAGTTTTGTAAAACAAGTGTAAAAGTTTTATTAAGTACTTTGATTAATCTGAATATTTGTTGGATATTTAAATACAATCTATGATGAATTCCGTAATTAAAATAGTTCATGGGATTTAAATGAAAAAACGACATTTACTGCTTTACAACATTCTTATATTTGTATTGGCACAGCTATTTTGGTTAATGCTTTTAGGTCTTTGGATTTACTGGTATGTATCTAACTATATTATTTTAGGTCAGGTCGGCGAAAAGCTTTCTCCACAGATAAGTTACGACGGGACAAATGTTTTTGTTTTAGTTGGAGGACTCATTCTGCTAGTTGCAATTTCTTTCAGTATGTCTTTGATTTTCAGACATTTAAATATCCAATTAAAAATTACAAAGATGTACGACAATTTTATTGCAAATATAACCCACGAATTAAAATCTCCTTTGTCTTCAATTCAATTACATCTTGAAACTTTAAATACAAGGAACGTTTCTGAAGAAAAACAAAAAGAATTTTTAGAATTAATGTTAAAAGATTCTAACAGGCTAAAAAATCTAATTGATTCTATTTTAGAAATCTCAGCTTTAGAACAGAAAAAAATATCGCATAATTATCAGATGTTTAATGCCGAATCCTTAATAAATAAAATTATTAATGAGTCCATTGAACAATATAAATTGAAACCAGGCACCATTACCATAAACGGAAATGCAAATTGCAAATGTGTAGTGGATTATGGTGCATTGAAAATCGTTTTTAATAACCTAATTGATAATGCCATTAAATACTCAAGCGATAAGCCAGAAATAGAAATTCTTTTAAGATGTAATTCTAAAAAATTAATGATTGACTTTTCTGATAAAGGAATCGGAATAAGTTCTAAAGAAAATAGAAAGATATTTAATAAATTTTATAGAATTTATAATCCAAACAGTCCAAGTGTAAAAGGAACAGGCTTAGGTTTGTATTGGGTTCAGGAAATAATAAAAACCCACGGAGGAAAAATTTCAGTTCACAGCGAAGGTGAAAACAAAGGAGTAACTTTTAAATTAGAATTGCCAATTGTTAACAGCGGAAGGAATAAATATTTAAACAAACTTTTAAAGAATTCCACAGGGAATAATAAGAACGAGGAACCCGTAAATGAATAATTCATTGACAAAAAAATATAATATTTTATTAGTTGAAGACGAAGAATCTTTAGCCGTAGGTTTGGAATTCAATTTAACGGAAGAAGGATATAAAGTTACTTTAGCCAAAGACGGAAAACAGGCTTTGGATTTGTTCAATTCTAATGATTACGATTTGATTATTCTTGATATTATGCTTCCATTTTACAACGGTTTTGAAATTGCAGAAAAAATAAGGAATAAATTTCCGCAGATGCCTATTTTATTTTTAACCGCCCGATCCGGGATTTCGGATAAAGTTAAAGGTCTTGAATTAGGTGCTGATGATTATTTGACAAAACCGTTTCATTTAAATGAACTTCTTCTTCGAATTAAAGGAATGCTTAAAAGAAAAGAATGGTATAAAGAATCAGCCTCTAAAATTAAGCAATATAAATTCGGCAATAATAAAATAAATTTTGAAAATCTTGAATGTTCAAACGGTAACAAGAATTTCAGGCTTACACCATTTGAAGCTACGGTGCTGCAGTATTTAATAAATAATAAAGAAAAAATTGTAACAAGGAAAGAACTGCTGGAAAATGTCTGGCACTTGGATCCAGAAATTGAAACAAGAACGGTAGATATATTTATTTCAAGATTAAGAAAATATTTTGAAGAAGATCCATCCAATCCAAAATATTTAACAAGTATAAGAAGTGCAGGCTATATGTTTAAAGATTAAAAAATCCGGCAATAAAAAATATTGCCGGATTTATAAACTTCTTAAGCTGCAGGAATATCTTTGGATGGTGATTTTGATTTTTTGCGGGCGATTAACAACACAACAATAACTATTAAAAGTAAAGCAATAATTACATAGTACCAATTTATTCCGCCCGGATTAACTTTTGCGTTCCAGACTGAAATCCTTGATTCAATAGAATCTTTTTCTCCGGCTGTCATCATTTGATTATCAATTAAATAAGGCACCCATTCAGGCTTTACCATACCGAACCAGGCGCTGTCGGCAAAACTTTTATAAGCATTTTTTGCTTTTTGTTTAGATCTTGAATCAACATTTTTGATTTCATCATTTACATAATCAACAAGAGTATTTGTAAATTCTCTGCCGGAATTAAATTCCTGCAATATTATTTTATAATTTGTAAAATCCTGTCTAACAGAACTCCATGTTGCAACTTTTAAAGCTTCATCCCATTCTTTAAATAACTGGTTTATATCCTGCAGATCATTTGCTCTTTGTCCTCTTGAAGAATAAATTTGTGTAATCATAGGACCGACACTATTCCATGTTTTGACAAAATCTTCTTCCTGCTTTTTCATATCATTTAAATCATCAGGATTTAAAGTAGTTACCTGCAAAAATTTAATATTATCTTTTATCGATTTTTTAATGTTGGAAAGAACATTATTTTTTTCAGCTTCGGAAAGCATTTTTTGTTTATCCTGCTGTGTCAGCCTGGTTCTTTCGTTGTAATTTATCGGTACAAGACTATCAATCATAGTCATTACAAGAATATCTCTTTTCTGAAGAGATGTTTTTAGATTTGCAACAGTTTTTTCCAGCTGGGCAATTTTATCTTTATCTTTTTTACTTTCCACTCCCAAAAGCTGAACCTTGGTTATTAATTCATTGTTTTTCTTTGTTAAATCATCTACTTGTATTTTTAAACCAGATACTTGTGTTTTAAGGGTTGTAATCTGCTGAACATCTATTTCTTTTACGGCAATTTGTTTTTTTAGTTTATCGAAGGATTTTTTAAAATCATCGGGATAAAGACTTTTATCCAGCAGGTCTTTGTATTGTGAATATTCATTTTCTAATTTATCTACACGTGTAGCAAGAGCATAGATATCATCCAAAGAACTTGCAGCTTTTATAGAATCTTCAATTTGCAAGTATTTAACTTTAAAGTTTTGTACAATTTCATAATCTGATTGAGCAAAAATATTAACGGAAGATAAGAGAACAGCAATAGTTAAAAATGCTGTAATTATAAAAAGTTTCTTCATCATTGTTCCTCTTTTTCAATTCCATTATTAGATAAATAGAGATTTTTCGCATCAGTAATTAATTCAATATAAGGAGTTCTTTGATTAAATACAGGCTTGTTCATTCCGGTTTCGGATATTTGGATTTTATTATTGAGTCTTAATGTTCCGTCATCTGCAGTAAAAACATAAACATTTTTGAACTTATCTGCAGTAAGAAAATAGTAACCTTTTGTATCTCTTAAAATATGCAATTCTCTATCCAAATAAGCTAAAGAGTCGCCGGTTTCTTCAAAGAAAAGATTTTTTGAATCAAAAGTAACGGAATACCTGTCAACACTTACTTTTCCGCTGTCATCAACTTTTACAACAGATTCGACAGGCCATGCAAAATCTGCAGGCTGCAAAACTAAAGTAGAGCATCCTGCAATTAATATCAAAATTACTACTGCCGATATTTTAATAACTTTCATCAATCCTCCGTTAAATAATTTCCAGCTTAAATCCAATTAAAAATAAACCTTAATATTTAGAATAAGAAATGAAAATCTTAATTTATTTGTTCGGAATCAAAAACAAGAAGAAATTTTTGTATTTAAATTTATTTGAAATTATGAAGAAAAAGGAGGAGATAATTAATCTCCTCCATGAAAGTTAAATTATTTTTTGTCCAAAATAGCTTCAATCTGATCCATTACACTATTCATTTTTGCCATAGTTAAATCAAATGCTTCGGAAGATAAAGGATTTATTCCTGCTTTTTTAATTAGATTTATCGGATAATCCGAACTGCCGCCTTTTAATATTTCATAATATTTATCAACAGCAGGCTGGCCTTCGGTCAGGATTTTCTGTGCAAATGCTGTAGAGTAAATTAATGATGTGGAATATTGATATACATAATAAGTATAATTTACAAAGTGAGGAATATATTCCCATTCATGAGCAATATAATCGTCAACCGCACAAACACCTTTATCTGCGCCGTAATATTTTTTAACAATATCATAATAAATTTTACTCATATCTTCGCCGGTTAGTGGTTCATTATTTTCAATTTTTTTGTGAACATCCAATTCAAATTCTGCAAATGATGTTTGTCTGAATATTGTAGTTCTTAATAGTTCAAGATATGAACCTAATAAATAAAGTTTTTCTGCATCGGTTTTTGCATGATCGACCATATATTTATTTAAAAGATTCTCATTTAATGTAGATGCTATTTCGGCAACAAAAGTTGCATAGTATGCATCCTGGAAAGGCTGGTTTTTATTTGAGAAATAGCTGTGCATTGTGTGGCCGAGTTCATGAGCTAAAGTTGAAAGAGAATTATAATCATCTGTCCAATTTGTTAAAATATAAGGATGATAAGCATAAGATTCTCCTGTTGAGTAAGCTCCGCTTCTTTTCCCCGGATTTGGATAATAATCGATCCATCTGTTATCAAAAGCTTTTTTAACAGTTGCAACATATTCTTTTCCCATCGGTTTGAATACATCAAGCAAAATTTTCTGACCTTGTTCAATTGTAAAATGCATATCAACTGCTTTTACCAAAGGTGTATAAAGATCATAATAATGAAGTGTATCTACACCTAACATTCTTTTCTTTAAGTCAAGAGCTCTGTAAAGAGTCGGTAAATTTTTATTTATCTGATCAATTAGATTTTCATACACTGAAACCGGGATATTGTGAACATTAAGTGAAGCCTCTAAGCATGTTTTATATTTTCTGTTTTTAGCAAAGAAGTAATCACCCTTAATCTTACTTGCATAATTTGCACCAATGGTGTTTTGGAAGTTACCGTAATCATCGAATAATGCTTTAAATATTTTTGCCCTGTCTTCCCTGTTGGCATCTGCTCTATGTCTAACATACCCTGCACTATTTAATGTAATTACTTCCCCGGTAGACAAGGTAACTTTTGGACGCGGCATTTCTGCATTATCAAAAATATTATAAATATCGCTGGCATTTCTCATCATTCCTGCACTTGCAAGAATTTGTTCTCCTTCAGGATTAAGAGTATGAGCACGGAGTCTTTGAATATCATCAATAAAAATTTTGTACTCGTTTAATTTTTTATTTTCATTAAAGAATTGTTCTATTTTGTCCGGATCGATTCTTAAAATTTCCGGATTTATATAAGATGAGAGCTCGGAAATTTTAGTCCCTAAATTATTTGCCTGCTGTGTTAATGCCTGGTTGCTTCCTATTCTTAAATCTTCATCACTTAATCTGCTTGCGTATTCATCCAGTTTGTAATAGTTCTGAAGAATATCAAAATATGTTTTTAATGCATCGTAAAGAGTTTGTGAACTTTCATCAAGCTTACCTTGATAATCGGAAATTTTTTCTGCTTTTTTGCTAAGAGCGTTTAAATCTGCTTTCCAGTCATCCACATTTTTATAAAGAATTGAAAGATCCCATTTATATTTAGGATCAATTTCTTTCCGCTCCAGTTCCTGTGCTAAAATATTGGAAGAAAATATTAATAGTAAAATTATAAGTGATATATTTCTAAAGATTTTCATAAAAACCCCTGATAAATTAGGTGAATATTAACCTGGTAAAATTACGAAATCTTAAATCGAAAATCTCAATAAATTTTTTATACTTCTCTAATATTTATCAATTAGCAAATAATTTAGTCGTTGATATTATATGCTTAACTGAAGACTTGTATTTAATTAATATTTACAATATTTTAGTTATGAGCATATGCTCATAATATTAATTATGGCAAGACCAAAGAAAAATAGAAGAATCAGATGTAACCCGGCAGCTTTTTATTTTAAGCCGCGGGGAGTTCCAATGGATCAGCTTGAAGAAATTTTTCTGGAAGCTGATGAACTCGAAGCGATTCGTCTTGGTGATCTTTTGAGCCTTTCACAGGAAGAAGCTGCTGTTAAAATGAATATTTCCAGAGCTACTTTTGGAAGAATTATTAATCGAGCCAGGCAAAAAGTTGCCGAAGGGATTATAAATGGGAAAGCCATAAAAATATCTGAAGTTCTTGCAGTTCAGCTTAGAAATAAATTTATGATCATTTGCAAACACTGCGGTTATAAATTTCAAACTGAAAAAAGAGAACAAACAACTCATTGTCCAAATTGTAATAGTATTTAAAGGGAGAACAAAATGAAAATAGCAGTTGCAAGCAATGACCATGTCCGGATTTCCGGTCATTTAGGAAGATGTAAATCTTTTGTTATTTATTCAGTTGAAGATAAAAATATTACTAATAAAGAAATCAGAGAAAATACATTTACTCATCATCATCAAGGCCAACATCACGCATCATGGGGAAGGAGAACATAATCACGGCCATAACCATAATAATTTAATAAATGGATTAAAAGATTGTGAAGTTGTTATATTTAATGCCGGCGGATGGAGAATTATTGAGGATTTAAAAGCTAATAATATTATTCCTTTTCTTACAGAGGAAAGAATTGCTGATGAAGCAGCTCAAAAATATATTAATGGAGAACTTATAGAAACTGAAAATAATGCATGTAACCATCATTAATAATAAAATAAAAATATGATTCAATCTATATTTGATGTTTTTCAGGAGAGCATAACTATAACTCTTTATGTTCTCCTGATGATGATTGCTGTTGATATTATAAATGTAAGAACCAGGGGAAAATTTGCAGCAATAATGCAGTCGGCTAAAAAATGGAAACAATATACCGTTTCTTCATTTTTAGGAGCAACACCCGGATGCGTCGGTTCATTTGCAGTAGTAAGTTTATATATGCACGGAATGATAAGTTTCGGCGCATTGACCGGTTCGATGATCGCAACTTCAGGTGATGAGGCTTTTGTTATGCTGGTTATGTTTCCGGAAACTGCAATAATTTTATTTGTAATTCTTTTAGTGATCGGACTTTTTTCATCTAAGATTATAGACTTTATTGTTAAGAAGTTTAATATCCCAACTTGTCAGGATTGTGAAATTCAGCAGTATCATAAAAATGAACATGGTATTAAACATTACCTAAAAGAACATGTCTGGCATCATCTAATTAAAAATCATATATGGAAGACTTTTTTGTGGACATTCGGGGCCTTGTTGATAGTTCAAATTGCACTTCACTATTTTCACATTGAAAAAATTTCATCGGAATATTTATTGTTAGTATTGTTTATCTCTGCTTTAATTGGTTTAATTCCCGAATCCGGACCTAATTTAATAATTGTTACTATGTTTGCAAGCGGACTAATTCCCTTTTCTATTTTGCTTACAAATTCAATTGTGCAGGATGGTCATGGTTTGCTTCCGCTTTTATCATTTTCAGTAAAAGATTCAATACTAGTTAAAGTTTTTAATTTAATATTTGGCCTGTTGATTGGATTAATAGTATTTTCTTTTGGATTTTAAAATGCCTTTCAAAGATATTGCTGAAATTAAATCATATTTGAAAAAAGATGAAATTAGTAATCTCAATATTTTAGGTGTAATAGAAAATTATTCCATAAATCATTTTATACAAAAAGGTAATTCAGTTTCTGTAAAAGCTAAAACTGATGAAACATGGAATTATTTTGGATGTAAAGACAAAAATGAATTTGTAGAACTATTAGATTTAATCGAAGAAACTCCCAAATATTTAGGTGCACTTGATGAATGGATGCTTCCGATAATAAAATCAAAATTTAAAATTGATTGGCAGTTGTCGGCACGACAAATCTATTTACCCGATAATTTAACTCTTCCCCAAAATTCAGTTAAAATAATTCCGTTAAAAGTTGATGATTCGGAATTTATAATGTCTCAATCTAATTATAAATCAATTTTATCAACTGAATATTTAAACTTTAGAATATCAAATTCTTTTTCTGCAGCAATTTATGAAAATGATAAACTGGCAGCCTGGGGATTAACTCATGACGACGGAGGAATCGGTGCACTTCATGTAGTAGATAATTATAGAAGAAAAGGCTACGGGAAAGAAATAGTAATTTATTTATCGGAAAAAATCAGAAGCAGCAATCGAATTCCTTATGCACAGGTTGAAGAAAAAAATGTAAATGCTATGAACCTATTCGCTAAACTTGGATTTGTTAAAGATAAAATGGTAACATGGTTAAAGTGTAATTAAAAAACCGGATTAAATAATAAAAATTCAATCCGGTTTAAATTGAAAATTATAAATTCTAATTAACTTTTTTGAACCTGCAGATCATTTACTACATTTATAGCATCTGTATGAAATTCTACCAGTGTCTGCGCCCAGCCTAAATCAGCTTCCGAAGGTACGTCTCCTTTTAAAATAACCGATCCGTTTAGAACAATTATATGAATCGGCGGATTCTGGTCGTAAGCATACATTGAAAATCCCGGATTGTCATAAATTACTCTTGCTGCTCTAATTCTAAGTTCATCGGATCCGTTTTCTTTTTTAAGATCATTTATAACTTTTGTAACACCATTGACTTTTTCAGCTTCTTTTTGGAATATAGATTTATTCCACGGCATATCAATCCAGCCTTTTAAAGTAACTACTCCGTTATTTGTTTCAACATTTACCCAATCGAAAACTGTGTAAAACATATTCTTAGTAATTTTATCAAGAACATTTTTTGTTATTTGTGCATCTGAATATTTACCCGGCTCAACAGCTAAATTATCAACTATATTCATTTCATCAGTTACATCATGAACATCTTCTATAACTGTATTTTTTGCATCCAAAGTAGGAACCGAACCTTTTAAAGTAATTGTATTTTGGTTTACAATTACATCTACATTATCCAGTAGATTATCTTTTGCAAGTTTATAATCTATAAATGCTTTTATGTTTTTATTGGATACAGGTTTGTTTTGTGCTTGTAAATTCGGGATGGAAATTAATAACAGCATAAAAAACGATACTATAAAAATATTAAACGTTAAAATTTTATTTTTTGATTTCATTTCTAATCTCCTAAATCTTTTCTTTATTCTATTTCATCTTTTTAATTTCTGAGCAAAACTTATCGAACTTTAATGAAGAAAAAATGAAATCGATGTTATTTGAAATCACTACTGTAGCAGTGAATAAGATCTATTTGTGACAACAATCTTAATTTATTTTTCATAATTATTTAATATTTTATCAAAAAACGATTAGATAAATATACTTAGTCTGTATTATTAGGATTAGAAATTGGAGGTTTAAAATGGAATTTTTTTCAAGTGTATCAAGTTTAGCAACTGAGTGGGGAATTTTATTATTAAGAATAATCATTGGTTTTATCTTCTTTTATCACGGAATTCTAAAATTTAAAATGTGGGAAATGAAACCATCCGACAAAATGTCTCCATCAATGTTAACAATATTTAGATTTTTATCTTTTGTTGAACCGCTTGGCGGAATTGCAATGATAGCAGGCTTTTTAACTCAATTAGCTTCTTTAGGTTTTGCAATAATAATGATAGGCGCAATAAATTTGAAAGCTTTTAAAATGAAAAGAAGTTTTACCGGAAACGGCGGCTGGGAACTGGATTTAATTATTTTAACAATTTTAGTTTTTTTGTTTTTTACAGGAGCCGGACATATATCCCTAGATCATTTTATTTTTCCTGGCTAAGAAGTCATTTAATAAATAGATTTAAAAGCTTAAAAAATATCACAATTATTAAAACTATTTTTTCATTTGATAATATTAATTATTGACCGTTTATCATCTATTTCTTGCCAGTGGTTAAACTATTGTATACATTTTTGACAAATATTTAAAATTTTTCAGATGAACAATACTCATTCAAAACAAAGATTTACTAAAGTTTTAAGGGAAGATTTAAGAAACGCAAGATTAGGTAAAGATATTAGAAATGAATTTAGAGAATTAAGAAATTTTTATTTAAACGAAGAGCAGAAAAAACGTCTTGAAGGAATGCGCCGATTCCACCGTTTCTTTCATCAATTTACCTGGATTATAAAAAGCATATTTCTTCACTTAACTCCAACCCGAAGAATATTAACTGTAATTGGAGCAGTAATAATTTTATTAGGCAGCGGAATTTTTATAAATGACGGTCAAACAGATATTAATAATACCGGATTAGTGGGCGGCGGAATAATTTTTATTGTTTTAATGCTTGAGTTAAAAGACAAACTTTTAGCTAAAGATGAACTTGAAGCCGGCAGAAAAGTTCAGCGTGCATTAACTCCGGAACGAAGTCCTAAAGTTGACGGCTGGTCAATTTGGCTTTACACAAGACCTGCAAATGAAGTCGGCGGCGATCTTGTTGATTATATAAAAATAAATGAAAACAAAGTCGGAATAATTTTAGCAGATGTAACCGGAAAAGGTTTGCAGGCGGCACTTTTAATGGCAAAACTTCAGGCAACTATAAGAGCTTTAGCTGCAGATTTTAATTCTCTTTCCGGATTATGCACAAAAATTAATAATATATTTTACAGAGACAGTTTATCCAATACTTTTGCCTCAATGATTTATTTGGAAATCATACCGAATGATTCTAAAGTAAGATTTGTAAATGCCGGACATTTTCCGCCAATATTAATAAAAAATGATGACATAACCGAAACATCCAAAAGTAACACTGCAATAGGTTTAGCAAAAGATTTTAATTATAAAGAAGATTTAATAACTATGGAAAGCGGAGAAATTTTAATTGCGTATACTGACGGTGTTACGGAAGCAAGAAATGAAAACGGAATGTTTTTTGAAAAAGAAAGATTATTAAAAATATTACCTAACTTAAAAAAATATAAATTTGAAGATATGGGAGAATTAATAGTTAGTGAAGTTGATTATTTTGTTGGAGATGCTCCTTTCTTTGATGATCTTTCATTATTAATCTTAAAGAAAAATTAAAAACGGAACCCGCACATTACAGATTCCGTTAAATTTTCTTTTTAGAAATTCTTGATATTAGTTCATACTTTTGATCCATTTTCTTATCCATTTTTTTCATATTTAGTTTAGACCAATTTTTTTTGGCTTTCATAATATCTTTAGAAATATTTTTTCTAAACAATTTTTCTAACATCCATATTTTTATTTAGATAAAGATTTCCATCTTTTATTGTCCATGCTTTAGGATCCGAATGAATTAATTTACCTTTGCTCAATCCGTAAGCACAATATCCGCCGAATTCCGGGAGCATATTTTTCGGGATTATTTTTAAACAATTCCATATCACTTTTATTTTTGAACTGCCATTTTGCTCCCATCCATTCGTAACTGTAATCAGACATTCCCATTTCTGCTTTGCTATCCTCAAAATAAGCAACAGGATCATAACCGTCTATTGCCACGCCGTTACTATTTTGATCAATCTTTATCATGCTTTTATTCATCATGTTATCATGATGAATACTTTTTTTCATATTATCTTTTTGCATCATATTATCCTGCTGAGCAAATGCAATTGTTGTAATCATAAATAAGATTATAAAAACACTTGATATGAGTTTTGTGAACTTCATTTTAACTCCTTTTATTTATTGAATTTTTTCAATAGAAAAAGTAAAGTTAAATAATCACAAAACTTTCACAGAAAAGTAAAATAAAAAATTCGTGGAATGATCCTGTAAAAAAAATTCTATTTAGCTAGAGCAACTTTCTTTAAATTAGGCCAGTTTTCTTCTGCTTTGGTAATATTCTTATCAACATTATTTAAGAATTTATTTTTATATTCTTTGTTTACAAATAAATAAAGTTTTCCATCATTTACTGTAAACAATTCAGAATCCGAATGAAATAATTTATCAATGCTTATTCCAAATGATCCATAACCGCCGAATTGAGGAGCGTATTTTTCAGGATTTTCTTTAAATAAATCCATATGATTTTGACTGGAAAACTGCCATACGGCACCCATCCAGTTATAAGTATAATCTTTAACACCTTTTTCCGGTTTTTGATCTACAAAATAAGCAACAACATCGTATCCGTCAGCAGCCTGCTGATACATATTCAAATCGAATTTATAATTATTGGTTTCCGGATTATTTTTTGTTTTCCCGCTTTCTTCTTTAACTTTTTTAATATTTTCACTATGCAGCCTATCATCATTTTGAGCAAATGCAACAGCACAAGCTAAAAAGAATAAAACAAATGAATAAGTAAATATTCTTGCGACTCTCATTATTACTCCTAATTGTTTGGGAGAAAATTCTTAAATAAATATAACCTGTTATTTGGGAATTTAAAATGAAGATACAAATAAATATTTAAAATGTCTTAAACATCACTTGTCTATTTAATGCGAATTTTGATCATTTAGAAGTTATTTTATAATAATTTTTAACCGACGGCAGCAAAGTAATTATGAGCATAACAATTCCTATAAACCCATAAACTGTCTGCAATAATGCATATCCGATTATCATAATTTCTACCTGAATCCAAATAACTAACATTATTGCAACATACAAAGTAAATGTCCAGCTCCAATGAGATTCTTTATACAGATTAAAAAGTTCAAATAATTTGCTGGAAGGTTTTTTAATTAAAGAATAAAAAAGAAATGCAGGAAGAATTCCCAGAAAAACAAATAAAATTATTCCGGGAATTAAATAATTATTAAAGGGCGAATTATTTAAATAATCCAGAGGCATATTAAGCATTTCACCGGATGGGTAAAACGTTAGAGCAAATCCACCGAACAACCCGCTTAAAGCTTGAAATAAAACAACAAAAAAAAGTATATATAGGGCAAATGGCTTGGTTTTTAATTTATCTGTCAATTTATTCTCCCCTTACTCATAATGAAAATTTAAATCTAAAAAAATTTTAAATTATAATACAGAAGATAAAATTTTCATTTAATCATTTTTTCAGATTTTATTAAAAAGTTTATCTAAATAAGATTTTCCTCCCAGAAGTACAACCATAACCGCAATTATTCCTAAAGTTATCATTATTGTTGTAAAACCAATTATTACTATTTCAACTGCAATATCAATTTCTGCTAAAGCCATTGCGGAAAAGAAAAGCAGAAATACAAATCTTGCAAACCTTGCTATTAAAGAGTAATATGGAAAATTCTCTTTAACTAAAGCATTATAAACTGAGTTGGAAACTCTTCCGGAAATTATCCAGCCAATACCAAAAATAATTAGAGCAACAATTAGTTTAGGAATAAATAAAACTCCTTTTTCAATTAAATTGGATAATATTTCCAGCTTCATTGCATCCAGTGCGGAATTTAGAAAAATCAAAAAGACTATAAAGAAAAATATATTCCCAATAAAACCAAACATGGCATATCTAATATCGGCTTTTGACAAAGCCTGTCTCCATCTTACTCTGGTAAATAATCTTTCAACTTTAAAAGCTGTTAACAATTGAACAATAATTCTTTTAACAATCCAGCCGATAATCCAACCTAAAATTAAAAGTAAAAAACCTGCCAATAAATTCGGTAAATAACCAATAATTTGTTTCCCTAAATCAAAAAAGGGACCCTGGATACTATTATCCATTTTCGACTCCGATTTGTTTAGTTGGTTTTAATAATAATTTCCAAAACGATTCTCTTTCTTCATATTCTTTTACCCATAAAACCGGACAAGCAGCTTGTTCGGTAATTTCTTGTGCAAGTGATCTTCCGAATAAAAGTTCTAAAAAGTCACCGGTTTTTCCACCCATTAATATCATATCAGCTTTTTTCGATTCTCTTACAACACCAAGCAATACATCGCTATCCGATTGAATAATTATTTCTGCCGGCAGATTATTCTCTTGTATTAATTCCTTTAATTGTCTGTTCCCTATTTTCCCTTTCTTCTGAACTTGTTCCGGGTTCATGAACTAATAATATTTTTAAATTACAATTAAAGTAATCAACAAAAGCCGGAGCAATTTCTGTTGCCAAAATTGCATGAATATCAATACTGAAAGGTATTAATATTGTTTTTATATTTTCCTTTTTGAAACTGCCATGAAGAACCGCAACTTCTCCTGTAAATCTTTGAATTACACTGTCTATTATAGATGAGAAAAATCTTTCAATAAAATTCGGATTTTTATCGCGTCCGACAATTATAAAATTAGCATCTTCTTCAAGTGCTGTGTGAACAATCCCTTCAGATATTCTGTGAGATACTGTAATTATTGATCTTACTTTTATATCTGAATCTCCAATAACATTTTCAGCAGTTTCAAATAAAGGTTTAGCTCTTTCAGAATCACTTGCTTCAACTGCCAAGGGACTGCCTTCTTTTATTTCGTTAACATGTAAAAATATTATTTCAGCATGATTTTTTACCGCTAAAGCTTTTGCAATATGTGTTAAGCTTGAAACACTCTTAATAGTTTGCCAAAGGTGCAAGTATTGTATATTCTTTCCTTTCCAATCTTTCCAATGATCTAACTTTTCTAACATGCTGCACTTCCCTTTTAGAAGCGTAAGTTCTGTAAACGAATAAACCAATTGTTACCCAAACAGCAGTAACAAGCCATGCAGTCGGGCTGTAATAAAACATGTAAATTGCCAGGAATAACAATGTTATTATTCCAATTATAGATAAATATGGGAACAGCGGGGTGAAAAATCCTCTGTCAAGATCGGGACGTTTTTTCCTTAAACGAATTAATGTAATATTGACCTGCAAAAATAAAAGAAGGAACATTATATCGGCCGCACTTGCTACATCTTCAATCGGCAGAGATACTGCCATTATTACAACAATGAATAATGAAATAACAATCGAAAAATGAGGAGTGAAATTCTTCTTATGTACTTTACTAAAAAAAGTCGGGAAGTTTCTGTCCCTTCCCATTGCAAATGCAACTCTGGAAGAAGAATAAATTGTAGCATTTAATGCAGACATTGTAGAAATAATTCCGCCAATCAAAAGCATAACACCACCGCCGACAAAAAACGATTTTGCAACTTCTACCAATGCAATTTCTTTTTTAGAAGCTAAATATGCCCAGGGTGTCATTCCATCCGGTTTTACTGAGCCGATTGCTGTAAAAGCAATTAACAAATAAATCGGAACAACAATTATTAAAGAAAGAAATACTGCTTTAGGAATATTTTTTTTAGGATTTTTTATTTCCTCAGAACATTGAGATATAACCTCGAATCCTTGAAATGCAATAAATGTAAGACCCATTGCTTTAAAAACTCCGCTCCATCCGTTCGGCAAAAATGGAGTAAAGGATTCCTGCCAGTTCGGCTTATTTAAAATTAAATTTAATCCGAAACCTATAAATATTAATAATATTACAATCTTAGTAATAGTTACAATATTTCCTATTTTACCAGCTTCAGAAGCACCTCTGAAATTCACATAAGCAAATACAACAGCTGCAGCAGCGGCGAGTATTTTTTGAGGAGAAAGGAAACCCCAATGAGGCATAACAATATTAAATTCATGAAGTACTAATTCAAAATAAGCTCCAAAGCCTATAGCATAAAGGCTGCATGCGACAGCGTGAGCAAACCAGCTCATCCAACCCGAAATAAATCCGTTCCATTTAGGCAAACCTTCTTTAACCCATAAATAACCTCCGCCTGCATCGTGAAAGCATGAACCGAGTTCGGCATAAGAAAAAGCTGTAAATAAAGCAACTATTCCGTTCAGTGAAAAAGTAATGATCAATCCCGGCCCGGCGACACCTGCTGCAATTCCGGTTAAAACAAAAATGCCTGCTCCAATCATTGCGCCAACTCCGATTAGAGTAGCATCCATTAATTTCATTTCACGGCTTAGATGTATCTCAGTTTCAAATTTTTTCATCTAAAATCCATTTTATGAAAGATAAATAATTGTTAGAGCCCTACATCGATTTTTGAAGTGATTTAATATAGCAAATAATTTGGGAACTTTGTATTTGAATATTGTAAAATTTTATTTTCTAGAAAACCGAAATTTATTATTAAAAATATGTCGGTATCAAAATGTTTCCCAAATACCAACTATTATTAATTAAAAACGAATAAGACAAAAATATTCTTTAGATTACTTGCGGCTGTTTTAAATATTTTTGTTATATCATGTCGAATAAAATTATAGCCCTATTCATTTCAATACTGCTTTTGTTTAATGCAGCGGGTTACTTACTTATTTTTAAAATCCAACAGGCTATTATCCAATGCAGAGTTTCGTATGAAATAGAAAATTATTCAAACAATGATAACTTGGAATTAATAATTGTAAATATAATTGATCTAAGAGATGGAAATTCTAAATTCAACTGGATAAAAGAGGGAAAAGAATTTAGGTACAACGGGAAGATGTATGATGTTGTACAATCAAAGGAAGCAAATGGGAAGTTATTTTTATACTGTCGAAATGATTTTGAAGAAGAAGAGCTATTAAATAATATTAGTTTATTGATCAGCAAAAATATTTCTAAAAAACATTTTTTAACATTCCACATTTCTACATTTTTGAAGAACGAATCGATTAGAATTTCGCCGCTTCACTTAAAAGAAGCGGTAATAAATTTAAATTATTTAGATTATAAAGGAATTCACCTTCGGTGCCCAAACCCCCTCCACGTTTTGCATATAAAATATACAAATAATGTTTTGCAAATTCGAACTTAGTTCTGCAAAAGCTTAAAACAATTTTCTATGTTCAACTTAAATGAAGGGGAAGAAATGAAATCAGCTCTTCTATTTATTTTTACGATTATTTTATTCTGTTCCTTTGATAGTGTTTACTCAAGAGAAAAATCAAGGAACAGATTCTGCTTATGTAAAAAAATATGAAAGTCCTTTTGAAGTTATAGTAACCGGACAAAGAATAAATATTCCGTTAAAGGAAAATCCAACAGCAACTACTATAATTGGAAACGATTTCTTAAAAACAATGCCGAGAACTATAGCAGTTGATGAAGCTCTTAAACTTGTTCCCGGAGTTAGAATAGACAATCAAGCTGACGGTTCAAGAGTTCACATGTCGATAAGAGGACAAGGAATCTTATCAGAACATGGAATTAGGGGAATAAAAATTTTAATGGACGGACTTCCCTTAAATGATCCTACCGGTTTTGCTCCAGATTTATACGATATTGATTGGCAAAATGTCAAAAAAATTGAAGTCTTAAGAGGACCGGCTGCTGCTTTATACGGCGGCGGTGCTTCGGGCGGAATAGTAAATATTACAACTAAAAACGGCGGAACAAACGGGTTAAACGGAACAGCTTATTCTTCATTCGGATCAAATGGTTTTTGGAAAGGTTATGTTAACGGCGGCGGCGGTAATGAAGATTTTAATTACCAGCTATCATTATCGCGTTTAGGCGGAGATGGATACAGAATTCATTCTGCTTATCATGGAACTAATTTATACAGCAAATTAAATTATACCGGTTCCGATAATGTAAGATTAACTCAGATTATTTCTTATACAAATTATTTTAATGAAAATCCTGAGGGATTAAATATTTTACAGGTTGCCGAAGATCCAAAACAGCCGAACCCTGACGCAATTCCTATGAATGAATTCCAGGAAACAAATAGATTTACCGGTGGAATTGTTGGTAAAATTAATCTTGCTGAAAATCATAATCTGCAATTTAGCGGTTATATAAGGACATCAACTTATAAAGAACCGGGCTCAAAATATTTTTGGAACAGGAAATTTTTCACTCCCGGCGGATCGCTTCAATATAATTATAATACAAACGGAGAAAATGTAAACAATCAATTTAGTTTAGGAACCGATATTCAATGGCAGAATCTTGATGCTACAACTGTAAACAATTTATCATCAGCAGCACAAGGAACAACTTTACTTGCAAATGATAACATTTTCCAGCGCGGTTTGGGAATATTTGCTATAGATCGAATTGAACTAAATAATAAATGGAGTTTCATAATCAGCGGAAGATATGATAATATTAAAAATCAGTTAACAGATCTTTTACCGGATTCTTTAAATCTTTCAGGTTCGAAAAATTTCGATAAAGTAACCGGAAGATTCGGAGTTGCTTATACTGTTAATCAGAATTTTAATATTTACGCAAATTACGGACAAGGTTTTCTTCCTCCCGCAACAGAAGAATTAGCAAGCAATCCGGTAAGTCCGGGCGGATTTAATATGAACCTTGAACCTTCCACTTCCAACGGCGGAGAAATTGGTTTTAGAGGAACTCCGGTTAATGAATTTTATTTCGACTTAACTGCATTTTATTTATTAACGAATAAAGATTTCGACAGATACAGAATACTTCCCGATCGTCCTTTAGAAACTTTCTACCGAAATGCCGGATCAAGCAGAAGATTCGGATTGGAAGCTTATTTTATGTATCAGCCGATTACAGATTTGAAATTACAAACAGCTTACACTTATTCTAATTTTAAATACACAAAACCAGACAGTCTGAAAGATAACTGGCTCCCAAATTCACCGGAACATCAAATATATATTGATCTTGAATATTCTTTCTTGAAACACTTTACAATTGGAGTCAGCTCGGAAACTCAATCCAAATGGTATATTTATACAGATAAACAGGATGTTTTCCAGGAAGGCTTTACAATATTTAATGCCAGATTAGCTTATGAGTTTAATGTTTCCGGTTTCGGCGGCGAATTTAGTATTTATGTTAAAAACATTTCCGATAAATTATACATGGGTTTTACAGAACCTGATCCTGATGGAAATTCCTATCAGCCTGCTGCAGGAAGAGAAATTTTCGGAAGTGTAAAATTCAATTTATAATATTTATTTCCCGGAGATTCAATTAGAGTCTCCGGGATTTTTTCAATCTTTTCTTCTTTTCCATAAATTATTTTCATTTAGTTTGATTATTTTTAAATACCAACTTATCATTACATAATTGATTTTCTAAAAATATTTCAAAGGGGAAATATATTTATGAACCAGAGAACTATTCCTCATTTATTTGAAGACAGTGTTAACAAATATCCTTATAATATTTTGATTTGGGAAAAAACTAATGGTAAATATATTGGTTCAACTTATAATGAAATAAAAACAGAAGTTTACAATTTTTCTGCCGGATTAATAAAATTAGGTTTGAATAAAGGAGAACGTTCTGCTTTAATTTCAGAGGGAAGAAAAAGATGGCTCATAAGTGAACTTGCGGTTTTATATACCGGCGCAATAAACGTTCCTATTTCAGTTAAAATTGATGAATTAAATGACTTAAAATTCCGCTTAGCTCATTCCGAGTCCAAAATGATTATTGTATCTGAAAGTCAAATTCATAAAATAAAAAAGATTAAAAAAGATCTTCCTGTTCTGGAAAAAATAATTTTTTTGGATAAAGTTGATAATTTAGATGAAGATGAAATTTTATATGAAGATGTTTTAAAACTCGGTGAAGAATATTTAAAAGAAAATACCGATACTTTTAATTTATTGTGGAAAAATATTAAAGAAAATGATTATGCAAATATTTGTTATACCTCAGGAACAACTGCCGATCCTAAAGGAATAATTTTAACTCACAGAAATTACACTTCAAATGTTGAGCAGTCATCTTCAATTCTTGATGTTCCGGAAACTTATGTTTCGCTGCTTATTCTTCCATGGGATCATGCGTTTGCACATACAGCAGGGATTTATACTTTGATGATGAACGGAGCGAGCATGGCTTCTGTTCAAACGGGAAAATCCGCATTAGAAACTTTAAAAAATATTCCGTTAAATATAAAAGAAACAAAACCGACTTTTCTTTTAAGTGTTCCTTCACTTGCCAAAAATTTTAGAAAAAATATTGAAAAAGGAATTAGAGAAAAAGGTCCTAAAATTGAAAAATTATTTAACAAAGCTTTAAATCTTGCATATGATTATAACGGCTGCGGATGGAATAGAGGAAAAGGTATAAATAAATTTAAAAAACCTTTATATAGTTTTTACGATAAAATATTATTCAGCAAAATTCGAGAAAATTTCGGAGGAAGATTGGAATTTTTCATCGGCGGAGGTGCTTTACTGGATATTGAACTTCAGAGATTTTTTTATGCACTAGGAATTCCTATGTTCCAGGGTTACGGATTAACAGAAGCCGCCCCTGTAATTTCCGCAAATGTTCCCAAACTTCATAAGCTTGGTTCTTCCGGCAAAATTGTAAAAGATCTTCAAGTAAAAATTTGCGATGAAAAAGGGAACGAACTTCCTTCAGGACAAAAAGGAGAAATTGTTGTAAAGGGTGAAAATGTAATGGTCGGTTACTGGAAAAATGAAAAAGCAACTAAAGAAGTAATTAAAGACGGCTGGTTGTTTACAGGCGATCTGGGTTATCTGGATGAAGACGGATTTTTATATGTACTTGGAAGAAACAAAAGTTTATTAATCGCAAGCGACGGGGAAAAATACAGTCCGGAGGGAATTGAAGAAGCAATAATTGATCATTCAAAATTTATAGATCAAATGATGCTTTATAATAATCAATCTCCTTATACGACAGCTTTAGTTGTTCCGAATAAAGAAACAATTTTAAATTGGTTAAAAGAAAAAGGACTTTCGGTTCATAATGCAGAAGGACAAGATACTGTTTTAAAATTAATTGATTCGGAAATAAATAAATTTAATGAGAACGGCGAGTTTGCCGGGATGTTCCCGTCCAGATGGCTTCCTTCTGCTGTTGCGGTTTTAGGTGAAGGATTTACGGAACAAAATCATTTACTTAATTCTACTTTGAAAATTGTCCGGGGTAAGATTGTAGAATTTTATAAAACCAGGATCGATTATTTATATACTTCCGAGGCAAAAAATATTTGCAATCATCAGAACAGAACAATTATAAGCAGGTTTGAAGAGTAACAAATTGCCCGGAAAATACCCGGGCAAATTTATTATTTATACTTGCCGTTTTTAAAATATTTTTTAATCATTTTTCCGAGTTGTTTCTCTTTTTCCTTTTTTAACAGAAAAGCATTTTTATCCTGTTTCGATTCAAGGTAATCTAGTTCTTTCATAAATTTACGAAAACTGATCAAACGGTTCTGACTTAATTTACCATTTTCAACAGCTTCCAAAACAGCACAATCTTTTTCAACGGTGTGTGAACAATCTTTAAATTTACATTGTTCAGCGAATTCATAAATTTCTGTAAAAGAATTTTCTAAATTTCCTTCATTCCATAACTGGAGTTCGCGCATTCCTGGAGTATCGATTATCATTCCTCCGCCGGGAATCATCACCAATTCTCTTTTTGTTGTTGTATGTTTTCCTTTGTTTACGGATTCACTAATCGAATTAGTTTTTAGAACTTCATTTCCAAGCAAGCAATTAATAATTGATGATTTGCCGACTCCGGAAGATCCAATAAATACAGAAGTCATTCCAACTTTTACAATTTCCTTTATTTCTTCAATTCCTTTTTGATTAATTGTGTTTGTATATATTGTTTTAATTTCGTTTAAATGATTATCGATTTGCTGTTTGAAAAAATTTAAATCTTCAGCGAGATCGGTTTTATTTAATATTATAAACGGAACTGCTTTGCTGTCGATAGCAATCTTTAAATATCTGTCCAATCTTCTTAAATTAAAATTATTATCCAGACTCTGCACAATAAAAATGATATCAATATTTGCAGCAATTACCTGTTCTTCAATTTTCTTGTCGGCAGATTTTCTGGATAATTTTGTTTTTCTTTTCAGAACATGATGAATAATTGCTTTTCTTTCATCTTCAAAATAAACTGCTGCAACCCAATCGCCTACTTTCGGTAAATCTGCAATTTGGTCGCTTGAATACAATAATTTTCCGGTAATTTCTCCAGGAATTTCACCGAATTCTGAAAGCAGCAGATATCTTTGTTTATTCTCTACAGAAATTCTGCACGGAATAAATCCTTCTTTTTTAAATGGAATAAATTGATCTTGAAAAAATGAATTCCAGCCAAAAGAATTTAATTTGCTCAATTTTATTTCTCCTAAAAAAATGATAAATAAATATGAAATGTTTTAAGGAGGGCACACCGATTCTTTATCGTTAAAGGACTAAATTTTTAACGGTGTACCGGAATTAAGCAATGACCGGATTGCTTACTTTACGGTTGGAATAAATATTTTGCTGTTTTTTATAAATAAGTCTTCGTTTAATTTTTACAACTGAAATATAAATTTTCTTTTAAGAAATTGCTATTAAAATTTTGTTAATAATATTATTTTTTCAACAATTTAAATGCATGACTCCAGTTATTAAATTTGAATCCGTAAATAATCCATAACTGTGCAAAAGTTTCTAATAAAAATGCATTTGAAATATCACCAAGATCAATTATACTTTTCCATCCCCACTGTTCGGCAATATTTATAACTTTATCTTTCGCATTAATATCATCGCCTGCAATAAAAAGATCGGGATCACCTTGTTCCCTTTTGGGATTTATCATTATATAAGCGCTTATAGTATTAAAAGCTTTAACAACTTTTGCATCCGGAATAGCACTTTGTATTCTTTCTCCAAGTGAATTATCTACTGAAGCTGCAAATCTCGGCGGAACGCCTTGAGAAAAGTCTAAAGGGTTTGTAACATCAATTACAACTTTTACCGGAAAAATTATTTTTGCCTGCTAATTTAATCGCATTCATAACACCTTCGCCGGAAGTTGCCAAAACTATCAGTTCACCAAACCTTGCAGCATCTTCAACACTTCCTAACGAAGCTTTTGGTCCGGCATCTTTAAGCCAATCTTTTAATTTGGAAATATCTCTTGTACCGATTTTAACTTCATGACCAATTCTTAAAAAACCTATGCCGGTCTGCTGACCGACAACTCCCGAACCGATTATTCCGATTTTCATTTACAAACTCCTTTTATTTTTATATTAATTTATTATTCTTTTTAAAGCATCAAGATTAACAGAATTAGGATAAAATTCTCCCATCCATCTTGCACAGCGGTTTGCATTTAACGGAATTCCGATTGCCGGAACATTATACTTTCGGCAGAGTCTTGTACCGTTTACTAATTCGGGAACGCAGGCAATTCCCAAAACTCCAATAGTTTTATACTTATTTTTTAATTCCTTAAAAAGATCTTTTAAATCTGCTTTCATCCAGATGTAAGGATCAACATTATTATTTCTTAAAATTTTACTTACTTCGTTTACATAACAGATTTTTGAACATCCTTTGCAGTAAAAATCAATTTCATTTTCAATAGATAAACATTTTCTTGATAGATCTTTTAAACAGTGAGGAAGAAATGCTATTTTATATTCTGAATTAATAAATTCTTTTTTGTTAATAAGATTTGTTAATTCAATTTCCTGGATAAAAAGATAATACTGCTCTTTTGATAAAGTTAAAGTTTTTTCGCATTTCTCTTTTAAAGTTAAACCTTTAATATGACTTTCAATATCACCAATAAATTGTGCAAAATTTTTTTCAAAATAATTTAACGAATATGATATGAAATTTAATTCATCATAATTGGATAAATATTTTTTAAGTTTTCTTTTTTTACCGCTTTCTTTCTGTATCTCCTCCAATAAAGTTTCCGGTTTTCCGAACATAGTAATATTTTTTTCTACAAAATTTTTTAACATTTCATAAAAAACGCCGCTGTTATTATAGCTGCCGAACAAAGAATAGGTTTTCCCTTTAACGGGTTCGGTCATCAGCAAATCTATTTTATTATTCACTAAATACATTTTATTTATCATTTTACATAAATTGAAAACAAAAGTTTAATTAAATCTTATAACATTTTTCAATTACTTAATCAGTTTATTCACTTAAATATTAAATTATTAATATAAATTAGTCAAGTAAAACTAATGCTGCAAAAACAATTGCGGCCTGACAATTAAAGTGAATAAATATGACCCAAATCTTTACTAATTTTGTAATGTAAATTTTAGGAATTTTATTATGGAATTAACAGAATATTTAAATAAAAATTCATTAAAAATAATTGATGAAGCCTCACAAGCATTACAAAGAACCAGTTTAAAACATTACAACAATTCTACAGAAGAGGAAAATAGAAACAGAATTCACAAGTTGTTTGAACTTACATTAAATAGCTTGAGTGAAAAAAGTCTTGTTTCTATGCTGGAATACTCTGAAGAAATTGCTAGAACCAGATTCAATTCCGGATTTGATTTTCATGAAGTTCATGCTGCTTTTAATGTTTTAGAAGAGACAATCTGGACAAACATAATTAAGGATATTAAAACCGAAGATTTAGGAAATTATCTTGGTTTGATAAGTACAGTTTTGGGTGCAGGGAAAGAATCTTTGGCAATTACTTATATTACTCTTGCAGGAAAAACAAAAACTCCTACTCTCGATTTATCCGAGTTATTCAGTAAAGCCGAAGGAAATTAATTTAAATCTGAATAATACAGTTGAATAATTATTTTTTCTCTCAAATTTTTCATGATAATTACTTGATTTTTTAAAGGTATATGAAAATCAATAAACAAAATTCCGAACATTATTATTGGGGTTCTAATTGTGAAGGCTGGCGATTTATTGACAAAGAAGAAACCAGTATAATACTTGAAACCATGCCTCCTGGAACATCCGAACAAAAACATTATCATGAAAAAGCCCTTCAGTTTTTCTTTATGTTAAAAGGAAAAGCTGTTTTTATGATAAATGGAAATAGAATCGAAGTAAATCAAAATGAAGGAATTGAAATCAATCCAAATGAACTTCACTTTATAAAAAACGAATCAAATGAAAGTATAGACTTTTTAGTCTATTCAAACCCCTCAACAAAGAATGACAGGATTAACGTTGAATGATCAATTTTAATTTTTTACAAAACATTTATTAATTTCTCTCTAAATCCTATATTTGTCATTATTTTTTCCGATCGCTTAAAATTATAAAATTACATGAATCCCTGGAAAGCATTAAAAGAACTTCCGCGTAATATGTGGACTCTGTTTTTTGCAACTTTGATAAACAGAGCCGGAACAATGGTGCTGCCTTTTTTAGCGCTTTACCTTACTACAAGCAGAGGTGAAAGTGCCGATAAAGCGGGACTTGTATTAGCATTTTACGGAGGAGGCGCTTTATTAACTGCACCGTTTGTCGGAAAATTGAGTGATAAAGTCGGTGCTCTCAAAGTTATGAAAATCTCTCTGCTTGGTTCGGGAATTGTTTTATTTTGTTATCAATTTGTCTCCAACTTTTATGTAATTCTAGCATTTACATTCATTTGGGCTGTTATTAGCGAAGCATTCCGGCCTGCAAACAGATCTATTATTTCCGAAGTTGTAACTCCGGCACAAAGAAGAACTGCTTATGCACTTAACAGACTTGCCATTAATCTGGGAATGAGTATTGGGCCGGTTGCAGCAGGATTTTTAACTGCAATTGACTTTTCAATTATTTTTTATGTCGATGGTTTAACTTCAATCTTAGCCGGTTTGTTTTTATTATTTAAAAAGTTTGAACCGTTCCCTGTTGAAAAAATTGAAGAAAGTCCTGCAGTTCAGCAGAATAATATTGTAAAAGCAAAAGCCTCAATTTTTAAAGACCATCATTTTATTTATTTTCTTTTGTGCATGATCCCGGTAAACATGGTTTATTTTCAGCATATCGGTGCAATGCCGCTTTATCTTGTTAAAGATTTAGGATTTTCATACGAGACATTCGGATTTCTTGCTGTCATTAATACAGTTTTGATAATTTTAATTGAAGTTCCTTTAAATAATTTTCTGAGCGGATGGTCCGATAAAAGATTATTAATTATCGGAACAATTCTAACTGGAATTGGTTTCGGCTTGATGGCTTTTGCACAAGACTTAATTGCAATTTCATTAACAATTGTAACATGGACTTTCGGGGAGATGGTTTTATTTCCTGCAAGTTCATCTTATATTGCGGAAATCGGTCCGGCAAAACGGCGCGGCGAATATATGGGTTATTTTCAAATGACTTTCAGTCTGGCATTCACAGCGGGTCCATGGCTCGGGACCGTAGTATTTGAATACTTTGGAGCATTTAATTTGTGGATCGGAACTTTTGTGTTTTGTTTAATTTCTGCTTTAATGATGCTTAAACTTAAACACAAAACTTATGCTGTTTAGTTCTTTTAAAGTTTTTTATTGTTTGTAATTTTCAACTGTATCGGGACCTCTTAATTTAGCTTTATCCGGATTATCACCGAATTCTCTAAGAGCTCTCCGCTGTCTCAATAAATCCCAGTACCTGTCGATATCAACCTTTAATTTCTCTAATTTCCCCTGCTCAACACTGCTTAAATTATTTTTTGCATGAAGCTTATTTTCTTCTTCAAGAAGATTCTCAATCTTATCTATCACTTCTTTATCTTGCATAAGTAACCTCAATTATATTTAACATCATTTTAAATTTATTAATTATTAAATAAGTTTTTGTGAGTGAATTCAAAATTAATATTATTAAGTATTAAAGGATATAAAATGTGAGGAAATCAGCATAAACATGTATTAATTATAATTTTTTGACCATGATTATTTTATAAATTGAAGTTAACTTAACATATTGAATTTTATTTATTAGAAAGGGAAATTAAAAAATTGAGATTATTCGAGATCATTCTGATCCTTTTAAACTTTTACTGGATTATAGCATTTTTAGTTAAAAAAAATCAAAAGAAAGAATTTAAAGCGGCTTTTGCTGCAGCGGATTTACTTTTCCTTATTGCACATTTCTTAAGAGACGGCTACAGATGGCAGATGATTCCGGTTTATATTTTAGCATTAATATTTATTACGATTTCTATTAAAAGTCTTGTTAATCCTAAAAGTGAAAATCAAACTGAAGAAAAAAGCAAAGCCGTAATTACCGGAAGTATTGCAGCAATTTTTTTGTTAATAATTTCGGCAGTTTTATCGGCTTATGTTTTTCCCATAATTAGTCTTCCTCAGCCTACAGGTAAATTCTGCAATCGGATCAATAACAGAAAATTTAAACAAAAGTGATTTCACAATCTGGTATCCTTCGAATATAGATATGAATAATGATGATTATAGTACTTGAAAAATATCCTGAAGAGTCACAATCAAGTTTTTCGACAATCTTAAACTTGCCGGAATTTGCATTTAATTATTTTAAATATATTAACACTCATATAATTTCAAAAGCTCCTCCGGCAAATTTCCCCTCAAATTTTCCGGTTGTCTTTTTTACTCCTGATTTCAAACTAAACCGGTTTGAATATTTATATCTAATTGAAAATCTAACGAGTAACGGGTTTATAGTTGTTGGTTTAGATAATAATAATTCAGAAAATGTTAAAATATAGATGTCTCTTAATAAAATAGAAAAAATGAACAACGGACAAATTAAAAATATATTAAAAGAAAGATTTGATTTAAAAAACATCGGTTATATCGGTCATGCTTCAGGCGGTTCGGAAGCAGTTCAAACTATTATAAATGATAAAAGATTTGATGCAGGAATAGATTTGAACGGAACATATTTTGAAGTTGTTAAAGACAGTATTTTAGTCAAACCGTTTTTATTCATTAAAATCGACGAATCAAACAACACAGACAAAAACCTCAGCAAAGTTTATAATAATTCAACTAATGATATTTATAAAATTATCATTAAGAATTCTGATAATTTAGACTTCACGGATCTACCTATTTTCTCACCTTTATTTTCTTCAAATAAAAATGCAAAAAGAATTCATAAAATAATTAATTCTTATACGGTTGCATTCTTTAATCAATATTTAAAGAATATTAAAGATCCATTACTGTACAGACCGTCAGATGCATATCCTGAAGTAATATTCAATAAGAAAAATTTTATTCAAGAACAGACATTGAGAAGCAGTAATTAAAAGGATGCGGAAAAACTCCGCATCCAATAATAATTAATTTTCGGCTGGTGCAAGCAACTCTTGTTCAATTGCTTGTTTTAATGACTCTTTTGGAAGTGCGCCGACAGCCATTTTAGGCTGGCCTTCTTTAGGTACAAACAATAAAGAAGGAATACTGCGGATTCCAAATACTGCACCGAGTTCCTGTTCTTCATCGGTATTAACTTTATAAAAGTTTACTTTTCCTTTATACTCTTCAGAAAGCTCATCAAGTACAGGTCCAACTACTTTACAAGGTCCGCACCACGGTGCCCAGAAATCTACTACACATGGTAATTCGCCTGCAAAGTTCCAGTCTTTATTCTTTTCATAGTCAAATATTTTTTCCTGAAAAGCGGCTTTATTTAAATGTTCGGACATTTTCTCTCCTATTTTGATTAAATGATTTTATAATGCGTTATAAACCCGCTGCATTTTTTCTTTTACTTCTTTAGCAACAGATTCCAGATTTTTATTATCAATTACTTTAGTCATAAGCATGGGATCAAAGAATGCAACTTCGGTTGATCCGTCCTTTTCATAAACTATAACATTACACGGAAGAAGCAAGCCCAAATCTTCTTCTTCTGTTAATGCCTTATGTGCTAAAGGCGGATTGCAGGCTCCTAATATTATGTATTTTTTAAAGTCTACATCTATTTTCTTTTTTAAAGTATCTTTTACATCAATTGATGTAAGAACTCCGAATCCTTCTTTTTTTAATTCACTTGAAACTTTTTCAACAGTTTCTTCATAAGGCATATTTACAGTTTTCGAAAATCCATAATCCATTTAATTAAATTCCTCCTTATAACTCATTTAATATTATACAATTTTAAGTTGTTTTAGGTTTCTTGCCTGTTGTACTAATTTTAAATGGGAAATACAGCGGGCAAAAACCGACTAAACTTGTTAACAACAAAACAATTCCGAGAATAAATAAAATTATTCCTAAAGTTCCCGAAATTACATTAGTAAAATATAAAACTGTAAAAAGAACGAATAAAAGAATTCGAATTACTTTGTCTGCACTTCCTACATTTTTTTTCATGGCATTAACCTTTCAATTTGATTTATTTTCTTTTTTTGCTCTAAAATTCCACTGGATAAATAATGAACCAACCAGCGCACCATATAAGGTGCTTATCCAGGGATTACTGGTTATTGGACAAGAACCCGAAACACATCCGACAAATTTATAATATAAAAATCCGGCTGTAGCTCCCAATGCAAGCGGGATAATTCTTTTAAACCATAATTTCATTACATGCGGCTGCGGGAGTTCCATTGGCTAATTCCTCCTCTTAAATTGGCAGTTTCAAAACCATTCTTTTTTAATATTGATGCTGCATTCAAACTTCGGTTTCCGGTTCTGCAGTAACAAATTATTTCTTTATCTTTAAATTTATTCAGTTCACTTAATCTTGATTTTAATTCATTTACCGGAATATGAATTGAACCGTTTATTTTCTGTCCGTTTCTTTCAGCAGAAGTTCTTACATCCAATAAAATTGAATTTCTGCTTTTTTTAACTTTTTCTGCAGCCTCACTGGCATCATAATGTTTTATCGATTTTATCAAATAATATTTTTTGACAAAAGTGTATACAACTATCGCAATTAGAACTAATAATATTATCTGTCCTGCTGTCATTAAAAATCTTTTCTTTATTAAAACAAAATTTTATAAATCATTTGAACACCAACACCGGCGACCAAAATTGCTAGAGCAAATCTTAAAGTTTTGGCTTTTAATTTATGACTCATAAAGGTACCAAAATAAACACCGGGAATCGATGATAAAATGGCTACTGTTGTCGCTTCCCACGGTACTAATCCGGCAGCAATTTTTCCCAAGCTAGCTGAAAAAGCGGAAAGCAGAACAATTCCTAGCGTTGAGCCGATTGTAATTCTAGTTGGTATTTTAAGAACAGTCATCATTAAAGGAGCAATTATAAATGCACCCGGCGCTCCTACTATTCCGCCAAAAAATCCAACACCTATAGAAATAGAGACTGCGCCATAAACATTATATTCAATTTCTTTACCTAAAGCCTCATCATCATTTGCTTTTTTAGTAAACATTAAAAATGCACCTGTAATTGCAAGAACTGCAAAAATTCCAATTATAATATCCGGAGCAATTTTCCCTGATAACAAAGCACCGAAAAATGCGCTGATAGTAATCGGTATTCCCATTGTCCAAACGAGTTTTTTATCAACTGCTCCTTTTTTACTGTGAAAAAACATTCCAAGTAAAGCAGCCGCAAAAACCTGCAGACTTGTCATCCCGGAAATACTCTTTATATCCAAGGCTTTAATTCCAAATAAAGAAGGCAGATACAAATATGCAGGAATCAATAATACAGCTCCACCTAATCCGAGCATTCCGGATATTAGAGATGTAAAAAAAGCAATTATTCCGATTAAAACTAAATCCATAAACATTTCTTTATTCTTATTAACATTCGATTCATTGGAATTGAAAAGGATTCAGTTAGGAGGGAAATAAATATATACAAAAAACCTGGAACACAATAAAAAGACCAGATCAAATTTTTTATTTTTTAACAAATCGAAATATTTGAAGGATTTAGTAAAATTTTGAATTTGAAGTGAAAAAGAAAAATAGTTTTAGAAAATTCTAAGTGTTTCTTAGTGAACTAAGTGCCTAAGTGGTTAATTATTACCACCAAGACACTCAGAACACTAAAGACTACAGAGTTCTAAAATTTAAAACATACACACTTAAAACCGATTAACGGGTAGCATGTTTTAATTTTTTCAGAAATATTCTTACTAATAAAGCGGCAATACAAGAAGTAATAACTAGCAGTAAAAAGAACTGCCAAAGCTCCCAGTTCTGATAGAATCTTCCTACAAATCCGGCAAAATAATTCCCAACTGCAGTAGCACCGAACCAGCCGCCCATCATTAAGCCTTTCATTTTAGGCGGAGCTACTTTGGATACAAATGATAAGCCCATCGGACTCAAATGCAATTCTGCAAGAGTTAAAGTAAAATAAGTTGAAATCAGCCAAAATGGTGAAACAGTCACAGATGAAGCTTGACCGCCAAGAGCATGAACGGATGCTAAACCCTGAGATGCAAAGATCATAATAATATAAGCAGCACCTGTAATCAGCATTCCAATTCCAATTTTCGCCGGCGATGAAGGTTCTTTTCCCATTTTATTAAGCAGTGCAAAATATCCCACTACCAATGGTGTTAATAATACAATGAACATTGGGTTAAATGATTGAAATTGTTCCGGTGCTATAGCATTTAAATCTGAGAGTGAATTTAATTTAAAGATAAGAACAATTAATCCGATTAAAACAAAAAAGCTTCCGATTCCTTTTGTTTTTACACTTGCCTTCTTACTTAATACTACAGCTCCTCCCAACAGAACGGCTAATAGTGCATGCAGACCAATTACATCAAATAATATATATGTAAATCTTACCGACTATTTTATCCGTATAATCTCTTGCAAATAATGATAAAGCAGCACCGTTTTGGTGAAAAGCCATCCAGAAGAAATATTACAATTGCAAAGATTGTAATAAGGGCAATAATTCTTTCTTTCTCCTGTTCTTTAGATAATACAACATCTTTTTCGGCATTTGTTTTTTCTTTTGATCTGTAATCCGCATCTGAATAATATCGTCTTAAAAATGTAAAAATTAATAATGATACTATCATTCCCGCTGCGGCAACACCAAATCCGGCATTATAACCTTCGGCTAATGTAACATGATAATTTTCCACAAAAAATCTTCTTATACCCGAAGCCGCAAAAGGAGCATAAAAAGCGCCGACATTTATTCCCATATAAAAAATATTATATCCTGCATCTTTTAAAGATCCTTGAGTATGTGCATATAGATTGCCGACAAGAACCGAAATATTTGCTTTGAACAATCCGTTTCCAAGACAGATAATTACAAGAGCCGTAAATAATGTAGCCGGTGTATTTGTTGGAACAGCCATTAAAGCATAACCTAGTGCCAATACTATTGCCCCAATGGTTATAGTTTTTCCATATCCTAAAAGATTATCGGCAATCCATCCGCCGAGAATTGGAGTGAAATAAACACCCGCTAGAAAAATACCGTAAATATTGGTTACAGTTGCTGCGTCCCATCCGAAATTTTCCTGCATATAATAAACAAAAATCGCAAGCATTGTATAAAATCCGAAACGCTCCCACATTTCCGTAAAGAAAAGTACGTAAAGTCCTCTGGGGTGTCCTTTGAACATTATACCTCCGTTTTGGTTTTTGAATAGTTTACCGAATATTTAATAACAGAAAAACGATTATTCCCCTTTTTCCGTAAGTAATAATAAACTAGAATTTGATGATAAAAAATGATTCCCTTTGAGTTGTTAAGATAAGCAGTTTTTCAAATATTAACCACAAGTTAAACTAATTTTTATCAAAAAAAATTGTGAAGCAGGAATTTATTAACTAATTTATTTCATGCAGTCATATTCATGTTTAAATCTTATTCTTTTAATAATTTTTTCATCGGAGAATTATATGACACAAAATGATTCTCTCATAGAATTAAAATTTCAACCTTTAACTTCTGGAAAATGGGAAGATATTGAAAAACTTTTTGGTGAAAACGGAGCATGCGGCGGATGCTGGTGCATGTGGTGGAAAATGAAAAAATCGGAATTTGATAAGAAAAAAGGTGAGGGGAATAAAATTGCATTTAGAAAAATTATTGAATCAAATGAAATACCCGGAATTATTGCTTACTATGATAAAAAACCGGTTGGCTGGTGCGCGGTTCAGCCAAGAGAATTTTATTCAAGATTTGAAAGATCAAGAATTTTAAAACCTGTTGATGAAAAACCGGTGTGGTCTGTTGTTTGTTTTTTCATTGATAAAAAATTCAGAAGAAAAGGAATTACAACTGAATTATTAAAAGCTGCTGTTCATTATGCAAAAAATAACGGTGCAAAAATAGTAGAAGGTTATCCGACCGATCCTAAAAAAGATATGCCTGCTCCTTTTGTTTATACCGGATTGAGTTCAGCATTTATTAAAGCAGGGTTTAAAGAAGCTGCCAGAAGATCCGAAACAAGACCGATTATGAGATATTATATAAAATAAATTTTACTCTGCATTTTTATTACAAAATAAATAACATCTTTACCTTAAATCACTTTTGCATATACTGATAAAAATTAATAACGTCCATTCCTTGAATCATTTCTTAATATAAAATAGATTAACGGCACTGTTGTTATTATTTATCAGGTAAATTAAAATGAATACAAACTTCCACAAAACTAAAAATAGAAAACTTTTCAATTGATGATTATGAAGAAATTGTAAAACTATGGCTTGCTGCCGGACTCCCTTATAAACCCAAAGGGAGAGATAAAAAATCAGAAATAAAAAAAGAATTAAAAAGAGGGAATGCAATCTGGCTCATCGCTAAAGATAAAGAAAAAATTGTCGGCTCTATTTTAGGAACACACGACGGAAGGAAAGGATGGATAAATCGTGTTGCGGTTCATCCCGATTATAGAAAAAGCGGTATTGCAAAAAAACTTGTTCAGGAAACTGAAAAAAGATTATATAAAATCGGTATAAAAATTATCGCATGTTTAATTGAAGACTGGAATGATACATCAATGAAAGTTTTCACAAAACTTGGATATATAAAACATCCGGATGTATTTTATTTTACTAAACGAAAAAATCCGGATGTTTAATGTTTAGCGGCTTTTTCCTTTTCCCATTCCAATATGCTTTGGAAGTGTTTCATCTTCAAATTCTTTAAATTGATCCATGACTTCTTTTTCTAAATTTCCATTGTTGTTATTACTTTGTTTATAAGTATCAACAGCAGCATTAATAGCAGTCCTTAAACTTGCTATTTCTTTTTCCAGTTTTTCTATAGGATATTTATAATTTCCCTCTGCAAATTTTTTAACCGAAGTTAAAATATATTCTGCCTTTGCAATTAAATTATCGGAATAAGATTTTGCATCAAGAAAAGCTCTTTCTCCCTTTTCCCTGGCTTCTTCAATAATCAGATCAATTTCTTCTATTAAATCGTTTCTTAATCTTTTACCGCTTTTAGGCGAAAACCAAAGCGTTAATAAACTGCCTGATATTGCTCCAAATAAAAATGAAATAAATGAATTACCTGAATTATTTTCTTCTTCATACATATTGCCCTCTCCTTTTTAACTCAAATTTAACTCAATAAATATATAATATTTAAAGCATTGTTAGTCAAGCAAAAAACTTAGTTATGTCAATTATGTGTTTTTCATTTATTAACTAATGCCGAATGTAAAGTTTTAAATAACAAAGAATTAACTTTCAAATTAATATAGAATTAGTTAAGTTTTTATAAACAACAAAACGGGTAACAAATAAAGGGGAGGCTTTATGTACTCGTTAAATCAAATCGGCTCGTGGGCAGATCATCATCATCCTAAATGGATGGAATTTTTAAGAATGATACTTGGTTTAATATTAATTGTTAAAGGAATTTCATTAATAGTTAATAAAGATCAGGTCATGTTTATGATGGAACAAAGCGGGATTGATGTGTTTTCATTTTTACTTTCTTCTCAATATGTAATTGCTTTTTATATCGCAGGAGGAATTCTAATTACAATCGGACTCTTAACAAGAGTTGTAGTTCTCCTGGAAATTCCTATTCTGATTTCGACAATAATATTTGTTAATTATCATCAGGGTTTATTTGCTCTGAACTCTGATCTTGGTTATTCAATATTAACATTATTCCTGCTTTTATTTTTCTTGTTTTACGGATCCGGAGAATTTTCTATAGACTTTCTATTAAAAAAACAGGACGAAGATTAAAAATTCTTTTAAATTAATAATTAAGATTGTGATCCAATTATAACAATTACTGTGCGCTGTCTTACCATTTCCCGCATCTTCATTACTTATTAATAATTATTAATTATGTTATTCATAATTTCTATTAGAATAAATAATGGAGAAAATATGAGTACATTGAGTAATATTGAATCATGGACGGATCATCATCACCCAAGCTGGGTAGATTTTTTCAGAATTGTTCTAGGATTCTTTCTGGTTTCAAGAGGCGTATACTTTATCAACCACAGTTATAAAATAGGTACTTTAGTTTACGACAGCAGTTTCGGCTTTGAAGGAATTTTGGTAGCAACTTATGTTGTTTTAGTTTTAGCCGGCGGCGGGATATTAATGATTACTTGGTTTAAGAACCAGAGTAATGGCTTTATTTTCTTTACCTATTTTAGCAGCAGATGTATTTTTTGTAAATCTTCCAAAAGGATTTACCTCTCTTTCATATAATTTATGGATGGCCATTGCGTTACTTGTTTTAACCTTATTTTTCCTTTTTTTCGGTTCAGGCAAATTTTCATTAGATCATTATTTAAAAACTCATAATGATTATTAACTAGATTTTAATTGAGGTTGAAAAAATTGTATTATTGAGTTATGTTTTGAAACTAAATTAACTCGTTATACATGAATTACTTGGAAGATTTGAAGCAGGTAACTTATAATTTATACCGGAGCATTTCTTTTAAAAAAGACGAAAAACCAGATTTGAAAACCCTGAAAAGTCTTTTCATTTCTGAGTCAAAACTCGTACACCATAATTCAGATGATCCGGTTATTATGTCTGTCGATGAATTTATTAACCGTTACACTGAAAATATTAATAACGGAAGTATTTCTGAATTTACAGAATATGAAATTTTTGAAAAAACCGATTGCTTTGGATATATTGCTCAAAGATTTAGCGTATACGAAGCAAAAATATCCATAGGAAATGAAAGTAATTTATCTAAAGGTATAAACAGTATTCAGTTTATTAATAAGGATTACGAATGGAAGGTTCTTTCGATATTATGGATGGATGAAAATTCAAAATATAAAATTCCCGCCGAATACCTGAATAAATAATATGAAATCAAAAATCATAATTTTCTTGGAATTATTAACAGGCGCTTTATTTGTTTTTTCAGGGATTTCTAAACTGCTGCCGATAGAATCTTTTGAGTTTACATTAGTAAATCAAGGAATTACAAGCTGGACAATTGCTCCTTACCTTTCAAGGTTTTTAATAGGTATTGAAATATTTCTGGGCATTTCATTTTTATTAAGAATCAATTTAAAAAGATATTAATCCCGTCTGCATTTATAATACTAATAATTTTTTCAATTCATTTAGTCTATACAATTATTACATTAGGAAATACAGGCAACTGCGGCTGCTTCGGTGAAATAATCCAAATGACTCCGCTTGAAGCTCTTATTAAAAATTTAATTTTAATGGGAATTTTAATCTATCTTTATAAATCAATAAAGCCTGTTGAAAAAATTAATTATTTTATTCCCTCTTCTATTTTCCTTACAGTTCTAATTTTGTTATTTGTGATTTTTCAGGTAAAACCTTATAAAGTTCCCGTAAATAATTCATCAAACACTATTGCTGCGGAAAGTAATAAAAAAGAATTATTAAAAGATACATTAAAGAAAACTTCTGCAGACACTTTGAAAAATCTGTCTGAATTATCCGGCGAACAAAAAAAGGAAATCAGCAAAAAGGAAATAGAAAATCCGCTGGATAAATTCACAAAAGTAAAATCGGTTTTCAGTTCTTACAAAGATTTCAGCAACGGAAAAGTTGTAGATTTGGATGAAGGAGTAAAAGTTGTTGCACTTTTAAGTCTCGACTGCGAACATTGCATGGCAACGGCTAATAAACTTGGTTTGTTAAGAAACAATATCAAACTGCCGCCGACTTATTTTTTGTTTTTGGGAGATGAAGATCAGCTTAAGAATTTTTTCGATCATGCAGAATATAAATTCCCATACAAAATTATAGATCCAATGGAGTTTTTTCCGTTGATTAAAAATGAACCGCCGAGAGTTGTTTTAATGGTAAACGGAAATATAATTGCAGACTGGGATATTAAAACATTTTCAATGGAAAATGTAAAAACCGAATTAAAAAAATTAGAATATGATTAACTTTTCCTGCCTTTTGCCAGGACAGGCAAAGTATCCAGTTTAAGCTTCATAGCAAAAATATAAAGCGCTAAAATCAATGTAATAGAATTTGCGGAAATAATGGGCATCGAGTTCAGCATTAAACCATAAATTAACCAGAACAAAACGCCTGCCGTCATAAACATGAACATTCCGAAAGAAATATCCTTTGTACTTTTTGATTTAAATACTTTTACAGCCTGCGGAATAAACGAAACAGTTGTACAAAAAGCTGCCAAATAACCAAAAATATCTGTCAATTAATTATCCTCTCAAAAAATAGTTTGTAAAAATAGTAAGAAATATTCACAAGATAAATTATAATTACCGATTAAAGATTTTTTATTACCTAAGAGTAAATTTTCCGACTTTTCATCCGATAATAAATAAGAAAATATTTTTAATAACCATCTAAATAAAAACATTATTGAAAGGTGGAAGAATTGTTTCAATTTGTTTTTTTTGAGTTTTTAATTGAGGGCGGAAGTGAAAATGACTATAAAGTACTTTTTGATGAATTCGGTAAATATGATTTAAAATGCCGTTTTTCAGATCTTCAATCAGAACACTCAAATTTTAATAAGGTAGGATTCGCATCGGGAAAAATTAAAAACGAAGGTCCGAATTATTCCATGTCCTTTAAACTTATTATGGATGTATTCAACAAATACAACTATAAAGGTTCTGCTACGGTTTACCACGATCTAGTAAATGACTTCAAAATATTCAGAGTTAATTGAGACATTTATAAAATTTAATTTTCATATAAATAACTTTCCGATCGGATTATACTTAATATCCTTTCGGCAGCATTTTTCCAATCCGGATTCAGCATCATATCGTGAGTCATACCGGGGAATATTTCTGCTTTAGTATTGTAACTGTGTGCAGTCATTTCAATTTCTTTGTTTGTTATGATTTTATCATCCGCCGCACCGAAAACATACACAGGTGTTTTTACTTTTTTAGGATTCGGTAAATTGAAAAGCATACTATCTATGAAGGCCTTAAACGGTTCATCGGTCATTAACGATTGATATCTTTCTAAATTTTCATTCGAAATACTATCAGTAAAAAGTAATTCCTTACAAATTTCAGTCGTTTCTACCATAGGATATAAACTAAGGGTTAAATTTATTTTCATCAATCTCAAAGGATGTTTAATTCCAAAACGCATTGCCGCGGACAAAGTACCTTTAGGCGGTACGGAAGCCAATAAAACAGCGGCAGGAAGATGATGAGTTTCCAAATACTTTTGAACAGGCAATCCTCCGAATGAATGTCCAACAATTACAGGCGGCGCTCCAATTATTTTAACTGCTTTATCGATATCAGAAACATAATCATTGATAGAAATTAAACGAAATGGTTTAGAGCTTTTACTTTTTCCGTGCCCCTGCAGACTTAATGCATACGACAAATAATTATGTTCTGCAAAGTAAGGTAAAAAGTTTTCCTGCCAGCTCCATGCAGCATGTAATATTCCATGTACAAAAAGCAAAGGAGTTTTATTAGGTGAGCCTTTAGGTTTTTCAACAATTAATTCCAATCCATTCTCATTTTCATTATGCATAGTTAGTCAAGTTGAAGTTATAAAATCATTAATAATATAAGAATGAAAAGAGGTATGTCAAGCTGAGAATATTTTTGAGAGAATATTTGTAAAAAAGGAAGAATATTCACAAATTTTAAATATTTAAAGTTTATCCTTTCAATAGTATTGATATAAGAATTTGAATTTTTAATTTCTTCATTTTTTCCACCTTTGAAAACCTTCGGATTTTTTTTAATTTTGCATCGCACCCTTAGCTCAGTTGGTAGAGCAGTAGACTCTTAATCTATTGGTCGGGGGTTCGAGTCCCCCAGGGTGCACTAAAAATACGATAAATCCCGGATTTGTTTCCGGGGTTTTTAGTTTTAAATGAACTTATACTTTGGATATTGTCCGGTTCGCTTGTCCCGCCGCAGGCGCGAAGTCCCCCAGGGTTTTGCAATATTTAAATTATTCTTTTCATTTTGGATTTCTGATTTAATACATATTTAAATAATTCTGTTTATACGACTCTTTAGTCGCAATTCTATTTCTTCTCGTCGAATATCAATTTATTCCAATTAAAAACTCTTCTTTTATTTGTAAAAAGATCATTTACAATAAGGCATAAGGTTTGATAAATATAAATGGGGTACAAATTAATAATATTCTAAAAGAGGAGGCACAAAAATGTTTAGATTACTTTATTTCGCTTTATTATCCGCTATAGTACTTCTGATTACTTCATGCAGCGATCAAAGCTCAAACTTAGTCGATCCGTTAAACAATGAAACTTTAAATAAAAGTTCGCTTACACTAACACCGGGTGAATTATCTGAAGAAGAAGAAGCTAGTTTAATTTTCATGAGACAGGAAGAAAAACTTTTACGGGATGTTTATTCATGTTTTTGCACAAACATGGGAAATCTCAAAGTATTTAGTCAGTTAATACAATCTGAAAACAAACATATGGATGTTATTAAAAACCTTTTAACATACTTTGAAATTCCTGATCCAGTAACTTCGGAAGAAATTGGAGAATTTGATGATGCTCATTTTCCAACAATTATTTAATGATTATACAAGCCAAGGAATCGTTTCAATACCTGAAGCAATGTTGGTTGGACAAACAATGGAAGAGAATGATATATCTACTTTAGAAAATTACCTTACATTTGTTGATGAGCCAAACATCATTAAGGTTTATACAAGCTTAAATGCTGCTTCGTTAAAACATTTAACTTCTTTAAGCGGGCATTCAATTCTAACATATCGGTAATTCAAAATAAATATTATTTGATGGTGCAATTGAAAATAAAAAGGGGCTGCAGATTTGCAGCCCTTTATAAATAATATCCTATTATTCTAACACTTTATTAATGACCGCCGCCGCCGGACTGAACTACCGTAACATCGACATAAGTTAAATTATTAGTTGCATCAACAAAAGGCTGATTGTTTTCGGCAGTTTTGGGAACGACCGGATCGGGATAAGCATAATCCCCAATTTGAGCATTACTTAAACTTACTCCGCTTCCTTCTTCAAAATAAAATGTTATTCTATATTCGCCCATCTGCGTGGGTTTCCAGCCTCCGGTAGATGCCCCGAATATATACTTGCCTCCAACGTTAAGTTCTTGTGCAAAACCGAATCCGGTTTCAGGATCGTAAGCACCGTCCCAGGATGTTCCGTTCCAGGAAAGCACTGCTCCTTCATCATATCTTTGAATAACAATACTTCCTTTGGAAGTTGCTATTGAAGCATAATAACTTTCATAAGTAAATTTGTTGGTGCCTTGAGTTTCCTGCGGACTGCTCGGGAAAGCTAATTCGGTCATTTTAAATGCAGTCATAGGATTGGTTAATTCAGAATAAAGAGCTAACTCAACTCTGTAAGGCCGGCCGATTTTTGGATCAACAGCTTCAATAGCATCTCCCCAATCAACAAAACTTACTTCAATATTAGTAACAGAATTGTAATCTGCCTGCCAAATATTACCCTCAACTTTCTGAGCATACCATGGCCCATTTACCGATACAAAATCATACTGGTCCGTTGTAATACCTGTAAATGGCCCGATATATTCAACTGTAAATGAAGACGCGGTAATTGGAGTTATTGTAAAGTTGTCGGCTAATAAAGCCGGAAAGGAAAGATTATTGGTAAGTGTTTCTGTATGCCCGCCGCCGCCATGAGGTCCTTTAGCTAACTGCAAATCTTTATCAATTGGATCTACAGGCTGGTAGCATTGAATCAGAACAAAGGAAAGAAATAAAGCGAAGAAGAAATGTAATTGTTTCATATACCCCTCCACTAATTATAATTAAATGTGGATGGCTATTCTGAAATTTGTACTAACCGGAACAGTAAAAATTTTTACGGCGATATGGTACTAGTACGAATGAAAACATAGCATCCCTTTTTTATTGAATAAAAGTATTGGTATAATCTTATTTAGTATACCAATGCCTAAAGAAACAATAAAAAGTTTTGGTGAGTTTCTCCAAGCGCAAAAGATTAACGCTCAAATATTATTCCGATTTTAATTTTACATTTTTTTAAGTTATTTAATGAAAAAATTTAATCTTTTCGACTTTGTTGTCGTGATTTCGACTTTACAGACGAAATAAAATTATAATTCAAAATTTTTAATATTCATCAAACAATACTTTATTTATAAATATTTACTTCATTTGACTCGAAATGAAGACAAATTATAAAAATCAAATTTAGATACAGCTAAACCATAAATGATTTAAATTGGCATATACATTGATCTGAATTTAATACTGTATTCCCATTGAACAATTTTAGAGAAACCATTAGTCAATATTTTGATCACGCTGGACGAGCAAGGATTAGTTTTTAAAAGCTAAATTTCTTCTGAAAGATTCAAGGGAAAGCAGTAATGTCATTATCAGTTAATAAATCCTCAGGGATACCTCTCCAAGCAAGAAAGGCAGCTCGTTAGCTGCCTTTCTATTAAGTAATTTAAAATTAAGTAAATATTTTTACCAACCTCCGCCGCCGCCTCCCCCGCCGCCGCCGCCGGAGGAACCGCCGCTCCCGGAACTTGATCCGGGTGCTGTTGATGAAGATGAAACGGCACTTGAGAATGAACTGCTGAATGATGAAGCAAATCCGCCCGGATTAAATGAACTCCAATTACTTCCGCTGTACCATAAAGGTGTGTAAGTTTGTCCTGCTTCTCCTGCAGCAGACAAAACCGATGCGAATTGTTCCGACCATTCCTGTTCGACGTCTAATGCAAAAGCATACGGCAGATATTTTTCAAATAATTCAGGAGTTTTATCAGGAGGATTTAGAACATTTAATCTGTCTTTTTCGGCAACAGATAAGTACATTTTAAAACCGTCAATTTTATCAAGAAGTTTTCTGCCGAGCAGAGTAGGCGCTTTTAATAAATGATAGAAAACAATATTCATCACTGCAATTGAAATTAATATTGCAACTATAAAAGGGTTTCCGCCCTTTGAAAACATATATAAGCCAAATAACTCACCGAATACAAAAGGAATTGCAAAAAGTGTAATAAAAATTGCTCCGCCTAAACCCGCAAATTTTATTCTGCCGCCTTTAAAAACTTCCCGCCACGATTTAAATGCTGTAAATAAAAGAGCAAAAACACCTATTGACCAAATAGAAACCCATATAAGCATGCCGGTTTGAACCACAGAACTTAATAAAGTACTTGCAACAAGAAAGACCAAAGAAATTATTAAACCTATTACAAAATACTTTCTGTTCGTTAAAAAGTAATTTTTTTCATAAGAATTCTTTAATGATTTTTTTAATGCATCAATACCGCTTTTTATTATTGTATGATTAGCCTGTTTTAGTTCAAGTTTATATATGCCATTATCTGCAGCATCGTTTTTATTTTGTTTAAACTTCTGCTGAATAGATGTATTAATTGCTCCGGCTATTTTTTTGAAAAAGAAATTTTTATTTCCAAAAGTATTTAACTTTTTCTTTAATTCTTCAGCCTGCTGCTCGTTAAAATTAGCATTTCCGTTTTTGCTGAATGTTAAACTCGATGCAATTTTTTTCTCTTCGGGAGTTAAGTTAGTTAAGTCGGAATTTTTTCTTATCAAAGTATAATCACCGTCGATTTCTTCAATCTTTAAATATCCTTTTACGGCCATATTAATTATGGCCGCAGCAAAGTTTTTATTATCAAATCCCATTTTTTTAACATATCTCATTGCAGAAGGAGAAAATTTTGAAGGCGGTGTAAACAAAGGAATTATCGTCCCCTTTTCAGGATCTTTACCAACTTTAAACCAAATTAAAAAGTAATATAAAAATACAGCTATCACTCCGGCAAGCCCTATTATAAGGCCAGAGTTATCTTTTACAAAATATCCTAATTTTTCTGTCTTAGTCGGCTCAGCTACAAAACCTTTGGGAAACTCTGCTACAATAGTTAAACCATGTCTTGGTCTTAAAGGTACGGTTGCAAAATATCTTACTTTTCCCGGACCTATTACAGAACATTTTAAATTTTTGGCGCGTGAGCCTTGAAGGCCTGTATATCCATAACATTTAATCTGACTTGATGCAATTCCTTCCGGTAAGTTTACAACTGCCGATGCTTTTTCGATTGGGAAATCCCAGCCGTTCCCGGTAACATTCCAATAAAGTTCATCGTGATCCCTGAAAAAACCTAATTGCCTGTTAGTTTTATAAACAATTTTATAAGTATAATTTCCGGGTCTTAAGTAAACATTTTTATTTCCAAGATAAACTCTAATTCCGTTTGAAAGATTTTCCGTATGATAATCTTCCTTACTTCCGTCTCTTAAAGTTTCTAAAAGATTAAAATCTACTTTAATATTGTTTCCATAATTATCTTTATAATCGGTTGGAAAATCCCTGTAAATTCCTCTTTTTATTTTTATTCCTTCGCTGTGGACTGTGATAGTTTCGGTAACTAGCATGGAACCGTCTTGATTAATATTTATATCACTGTTGTATGAAATTATTCTTTCGGTACGGTCAATCTGAGCAAAGGTCAAAACAGGAATAATCAAACAAAAAGCAAAAATAATTATTAAGAAAAACAGATTCTTAAATTTCATATTTTAACCTCCGGAGTTTCTCTTTCGGTTGCAAGTGATATTTCAAAAAATTCCGCTTCTTTATAATTCATAATGTCTGCAATTAAATTACTCGGGAAAGATTTAACTCTAATATTGTAATCTCTAACAACGCCGTTATAATATCTTCTGGCATACTGTATTTGATCTTCAATTTCAGACAACTGTTTCTGCAAATCGAGAAAGTTTTGATTAGCTTTTAGATCAGGATATGCTTCCGCTACAGCAAAAAGACTTTTAATCATTCCTGAAAGCTGCGTTTCACCTTTAGCTTTTTCCTTAAGAATTTCAGTATTCATTGTTTTGCTTCTTGCTTCGGTTATATTCTGGAATAAATTCTTTTCATGACTGCTGTAACCTTTAACTGTTTCAACCAAATTGGGAATCAAATCATATCTTCTTTTTAATTGAACATCAATTCCGCTCCAGGCTTCTTTTATTAAATTTTTATCTCTTATGAATTTGTTGTAAATGAAAATAAACCAGATTATTAGAAGTGCGGCAATAATTATAATTACTATTTCCAAATTTATCTCCGGAGTTTTTTAGGTTTATTGCGAAAGAATGATGAAATATCGACCTTAAAATAAGGTTTGTAAATGGATTTTTGCAAGCTTTTCATGAAGATAAAAAATAAATATTTACTTATTTGCAAATGAACAGTTATCACTTTTAAGTTTTTATTGAGACATCAATCAACAATATTTTTTGCATCTCTGCTTACATTTCATGGATAAATTTATTTCTCTTTTTAACGACTGATAATGAATAAAAATCCACAAGAATTATTAAAAAAATATTTCGGTTATGATTCTTTTCGAGGTCAGCAGGAACGAATTATTAACAGAATTACACAAGAAAAAGGAAATTCTCTCGTTCTAATGCCTACCGGAAGCGGAAAGTCTTTATGTTATCAAATACCTGCTTTATATTTTGAAGGCGGAACAATTGTTATCAGTCCATTAATTGCATTAATGCAGGATCAAGTTGATGCCTTGAAGAAGAAAAATATTCCTGCCGATTTTATCAATTCCACAGTTTCCAAACAGAATAGGGAGAAAAAACTCAATAATTTTATTAATGGAAATATCAAACTTTTATATGTAACCCCGGAAAGATTTAGAAAACCTGAATTTGTAGAAGAAATTAAAAAAGCAAAAATAGATTTGCTTGCAATAGATGAAGCACATTGTATTTCGGAATGGGGACATGATTTCAGACCTGATTATTCAAGACTAGGTGAGTTCAGAAATCTGCTGGATAATCCACTTACAATTGCTTTAACTGCAACCGCAACACCTGAAGTTCAAATTGATATTATAAATAAACTGAATATTAACGAATCGGAAATAGAAATTTTTCATGAAGGAATAGAACGACCAAATCTATATTTAGAAGCAAAAGAAGTTTATGATGATAAAGAAAAAATTTCCGAAATAAAATGGATTTTAAATGAATATTCCGGATCAGGAATTATATACTTTGCATTAATTCAAACTCTCGAAAGATTTTCTCAAAAGTTAAAAGATGCCGGACACGACCATGGAATTTATCACGGAAAATTAAGTGCAAAATTCCGCAAGCAAATGCAGAGAGAATTTATCGATGGAAAACAGAAATTAATTTTAGCAACGAATGCATTTGGTATGGGAATCGATAAGCCCGATATAAGATTTGTAATTCATGCAGAAGTTCCTTCTTCTATAGAAGCTTATTACCAGGAAATCGGAAGAGCCGGCAGGGACGGCGAAAATTCAAGATGTCTATTACTTTATAACCAGGAAGATCTTTATACGCAAATGGAATTTATTAAATGGTCAAACCCTGCAGCAGATTATTACTCCGCTTTATACGATTTATTGGTTAGAGATGTAAATATTATCAACTCGACCGGGATAGAATATTTAAGAGAACAGATGAATTACAAGGATAAAAGGGATTTTAGAATTGAAACTGCTTTAAATATGTTTGACCGCTATGAAGTTACCGAAGGTTCTGTAGAAGAAAGTAATATAAAAGTAATCGATGAACTTCCTAAAGTTCTTCAGGATGATGAAAGACTCAAAGAAAAATTGATGAACGATAATAAAAAGTTGCTTTCGGTTGTTCAATATTTCCGCAGTCTTGTTCTGCAGAAGAGTTTTCATTTCGGATTATTTCGGATTCAGCGATCAAAAACCATGCGGTCATTGCGATAATTGTAAGGACTTATTAAAAAATTAAAAACTTTTACTGGCAATGTTTTTAAATCATAGCTAAAATTATTTTCAATTTATTTTTTTAATTATTTTTGTAAAGCTTCAAATCATTAATTCAATTTAAGGTGAACTTCATGAGGAATATAATTTTATTTTTACTTCTTCCAGTTTTTGTTATAACATTAAGCAGCTGCAAATCGGATTCAAGCCAAAACAAGCCTTCTCAAAATGAAGATAAGGAAATCAAAATGCTTAAAGAAAAAATTGCGCAATTTGCCCCTATAGAAATTAAATATGATTCCTCTCTTCTGGATGATAAACAAAAAGCCGTAGTAAAAAATTTATTTATGGCTTCCGAAATGATGGACTCAATTTACTTAAATCAGTTTTATTCAAAGAATGAAGAAATTGCTGAAAAATTAAAAAATTCAGATTCGGAAGTTGATAAATATAAACTGGATTATTTTGATATAATGGGCGGTCCCTTTGACAGGCTTGACAAATATAAACCTTTCATCGGAAGCAAGCAGATGCCGCAAGGCGCTAATTATTATCCCGAGGATATGACTAAAGAAGAATTTAACAGCTGGATTAAAGCTCATCCAAAGGATGAAAAAAGTTTTACTTCTACTTTTACTATGATAAGAAGGCAGGATGGTAAGTTAGTTGCAATTCCTTATAGTGAATTTTATAAAAGACAACTAAGTAAAGCAGCAGGTTATTTAAGAGAAGCTGCAAAGTATGCTGAAAATCCTTCCTTGAAAAAATATCTTTTATTGAGAGCAAAAGCTTTTGAAACCAATAATTATTTTGACAGCGATATGGCCTGGATGGATTTAAAGAATAATAAAATAGAAGTTGTTATTGGACCTTATGAAGTTTATGAAGACAGATTATTTAATTACAAAGCAGCATTTGAGAGTTTTGTAACAATTAAAGATCCTGAAGAAAGTGCTAAACTTGCTGTATTCGGTAAATATTTAAAGGATATTGAAAATCACCTCCCTCTTCCTGATAAATATAAAAATACTAAAAGAGGTTCCGAATCTCCAATAGTTGTTGCAAATGAAGTATATGCAGGCGGAGAAGCACATTATGCTGTTCAAACTTTAGCTTTTAATTTACCAAATGATGAAAAAGTCAGAGAAGCCAAAGGTTCAAAAAAAGTAATGCTTAAAAATGTTCATGAAGCAAAATTCGAAAAATTATTAACTCCGATTGCCGATACAGTGTTAGCTTCGGATCAGCTTCAATATTTAACATTTGATGCATTTTTCAGTCACTCATTAATGCATGAAATGTCGCATGGTATTGGTCCTGGAATTATAACCGTTAACGGTAAAAAAACTACTGTTCAAAAAGAACTAAAAGAAACATATTCGACTTTGGAAGAATGCAAAGCAGATATTCTGGGAATGTACAACAATATTTTTATGATAAGCAAAGGTGTTTATCCAAAAGAATTTGAAAGACAAACTTACGTAACATTTTTAGCCGGAATTTTCAGATCAATAAGATTTGGAATTGAAGAAGCACACGGCGGCGGCAACGCAATCATTTATAATTATTTACTCGAAAAAGGCGGCTATAAATATAATGACAAAACTGAAAAAGTTAGTGTAGATTTCGATAAAATTTATCCGGCATTAAAAGAATTAGCAAACAAAGTTTTAATGATTCAAGCAACCGGAAATTACGATGAAGCTAAAGCATTTATTGCAAAGTATTCCTTCCTTTCGCCTTCAATGGAAACATTAAGAACAAAATTAAATTCACTTCCGGTTGATATAAGACCAATTTACCAGATTCAGACAGATTTAAAATAATAAGTTAAAAGCCGCTGCACTTTTGCAGCGGCTGAACTTTAAACAATTTATTTTTTTACCTAAGTGGCTTAGCGGTTAATAACTAATTACCGAGGAACTTATTTAACCACAAAGATACTAAGTTTACTTAGTTACACTAATGATTGAAAAATTTATAATTTTAATTTGCTTATTTCAGTCTAAAAACTTTTTATACTAACAAATTAACCGATTGTTAATCGTCAAATCCTTTTATCTGGCCCTTTACTTAAACAATATTTTTTGTATTTTATATTCAGAACATCATTCGTTTATTAAAATATATTAAGGGAGAAAAACATGAAAAAGTTAATTGCTTTTGCATTTGTATTGTTATTTAGTTTCAGTTTTACTTATAACAATAATCATGAAAAAGAAGTTTCGAATTTACAGGCTATTTCGGCTTGTCCTTACATGCAGCAAATGATTGAAGCAAATAAAGGTGAATGTCCGTTTCTAAACAGCTTAAAGAAAAGTTCGGAAAATGAATGCCCCTATTTAAATAGCCAAAAAGAAAATGCTTCCGGCGAATGTCCATACATGAAAAATAAGGAAGGCAGTTCAAATGAATGTCCGTACTTAAAAGGTAAAAAAGGGAATGCTTCGGAATGTCCTTATTTAAATCAGCAGAAAAATGAAAAGGAAAAAACCAAAGAAATTATTCCGTTAAGAACATTAAAAGTTAAAAGTACTTAGTCGAAGAATTTCATCGGATCCGGAAATTTAAATTTATAATCCAATGTATTTTTTAGTTTGTTAGAATTAATAATTTTAAATGAGTTTTTTTCTCCCTTAATAAACATTGGTTTTTCAAGATTTAATTTCCCCGCTGCTAATGTGTAAAATTCCGATCTTGCCGGATGTTCATCTGCACATGCATTAAATGCAGTTCCCCATATATTTTTGTCAATAATTTGATAAATTATTTCCAGGCAGTCATCTAAATAAATAAGATTAACAGGAATATCTCCGCCCGAAATATTTTTTCTGCCGGCAAAATATTTAGCGGGATTTCTATCTTTACCAATTAATCCGCCGAACCTTACAATTGTAGTTTCAAACCCATCCTCCTTCTTCAATAAATTTTCTGAAATGAAAAGAGCTTTTCCTGAATCAGTTTCCGGGTTAGTTTCATCTTCTTCAGTTAAGATTTTATTCTCGTTTCCATAAACTGATGTTGAACTGATATATAAAACTTTTTTAATTCTTGAATTATTAATTTGATCAATTAAAAAATTTATTTGTGCCGGATGAAAAGTAACAATATCGTCTTTTCTTCCGGGAGGAATATTGATAATCAGGATATCCGATTCAAAAAAACCATTAATATTTCCTATTGTTTCATCCGGATTTAAATTTATTAAGAAAGGTCTAATGTTTTTAGAAGATAACAGATCAAGTTTTTCACGATGTGTAGTTGAACCCTTCACAACGTGTTCCTTGTAAATTAATAATTCGGCTAAAGGTAAGCCCAGCCAGCCGCAGCCTATTATGCTTATGTTCATTAAAGATTTTGCGGGTTAATTTGTAATATCAATATTGTTGTTTAACAATCGAAATTAAAAAAAATTCTTGACACTATATAAAAATTACCATAGCTTCACTTATGCATTTCAAATAATGATCCAGAAAAATTTTTTAAGTTTATTAATTAAAACTTTTAATTATAAAATATTGAAATATTAATAAGTTTCTTTCTCATGTTCCTCCAAATCAAAGCCGGTTTTTTAGACCGGCTTTTTATTTTAACCTAGATATATTCTTAAACCTCTTGTACGGGCTGAATGTCTTAAACTTCTAATTGCTTTTTCTTTTATCTGTCTAACCCTTTCGCGGGTTAAATTAAATCTTTCACCAATTTCTTCCAAAGTAGAAGGCCGTTCACCTTCAATTCCAAAATATAATTTAAGAACATCTGCTTCTCTGTCATTTAAAGAAGTTAAAACATTTTCAACTTCATTCCTCAATGATTCCTGCATTAAGTTTGTATCCGGAGAAGGCTGCTGATCATTTTTAATTAAATCTTTAAGAACATGCTTGTCATCATCCTGTTTAACAGGCGCATCCATAGAAACATGCCTTCTGTAAAATTTTAAAGATTGATTAACATCGGAAGGTTCCATTTCCAATTCCTCGGCAATTTCCGAAATACTCGGTCTGCGTTCAAATTCCTGTTCCAATTTATTATAAGCTTTGTTTAATTTATTTAAAGTACCTACTTGATTTAACGGAAGTCTGACCATTCTGGATTGTTCTGCAATTGCCTGAAGGATAGATTGTCTTATCCACCAAACTGCATAGGAAATAAATTTGAATCCTCTTGTTTCATCAAACTTTTTAGCGGCTTTAATCAAACCCATGTTTCCTTCGTTTATTAGATCTCCCAAAGGCAATCCTTGGTTTTGATATTGTTTAGCAACACTTACAACAAATCTTAAATTTGCTTTTACCATTCTTTCTGCTGCAACATTATCTCCATCTCTAATTTTTTTAGCTAATTCAATTTCTTCTTCTGCTGTAAGAAGAGATTCTTTTCCAATTTCCTGAAAATATTTATCTAGTGATTTACTTTCTCTATTTGTGAATTGCTTAGTTATTTTCACTTTATATCATCTCCTTTGCATTTTTTTCCAATTAAATTAATCATGCAATCTATAATGAATAAAAAAATAAGCATAAATATCAATTCTTAATCATAATGATATGACCGATTGCATAAAAAATCTACGTTAAAATGCCGTTTTGAAATATTATGTTAACTGGAGCAATAAATTAAAAGTCAGCGTGTATCTCTGACTTCAAACCAGGGTAAAGGCTGGTAACCTTGGGGATGATGAATTGTAGTATAAATTTTATATCCAACCATTTCATACCATGCAAATTCACTATATCCATCAGGATTATAAAGCGTATTATAAAGTTTTCTGGCATGGATCTCAAACCATGGCAAGCCCGTAAATCCCGATTCATGAAGCATTGTTGTAAAAACCTTATTTTTTTTTATTTCGTAAATCGGAAGACCGGTATAACCGTCAGGATGATGAACGGTAGTATAAATTTTAGCCATTTTTTAATATATAAATATTTCGAAATAAAATAACATTAAATAGCTTATAAAAAGCAAGTAATAATGCCAATAATTGTATAAAAACTATTTAATAAATCAATTAAAGTTTCACAATTATTTACTCAAATTTCAGGTAAAAAATTGAGCCTAATAATTATTCTCAAAAGCAAGAATCAATATAAATTATAATAATTTATCTTTTCAGAAATGACAAAAATCATGCTAAAATGGCTAAAATTTGCACTTTTTTTATGGTATAATATTTGGCAAAGTTCAGGTTAAAATCATTGGCGAAATTTAATTATAAAACAACGGAATAGAAATGGAAAGAAAAAAAGTAACAATTGACGGAAACGAAGCCGCTGCGTACGTAGCATATAATACGAACGAAGTTATTGCAATATACCCGATTACGCCTTCTTCGCCAATGGGAGAATGGTGTGATGCATGGGCAGCAGAAGATAAAAAAAATATCTGGGGAATAACTCCTTCGGTAAGCGAACTTCAAAGTGAAGGCGGAGCTTCCGGTTCGGTTCACGGTGCATTACAAAGCGGAGCTTTAACATCTACATTCACTGCTTCACAAGGTCTCCTTTTAATGATACCTAATATGTTCAAAATAGCCGGTGAATTGACATCTACAGTATTTCATGTTTCTGCAAGATCAATAGCAGCACAAGCATTATCAATTTTTGGCGATCATAGTGACGTGATGGCAACAAGATCTACCGGATTTGCTCTGCTGGCTTCAAACTCACTACAGGAAGTTATGGATTTTGCTTTAATCGCTCAAGCATCAACATTGGAATCCAGAATTCCTTTTCTTCACTTTTTTGATGGTTTTAGAACTTCTCACGAAGTAATGAAAATTGAACAGTTGACACAAGAAGATATGAAAGCGATGGTTAATGATGAATTGGTTATTGCTCATAGAAAAAGAGGTTTGTCTCCGGACCATCCTGTTTTAAGAGGAACCGCTCAGAACCCTGACGTTTACTTTCAGGGAAGAGAAACAGTAAATCCTTTTTACATTGCATGCCCGGATATAGTTCAGAAACAAATGGATAAATTTGCAGAAATAACCGGAAGACAATATAAATTATTCGATTATTTTGGTGCTCCCGATGCTGAAAGAGTAATTATAATCATGGGTTCGGGTGCGGAAGCTGCCCACGAAACAGTTGACTACTTAGTAAACAAAGAAGAAAAAGTCGGTGTTATAAAAGTAAGGTTATACAGACCATTTTCTATTGATCACTTTATTGATGCTCTTCCCAAAACAACGAAGGTAATTGGTGTTTTAGATAGAACAAAAGAACCCGGATCTGCAGGCGAACCTTTATATCTTGATATTGTAAATGCAATTTCAGAAAAACATGTAAACGGCGAATTAAAATTTGAATATCCAAAAATTATCGGCGGAAGATACGGTTTATCATCAAAAGAATTTAATCCCGCAATGATTAAAGGTTTATTTGATGAAATGAAAAAAGATAAGCCTAAAAATCATTTTACAGTTGGAATTTATGATGATGTAACAAATACAAGTTTAGATTTCGATCCTGCATTTTCAGTTGAATCCGAAAAAACTTTCCGCGGGAAATTTTACGGTTTAGGTGCCGACGGAACTGTTGGTGCAAATAAAAATTCCATCAAAATAATCGGTGAAGGAACAGACAACTTTGCACAAGGATATTTTGTTTATGATTCTAAAAAGTCAGGTTCCACAACCGTATCACACTTAAGATTTGGTCCAAAAGAAATCAAATCAACTTATCTTATAAATAAAGCAAACTTTATTGCATGTCATCAGCAGGTTTTTCTTGAAAAAATGGATATGCTTAAAGATGCTGTTGAAGGTGCAACTTTCTTATTAAATACAATGGTTCCTAAAGAACAAGCTTGGGATTCATTACCTGAGAAAGTACAAAAAGATCTTATTGCAAAGAAAATGAAATTCTATGTAATCGATGCTTATAAAGTAGCAAGAGAAACCGGAATGGGCGCAAGAATTAATACAATAATGCAGACATGTTTCTTTGCAATATCAAATATTTTCCCCAAAGACGAAGCAATTCAATTAATTAAAAATTCCATTAAGAAAACTTACGGCGCCAAAGGCGATAAAATTGTTCAAATGAATTTTGCAGCTGTTGATGGAACTCTTGAAAACTTAAATGAAGTTAAAGTACCTGATAAGGTTACAAGTAAAACACAATTGCAGCCTGCTGTTTCAGGCAAAGCACCGGAATTTGTTCTGGATGTTACTGCAAAACTTATTGCAGGAGATGGTGATCTTTTGCCGGTTAGCAAAATGCCGGCTGACGGTACGTTCCCAACTGCAACTGCTCAATGGGAAAAAAGAAATATCGCATTAGAAATTCCTGTCTGGGACGAAGAAGTATGTATTCAATGTAATAAATGTGTAATTGTTTGTCCTCATGCAACAATAAGAGCCAAAGTATTTGATGAAAAAGAAATGGCAAATGCTCCGGAATCTTTTAAAGCTACAAAGTTCAGATCAAAAGAATATGGTGATAACCTTCTTTATTCTCTTCAAGTTGCTGCCGAAGATTGTACGGGCTGCGGAATTTGTGTTGATGTTTGTCCTGCTAAGAACAAAAAAGAAACCAGATTAAAAGCAATCAACATGAAAGAACAGCTTCCATTAAGAGAACAGGAAAGAGAAAATTGGGATTTCTTCTTAACTATTCCCGAACTAGACAGAAGAAAAGTAAGTGTTACAAAGGTTAAAGATTCCCAGTTCTTACAGCCTTTATTTGAATTCTCAGGAGCTTGTTCAGGCTGCGGAGAAACTCCTTATGTTAAACTAGTTAGCCAATTATTCGGCGACAGAACAGTTGTTGCAAATGCTACCGGCTGTTCCTCGATTTACGGCGGAAATTTACCGACAACTCCATGGGCTGTAGATAATGATGGCAGAGGGCCGGCTTGGTCTAATTCATTGTTTGAAGATAACGCCGAATTCGGATTCGGCTTCAGACTGGCAATTGACAAACATAATTCTCAAGCAAAAACTTTAGTTACAAGATTATCATCCGTTTTAGGAGATCAGCTTGTTACTGATTTGTTGAATGCAGATCAAAAAGATGAAGCCGGAATATATGAACAAAGAGAAAGAGTAAAAGTGCTAAATCAAAAGATAAATGATTTATTAAAAGGTCAGTCGAACGGCAACACAGATGACCTTAAACATTTATTAAGCCTTGCTGACTATCTTGTTAAAAAATCTGTTTGGATCATGGGCGGCGACGGCTGGGCTTACGATATTGGTTACGGCGGACTTGATCATGTATTAGCTTCCGGTAAAAATGTAAACATTCTTGTTCTTGATACGGAAGTATATTCAAACACAGGCGGTCAGATGTCAAAAGCAACTCCGAGAGGAGCAGTTGCCAAATTTGCCGCTGCCGGTAAGCCGATGGCTAAAAAAGATCTTGGCTTAATGGCGATGACTTACGGAAATGTTTATGTAGCTAAAGTTGCTATGGGCGCAAACGATACTCATACTGTAAGGGCATTTTTAGAAGCCGAAGCTTACGACGGACCTTCATTAATTATTGCTTATAGTCACTGTATTGCTCACGGAATTGATATGGGCAGAGGAATGAGAAATCAAAAAGCCGCTGTTGATTCAGGTTACTGGCAGCTTTACAGATACAACCCCGAATTAATTAAAGAAGGTAAGAATCCATTTAAACTTGATTCAAAAGGATTAAAGATACCGTTAAAAGATTACGCATATATGGAAACAAGATATAAGATGCTTACAAAATCTCATCCCGATCTTGCTGAAGATTTAATGATTAAAGCTCAGGAAGATGTTGCTGATAAATGGAAAGTTTATGAAAAATTGGCCGAATCTGATAACAACAGTAAAGAATAAAAATAGTTAATAATATATTTAGAAAATAAAATTAAATAGGAAAGCTAATGGATTTAAGAACAAATTATCTGGGTTTAGAGTTGATAAATCCAATTGTACCTTCTGCCGGACCATTATCGGAAGATATCGGCAACATAAAAGCTATGGAAGATGCCGGTGCTTCAGCGGTGGTATTATATTCTTTGTTCGAAGAACAAATTGAGCAGGACTCTTTGGAATTATTCAACAGAACAACTAATCATCAGGAAAGTTATGCCGAAGCTTTAAATTATTTTCCGGAACCATTCGATTTTAAGGTTGGACCGGAAGAATACCTTGAGCATATACGAAAAGCTAAAGAAGCAGTTGATATTCCTATTATAGCAAGCTTAAACGGTAAATCATTAGGCGGCTGGGTTGACTATGCAAAAAAGATTGAAGAAGCAGGAGCAGATGCTTTAGAATTAAATATTTATTTACTGGCAACAGAATTAAACAAATCAAGTAAAGACGTTGAACAAATCTACATTGATATTGTTAAATCTGTAAAATCAAATGTAAATATTCCTATTGCAGTAAAGATGCATCCTTTCTTCAGTTCCGTTGCATGGATGGCTGATCAATTAGTTAATGCAGGAGCAAACGGCCTGGTGATGTTTAACCGATTTTACCAGCCGGATATTGATCTTGATAATTTAGAAGTAGTTCCGAATGTTCTATTAAGCACTCCAATGGCTGCAAGACTGCCGTTAAGATGGATTGCAATTCTTTATAATAGGACAAAAGCGGATCTTGCTGCAACAAGCGGAATTTACACAGAGAAAGATGTAATAAAAATGATCATGGCCGGAGCAAAAGTAACACAAATGCTTTCCAGTCTGCTGAAGTTTGGAATAGGTCATATAGAAAATGTATTGAATAAAATGAAATACTGGATGGAAGTAAATGAATATGAATCTGTTGAGCAGATGAGAGGAAGTATGAGTTATATGAATGTTGACGAACCTGATCAATTTGAACGTGCTAATTATATGAAGATACTTCATTCATATAAAGGTAACACTAACTAACTTTATTTAGCCATTGTGGGCTCAGTTAAGGGGAGTTTGTTTGATATTTGACTGCACTCCAAATATTGAATTTATAAACTGAACTTACAATGGCTTTTTTATATTAATTCTTAAATTTGTTTTACGTCATATTCCTCTTAAGCAAATTTTATATCAAAAATATTTAGATTATCTTGCAAAAATTTTTTAACGAATTAAAGCCATGGTAATATTTTTTTCCATATTCTTTGCAGTTTATTCCGCTCTAAATTATTATATATTTATTAGAGGCTGGCAGGCTTTAAATAATTTACATTTCTTAAAAACTTATTACCTGATCGTATTTTTAGTTTTTTCTTTTTCTTATATAATTGCCAAATTTTTACAATCTTATATCCCCGGATTTTTGTATGAAATTTTAATGTGGATCGGTTCATTCTGGTTTGCATTTATGCTGTATTTTATTTTGGCTATTGTCCTTAATAGATATTTTACGATTATCCGATAATTTATTTCATATTTTCCCTGCTTTTATTAGGAATAATTATGAAACAGCAAAACAAATTACTGCATTGTCTGTTTTAGTAATTACTTTAATTATTTCTGCTGCAGGTTATATAAATACAAGAAATCCGATTGTAAAAAATTTAAATATTCAGCTTCCTAAAAAGTCAGCAAAAATTGATCATTTAAATGCAGCTTTAATTTCCGATATTCATCTTTCTCCTGTTAATGACGGTTCTTTAATAACCAAAATTGTAGAAAAAGTAAACAGCTTGAATCCTGATATCATTTTTATCGCTGGAGATATAGTTGATGATAAAGCTGATATTTTGTTCAAACATAAGTTAAACGCGCCATTTAAAAAGTTAAAATCAAAATACGGGGTTTATGCATGTACAGGTAATCATGAATTTATAAACGGAATCAAGCCATCGGTTAAATTTATAAATGAATGCGGGATAAATTTATTACGAGATTCGAGTTCATTTATTGATAATAATTTTTATGTCGCCGCAAGAGACGACAGAAGTGCAAAACAATTCACAGGAAATAATCGCAAGAAACTTGAAGAAATAATGGAGGGTGTGGATAATAATTATCCTATTATCTTAATGGACCATACTCCGTTTGGCCTGGAAGATGCAGATAAAAATAAAGTTGATCTGCAACTTTCCGGACATACTCATTACGGACAAATGTGGCCTTTAGGTTACATTACAAATATGATTTATGAAAAAAGCTGGGGATATTTGAAAAAAAGTATTACGCAATATTATATTTCATGCGGAGTTGGAACTTGGGGTCCGCCGGTTAGAACCGGAAGTCCAAGTGAGATTATCAATTTAAAAATAAAATTCATTCCTAAATTAGATTAAAGAAAAGGCAGGATAAAATTATCACTGCCCTTTCACCTCGTGCTCCTTTCAGAGCAAAATTAAAAATTAAATGTTAAACCAACTTTTACCTGATCAAATGAAAGAGGAGGTTCAGAATTAAACGGCCAATTCATTTTATCCAGCCTCAACTCATATAAACCATAAGCTAAACCGCTCTTCAGAATAATACTTACGATTGGTGCAATATCCGGAGAAGTATCGGCTATATTACCAATAAATTCTTCAAGCAATCCTTGTCCGACTAATTCAATCATTGCACTGCCGGCCCATTTCCAGAATAAATGTTTTTGAAATACTATTGATCTTTGATAACTTGCGTCAAGGGCGATGAGCCGATTGAAATTAATTCTTAAACCGCTTTCAGCACTTGTACCGAATTTAAATTTATTATGATACATGTTCAGGATTTCGTAATCGGATTGATTAACAGGCGCATCTTTAAAATGAGCTCTCGACCAATCCAATCCGGTTGTAAAGTATGGAATGATAGCTGCCCCTGATGTTCCCAGCCTATAACCGTAACCGCTTGAGAACCCTACACCAAACCGCCACATATTAGTTCTAATTTTATCTTTACCTGAAGATGAGTTAAAGGATAAACTGTTGTCAAAATCATCCAGATATAGATAATTAAAATTGTACCTTATTATATGGGATAAAAAAGATTTTTCTTTTTCAGATGTGTATCCGAGTTTTAATTCCATCAAACCGGGATTTGCAAATTTACTGTCTATGTCTTTCCTGTCGATATTTGAAATTCCGTAACTTAAAGAAACGGTGGGTACTTGTTTCATATCTTGTTTGAATAAATTCATTTCCTTTTTAAACTTTTCCCAGCTCCAGTGATGATGTTTTGTTGAATCCTGAGAAAAAACTGATGCGGCAGGTAATAGTAAAAATAATGTAACAAGGAGTATTTTTTTTATCATTTTGCGTCTCCAATAAACACTTAACATATTCAGTATTCTTATTCAATCTTAATGCCGGAATAAAAATATGTTAATAAATAATTTTTAAGTGTGATACTTACATTTTGATCAATGAAAACTACATATGCGAATAATTAATTGATCAGTTTTTTATTTTTAATATGCATGTTTCGGAAAAAACTTTAATTTAACTAATACTAAAATATTAAAAGTAATTTCTCCCCCCAAAAATAATATGGCGGCCTGCATTTATTTATGAACAACGGTTTATATAAATGATGAATAGATGGTAAATAAAATTAAAAGTAATTATTATTTTTAGTTAATTAAAATTTGTTAACAAATATTAATTATTTACACTGATTCTTTGATGAATAAAGCTAACTTTTATAATATCACCAAATTGCAAATTGATTTTCCCATGTTCGATGAGATTATGGAGAAACATAAAGATGCAATCGAAAACGATGAAGATTTTTATAAAGATCCGGAAACAGGATATATGGTGTTCACAGCATACTGTTTGTTTAAGAAAGGTTTCTGCTGCGGCAGCGGATGCAGACATTGTCCTTTTAGAGGAAATAAAAATACCGGTCTGTTTTAATTCAAACCGGCATTCAGCAAAAAAATATTTTTTATAGAATATATTTACTTAAATCTCTATTCTTAACAATACTATCCAGTTTTTCCCTAACTATATCTCCGTTTATTTTTACTTTTTTAGAAGGGACTTTATCCGGTACATCAAAAAGAATTTCATCCAATAATGTTGTTAAAATGGTGTGAAGTCTTCGTGCACCAATATTTTCAACTTGTTCGTTCACTTCCGAGGCAACTCTGGCAATCTGTTCAATTCCATCATCAGTGAATTCCAATTTTACTCCTTCAGTTTCAAGTAATGCAATGTATTGTTTGAGCAGAGCATTTTGAGGAGTTTTCAGATATTAATATAAAATCATCTTCAGTTAAACTTTTTAATTCAACACGAATAGGAAATCTTCCTTGAAGCTCAGGAATTAAATCAGATGGTTTTGCAGTATGAAATGCCCCTGAAGCTATAAATAAGATATGATCTGTTTTTACAACACCATATTTTGTATTTACGTTTGAACCTTCGACTATCGGAAGAAGATCTCTCTGAACTCCTTCCCGTGAAACATCCGGACCTTGCGATTTATTTCCGCCGGCTACTTTATCAATTTCATCAATAAAAACAATTCCGGAGTTCTGCACTCTTTCAATTGCTTCTTTCTGAACGGCATCCATATCAATTAATTTTTGAGCTTCTTCCTGAGTAATAATATTTCTTGCTTCTGCAATAGTAGTTTTTCTTTTCTTTTTCTTTTTAGGCATCATATTGCCCATAATTTCCTGAATATTGATTCCCATATCATCCAAACCAAAAGGTCCTAAAACCTGCATTCCCACTCCGCCTTGAGAAGAAGAATCGAACTCAATCATTTTATCGTCGAGTTCACCATTTTTCAATTTAACTTTCATCCACTCGCGTGTTTTTTCATTCTGAACAGCTTCGTTATTAACCTCAGTTTCGGAATTATCACCGGCATGAACAGGCTTTTTAACCGGAGGAATAAGTATATCTAATATCTTTTCCTCTGCAAGATTTTCAGCTTTTGATTGAACTTCTTTTGTTTTTTCTGACTTAACCATATTAACGGAAATATCTGTTAAATCTCTTATCATCGATTCAACATCTCTTCCGACATAACCAACTTCGGTATATTTTGAAGCTTCAACTTTTATGAACGGAGCCTGTGCTAATTTTGCAAGCCTTCTTGCAATTTCTGTTTTACCAACTCCTGTAGGTCCAATTAGATATTATATTATTAGGAAGAATTTCTTCTTTAAGATTACCTTCAACCTGCTGCCTTCTCCACCTGTTTCTGAGAGCAATAGCAACAGCTCTTTTGGCCTCAGTTTGTCCAACTATATAACTATCCAATTCATTTACAATTTGAGTTGGGGTTAATTCTTTCATTTCAATTTTTTTCATAATAAAACTCGGTTATTTATTTTTCAATTACTTCAACATTTATTTTATCGTTTGTATAAATGCAAATTTCCGATGCAGTGAGCAATGCTTCTTTAACAATTTCCGGAGCAGAAAGTTTACTGTACTTTTTCAGCATTTTTGCTGCAGATAAAGCATACATTCCGCCGGAACCTATTGCCACAATTTGATCATCCGGTTCAATTACATCTCCGTTTCCGGAAATAACCAAAGCGCTGTCTTCTGTTACAACAGCAATCATTGCTTCTAATTTTCTTAAATATTTATCTGTTCTCCATTCTTTTGCTAATTCTACCGCAGCTCTTTGAACGTTTCCGCGGTATTGTTCCAATTTGTCTTCAAATCTTTCCATTAAAGTAAATGCATCTGCAGATGCTCCTGCAAATCCGCAAATTACTTTTCCGTTTGCTACTTTTCTAATTTTCATTGCATTGTGCTTCATAACAGTGTTGCCCAAAGTTACCTGACCGTCGCCGCCCAAAGCAGCTTTACCATTATGAACAACGCCTAAAATAGTTGTAGCTTTAATTTTATTTTCCATTAATTTAAAAATCTCCTGTTAAATTTCTATGTAATACTTTCTTCCGTTTTATAAGGATTAAAAGGCTTGCGAGGAATTAATCTTGGAACTAATTTCTGATAGTTTTCGTATTCCTCCCCAAACTTTTTAACTAACTTCCTTTCTTCGTAAATAGAACCAATGTAAAAATATAGAACAGCGCAGATAAAAATTGTTAAATAAAACAAATCCATTTCCGGTCTGAACATCAAAAATATAATAGAAAAGAAATAAAGCGGGTGTCTTATATATTTGTAAGGTCCTTCAATTCTTAAAGTTAGTTCTTCATCCAATTCTTCAGTATGATACTGCTTGTTTTTCCATCTAATAATTTGGTTGATCCCTAGAAATTCTTTAACGCAAAAATATTTTAATGTCCAGAAAAACCCGACCAAACCAAGAAACTGAGGAATTAATATTAATAAATCATAAGGGTTTTGAAGATCGTATATTATTAAGTGGGGTCTCGGCAGAATATCATAAATAAAGTATAAAGAAACCAAAGAAATGATTATATAAAGCATTCTATAGAAGGCAATGAGATCGCCGAAGTTTTCGGTTAGAATTTTCTTTACTTTATTTGATGCTAAATAGGAATGTACAAATCCGAATATTCCGAAAAGTAAAAATATTTCAAAAATATCAACTACATATTCAAACATGTCAAATTTCTTTGCGCAGCCTTGCAACCGGAATTTTCAATTGTTCGCGGTATTTGGCAACAGTTCTTCTGGCTATATGTATTCCTTCGCTATTAATTATTTCTGCTAATTTGTCGTCGCTGTATGGTGATTTCTTATTTTCCTTATCAATAATTTCTTTAAGTCTTTCTTTTATATGTTTATTTGAAACTTCTTCGCCGGAATCGGTTGTCAAACCTTCACTGAAAAAATATTTTAGTTCGTGGATTCCCATCGGACTCTGAACATACTTTCCGTTTACAACACGGCTTATTGTGGAAATATCCATCTGGATTTCGTCTGCAATATCTTTATAGATCATGGGTCTTAAGAACTTTGCACCTTTGTCAAAAAATTCATATTGTCTTTCCAGTATTGCACGCATAATTTTCATTAAAGTTTCGCGTCTCTGCTGTATACATGCAATAAACCATTTTGCAGATTCAAATTTTTCTCTTAGAAATTTATAAGTTTCTTTTTCCCTTGGATTTTTCTTTGTCTTTTTATTTGAATCGAACATTTCCAAATATGTTCTGCTTATTGTAACTGAAGGCATGCTTTTATCATTTAAAGTGATGACAAAATTATCATCAACTTTTTCTATGATAAAATCAGGCGATATTTGATTAAGTTCAACCGAATCTATATTTCCTTCGCCCGGTTTGGGATTTAAATGCTGAATTAAATCGACTGTTGCTTTTAAACTTTCATCGGTTAAATTCATTTTTTGTTTGATTGCTTCAAAACGTCTCTTTGTAAAATCATCATAGTAATTATTTAACAATTGTTCTGCTAAATAAGAAAAATAAGGATCGAAATTTAGATTTCTCAATTGAACTAAAAGACATTCCTTTAAATCTCTGGCGCCGATTCCTATCGGATCGAAAGTTTGAATTCTTTTTAATAGACTTTCAGCTTCTTCCATGGAAACTTCAATATGATCGAACATGTTAAGTTCGTTTACAATATCTTCCAAACTTCTTTTTAAATATCCGTCTTGATCTAAATTGCCTACTATTTCTTCACCGAGAGCCGATAAATTTTCATCGAGATTTAATAATCTTAACTGATTCAAAATATGTTCATTTAAACTTTCTCTTGCCGGAGCTAACGGCTGGTAAATTTCATCATCTTTACTTCTATTAACATTATCGCTGTCGTATTCATAATCATTCATGAAATCTTCTAGTTCGAATTCATCATTTTCTTTTTCTTCAAAATCATCCGATTCACCGTCATCTTTTTCTTTTTCCTGAGACATTTCCATTTCTTCCAGAGGAACTTCTTCCAGAATAGGATTCAGCTCAAGTTCGGTTTTAATTCTTTGTTCAAGTGCAAGCGTATTTAACTGCAGCAGTTTCTGGTATTGAATCTGCTGAGGAGAAAGTTTTTGCTGTTGAGATAATCTTTGATTTAATGATAACATTTTTACTTACCGATCTTTTCGACTAATTTTGAATACCATTTACTTCCATACAATCTAATTAAAGAGTCTCTGCAAAATTCTGCTATAACTAGATTTTTTGATTTTCCGTTTTCAATTGCCGGACTGCATTCTTTTATTTTTTCATATCTTAAAACATCTCCGCCGAATTTTGAAACCCTAATTGGGAATAAATGGCAGGAGATTGGTTTGCGGAAATTTACTTTACCTTCTAAATAAGTTTTTTCAATTCCGCACTTAGCAATTTCACCTTCATAATAAACAAAAACACAGGCTTTATTATTAACACTTCTTAATAAAAGTTCGCCATCTTTCTCTTCAAAATATCCATTTTCTTCAATTTCTTCAATATGTCTTTTAGGTAAATTTTCCTTTACAATATTTAGAATTTGGCCTATTTTCTCAACTTCTTCATTTGTTACCGGGGCACCGTACGGACTTTCGAGCGTACAGCAAGCACCTTTACATTTTATCAAATCGCATGCAAATGGAGCATCAATTATTTCCGGCCTTACAATCACAGCTTCTATTGGTATTGTATCGTTAACAAACATTGGAATAATTTTTGATGAAAAGATAACAAATTGTCAATTAATACAAAAGTTTAAATTCTTCCGTTTGAAACTAAAATTTCCTCAACAAATGAAAATAATGAAATAAAGATAAAATAACCTTATTATTTCTTATTTCAAGTTAAAGTATAAAATAAATTTAAGATTGATTATTTTATACCAATTAAATCTTTATAAAGATTCAAAATAATGGAATTAAAAAATAAATCAATTTTAATTACGGGTGCTTCAAGCGGAATTGGATATGAACTAGCAAAATATTTAGCTAAAGGAAAAAACAGACTTTTTCTTTTGGCAAGAAGAAAAAATGTATTGGATGAATTAGCCGAAAAACTTAAAAATTCCGGCAGCAATATTTTTACATTTAAATGCGATGTTTCTAAAAAAGAAGAAGTTAAACAGGCATTTGAAATCATAAAAAATAAAACAGATAAAATAGATATCGCAATTCTAAATTCCGGAACAAGCTGCAGAATGGAAGCAGTAAATTTTAATTCGGATTTAGGTAAAAATATTTTTGATGTAAATGTAATGGGAATGATTTACTGTATTGAAGAATTATTGCCCGATTTTTTAAAAAATAAAAGCGGAATGATTGTTGGTGTTTCAAGTTTGGCAGATAGTCGAGGATTTCCTCGCAGTGCGTTTTACACAGCAAGCAAGGCTGCTGCCAGTAAAATGCTGGAAAGTTTAAGAGTGGAATTAAGTCCGCTTAATATAAAAATATTAACGGTGAAACCCGGGTTTGTAAAAACCTCTATGACAGATAAAAATGAATTTTATATGCCGTTCTTGATGGATGTTAAAAAAGCGGCTAAAAAAATTATAAAAGGGATAAAAAAAGAAAAGAAAATAATCCAGTTCCCATTTCCGATTGTGCTTGGTTCAAAAATAATTAAGATAATTCCTAATTTTTTATTCGACCGGTTTGCCTTATTACAAGCAGAAAAAAGCGGCAAGGTAAAAGAACAATGAAAAAATATTTTTTGATTTTGGTTTTGATTTTTATTTCAAATTCATTTGCACAAAATGAAAATAAAAATTTAACCAAAGGTTATGAAAACGGAAATGTATGGAATTCATTTTATGTTATTGATTCTAAGATTAATTATTTATCTAATATGCTGGAAAGATTTCATCTTCTTGGAAAAAAACCGATAATTTATAAAGATTCGGTATGCTACAATATATTTTATAAAGAATTAAAAAATTCAAATTCAAATAAAAATATTTCTTTAAATGATATAGAAAACGAAATCGATGTTTTTTATTCGATCAAGGTAAATATAAGAATTCCAATTTTAAATGCATTTTGTTATTCACTTCGTAAACTTCAGGGATTTTCAAAATTATATCTTAATAATTACAGAAAAAATTTATTGAAAATGTTTAACTAGAAAACGAAAGGTTCTATATGAAAAAATTTTTAATACTTATAATTCTTGTAGTCGGCGGGTATTTGGTGTACGATAATTTCATAAAAGAAAATAATGTTATACAAGTAAAAGAACAATTATCCGTAAGTAAATCTACCGATTGGGATTACGAACATCCTTCCGTTACGCCTTCCGGTTATGCTGCTGTATTCACCGGCGTCGCAAAAAACACTGCAGATTATACTGTAAAGAATATAAATATTGTTTACAAACTATGGAAAGATTCAGCGAAAGTTTTTATTAGTAAATTAGCTCCGGGAGAAGAATATAATTTTACAACTAAATGCAGGTCCAGAGAAAATAATCCCAAATATAAAATAGCCAGAATAAGTTACGAGAAGTAACCTTTCTTAATCTTAATATAAAAATTCATCAATTAAAAAAATTTTTATAATTGGAAGATTTTTTATACTAAAGTTATTTCTTTCACAATTATGCATTATTTAGCTCATTTCCTTTACAAAAGAGCCAGTATTTAATATTTTATAGTGCCACTTTATTTTAATGCATTATTATAGCACAAAAGGTTAAGAATCTTGCCGCGTCAATTAGAGGAAATACCGTTAGTATCTTTAAAATTTAATTTCTCATCAAAAGTGCCTCTGTATAAGCAATTATATAATCTTATTCGTAAAGCAATTTTAGAAGGAAGATTTTATAAAGATCAGAAATTGCCCGGCACCCGTTCTCTTGCCCAGGCGTTAAAAGTTTCCAGGAATACAGTCGATTTGGCCTTTGAACAATTAATGATTGAAGGATATATTTATAAAAAAAGAGGTGCCGGTTCCTTTGTAAGCGAAATTCCCGATAATTTTTTTTACAGTTCTAAGACACCTAAAGATTTAAAGTTAAAATCTGTATTGCAAAAAAGAGGAGCCAGGCAAACAAAATTTAAAAGTTGAGATTCAAGAAAGTCATGTTAAAAATATTAAGAATGTGAATTCAAGATTTAAAAATGAAATAAATAAAAATCTTGGTCCGCCCGAATTAACATATAGATTTAGAAGTGCTGATGAAATAATTCCCTTTCAAAATGGAATACCTGCATTCGATGAATTTCCAATTAAAACATGGCAAAGGATTTCCAACCAGGTTTTTTTAAATTCATTTAGTGAACAAATGGGTTATGGTGATGCCGCGGGATATAAACCACTTAGAGAAGCGATTGCTTTATATTTGAAATCATATAGAGCAGTAAACTGTAGTGCCGATCAAATAATTATTGTAAACGGAACACAACAAGGTTTGGATTTAATAGGAAGAGTTTTCTCTAAACAATCAGGTAAAAATCCAACTGTATGGATTGAAGATCCCGGTTATTACAGTGCCAGAGCTTCTCTTGCATTCGGCGGAGCGAAAATATATCCATGCCGGCTTGACAAAGAGGGTTTGGATATAATACATTCTGAGAAAAATAATCCTAAACCGAATTTAATTTTTACCACACCTTCTCATCAATTTCCGCTTGGCCACACAATGAGTATTGCCAGACGATTAAACCTTCTGCAGTTTGCGGAAAAAAATAACAGCTGGATTATAGAAGATGATTATGATAGTGAATTCCGGTATTATGGAAATCCGCTTCCTTCTTTGCAAGGATTAGATCAATTTGGAAAAGTTATTTATTTAGGGACATTCAGTAAGGTACTATTTCCGAGTCTTCGTATAGGTTATTTGGTATTACCAAATGCTGATATGGCTGATTCTTTTATAACGGCAAAATCTTTAATGGACAGGCAAAACCCGATATTTGAACAAATGATTTTATCAAAATTTATTTCGGAGGGTTACTTCAGCAAACATTTAAGAAAAATGAGATTGCTTTATAAAAGCAGACAAGATTTTTTAATCAAAGAAATAAATAAAAATTTTAAAGGATTTATGCGGGCCGAACCTTCGGCCTCCGGGATGCATATAATTTCCTGGCTGCCTAAAAATACTAATGATAAAAAAATAGCTGCTGAAGCTGTAAAGAACAATATAATTGTTAGAGCAATTTCAGAGTATTCAATAAAAAATTTTTACGGACCAGGATTATTATTAGGTTATTCTGCTTTTAATGAAAATGAAATACGCTCTGGATTAAACAGCCTGAGAAAGATATTACTTGATTAGTATTTTTTAATTTTAACTTAATAAATAAAAACCACACCACAAGAGATTAATCTTACGATGTGGTTTGACGGCTCCACAGTTGAGTTAAACTGTTATTTATTTAAGCAGCATTAATTTTTTAACAGAAGAATAACCACTGCTCGTACGCATTCTATAAAAATAAACTCCCGAACTTAATTCCGATCCGTTTAATGTTATTGAATAATATCCCGGTTTTTCTTTTTTGTTTAGTATTTCTTTTACTTCCCGGCCTGTTATATCAAAAATTTTAATATTTACATTGGTTTCTTCGGGAACTCTGAAATTTATTTTTGTTGTTGGGTTAAAAGGATTAGGATAATTCTGAGACAAATTAAATTCCTCAGGGGTTAATTCAGTTTCAACTTCCTTTGAATACTTAAAACTTCCATCGTTGTCAATTTGTTTAAGTCTGTATTTAAATTTATTTCCACTTGTAGGATATTTGTCTGTATAGGAATATTTTTGGGGCGAATTGCTGTTGCCGTGGCCAGAGACAAAACCAATATTTTCCCAATTCAGATTACTTTTCCTTTCAATTTCAAATCCGTAATTATTAACTTCTGTCGCTGTATTCCAATTCAAAAAAATTTTATTATCCTTCGATAAAGCTGTGAAGTTTTTTAATTCAACTGGAAGCGGTGTTGATGAACTTCCTAATGTCCATCTTGAGAAATGAGTTAAGCCAGTAATTGTAACTGTATTAGCTCTTGCATTTAATGTCCCGCCTATTTCCATCCAAGTGTTTCCAAAGTCAACCGAACTAAATAATTCTAATTCGGATTCGTTAATTCCGTTCAATTCGTTTTGATTATAATGGAATACCAATTCACCATTAACAATATTTTCATTTGCGGGTTTAATATCAAAAAATCTTTTAATACTCTCATTACCATTATTTGTCTGGATCATATCTCCCCTCAAAATAAGTGTACTTCCTAAATTGGACGTTGTGGATATCTCGGCTCCAAGTCCGGCAACATTTAAATTGTGTGGAGCATTAAGCGATCTTATTGTTTTAATAGTACCGCTAATAATGGTATTACTATTAGATTCGGAAAGTATTCCTGAAGGACCCAGTGTTATAACATTATTATTTATATTCAGATTTCCCCTAGATATTGTAAGATTATTATTAACAGTAATATTGTCTTGGAGAATTACATTTCCAGAAGTTTTATTTATTTCAATATTATAATAGATATCTTCACCTGGACAAGTTATAGTTTGATCTCCAGAGTTTTTATTAAATAATAATGTTCCGCTGCCGGCGTCAAATGTACCTTCGTCATCCCAATTTAAGGAAAGCGAGAAAGTTGCAGCACCTAAAGAAAAAACTGCATTGTTTGAAATTGTAAAGCCCTGTGCAATTGAGAAATTGTGAAAAGTCAATAAAGTCAAAATTAAATACGAAAAATATTTTAATATCTTCATGATCACTGCTTATATATATTAGAAATATTAGATGAATGATTATAAATACAAAATTCAATTCAGCACATTATCTGATGCGTATTTAACTTTTTTGTTTTTTGTTTGTTTTAAATACGGCAGAACCATTTTTTTTAATTCTGTAAATCTAGTTTTCAAATCGTTTAACTTATTAATTTCTGATTGCTGTTTTGAAATTTGAATTTTATGTTTGACAATTATTTCTTTTAATTTTTTTAGTTCATTAACTTTATTAAGTAATTGTTTTTGAACTTTCATTAATTCTTCAGTTCTTTTTTCTAACGCCTGGATTGCTATTAAATTTATTCCTAATAAATCTGATGTACTTATTGTTGTATCATTTCCTATGGTCCCATATTTATCATGACCAAAAGCATTATAAAATTCTTGAGCCATAGGACCATAATGCCTAAATTTTGTGCTGTCTTGTGCTTTATAACTCCAGCTTCTTAAATTAAATTGACTTATTTTATTTAGTACATCTTCACCATTTACCGGGAGAAATGCACATTTCTTTGTTGAATCTGAAATAGTTGTCCATGAGTTTGCGCCAGGAGGTAGCGATGCACCTATTGTTGCTCCGGAATTTGTAAACAAACGGTAACCTCCGGCAAATCTCATTGTCATTTGATTATCTGCAGAAGAAAAAGTTGTTCCACCATTAGTTGAATGATCGCCAATAACAAAAGAACCACTGTTAAAGTTAGTTAACCCAGTACTTACAGCATATCCCATTACAGTAGAATAATCTCCGCTTGCAGTTGACCCATATCCAATCGCAATTGAATTATTGCCTGTTGCATTTACACTACCGCCAAAGGCAATTGAAAATTCTCCACTAGCAACTGTTGCATACCCCAATGACATCGAGTAAATACCAATAAATGCATCAGACCAATTATTTCCAAAAGGAAAACCCGCCCTAAAAGCGGCTTTTTTAGGATACCACATTAATAAAGGAGACGCATTATCAATAGGAATGTTCCCGGTTCCGACGCTTCCACGTACATAAAATCCTCCATCACCAAAAAATCTGGAAAGAAGCGTTCCGCTGCTGCTCGTAATATCAAAACTACTGGTATGGTCGCTTGTAGGAAGTTTGAGTGTTGACGATTGAGAATAAGTATTGAATGACACTATAAAAATTAAATTAAGTATTAAGACTATTTTCATGATTGTATTCATAAATTTTCTCCTGACATTGGAAGGAAAACTAAATCTTATATAAATATTAATTAAAGTTCCTTACATCTAATTAAAATATTGCTAGTTTTACTTGAATTATTCTCAAAATATCTTCTATTTTAAAAGCATTAATTTTTTAACGGAAGAATAACCGCTGCTAGTAATCATTCTATAAAAATAAACTCCCGAACTTAAATCCGATCCGTTTAATGTTATTGAATAATAACCCGGCTTTTCTTTTTTGTTTAATAATTCTTTTACTTCCCGGCCTGTTATATCATAAATTTTAATATTTACATTTGTTTCTTTTGGAACTCTGAAATTTATTTTTGTTGTTGGGTTAAAAGGATTAGGATAATTCTGAGACAAATTAAATTCCTCAGGGGTTAATTCAATTTCAACTTCCTTTGAATATTTAAAACTTCCGTCGTTATCAATTTGTTTAAGTCTGTATTTAAATTTATTTCCGCCGGAAGGATTTTCATCTGTAAATGAATATTTCTTTATTGTGGTACTGTTATCATTTCCGTTTACAAAACCAATATTTTCCCAATTTCCTAAACTTTTTCGTTCAATTTCAAATCCATAATTATTTACTTCTGTAGCAGTACTCCAATTAAGTACTACATCTTTTCCTGTGATATTTGCAGTAAATGAAACTAACTCTACAGGCAAAGGTGAACCTAAATTTTCATCAGCACCCATATAAGGTGTAATTCCTCTTGGTTCAAAATCAATATCATCGGGAACTTGAGAAAGCTGCATACCTGATAAATCATAATCACCTATTGAAGAATCACTCAAATGGAGATCATTGGCAGAAACAAATAGTAACTTCTTTAGAAACAGAATTGGAATCTTGCCCATCTATGTTTTGAAGATCTTCTAGGAATTGTAGATCAGTATTTTCCCAACTTGCTATATTATCACCAAGAGAGTAATAATCATTATAATCTAATAAGTTTATTGCTGAAGCCTGAGATACACTCAGCGCTAAGCCTGCACCATCATTACTTAATAATATTGTTAACTGCATTTATTGAGCTATTACTTAAATAAATATATAAAGCTGCATAATTAGAATTTGTAGTGTTTATTGATGCGCTGTTATGATAATATATTCTGATAGCTTGAAGCATATAAATATATTCCGTTGTTGCTTGTGCCGGAGACAAAGTTATTGGCTATAAGGCCTTCATTTCCGGAAGTACCGTCACATGAACTTATTACGAGACCGGAAGCTGTTGTTGTTTGTATTTTATTTTTAAGTACACGTATTGCTCCATCACAGCTGCTAATATTTATTCCGTAGGCGCCGCTTGAAATATTGTTAATTTCATTTTCGTTTATCACTATTCCATTTTGTCCGTGTATTTCCAACGCTGCCCCAATATCTATTGAATTAAATACATTTGAAGATATTATTGTTCCGGTAGAATTGGCAATTGAGTATGCATACAGTTCAATTCCATAGCTACCAGTGTTAAATGTATTATTGCTTATTTGCAGATCCGTTAAAATAGATGTTGTTGTTGAATAAATAAAAGCAAAGTTGTCACCATATCCTACTGCTCCATTAAATTGGCAGTCTGGTAATTTGCAAATCTACATTGTTTCCAGTCAACAACAATACTCTTCTGTAATCCGGATCTGTTATAGATTGAAGCGTAAGATTTTTAATACTTAAATTATCCGTCCCGTTTATTTTTATTACATAATTATCCGATGATGTTGGCTGATATTGAATGATAACATCAGATGGATTGCCTGTTTGGGATTGAAATGTTATTGTGTTTGCTGCAGATGAACCCCAGTAAGGCTCCAGATTTATTTGTTCATTATAAGTACCCGGATAAATATTAAATGTAACTGCACTGTTTATCCCTTCGAGTTTCATATCAGCCGTTGCTGCTGTAAGAGAGGAATAATCATTGTTTCCACCTCCGATATCATAACTTCCCGATAAAGGATTTCCGGATACATTATATTCTACTGCTCCCATACTAACGGGAACCGTTCTTGGTATTCCGTTTATATCATCATTAACAACCGAAGTAAGATCAAATCCTTCATCATCAATCAATGGTGAAGATGGAGTTAAATCTATGTTTGAAGCAAACGCCGGATAACATGATACTGAATTATTATCCTGTCCATCAACATTTTGAAGATCCTGAACTGTTTGTAGTCCGGTATTTTCCCAGCTTGCTATATAATCACCAAGAGAGTAATAATCATTATAATCTAATGTGTTTATTGCCGATGCCTGAGTTACACTGAGAGATAGTCCTGTTCCTTCATTGCTTAATATGTTATTTATAATATTAATTGAACTATTGCTGTTATAAAGATATAATGATGCGTAGTTTGAATTTCCGCTATTTATAGATACACTGTTATGATAAAAATTCTGATAGCTTGAAGCATATAAATATATTCCGTTATTGCTTGTTCCGGAAATAAAGTTATTGGCTATTAGTCCTTCATTTCCCAAAGTTCCGTCACATGAACTTATTACAAGGCCGGAAGTAGTTGCTGTTTGTATTTTATTTTTAAGTATACGAATTGCTCCTCCGCAGCTGCTTATATTTATTCCATAGGCACCGCCTGAAATATTATTTATTTCATTTTCAGTAATCTCTATTCCATTTTGGTCATGTACTTCTAAAGCTGAATCTAATATCTATTGAATTAAAAATGTTTGATGAAATTATTGTTCCCGTTGAGTTTGAGACCGAAGAAGCATAAAGTAAAATACCGTAACCGGCGGTATCAAATATATTATTGCTTATCTGTAAATCTGTTAAAATAGATGTTGTTGTTGAATAAATTAAAGCAAAGTTGTTCCCATAACCTGCTGCCCCATTTAATTGACAGCCGGAAATTTGCACATCTTCGTCACCACCTTCCAAAAAGTATAACTCTTCTGTAAGTTGGATCGGTTATAGACTGCAGCGTAAGATTTTTTAGTCTTAAATTGTCGGTCCCATTCAAGTTAATTACGTAATTATCAGATGAAGTAGGTTGAAACTGAATAATTACATCCGATGCATTACCACTCTGTGATTGAAATGTTATGGAATTAATTGTCGATGTACCGGCAATTTCGGGAATTGAAAGCTGCTCTGTATATGTACCGCTAATAATATCGAAAACAACCGGACCCGAAACTCCAGCGTTAACTAAGTCATTTACTGCTGAATTTAAATTTGAATAATCACCCCCGGAACCTATGTATAACTTCCGCTTAACTGAGCATATAACGGATAAAATAATAGCGGTCGTTAAAATTACAAAACTAAATAACAAATATTTTCTCATTATTTCCTCCATAAAAAAGATGAATTCATTTTTATTTAATTGTGAAAAAATGATGATTTACATTCATTCATAATTTTATAAATGTTATATAAAATGTTTTTTACATTGATATAACTTAATTGATTAATTAAAAGCAGGCGGCATTAGCAATTTTGTACTGCAATAAAAGTTTTATTTATAAGTAAACCACACCAAAAGAAATTAATCTAATTGATGTGGTTTGACTGCGTCCTCTACTAACAACTATGATTTTAAAAAATTATTGAATCGAATTTTTGTTTCTAATTTTCAAAACAAAATAATTAACCGATTTCTATACTAAAAGAGCCAGTATTTATTTTTTTATAGTGCCACTCTAAAAAAATGAATAAAATATTTAATATATTTAATAATGCCGATTAATCAATTGATAATCCGAATTACTTAAAAGAATTTTTTATTTTAATTTGATTGTTTATATACATTAGATTAACTTTATAGAAAATTTAACTTAATAAGATAAGGAAGATTATGGGGGCTAAAAGAACCATCTTCTTATTAATTATTATATGGGCGGGTAAAATATTTTCGCAGTCAGACTCTTCACTTGTATTATCCGAAATAATGTTTAATCCGCAGCCAGGTAATAATGAATTTATAGAACTTTATAATAGAAGTTCAACAGATGCAATTGATTTAAATAATTACGGAATTATTTACTACACTTCTAATCAAGATACAATTGTTCCGGCAGGATTCGGAACCTTGCTTCAGCCGCAATCTTATGCAGTTATTCTGGAGGGAGATTATGATTTAAATTCAGGAATTTACAACGGAATTATTCCACCTGATGCTTTAATTTTAAAAATAAATGATAATGCTTTCGGTACCAAACGGAATGTCCAATTCTTCCGACAGACCAGTAAGACTAGTAAATAATTTATCCGATACATTAAGTGTTTATATTTATTCAGCAAATAACAATACAGCAGTTTCGGATGAAAAAATAATTTTAAATTCCGATAATTCTCAATCCAATTGGGCAAATTCTTTAAATGAAAACGGAACGCCTGGATTTAGAAATACCCTTACAATATTAAATAATGATTTAGAAGTAAGTGATATTCATATTAATCCCGAATATCCATTTGACGGGGATGATGTTGATGTTTTTACAAAAGTTAAAAACTCCGGATTGAATGAAATAAATAATTATTCAATACAAATTTATAATGATCTTAATTTTGATTCACTCGGACAAACTTCGGAACTGATATTAAATCAAAACTTTTTTAATCTTCTTCCGGGTGATTCAAATACGGTGAACACAACTTTAAATAATTTGCCAGAAGGTAATTATCAAATAATTTCAAAAGCTAATTATACAAATGATGAAGATACTTCAAACAATAAAAAGGTTTTTGATTTTACAGTTCTTCCTCCAGGAAATAATTTTAATGATGTTGTAATAAATGAATTAATGTACGCTCCGAATCCTGATGAACCTGAATGGATTGAACTTTTTAACAATACTTCTTCAAATATAAATTTAAAAGGCTGGCAGATTTCAGATAATACAACGACAACAACTATTTCAAATGAAAATATTTTTATTAATTCCGGATCTTTTGTCGTTTTAAGTGAAGACTCAACAATTTTTAATTTTTATGATATTCCTGTCAGTGTAATTGTTCTCAATCTCCCTTCGCTTAATAATTCCGGTGATGATATTACTATTAAAGATTCACTCGGAATAAAATTAGACAGCGTTAGTTATTCACCGGATTGGGGCGGAAATTCAGATGGGAAATCTCTTGAAAGAATTTCATCTTTGAATGGAAGCAATGATCCAGAAAATTGGGGAACTTCTGAAAGCATTTATAATGCAACTCCAGGGGAAATAAACTCTATAACTGTTAAAGATTTTGATTTAAAATTGCTTCTTTTAAACCCAAAAAAGATTTTGGAATTTTAGGCAATCAGGTTCAATTTAAAATAAATGTAAAGAATGCGGGATTAAATCAATCGGGTAATTACACTTTAAAATTTTATAGAGATATAAATGCAGATTCAATTCCGCAGCCGAATGAATTTTTAAATTCTCTAAATGGAAATCCGATTAATTCAGGAGACAGTATTTTAAATATATTTTCAACTTCAAATTTTGTTGAAGGAGAAAATTATTTTATCTGCAAACTAGAAACTTCTCAAGACCAGGATACAACAAACAATATTGCATTTACAAATTTAACCGGAGTTCAGGTAAATGAAGTAAGAAATGATCTGGTATTAAATGAATTTATGTATGCTCCTAATTCAAATGAAGGTGAATGGATCGAATTATACAATAGAAGCAGCAAAATTATTAATATAAAAAACTATCAAATATCGGATAATCGAGATACTGTTAAAATTATAAATGATTCGACTGTTTTAAATCCGGGTGATTATTTTGTAATTGCAGCAGATAGTTCAATTTTAAATTACTATAATATTCCGTCTTCTTATGTAATTACAAATTTTCCTTCATTAAATAATTCGGGAGATAAACTAATTTTAGTTGATTCTCTTAACAGAACAATTGACTCTTTAGAATATATTTCAAGTTGGGGAGGGAAAAATGGAAAATCGCTTGAAAGAATAAATGCTGATAATTCATCAACAGATTCAACAAACTGGAAAACTTCTATAAGCAGGTTTAACGGAACTCCGGGTTTTATAAATTCCGTAACTCAAAAAGATAATGATATTGAATTAAGCGATATTTTATTCTCACCTGAATTTCCTGCATTTGGAGATGATGTTTCCTTTTCAATTAAAGTAAAAAACCCGGGAAACAATAATGCGGTTTTCACTTTAAAATTTTATGAAGATACAAATCTTGATTCTATTCCCGATCATCTTATAGAATCGCAAAATCAGATCACTTTAGATTCAAAGGATTCTGTAATTTTATCAATTAATTATACGCTTCATAATATTCAAACAAAAAAACAATTTTACGCTGAAGTTATTTTCTCAAATGATCAGGATACAACAAATAATTATTTACTTAAATATGTAAAGCCAGGATATCCTGAAAAAACTATGGTTATAAATGAAATAATGTACACACCGCAATTAGGTGAACCGGAATGGATTGAAATTTATAACAGTTCAAATGATTCTATAAATTTAAATTGATTGGGAAATTTCGGATGTTGTTTCATCCCCGACGTATGTATCTATAAATCAAGAAATTTACATTCCATCAAAATCATATTTAATTATAACAAAAGACTCAACTATTTTAGATTATCACAGAGTTATTCCATCAAAAATAATTTATTTAAATATTCCTTCTTTAAATAACAGCAGTGAAGGTGTTGTTTTAATTGATGACCGAGGAATGACAATGGATTCGGTATTTTATTATAATGATTGGGGCGGAACAAATGGTTATTCATTGGAAAGAAAAGAATTTTCAGGTCCGTCAAATTCAAAAAGTAATTGGGGAACTTCAGAAGATATTGAGTTCAGCACTCCCGGAAGAATCAATAGTATAACTCCCAAGAATATAGATGTTTCTATAAAAGAAATTTCATTCACTCCAAGATTTCCGGTTCCAGGCGATAATGTATTTATTAATGCAAAAATTCAAAATAACGGTACTTCTCCGGCATCAAACATAAAAGTTAATTTTTATATTGATACCGATTCTAATCTTGTTGTTGACAAACTATTAAGTTCTCAATCTAATATAAATTTGAATTCAAAAGATTCTATCAGTATTCAATCAAGTCAGCCGATTAATAATTTAACTTCAAAAACTTTAGCAGCGGTAAAAATATTTTTAAATAACGATGAAGATACTTTAAATAATTATGCTGAAAGTTTTATTGAGCCGGGTTATTCACAAAATACAATTTCAATAAATGAAGTCATGTATGATCCTTTAAAAAACGAACCGGAATGGATAGAAATAAAAAATGTATCTTCAAAAGAAATTGATCTTAAAAATTGGTCAGTAAGTGATTTGCTTTCAACACCGACTGAAAATTTTATATCGACTTCAAGTTTAAAACTTGAACCGGAAGAATATTTAATAATTGCTTCGGATACTTCTTTTTATAGATTTTATCCCGATTTCAACTCCAAGATTGTTTTTACTGATTTCGGAAGCCTTGGCAATACTGAAGATGGAATTATCATTTACGATTTCCGGGATGGTATAATCGACAGTTTGAAATACAATTCAAACTGGGGCGGAAAAAACGGACATTCTTTGGAAAGAATTTCTTTTTCGAAGGAAACATCCGACAGTTCTAATTGGGCAACTTCTCTCGATATTTCCGGAAGCACTCCAGGAAAAGATAATTCAATTTTAAATATTCCGGATTACAAAAGAAATGATGTTGTTATTAACGAAATTATGTTCGATCCGGAAGTTGGCAATAGTGAGTTTGTTGAATTTTATAATAACTCTGAAGATTCAATAAATATAGGCGGATGGAAAATTGAAGATGAAAATAATAATTCATTTAGATTATCTGATACGACAATTAATCTGAATCCTAAAAATTATTTTGTTCTTGCAGCTGATTCCGGAATTATAAAAAACTACAATTTTAATAACGATAAATCCTTAAATATTTTAAATAATTCCAGTCTTGGTCTTTCAAATCAAGGAGAATTAATTCTGCTAAAAGATATTAAGGGAAATGTAATTGATTCAGTTTGGTATTCCGATAAATGGCACAACCGGAATTTTAATTCAACAAAAAATATTTCTTTAGAAAGAATAAATCCCAAACAAGACGGAAACGATCCGGGAAATTGGAGCAGTTCTGTTGATAATTCCGGTGCAACTCCCGGAAAGCAGAACAGCATTTTCACGGAAAATTCAAATCTTTCATCCGAAATTTCAGTTTCACCAAATCCTTTTTCTCCGGATAACGACGGTTTTCAGGATTTTACGATGATTAATTATAACCTTGATCAAAGAGTTGCACAGATTAGAATAAAGATTTTTGACAGTCACGGCAGATTGGTAAGAACGTTAGTAAATAATAAAGCCAGCGGTTCAAATGGATCTGTTATTTTTGACGGACTTGACGACAGCGGAAGAGCTTTAAGAATAGGTATTTATATAGTTTATCTTGAAGCACTAAATGAAAGCTCTGGAATTCTTGATCAGTTAAAAACGGTAGTAGTTGTTGCCAGAAAATTGTAAAAATTACAATTGATTTTTCTTCAAAATATAACACTGTAATTTCGACTTAGTTTAGATAAAATTACATTTACAAATTACCATTCTGAATCAATACCCTTAAATTAGCTTCAATTTAAGCTATTTTTTGTGTCTTAATTAGGAACAATTTTTGAAAATATCGTGGCATCAATAATAAATTTTTAGAATCTGTCATGATGAAATTTATAAGTTCGCTGGTTTTGATTGTAGTTGTAACAGCTTTTTATATGTGGTGGAAACAAAGTGAGTATAATAAACTGGATCAGGAAAAAACTCATTTAGCGGTAGAGAATAAGCAGCTTAAAGATAAGCTGGGAGAAATGAAAAGAAGCCCTGACTGGCTTCTTAAGCAAGCAAAACTTAGTATTAAAAGAGATGATGTTAATGATGCAAAAGAAAAACTTTTATTAATTATTTACAGATATCCGGATGCAAATGAAGTTTTTGAAGCAAAAGATTTGTTAAAAAACCTGGAAGAAAGAAAATCAAATAAAAATAATAACAGTTATTACGAATCAACCTCTTACAAACCGGAAGAGCATAATACAGCCTCTTCAAATACATACAACAATGCAGTAGATAAAATGTATACAGCATTTGATGTTGCTAAAGATATTACAACTTATTATGATAAAACTTCACCCAGATACAACAATGTAAGCGGATTTTATCTATACTTTAAAAAGGACGGTAAAAGCGGCCAACCTTCCGATTTAAGATTAAAAATACAATATACGTCAATGCAGCCGCTTAATATCCAGTCTTATCAATTTCAAGCAGATGATTATAGTTTTAGACTCGTACCACAGAGAGTAGAAATGGATCATGACAGCCATGATACCTGGGAGTGGTGTGAAATTCCAATAAATTCAGACATTTATAAGTTAGTAAATAGAATAATCAGTTCGAATTCCACAATTATAAGATATGTTGGACGCGGTAATTATACTGAAAATGAAGTATCTGCAGAACAAAAAGATGCTTTGAAAAATGTACTTGATGCATTTAAAGCCTTGGGCGGTAAGCTGAATTATTAAAAGAATTTATCTTCTTTTCATTTAATAATTTTTAATTACTGTTTTAAATTCTCACCAAAATAAGTAATTCTTTTGCTTTAATGTGATTAAAGCAACATGTTTTTCTCCTCGTGACTAAAAGAAAAATAAATCTGTTTCTTTGATGCTATATTGTTAACGACAAAGGTAAATTATGTTATGAATAGAAATATTAAAAATAATTTAAGATCGTTTGAGTCAAAAGAATTTAAAGCAGGTTTGTATTTTACACTATTAATTATCTTTACTTTATTGCTTATAATTTCATTTTAAAACCGGACAGAATTGACCTTAAAAATCAAAAACACTCTAGTAGAAATTGTAGAAAGAGATCTCGAACGATTAAGAGATGAAATAAATCTTTATAAAGACGAAACCAATCTCTGGAAAATTGATGGGAGCATTAAAAACTCCGGGGGAAATTTGTGTCTTCATATAGTTGGAAATTTAAGATATTTTATTGGTTCCGTTCTCGGTAAATCAGGTTATAAAAGAAACAGGAACGCAGAATTTGCTGAGAAAAATATTTCCAGGACAACCTTAATAGAATTGGTTGAAAAGACAAATTTAGAAGTTAAAAATGTTCTTATTAAACTTGATGAAGAAATTCTCAGCAGTTTATATCCGGAAAATATTTTTCAAAAAGAAATTACAACAGAATATTTTTTAGTCCATCTTCTAACACATCTGAATTATCATCTTGGACAAATAAATTATCACCGGCGGCTGATTGATTTATAATGTCCTCTATTTTAAAAATAAAACACTAATTGATAATGAAAATATTTTACATTTATCCTCATCCGGATGATGAGTCATTCGGCCCGGCAGCAGTAATTAATTCACAATTAAAAAACGGTCACGAAGTTCACCTTTTAACTTTAACAAAAGGCGGCGCGACCAAACAAAGATTTAAATTAAACTTATCCGTTGAAGAAATGGGAGAAATCAGATATAAAGAAATGCTTAAAGTTGAAAAAACTCTCGGCTTAACAAGCATGGAAGTTTTGGATTTGCCGGACAGCGGATTAAAAGAAATGGATCCAAGAATAATCGAAAATATTGTAAAAGAAAAAATTGAAAAACTAAAACCCGAAATTATTGTCAGTTATCCTGTACACGGTGTCAGCGGATTTCATGATCATCTGGTTATGCATGCAGTTATAAAAAGAGTTTTTCTTGAATTGAAAGATCAGAATGCAAATTATTTAAAAAGATTGGCATTCAATACTGAAATTGAAAAGGGCGGTTCACCATTCTTTGAAAACGGTTTTCGAATAAAAAACACTGAAGAAGAACTAATTGACTGCATTGTAAAATTAAAAAACGAAGATTTAGAAATGATGAAAGCCTGCCTAAATTGTTATTCTACATATAAAGATAAGATAGAAGAATCCGGAGTTCTAGAAAAAATTAAAGATCAGGTCTCTTTTGAATTTTTTAATGAAGATTTTGACCCTCCGCTAGATGATATTACTTCCGGGATTTCTTAATAATTAATAGATAAAATTATTGTATCGATTCAAGTAAACTTGACTCTTTAATAATAATTTAATATTTACAATTGCATCCCTCTACTAGCTTTTTTAATTATAAATTAGCTGGGAAAAATGATGTATCAAATTAGAAAAAGATCAATTAGTATTAGAACTTATAGCAGATTTGTTATGAGTATATTTTATATCATCGTAGGTACTTTTCACTTTCTAATTCCGAATACTTATATAAAGATAATTCCATCTTACATTCCCTATCATTACGAATTGGTTATAATCAGCGGATTAGTAGAAGTAATTTTAGGTATTCTATTAATTTATAAAAGATGGGTAAAACAAGTATCATGGGGAATAATACTTCTACTAACTACTATTATTCCAATAAACATTTATATTCAGCAATCCGAAATAAATTTAGAAACAAATATTCCTTGGATAACCTGGGGAAGAATTCCTCTTTTGCTTTTTTTGATGCTTTGGGCATTTTATCATTCAAGAGAAGCATAATCATTATAATTGCATATTACCAAATAACATTGATTTAGTCTTAGGCGAATATTAAATTTTCATCAAATAGAAAAAGCTGATTTTGTTATTGATTTAATAAAATCATTTAATTTCGATGAAAAATTTATTGATAAATATAGTAATCATTTACTTTTTTCTAATTAGTAATTCAGGGTATTCACAGACTGTTAAAAATACTACTAGTTTTTACAAAAACGGTTTGGCAGAATTAAGTAACAATGATTTTAAAAGCGCCGAACAATCCTTTAAAAATTCAATAAAGCAAAATTCCGATGCCGCCTCTTATTACCAGCTTGCCAAATTATATTTTGAACGCAATTCAGTTTATGACAGAAATAAAGCCCGCGATTTTATTCGTAAAGCAATTTGGAAAGAGCCTAAAAATTTAGATTACAGATTTTTGTACGCCAAGCTGATGAAATATTTCGGAAGAAAAATGGCTTACGATGTCTACATAGATATTTTACAAATTGATGACTCTAATGTTGAAGCTATGGTTCAAATAGGAAAAATTAAAGAAAAAGATTTTAATGAATATATAAATTCGGTTATTCAAGATGACGGCAAGCCGCCTTTAAGTTTTAATGATATTGCAGAAAGCGATTTCAAAGAATCGGAAAATTATTTTTTAAATGCATTAAAGTTAGATTCAAAAAACCGAGACGCTTTACTTAATCTCAGCCTGCTCTATGAAGACTACAACGAACCTAATAAAAGTTTGCCGTTATTAGAAAAACTTGTTGAACTTTATCCCGACGATAAAGATGCACATCTAAATTTAGGATTGATTTATTATAAACTATCAGATATGCAGAAAGCATATAATCAATACCAGTATGCACTTATACTAATGCCGGACAGTGAAAGAATTGATTTTACTTATAACTCCGTAAAAAAATTATTAAAACCAATTTTCGGTGATGATTACCAAAAATTTTCCGAATTAGATATGAAAAATATTATCCAAGTTTATTGGAAAGCAGATGATCCTTTATACCTAACAAAATATAATGAAAGGCTATTAGAACATTATTCAAGAGTCGCGTATGCAAATCTTCATTTTTCAGATAACCCGGATAAAATTCCACTGGCTGGAAAACCGATAAAGGAGAAGTAATTCTGCGCTACGGAGAACCCAAAGATAAAATAAGATACAGGCCTTATATAAATGCAGGCGGACGAACAGATGTAAGAATGAAAACCGATGTTTGGTTTTATAACGATATGACTTTTGGTTTTACTGATGATTTTATGTCGGGAAATTTCCGATTCAGTGTTCCTGAATCTTACGGCAGATATCATGCACAATATTTATACGATACTTTTGCTTATATGCGCTATCTAAGGAAGAAAAGATTTGAATATTATGATCCCAAATTTGAAGGACCGTAAATTAATGTTCCTTATAACATAGTTCAATTTAAAGATGAAACAGAAAATAATTTCAACTCAACGGATGTTTATGTTAATTATGGACTTACTACAAACTCTTCACTTTCCGATTCTATTCCATTTCCTGTAGAACACAAATTTGGTTTATTCTTTATGGATAAAAATTATAGAGATATTTACAGTTATAAAGATTCCATAAAAATAATTTCTGCAAATAAAGAGATACATTTTGATTATGATAGTTCATTAGCAATTAATTCTATTGAAATGAAAGTTAAACCTGATTCCGGGATATTAGCTTTTGAAGTTATAAGGAATTATGATAAAGGTGTTTCTTCAAACCATTTTAATTTTAAAACCAGAAATTTTAAAAGAAGTAATTTAATGCTAAGCGATTTACTACTTGCATCAAATATTAATTTTAATGACAAGGAGGCAGGTTCAATTAAAAGAAAGAATATTAATATTTTACCTAATCCGACCAAATCATTTACACAAAAAGGTAAAATTTATCTTTATTATGAAATTTATAATCTTGATCAAAATGTAAACCTGGAAACAAATTTCAGTCAAAATATAATTGTTAAAAATAAAAGTGATGAAAGCGGTTTGGAAAAAGCAGTGAACGGTGTTTTAAGTATTTTTGGTTTAAATGAAAAACAAAAGCAATTAACAATTTCAAATAATTATCAAACTCACGATCCTGATCCTCAAATGTATCTACAATTAGATATGAGCAACTATGATCCTGGTAATTATATTCTTACTGTAAATGTTAAGGATAACATCAGCGGAAAGTCTGCAAAAGAAGAAACAGAAATAGTTATTTCAAAATAAATATGATACAATGAAATACATAAAAGACAAATATGAATATAACAGGAACTTTAAATTAAGCTTGATAATAAGCTTAATTTCTATGATAATTTTGTTTGAGTTTTTTCCAAAGATAAAACAAAATAATAAATCAATAATAAATATTGATGAGCCGGTTATAATTTATTCGGATATTCCGGCAATTGTGCAATCCAGTAAAATAAATACTAAGCCCAAACTACCATTAATAAAAATAGGCGATAAAATAATTCAGCCTGAATTATTAAACGATGTGAATGTTGAATTATCGACTTTAAATGAAAATAGAAATAAAGGGATTAATAAAGACAAAAATTCAAAAAGCGGATTAACTGAAATTAATTATAAACCTCGCCAAATATTCGAAGTTGTCCCGAATTTTGCAGACGAAAATATTAAAGGCGAAGTAAATTTATTTCTTCAAATTGATTCAGAGGGAAACGTAATAAATTATAAAATATTAAGTAATACTTTAGATTGCACCGACTGTTTAGAAAAAGTTCTTTCCGCCGTTAACAAATCCAAATGGAAACCCGCGATTATCAACGGCAGAAAGACCGAACTTTGGGTTGAGAAAAAATATACTTTTAATTAAAACTTTTTTTAATATCCGATCGATAAATTCAAAAAATCCATATCTTCAATTGGAAGAATGGGCATTGGCATTCCGTTATTTTCAAATCTAAATTTTAAATTACTTAACACCGGATCTTCCTCAGCATTAACATCAATACCAAAGAATTTAGGAACCAAGAAATCCAGATTAATTAACTGCGGCTCAGGCAATTCAATTATATCATATTGTTTATTCTTTAAATTTGCTTTGGTTACAGCAATGTTCAAGGCATCGTCTAATCCGCCTAAAACATCAACCAAACCGTTTTCAATTCCATCATAACCAGACCAAACTCTTCCCTGTGCAATTTCTTTAACTTTACTGACTTTCATATTCCTGCCAGAAGCAACTTTATTTATAAAGTCTGCATAGAGACTTTTAATAATATTTTCAGCTCTCTGCTGTTCTTGAGAAGTTAAATCCCTATCCGGAAGTGTTAATCCAATTAAAGGCAGTCTGAATCCAAAAGGCAGATCAGCATGATCTCCTTTTTTAACATAATCTGTACTAACTCCAATTTTACTTTTAAAACTTTTATTATAATACCAGCCGCCGATAACTCCAATTGAGCCGGTAATTGTAATAGGAGCGGCAACAATTGTATCTGCATACATAGATAACCAATAACCGCCGGAAGCAGCAACATAACCTTGAGAAACAATAACAGGTTTTTGTTCTTTACATTTTTTTAATGCTTCTGCAACAATATCAGATGCCATTCCGTCGCCGCCGGGAGAATCAACTCTTAAAACTACAGCTTTTACATTGGAATTATTTGCTACACTTTCTATAACTTTAACTAAACTCCTTGCTTTTATTCCCTGGTCCATTGCACATTCGCCTAAAGCGTAAACAACAGCAACTTTAGGTTTTTCTCCCCAATAATTATCATCCGGTAATTTGAATTTTGAGAGAGAGTTTTTATCAACCAATGAAGTATTCGAATTTTCCATTTTATTAATTAAATCTTTAACAGTGTCCCATCTTCCCAAAGTGTCAACCAATCCAAATTTTAATGCATCTTCGGGTAAAAACATTGTTTCATTATTTACAAGATCATTAAATTTATCGGTTGATAAATTTCTAGATTTACAAATATCATTTTCTGCAGATTTATAATAATCATTAACTAAATTCTGCAATTGGATACTATCCGCTTCACTCATATTGTCTCGTGAAAAAGTTTCCAAAGCTGATTTATATTTAAAATATCTCCATTCATGAAAACCGATTCCTAATTTTTCAAGGGTTCCTTTTAAATATAATCTTCCCCATAAATATCCTTCCAAAGTAATCATTCCCTGCGGATCCATCACAATTTTATCTGCTATAGAGGCTAAATGGTATGCATCAATTCCTCCCCTGTCAATAAAAGCAACAACATGTTTACCTGCTGATTTAAAATCTTTCAGTCTTTCTCTGAGTTCCCAAATCATTTCCCTGTTCATATTCATACCGGATAGATTAATTGCAATTCCGGATATTGAATTATCATTTTTAGCAGCATCGATTTTTTCAATCAGATCCATCAAGGTATTGGAATTATCAAAGAATCTATATTTCTGATATTTTGTAGTTCCAAGTAAATCAATATTTAAATAATCATTTTTAGGAAATAATTTTGTAAAAGGATTTCTATCATACCCGCCTATTCTAATGCCGTAAACATTATATTGATGTTTACTATCTTTATTAAAACTTGATTGCGTGGAAATTCCAAGGTTACCCAAACTTAGTTCAACTCCAACTGAAAAATATTTTGTATCAAAATATCTTCCTGTTATTCTAAAACCGGGATATACTTCTGCGGCAATTCCCGAACTCCAACGAATATCATTCGGATTTCTATTATTTTTAAATACATAATCTCCAAACAAAGAGACAATTTCGTTACCAAAAGGACGAACCGCTAAATCCAATGCTCCCTCACCATTTCCTGCTGTCGGAACATTTCCAATGAACCCAAAAGAAACATATTTCATTGGCCTGTATAAAGTTCCAAATGTAAAAAGGTTTTTCCTGTTAAAATAATCCAGATTTCCCGATGACCAACCAAAACCAACGCCCAAACTAAAGTTTTTGCTTCCTACTGAGGTTGAAATTTTATAATCAGTAACTGAAGCAGCGGAGACTTTTTGGTGGACAAATCCAAAACTCAAATGCGGGACTGCTGTAAAAAGGCCCCAGTTGTTAAATTTATTCCATTTACCGTTTTGATCTGTAAAAAATAAATGCATATCAAACTGATCTAACGAAGATAAAACAGCAGGGTTAACATAACCATATAATCCGTATCTCATTGCTCCCGGTGATGTAAGTCCGAATTGATTTTCATAATAATAAGATGGAAATTGAGATTGCGAATAAACAGAAGAAAATACGCTCAATATAAAAAATGAGGTGAAAATTAATCTCTTCATACAAACCTCAGAATTGTGATAATAAAAATTAACAATGATTTTTATCAATCCGAAATTTTGATAAATTTTAAATGGAATTAATACATATTAATTAAGCATCAAATTATGATCGAAATAAAAGACCTGCATAAAAGTTTTAACAACAAACAAGTTCTTAATGGAGTTAATCTTGAAATCAAAACAGGAGAGACAATTGTAATTATCGGCAGAAGCGGATGCGGTAAAAGTGTATTAATTAAACATATTGTCGGACTATTAACTCCGGATTCAGGAACTGTTAAAGTTGAAAATCAAATAGTAAATGAACTAAACGAAAAAGAATTATACGGCTTAAGAAAAAAATTCGGTTTTTTATTTCAAGGAGCAGCACTATTCGATTCAATGACTGTTGAAGAAAATATTTCTTTACCTCTGGTTGAATCAGACAACGTTATGACTAAAAATGAAATTACTGATGCAGTAAAAGAAAAACTTGAACTCGTTGAAATGCCGGGATCTGAGAATTTAAAACCAGCTGAATTATCAGGCGGAATGAAAAAGAGAGTCGGGCTTGCAAGAGCTTTAATTACTAATCCGGATTACATTCTTTATGATGAGCCAACCACAGGTTTAGATCCGATAATGTCAGATTCGATAGATAATCTTATTAAAGATTTAACAAACAAATTAAATGTTACTTCAATTGTTGTAACGCATGATATGTACAGCGTAAAAAATGTGGCAGATAAGGTTGCGATGATGCATAACGGAGTTATATATTTTACTGGCTCACAGACTGAATTACTCAATACTGATGATTTAGTTATTAAAGATTTTATTAAAAGGACAGGGGCTTAACTTCTTATATTTTAAGCACTTAAAAAATAGATGATATATTTAACACAATTTTTATTGCAAATTCCATTTTAGATTCCTACCTTTGTACGGGCTCACATCAAGTATTGGTATCACATTCCTCCAAAATTATTATTGTAGTTTTTTGTTGTAAAAGTTTACGCGAAAAGTAATTTATATTTCTTAAAATATTTTAAAGATATTTATGTATAAATTAATCGTGATCAGCGATAAAAAGAAAAACAGCTTAAGCTTTAAAATCGGAACACATTTGTTTGATTTTAATTCTACTTATATGCAGAACTCGGAAGCAATTTTAAATTTTTTAAAAGAAGAAACACCTAATTTTGCTTTTATTGATATCAATAAAAAAACTGATTTTGAAAGTTTTGATGACCTTCTCAAAAATCATCTTTTTAATGAAAGACTTAGAGTTACTGTTTTTAATTTAGATTCCGTCAAATCAGCCTTCCTAAGAATATTACCTCTTGATACTCTTGATTTTATTTTAAGTTTGTTTTTCAGAAGAAAAGCAATTAAACAATAAAGTTCTTCCTAAAAATATTAATTATATTTTCAATAAGTTTAGATACCAATAATTAATTTTGATGGTATCTTTTTAAATTATTAGCAAGGATTATGAACACTCAAATTTCAATAGTTGAAATAATACAATTAATGCTGGCTCCTGGTTTAATGATTTCTGCATGCGGACTTTTACTGCTTGGAATGAATAATAAATATTCACTTATTGTAAATAGAATACGTTTATTAAATGAGGAACGAAGAAAATTTACAAACAAAGCCGGAGAAAAAGATATTAATTATGTTGAAAATGTCAGACTGGAAAGTATTTCTATTCAATTAAAAGAACTTATATTCAGAGTCAGACTTGTCAAAAATGCTGTATTTTCTTACACTTTAGCTGTTGCATTTTTCGTTTTAACTTCATTAACAATAGGTGCAAAAATAGTATTTATTTCAGCAACTTTAACAGAACTTATAACTATTTTATTTTTATTAGGAATGATACTCGTCTTGTTGGGTGTGGCCTTTGCGGCTTATGAAACTATAAAAGGATATTCTATTGTTCAGGTTGAAGTTAAAAGTGATGAGTGATTTAAGAAGCCGCCTTACAAAACTTATAAGACAGCCTCTAAAAAATAATTTACATTACCAAAGCCATTACTGCTTTTTGAACGTGCAGCCTGTTTTCGGCTTCATCAAAAATAACTGAGTTGGTAGAATCGCAAACTTCATTTACAACTTCGTCTCCTCTATGTGCAGGCAGACAATGCATAAATAAATAATCATCCTTTGCATTTTTAACAAGAGTTGGATTTACCTGGAATTTTTGGAATTTTTTCTTTCTTTCTGCAGCTTCCGATTCTTGTCCCATACTAGCCCAGACATCAGTATAAACAATATCTGCATTTTTAACAGCAGCAACCGGATCAGAAATTATTTCAACTTTGCTTCCCATATATTTTGCATTTTTCTTAGAATTTTCAACAATTTCTTTATTTGGTTCAAACCCGGATGGAGAAGCAATTGCTATATCCATTCCAACTTTTGAACAGCCGTGAAGCAGGCTGTGAGCCATATTATTTCCGTCACCGATATATGCAAGTTTTAGACTTTTTAGTTCTCTTTTCTTTTCCAAAATCGTAAATAAATCGGTTAAAACCTGGCAGGGGTGCAGAAGATCTGTCAAACCGTTTATTATAGGAATGGATCCGAATTTTGCTAAATCAATTACATCCTGATGACTAAAAGTTCTTATCATAATTCCGTCTAAATATCTTGATAAAACTTTTGCAGTATCGGAAATTGATTCACCTCTGTTTAATTGAAGATCATTCGGACCAAAATACAATCCGATTCCGCCGAGCTGATAAATTCCGGTTTCAAAAGAAACGCGTGTCCTTGTAGAAGGTTTGGAAAATATCATTCCCAAAGTTTTGCCTTCTAAAACTTTATGAGGTTCACCAATATTTTTCTTTTCTTTTAAAGTTTTGCTTACATCAAAAATTTCATAAATCTCTTCAATAGTAAGATCGTTTATAGAAATTAAACTCTTACCTTTCATTTTTACTGCCATAGGATTTCTCCATTAAATTTATTTTTTAAATTATTCTACTATTCTTGTTCCGAAGTCGCCGTTTGAAAGCTGTGTTGCTTCGGTTATTATTGTCTGCTTTCCGCCGTTTTCAACAAAACTAATTGCAGCTTTAATTTTTGGCCCCATGCTTCCCTCTCCAAACTCACCGTTTTCCAAATATTTTTTTGCATCTGTAACAGTTATTTTATCCAATGCTTTTTGATTCGGTTTATTAAAATTGATATAAACTTTCGGTACATCTGTTAAAATAAAAAATTCATCGGCACCAATTTCGGTAGCCAACAATGATGAAGCTAAATCTTTATCTATTACAGCTTCAATACCCTGGAGTTGTTTATTTTCATCATAATAAACAGGAACGCCGCCGCCGCCGGAAGCAATAACAACATAGCCTTTTTTAGCTAGATCTTTAATTACTTTTTTATTTAAAATATCAATCGGCTGCGGTGATGCAACAACTCTTCTCCAGCCCCGTTTTCTTGCATCTTCTTTAAAAATTAAATTATTGGATCTGGCAAGAAGATCGGCCTCTTCTTTTAAATAAAAAGGTCCAATTGGTTTTGTCGGTTCTTTAAAAGCCTTATCATTTATATCAACCAATACTTGAGTAACTAATGTTGTAACTTTTTTACGCAGTTTATTCTCTTTAAAAATATTTAAGAGCTGCCGTTCAATCATGTAGCCTATTCCGCCTTGAGAATCGGCAACACAAATATCCAAAGGCATTTTAGGAATTTTGTAAGTATTATAACCTGCTTCGTTTCTTAATAAAATATTTCCAACCTGGGGCCCGTTTCCGTGGGTTACAATTAGTCCGTAATTTTTTTTTAAAAGATGTGTTAAATTTAATGCGGTTTCGTAGGTGTTTTTTTCTTGCTGTTTTATCGTACCAACTTCGTTACCTCTTAAAAGAGCATTTCCGCCAAAAGCAACAACAGCCAATTTGTCCATAAAAGTCCTATTTTCGCTTCATTTTGCAAATTTTTACTAATAAATATTTGACGTTTACAATTCAATTTTATTTTTAGTTAAATTAATTAGTAAAAATACATAGTTAAATAATTTTTGAAAATGAAATCTAAGAAATTTAACGGTAGAAATTAAATTTCTTTTCATAAAATTTATAAATTTTCCATTAAAGTATGAGCTCAAATAAATCAAATAATTACAAAGAACTGCTTAAACCGGATAATATGCTAAGGCTATATGCAAGCGGTGCATTTCCGATGGCAAACGATAAAGAGGGAGAAATAAGCTGGTTTATGCCGGAAATAAGAACAATAATTCCGTTAAACAATTATAATATTCCCCGTTCTTTAAGAAAGAAAATGGAGGAATTAAATTTTGAGTTTAGATTTGATTACGATTTTTTGTCTGTTGTAAAAGGATGTGCCGACAGAGAATCAACCTGGATTTCGAATGAGTTAATTGAAGCATATTTGAGATTGAAAAAAAGAGGACATATTCACACAGTAGAAACATGGCAGAAAGGTAAGCTAGTCGGCGGATTATACGGAGTTACATTCAGAGGAGCATTCTTCGGCGAATCAATGTTTTCAAAAGTAAGCGAAGCATCAAAAGCCGCACTTGTAAAATTAATACAAAGATTAAATTTAAAAGATTTTGTTTTGCTTGATGTACAATACTTGACCCCTCACTTAAAAATGTTCGGGGCCAAAGAAATTACTTTTGAAGAATATACAAGATTATTATACCAATCTTATATTGTTAACAGCGAATTTTAAATTAAGCTTTAATCAATATTAATTCTTTTTGCGGATTCGATATAAATTCCACACCGTCATCTTTTACATAAACTTCTTCTTCTAAAGTCGAAGTGCCGTAACCTTCTACTGGTAAACGCGGTTCGATTGTATACACCTGTCCTTTTTCAATTTTTAAGAAAGGTGAATTACCATATCTTTCCCAGCGCGGAAATAATCCGCCGCCGCCGTCATGCACATCCCTTCCAACTTGATGTCCGAGTCCGTGCGGATATTCAGGATAACCTAATTCAGTAATATAATTTCTTGCAATATCATCCATATCGCATCCTTGAACACCGGGTTTCAATTCATCTGCAACTTTTTGAATTGCATCTCTAATTATTTCGAATCCTTTTACAACAGGTTCCGGAGCTTTATCTTCACCGTCTTTAAGTACGTACCAGGTTCTCTGTAAATCAGAACAATAGCCTTTATATTTAATTCCAAAATCAATATTTACTATGTGTCCCTTTTCCACCTTTCTTTCCGTCGGACCTGAATGAGGATCACCAGCTTCCGGCCCTGTAAAAACAGCAGGACAATGATCATCATCCCATGCTAGTCCATCGTAACCTTTCTCAACAACAATTTTTTTCATAAAGTTTGCAATATCCAGTTCTGATTTGCCTGGTTTAATAAAGTCTGTGACCCGGTCAAAAATTTTAAGAGTCTCATCTACGGCTTCTTTCATTATAGCAAATTCTGCTTTTGATTTTCTTCCTCTCAAGGCAGATATAATTTCTTCCGCGGAAACTAATTTGTTTTCAAAACCAGTTCCCTTTAAATGTTCGAGAAGAATCATATGCATTCCGTGGGTTAACCCATCAGCTAGAACCGAATCGGTTGAATAATTTATTGCAATTTTTTTAGGATTTTTTTTCTTTTAAATAATCCTGTAAAACTTCTCTAACGGATTGAACATAACCTTCAATATTTTTATAAAGGCCTAATCTATTAACATTCTCTTTTTCTAAAGAACCGACTATTACAGTATTGTCGCCATCTTTATTTATAATTATTGCCGACTGCCAGGTTAAGTTTATTCCTAAAATCATATCAAGGATAGGATCGTGAATTGTTGAACTTTCTCTTACAAAAGTCAGCCACATATCAATGTCTTTTTCTTTTAGTATTTCTTCAGCTTGCTGAATTTTTTCTTTTATTATTTGATTTACCATAAGGTCCTCTGCTTTAATTAGAAGTTGATTTAGTATTTAAATGTATTAAATACGCAAATCATTTACCATTTAATGGATTTAATTTTTAAATATTCGTGATATAATAATGCATGATTTCGATTGAATTTCTGAATAAAAAGCTTTTGAATATTTACTGTATTCGTCCAACTTAATTTTTCTAAACAATTTTATTCGAAATTTGCAAAAATTCGCAATATTTTTCCGAATTGATAATATTAACTTTTAACAGCTACAATAATTTTGTTAAGGTTTTTTAGTTATTTATTCACTAATTTTGATATTGTAAGAATTGTGATTTTTTAAATTTGATAAAGAAATAAATTGTCGCACACTTTACTTAGTGCAGTTCATATACGGCTCTCAAGGGGAATAATGGATTTTAATTATCTAACACAATATTTATGTGTAAATCTCATTAATTCAACCCGCAAATTTTATAATACAGTTTTAAACTTATTACTTAAAACAATCCAAGCTTACAAAAATTATTTATTACTAAGCCTTGATATACAGGCGAATTATTTAAAAAACATTTTTATAGTTAGAGGTCTTTATGTCTGATTATGTTAACAATTTAATTACAAAAGTAAAAGCACAAAATCCAAATGAACCTGAATTTCATCAAGCAGTTCAGGAAGTATTTGAATCTTTAGATTTAGTTTTAGAAAGACATCCGGAATATCGTTCTGCCAGAATACTGGAAAGAATGGTTGAGCCTGAAAGAATAGTTATGTTTAGAGTTCCGTGGATGGACGACCAGGGAGATATTCACATTAACCGCGGCTACAGAATTGAAATGAACAGTGCCATCGGCCCTTACAAAGGCGGATTAAGATTTCACCCTTCCGTGAATCTGGGTATATTAAAATTTTTAGCTTTTGAACAAGTATTTAAAAACAGCTTAACTACTTTACCTATGGGCGGCGGAAAAGGCGGTTCCGATTTTGACCCTAAAGGAAAAAGTGATAATGAAGTAATGAGATTCTGCCAGAGTTTTATGACTGAATTATACAGACATATCGGTCCTAACACGGATGTGCCTGCCGGAGATATTGGCGTCGGTGCAAGAGAAATAGGGTTTTTATTCGGTCAATATAAAAGATTAAAAAATGAATTTACCGGAGTTCTTACAGGTAAAGGATTAAATTGGGGCGGTTCATTAATCAGGCCTGAAGCAACAGGTTACGGAGCTGTTTATTTTGCTCATGAAATGCTTTTAACAAAAGGTGACTGATATTGAAGGCAGAACTTTTGCTGTTTCCGGTTTTGGAAATGTTGCCTGGGGCGCTGTTCAAAAAATTTCCCAGCTTGGAGGAAAAGTTGTAACCCTTTCCGGACCCGATGGATTTATTTATGATAAAGACGGCATTAAAGGCGAAAAAATCGATTATATGCTTAAACTTAGAGCAAGTGCCAACGATACGGTAAAAGGTTATGCCGATGAATTTAAAGTAGATTTTTATCCCGATAAAAGACCGTGGGGAGTTAAAGTTGATGTAGCAATGCCCTGCGCTACTCAAAATGAAATATTTGAAGACGATGCTAAAGAATTAGTTAAAAACGGTTGTATGTGTGTTTGCGAAGGTGCTAACATGCCTACCACTTATGAAGGTTATAAAGTATTTAAAGATGCCGGAATTTTATATGCCCCCGGCAAAGCTTCCAATGCAGGCGGAGTTGCTACTTCCGGTCTGGAAATGTCGCAGAACAGTATGAGACTTCCTTGGCCGAAAGATGAAGTTGATAAAAGACTACATGAAATTATGAAAAGAATCCATGAAGCATGTGTAACTACTGCTGAAAGATTCGGAACGCCTGGCAATTATGTAAACGGCGCAAACATTGCAGGCTTCTTAAAAGTTGCCGATGCAATGCTGGATCAAGGACTCGTATAATTTTTTGATTGTTTGGAATTATCAGTAAGTTTCAAAGCGGTTTGATTTTAATTAATCAACCGCTTTATATTTTTTATTTGTTAAAAATTTTTTTAACTCATGAACAAAGAAGAACTTAAAAAGTTCGATGAGGTTTTTGGAAACAGAATAAAAAAATTCCAAAAACTTATGCATTATAAAATTCGTGAAATCCTTCTCGTTTCCAGCATTTATGATAATTATTTATTCGAAGAAGACGGCAGATTATATGAACTGATTCGTCAGGAATACCAAGTATTAAATTTAAGTCACTCCCCCGAAATTACCCATGTAACAACCGGCAAAGAAGCAATTGAATTCGCATTAAACGGTGATGAATTTGATTTGATTTTGGTAACACTTCATATTGAAGATATGCATGTTGTCCGTTTTGCTCAAATGGTAAGAGAAACCGGAATTGATACTCCAATAATTCTGCTTGCTTATGATAATAGGGAAAGAAAAGAATTAGTTACGCATTACGATACTTCAATCTTTGAAAGAATTTTTATCTGGCAGGGTGATTATCATTTACTTATCGGAATTATAAAATATATGGAGGACCGGCTTAATGTTGAAAACGACACTCATACTGCCGGAGTTCAAACTATAATTTTAGTTGAAGATAATGTTAAGTTTTATTCTTCTTATCTACCATTAATTTATACCGAAATATTTAAACAGTCACAAAGATTAATTTCGGAAGGTGTAAATCTCACACATAAATTTTTAAGGATGAGGGCACGTCCTAAAATTCTTCTGTGCACAAATTACGAAGAAGCCTGGAATTATTATGAAAAATATGAAGAATTTATTCTTGGAATTATACTAGATGTAAACTTTAAGCACCAAGGTGTTAAAGATCCTGAAGCGGGAATTAAATTCGCGATAAATGTAAAATCTCATCATAAAGATATTCCGATCCTCCTTCAATCAAGCAATCAGGAATTTGCGGAAAAAGCAAAAGAAATTGGTGTCTCATTTTTATTAAAAGGAAGCCCCAGGCTTTTACATGAACTCCGCGATTTTATGATGAATAATTTCGGCTTCGGTGATTTTATATTTCAACTTCCTGACGGAACAGAAGTAGGCAGAGCAAATAACCTGCTGACATTGATGGAGCAAATAAGTTCTGTTCCCGATGAAAGCATACTCTATCATGCAGAAAGAAATCATTATTCAAAATGGCTTAAAGCAAGAACTGAATTCTGGCTTGCTCACAAACTTAGACCAAGAAAAGTTTCTGACTTTAAATCATTATTCGACCTTAGAAGAGAATTAATTAATTCAATTAAGAGTTACCTTGAAATTAGACAACGCGGAATAATAACCGATTTTGAAAAAGATTCTTTTGATCCGAATAATAGTTTTGCAAGAATCGGCGGCGGTTCTTTAGGCGGTAAAGCAAGAGGATTGGGTTTCATTAAATACTCTTATAATGAATTACAATATTAGAGACAAATTTGAAAATGTAGAAATATCAGTTCCCTCTGCTATTGTAATTGCAACAGACGTATTTGATCAATTCCTGGAAGTAAACAGATTAGATTATTTTGCTTTAAATGAAACTGATGATTTAAAGATAACTCAAAAATTTATAGAAGCTCAGTATTTCCCAAAAGAAATTATAGATAAACTTCATCAATTTTTAGATTTTACAAAAGGACCGCTTGCAGTCAGGTCTTCCAGTTTATTGGAAGATTCTCAATTCCAGCCGTTTGCGGGTGTCTATCAAACTTATATGCTGCCTAATAGCGATGATGATATCGAAACAAGACTCGAAGAATTGCTTCAATGTATAAAAAGTGTTTATGCATCTACTTTCCATAAAAAAGCAAAAGACTATATGAGAGCTACTTCTTACAGACTAGAAGAAGAAAAAATGGCTGTAATTGTACAAAGGCTTGTTGGTTCGGAACATAAAAACAGGTTTTATCCTGATTTTGCCGGAGTTGCTAAATCATATAACTTTTATCCTGTTCCTCCTCAAAAAGCATCAGACGGAATTGCTTTAGTTGCACTGGGACTCGGTAAAATGGTTGTCGAGGGCGGCAATACAGTAAGATTTTGTCCCAAATTTCCAAAGCATTTACTTCAGTTCTTTTCTACCAAAGAAACAATTAAAAATGCACAGCAAAATTTTTATGCTTTGGATTTAAATGGGCATGTAGACCACAATGTAAGGGATACGGATGATACTTTAGTTAAAAAATTTGATCTGCATAAAGCGGAAGAAGATCAATCATTATATACAGTTGGCTCTACCTACAGTCCGGAAAATGAAGCAGTATATGACGGAATTTCCAGAAGCGGTTTAAGAGTTGTTACTTTTGCCCCGATTTTAAAACATAATATTTTCCCGCTTCCGGACATATTAAATTTATTGCTTGAAATAGGAACGTGGGGTATGGGAACTCCGGTTGAAATTGAATTTGCAGTTAATTTAAATGTACCCGAAGGTCATAAAAAAGAATTTGCTATGCTTCAAATGAGACCTTTGGTAATAAGCAGGGAAATTGATGAAATAGTAATTGAAAATATTGATGACGAAAAAACTATTTGCCAAAGCAATCAAGTTTTAGGCAACGGAATAATTAATGACATATTTGATATAGTAGTTGTAGATTTCAATAAATTTGATCGTGCAAAAAGCAAACAGGCTGCCAACGAAGTTAGCATAATCAACACAAAACTTATAGCAGAAAAAAGGCACTATCTTTTAGTAGGCGTCGGCAGATGGGGAACACTTGATCCGTGGCTGGGAATTCCTGTTACATGGGATCAAATTTCCGGGGCGAGTGTTATAGTAGAGTCTAGCTTTAAAGATCTTCACGTAACACCTTCGCAAGGCTCACATTTCTTCCAAAATCTCACCTCGTTTAGAGTTGGCTATTTTACAGTTAATCCTGAATTAAATAAAGGTTTTATAAATTGGCCATGGCTTCTTGAACAAAAAGCAGAAGACGAATTAGAATTCGTAAAACATTTAAAGTTTGATAAACCGATAATTGTTAAAATAAATGGTCATCAAAATAAAGGAATAATATTAAAACCAGGGGAAAAGTTCGAAGTTTAAGCTTCCTGTTCCCTTTAATAATATATAAAGATAATGCGTTATTCTAAATATGCCTCAACGCATTATTAATCCAACTCAACCAATATAGGAGGCGCAAATGTCAGATTACGTTAAAGACCTGATGGCTGAAGTAAAGGCCAAAAACCCGGCAGAGCCAGAATTTCATCAGGCTGTAGAGGAAGTAGCAGAATCATTAGCTATAGTTCTCGAAAAACACCCGGAGTACAAATCAGCAAAAGTGCTTGAAAGAATCATTGAACCGGAAAGAGTAATTACATTCCGTGTTCCATGGGTCGACGATCAAGGTGAAACTCATATCAATCGTGGTTTTAGGATTGAAATGAACAGCGCTATTGGCCCATATAAAGGCGGACTTAGATTTCATCCATCCGTTAACCAGGGAATTCTAAAGTTCCTTGCTTTCGAGCAAGTCTTTAAAAACAGCTTGACTTCCCTTCCGATGGGCGGTGGTAAAGGCGGTTCTGATTTTGATCCTAAAGGTAAAAGTGATCTAAAAATTATGAGATTCTGCCAGGCATTTATGTCAGAACTATATCGTCATATTGGTCCTAATACTGACGTTCCTGCAGGTGATATCGGAGTAGGCGGTCGTGAGATAGGATTCCTTTTTGGAACGTATAAAAAACTTCGCAACGAATTTACAGGCGTTCTAACCGGCAAAGGTTTAAACTGGGGTGGTTCCCTAATTAGACCCGAAGCCACAGGATATGGTTCTGTTTATTTTGCTGCTGAAATGCTTACAACCAAAAACGAAACGCTTGAAGGAAAAGTTTGTTTGGTTTCAGGTAGCGGCAACGTTGCTCAATATACAGTTGAAAAACTTATTGAGTTAGGTGCTAAAGTTGTAACCCTATCGGATTCCAACGGTTACATTTATGACGAAAAAGGAATCGATATGAATAAACTTCAATACGTTATGGAATTGAAAAACGTAAGAAGAGGTAGAATTAAAGAATATGCCGATCAATATAAAGAAGCTGTTTATACAGATATTGATCCCAATGCACCATTTAATCCTTTATGGAACCATAAAGCACAATGCGCATTCCCAAGTGCAACACAAAATGAAATCAACGGAAAAGATGCACAAAATCTTATTAAGAATGGAGTATATGTTGTAAGTGAAGGTGCAAACATGCCGACTGACTTAGATGGTGTTAAGTTATTCTTACAAGATAAAATTCTATACGGCCCAGGTAAAGCTGCTAATGCCGGCGGGGTTGCTGTATCCGGTTTGGAAATGTCGCAGAACAGCATGAGATTGCCGTGGACTAGAAAAGAAGTAGACGAAAGATTAAGAATGATTATGAAAAATATTCATTCTACCTGCGTTGAAATGTCAAATAGATTTAACACACCTGGAAATTATGTTAACGGAGCAAATATCGGCGGATTCTTAAAAGTTGCCGATGCTATGATTGATCAAGGTGTTGTTTAATATTAACAGTTACTCTTAGCCTGCTCTCCTTAATTGAGAGCAGGCAATATTTTGTAATTAATAACTATTCCGGTTTCACTTTCTTTTAATAGTAATTTTTAATAACTATAATACATCTACTTTTTACGGGGAAATATATTTTCATAAATAAATGCTTTAATAATGAAAAGAAGTTATGACTCAATAATAAATAATTTCGGGGATTTCTGGGTTGAACATGGCTACGGAAACCGCTTCCAGGGTTTTCAAAATTTAATGCGTCTCAGAATTCGTGATATTCTGTTAGTGTCCAGCCTTTATGATTTATACTTATTTGAAGAAGACGGCAGATTATACGAATTGATAAGAAACGAATACCAGGGATTGAATTTAAGTCATTCACCGGAACTTACCAGAGTCTCCAGGGGATCTGCAGCAATATCTCTGGCAAAAGAAGAAAAACGATTCGATCTTATTATTACTACTCTTCACATCGAAGATATGCATCCGATAAATTTTGCGAAACTTGTAAAATCATCAGGATTAAATATTCCTGTTGTTCTACTTGCTCATGATAATAAAGAATTAAAATACCTCCTTCTTAATCCTGAAATTTCTTATTTCGATAAAATATTTATCTGGCAGGGCGATTTCAGAATTATAATTGCAATCGTAAAATATCTTGAGGATAATATTAATGTTGATCATGACAGCAGGCTGGTCGGAGTTCAGGTAATACTTTTTATAGAAGATAATGTTAAGTATTACTCCTCATTTCTGCCTGCAATCTATACGGAAATTCTTAATCAATCTCAAAGATTGATATCTGAAGGGATCAATCTTTCTCATAAATTTTTAAGAATGCGTGCACGCCCTAAAATCTTACTTATGCACAAATTATGAAGAAGCCTGGGGTTATTATCAAAAGTATAAAGACCTTATTCTTGGGATTATTTCCGATGTAGATTTTCCTCATAACGGAGTTCACGATCCGCATGCTGGAATTGAATTTGCAAAAAACGTAAAAAAAGAACATTCCGATATTCCTATACTGCTTTTAACCAACAACATAAATATTGAAAGTGAAGCTAAAACAATCGGAACTTCATTTGTGCATAAAGATTCTCCATTATTAATAAATGAAATGCGCCAGTTTATGAAGCATCATTTCAGTTTTGGTGAATTTATTTTTAGAATGCCCGATGGTACTGAAGTTGGAAGAGCAAACAACTTACGTGAATTAGAGAATCAATTGAAATTAGTTCCATCTGAAAGCATCGCTTATCACGGAGAAAGAAATCACTTTTCAAATTGGTTAAAAGCCCGCACGGAATTTTGGCTGGCGCATCAATTACGGCCAAGAAAAATATCCGACTATGCAACATTTGAGGATCTGCGGCAGGATCTCATTAAACAATTACACAGTTATAGAAACATCGGCAAAGAGGAATTATCGCAGATTTTCAAAAAGATTCTTTTGATCCCAACAGCAGTTTTGCAAGAATAGGCGGAGGTTCTTTAGGAGGTAAAGCAAGAGGCCTAGGTTTCGTAAACACTTTAATAAATAATTACAATGTCCGGGATCAATTTAAAGATACAGTAATTTATGTTCCTTCTGCTGTTGTGATCGGAACAAATGTTTTTGATGAATTTCTTGAAGAAAATAATTTAAGAAAATTCGCTCTTGATTGTACAGATGATAATGAAATCACGAAAAGATTTTTAGAGGCTGAAAAATTTCCTGAGGAAATCTTAGCAGACCTAGCAGCATTTTTAGATATTGTTCATACTCCCCTCGCAGTAAGATCATCCAGTTTACTTGAAGATTCGCAGTATCATCCGTTTGCCGGAGTTTATGAAACTTACATGCTTCCTAACGAACATCATAATCCGTTATTAAGATTAAGTGATTTATTAAATACTATAAAGAGAGTTTATGCTTCGACTTTCTATCAGGGTGCAAAAAACTATATGAAGATAACTTCCTATCGTCTTGAAGAAGAAAAGATGGCAGTTATAATTCAAAAAATGGTAGGCAATGAACATAACAAAAGATTTTATCCTGTTGTCTCCGGAGTCGCAAAATCATATAACTTTTATCCAATAGCACCCCAAAAGGCTGAAGACGGAATAGTTTCCGTTGCGCTTGGTTTAGGAAAAACAGTAGTAGACGGAGGAAATACCGTAATATTCTGTCCAAAATATCCGGGCGATTTAATTCAATTCTATTCAACAGAAGAATCTTTGAATAACAGTCAGCATGATTTCTATGCTCTTGAGTTAAAAAGTGAGTCCAACTTTGGTTATGAAACCCACGATTTGTTAATCAATCAATTTAATTTAGCAGTTGCGGAAAAAGATGGAACTTTAAATTATGTAGGCTCAACTTATTCAAAAGAAAACGATGCAATCACAGACGGATTAGCAAGAGCAGGTACAAGAGTTATAACTTTCGGACCAATATTAAGACATAAAATTTTTCCGCTTACCCAAAATCATTGAACTTCTATTAGATATGGGCACTTGGGGAATGGGAACCCCCATTGAAATTGAATTTGCTGTTAATATGACTATGCCCCCGGTTCCCAAAAGAATTCGGAATACTACAAATGCGTCCGCTCGTCATCAACAGAGAGAATGAAGAACTAGTAATTGAGAATTATGATTTTGATGAAATGATCTGCTACAGCGACCAAGTTTTAGGGAACGGAATTATCAATGATATTTATGATATAGTTTTTGTAGATCCTGATTTATTCGACAGTCAAAAAGCCGGGAAGTTGCCAGAGAAGTTAGCTTATTTAATAGTCAACTTAATTGAACAGAATAAACCCTATCTATTAATTGGAATGGGACGCTGGGGAACTTTAGATCCCTGGCTGGGAATTCCTGTTAACTGGGAACAAATTGCAGGTGCCAGGGCTATTGTCGAAACCGGCTTTAAAGAATTTTCTGTTGAACCTTCCCAGGGTTCGCATTTCTTCCAAAATATTACTTCATTTATGATTGGATATTTTAATGTAGATCATAAAAAAGATAAAGGCAACATAAATTGGATCTGGCTGTTGGAACAAAATGTTATTCCAAAAATATGAATATACGAAATTGATAAGGTTTAATAAGCCGATAGTAATTAAAATGAATGGGTATAAACAAAAAGGTATAATATTTAAACCGGGTGGGAAAATTGGATAAAGAAATTCAAAAAGATAATGATGAAATACTTGATGCCTGTCCTCACTGCGGTCAACCACTAAGCCCATGGCAGCAAGTTTTATTAAGTGTAGACAGAGTTTTAGTTTGTAATAATTGCTGGTATAGAATTATTCTGGATACTCCGATTCAGGAAAATCCTCCGGAAGATTCCTGTAATTGATTCATTAAAACCAAAGGAATAGAAAATGGATTCATATAATTCTTTCCGGGTTGCTCAGCAGCAGATTTTAGATGCTGCAAAAATTCTGAATTTGGATGAAGCAACAATTAATTTATTAAGTGTACCCCAGCGTGAATTTAATTTTACACTCCATGTTAATATGGATAACGGCAAGAGTAAAGATATTTCAAGGCTATAGAATTCAATATAATTTTGCAAGAGGCCCTGCAAAAGGCGGAATTAGATTTCATCCAGAAGAAACAGTGGATACAATACGCGCATTAAGTTGCTGGATGACCTGGAAAACCGCTGTTGTTGATTTGCCATTGGGCGGCGGGAAAGGCGGAGTTAAATGTGATCCTAAAAAAATGTCGTTAAGAGAACTTGAGAATTTATCAAGGGAATATATTAGAGCAGCGGCTCCTTTAATTGGTGCCGATAAAGATATTCCTGCACCTGATGTTTATACTAATCCTCAAACTATGGCCTGGATGATGGATGAGTATGAAACTATTATAAATATGCATCAACCGGGAGTATTAACTGATAAACCTAAACAAATCGGCGGAACAGAAGGAAGACGGGATGCAACTGCAAGAGGCGGAGTAATTTCTGTAAGAGAAGCTTGTAATACTTACGGATTCGATCCAATGAAAAGCTTTGCAATACAAGGCTTTGGAAATGCAGGACAAAGAGCTGCTTTACTTCATCAGGAAATTTTAGGCGGAGGAAAATTAGTTGCAGTCAGCGATTCCAGAGGAGCAATTTATAATCCAAATGGTTTTGATCCAAAAGAACTAGTTATGCATAAATTAAAAACAGGAACTGTTTTGAATTTTCCGGGTTCCAAACAAATTCCGCATGAAGATCTTTTAAGTTTAGATGTTGAAATTCTTTATCCGGCTGCTTTAGAAAATTCCATTACAAAATATAATGCTGATAAAATTAAAGCCAGGGTTATATGTGAACTTGCAAACGGACCAACAACTCCAGAAGCTGATTTAATATTATATAAAAAAAATATTCATGTAATCCCCGATATTTTGGCAAGTGCAGGGGGAGTAACTGTTTCATACTTCGAAATGGTGCAGGATAAATATTCATATTTCTGGGAAGAAGAGGAAGTTCAAGAAAGACTGGACAGAAAAATAACCAAAGCATATCATACAGTACAGGAAGCCGTTAAAGAGAAGAAGGTTCATCCCAGGCTTGGAGCAATGGTTGTCGGTGTTGCCCGTGTAGCCGAAGCTTGTAAATTAAGAGGCTGGGTATAACAGAAATTTATTAAGGAAATATTCCAAGCGCTCTGTAATCATTTGCAATTTTATTTATTGCATTTACAAAAGCTGCGGTTCTTAAATCATGAATTTTTTTATTGCCCTTCCATGTTTCCCTTATTTCATTATATGCATTAACCATAGTTTCTTCCAATCCGGAATTTACCAAATCAATTTCATCTGCCCCATGAATAATTATTTTTTTTGCTGAAGCATTGAGTGTTTTTCCTATTGCATGCTCAATTGAATGCACCAGCGTCCTGTTTAACTTTTCATCATATCTTTTTCCCATCATTCCGAATCTTACATGAGACAAATTTTTAAGCCACTCAAAATATGAAACTGTTACACCTCCGGCATTTAAGTATAAATCGGGAATTATCATCGTTCCTTTTTTTGAAAGAATTTTTTCTGCAGTTGGAGTTACAGGTCCGTTTGCAGCCTCTGCAACTACTTTAGCATTTATTCTTTCGGCATTTTCTGTATTGATCTGATTTTCCAAAGCGGCCGGAATTAAAATATCACATGGTATTTCTAAAGCTTTATGAGTATTCTTAATATTTTTGGCTTTTTTAAAATTTAAAATTGAACCGGATTCTCTTCTATGCTTAAACACTTCTTCAACATCTAATCCTTTTGCATCGAAAATTGCTCCTTCATATTCTGCAATCGCAATTATAACCGCACCAGCTTCCTGGAAAAATTTTGCAGTATGAAATCCGACATTTCCCAATCCTTGAACAACAACTTTCTTTCCTTCAATTCCTGTTGTTAATCCAAGTTTCTTTATGTCCTCTTTATTGTTTAATGCTTCACGCACTCCGAAATAAACTCCTCTTCCGGTTGCCTCTGTTCTACCTCTTAATTCCGCCTTGGCTTAATGGTTTTCCTGTAACACAGGCATTTGCATCTAATTGTCCCGGATTAAAAGCCGCAAATGTATCGGCAATCCAGGCCATTTCCCTGCCGCTTGTTCCGTAATCAGGAGCCGGTACATCAACGCCCGGACCTATAAAATTTTTCTTAATTAATTCGGAAGTATAACGCCTGGTAATATTTTCAAGTTCAACAGAGGTATATTGTTTTGGATTTATTCTAACCCCGCCTTTTGCTCCGCCGAACGGTACATTTACAACAGCACATTTATAAGTCATTAAGGCAGCCAATGCCATTACTTCATCCTGATTCACTGCAATGCTGTATCTTATTCCCCCTTTAACCGGTAACTTGTGATGACTATGTTCAACACGGTAAGCTACTATTACTTCAATTTCATTTTTAATTCTAACAGGAAATTTAAACCTGTATGCGCTGTTACAGTATTTTATCTGGTTTAACAGTCCGTCGGGATGTTTAGTAAATGAAGCAGCTTTTTCAAAATATTGCAAAACATCATTAAAAAAACTTTCTTCTCTTTTTTCACTTATTTTATGATTCATTTTTTCTCCGGGTTAAATTTATTTATTGCAGATTTTACATCAGTGCTATTTTTCAAAGAAATTAGTTAATATATTAAGTATAGGCAAGTTTTATAATTTTTGATGTTGAGTTAATCAAAATGCATGACTTACCCATCATAAAAGACATAGTAATAATTTTACTGGTTTCAATCCCGATAATATTCCTATTTAAAAAATTAAATATTCCAAGTATAGTTGGTTATCTTGCCGCAGGTATTTTAATAGGTCCTTATGGATTTAAATTAATATCCGAGACAGGGAACATAGAAGTAATGGCCGAAATAGGCGTAATACTTTTATTGTTCGGTATTGGTTTGGAAGTTTCCGTTAAACAATTAATTGCTATGAAAAAGCTATTAATTGCTGCCGGCGGTTCACAAGTAATTTTAACTTTATCGGTTTCTGCTTTTATATTTTATTTATTCGGTATTCCTGTAAAACAAGCAATCTTCTTCGGTATACTGGTGAGTCTTTCCAGTACTGCTGTTGTTTTAAAATTATTATCTGATAAAAATGAACTCGAAACCCCTCACGGAAAGATTTCATTAAGCATTCTGATTTTTCAAGACTTAGCAATTGTTCCTATTTTTCTTTTGCTTCCTGTGTTGGGCGCTGGATCTAATCTATCCTTCATCGATATTTTTATTACAGCTTGTTTATGCATTTGGAGCACTTGCAATAATTATTTTACTTGCTAGATTTTTAATGCCGAAGATACTTTATTCCAATTGGCAAAACTAAGATTACGCGAAGCTTTTACAGTTGGAATTATACTTTTATTGTTGGGCACAGCGTATATTACAAACAATATTGGTTTATCATTTGCTCTAGGAGCTTTTATTGCCGGATTAATTTTATCCGAATCTGAATTTAATCATCAGGTTGTTGCAGATATTATACCGATTAAAGATGCATTTAACAGTATTTTCTTTGTATCAATAGGATTACTTCTTAACATAAGTTTTGTAATATCAAATCCTTTACTTCTTTTAATTTTCTGTGCAGCATTAATAATTGTTAAATCGGGAATTATTTTAATTATAGTAAGATTTATTAAGTATCCAATTAGAGTAGGATTAACTGCGGGTTTGGGCTTAGCTCAAATCGGCGAGTTTTCTTTTATTACGGCACAAGCCGGTTTTGGTTATAATTTAATAGACGGTGAATTTTATAATGTTTTAATTGCTTCGTCAATTTTTACAATGATTCTAACTCCATTCTTATTGAAATTAGGAAATGTCATTTCATATAATTCACTTATTACCAATGAATTTAATTTATCTTCAACTGAAAAAAATAATAATAAACTAAACGATCATGTTATAATAGCTGGTTTTGGACTTAACGGCAGAAATCTGGCAAGGGTGCTTGGCGAAACGGGAATCAGTTATCTGGTAATTGAATTAAATCCGGAGACGGTAAAAAATGAAAAACTAAAAGGTGAAAAAATAATTTACGGTGATATAGCAAGAGAAGAAATACTTAAAAATGCACATATAGAAAATGCAAGTATAATTGTTTTCGCAATTTCAGATCCTAATTCAATAAAAATAGGGTTGAGTCATGCAAAAAAATTAAATCCAAATATTTATACAGTCATCCGTACAAGGTATGCAAGTGAAATGAATGAATTGAAAAAATTAGGTGCGGATTTTGTTATACCTGAAGAATTTGAAACTTCTTTACAGATATTTAAAAATGTATTAGAACATTATCATATTCCTTTAAATATAATTCAACAACAAGTTAATTTATTCAGACAAGAATCATATAAATTATTGCTTAAAGAAAATGAAGAGCCGCATCCATTAATTAATATTGATGAAATCTTAGCCGCAGGATTGACTGAGACTTATTTTGTAAATGAGAAAAACAAAAACATCAATAAAATGCTGGAAGAAATAAATTTAAGGGCCAAAACAGATGCGACAATAATTGCTATTATTAGAAATAACATTCCTATAACTAACCCGGGGCCTAAAGAAAAAGTTTTATATAGAGATACACTCGTAATTACCGGAAATCATAAATCGGTTGATAATGCAATTGAACTACTTAACTCTTAATCATTTCCGATGCTTCGGGTAAATTAAGACTTATTAAAGATCCTAAAATACCGAGAGCAATTAATAAAATTATTACTGCATCAATGCTAATATATTGAGCAATTAATCCTATTAAACCGGATATAATTGTTATAACTCCAATAATGGAATTTCCAAACGCTACATAAGTTGCCCTGTTTTTTTGAGTTGTAGCATCGATTAAATATGTTTTTCTTCCAAGCCTAACGCCGGATTCTGAAAATCCGATAAGCAAAAAAACAATTCCATATAAATAAGGACTTTGGATCTGTTCCGGAAGAAAACCTATTATTAATGCAACTATACCTGTAAAAGCTCCCATTAGTCCGCTGATGATAAGAACTTTTCTGCTGGATACATCAGAAAACTTACCCCAAAACGGACTGCTTAAAACTTTTGCCAATCCAACAGACACAACAAGTATTCCTAATGATTCAACATTTGCAGTTAGAATTTTTCTTGAATGAATTACATAAAAAGGAGTGGCAATTTCAATCGATAAAAGTAATGCTCTTGAAAATAAATATGTTCTATATCCTTTAACTTCTTTATAAAGTTTAAATCCGAATTTTGCCTCATCAATAGCATTTTTCCCGCCGTCTGAAGCACCGCTAGTTTCCTTCATAAAAGAAAATACTAAGGCTCCGAAAACCCACAACCCCGCAGCAATAAAAAATAGTATAAAGTAAGAGGAAACTTCTTCGCTTCCTTTAATAGTTGATTTAACAACGATCCCTGCAGCGATGGTAAGAACCCCTCCAATTGTTGCACGGTTTGCAAGCATATGTCCTCTTACACCTTTATCAATAGTTTTTCCGGCAACATCTTGAAAAGCAACCGAACCAACTCCGCTTGCAATACTGAAAAGTGCAAGTAAAATAACAATTGCAATTCCTGCCAAAACTGGGGAGAAAAATGCGGCTGATAAAACCATTAATAAAAGCATCACTGCTTGGGTAATACCTGCACTTACCCAAAACCATTTTCTAATTTTATATTTTCTAATTTGTCCTGCCACAAACAACTGCGGGAGAAGCGAGCCGGTCTGTTTAACAGGCATTAAAAATCCAATTAAAAAAGCAGGCACATTTAAAACACTTAACAGCCACGGTAAAACTAAATTCGGTCCCGCTAATTGCTCAGCTAATTTTGTTGCGGAACCATTTAATACATTAAGCAGATAATTCTTCGGCTCATGTTTACATGCATCATCCGGAATAGCTTTACATGCTCTGTCCGAATCATCATCACCACTCAGTATACTGTAAACTTCTTCGACAGGTTTTTCTAATTCGTCTATCATTTAATTAATTGGGTTTTATTTGAAAATAAAAAAGAATTTAAATTGTAATGTTAGTTCGAACAGAAACTAAATTTCAAAGGCGGGTATTGTGTTGATAATCAAAAATAAATTAAAGAAAGGTGCATATTTGTTCTAAAGATTTCTTGCTTATATTAGGCACTTTAGTATTTTCCGAAGGATAACCGACAACTAAAAGTAAGAAACGGTTTTTCATAATTCGGCCGGTTCAAAATTTTGTTTAAAAATTTCATTGGACTTGGAGTATGAGTTAATGATGCTAAGCCTGCATGATGAATTGCAGTAATTAAAAAACCGCAAGCAATTCCCGTAGATTCCTGAGCATAATAATGTTTTACTTTACTGCCGTCACTTAAAACATCATAACTTTTTGAAAAAATTGCAATCAGTATCGGTGCTGTTTCAAGAAAAGGTTTATTTGAATCGGTTCCCAAAGGTTTAAGAGCATCCAGCCATTCTTTAGGAGCTCTTTTATTATAAAATTCTTTTTCTTCTTTTTCAGCTTCAATCCTAATTTTTCTTTTAATATTTTCATCGGTAACAACGACAAAATGCCATGGCTGCAAATTTGCTCCGCTCGGGGCAGTACCGGCAGCTTTAATACAATTTTCAATTATGCTAATCGGAACAGGTTTATCAGAAAATTCTCTAACGGTTCTTCTTCTTTTAATTTCTTCCAGAAACTCTTCCGAATTTTTTAATCATATTTTTTTCAGGAATAATATTAAACTCTAACGAAACAAAATTATTTTCTTTCATTATAAACCTGTTTTTTTATAAAGGATATTCTCTTCTTCTCAGCCAGCCGGTAATGCTGTATCTTTCTTTTAAGGTAGGCAGAACTACGTGATAATTCAAATCGTTCTAAAACAAACAAATAGATTGCCATAAGTATAAATATTAAAATAATTATTATTATAAAAAAAGCCGCAAAATGCGGCTTTAAAATCTTTAAAATTTGATTGTTCTGATAAATTTCAATAATGCATGCCGCTTAAAGCCATTCCGCTAAAAGCTATTGCTCCTACAATGGCAGCAATTATCATGTAAACAACTATGGCAACAATTAATATAACAATGAAGTAACCTATCATCTTATCTTTAGGAACATCTTTAACTCTCTGCAGACCCATATACATTAAAACCAGCGAATAAATACCGCCGATGATCCCGATAAAAGAAAGTACAGGAATAATACTAAAAATTCCTGCAACCCAGGCAGCAGTGTATGCGAATATTACTACCTTCATTGATGCAACCATATCTTTTTTACTGCTGAATGAAGGGGCTAATGCGTCTACTATGAATCCAATTATAAAAATTCCGGCTAAATTTAATACATAAGTAAGAACAGCCCATAAAATTCCGGTACCAACCGGAACTTTATAAGAACCAAATCCAAAGTTAATTCCGAATACGCTGTAACCAATAAAACCTGCAATTGCAGGAATTAATGCCAGCAATAAAGCATAACTTGTAAACATTTCGGAAACAGAAGTGCTTTCGCCTTTAATTACTTCCCATTCATTTGCAGGGCTGATTAAAATATTTTTAGCTCGTTCAACAAGGTTCATATGAGGCTCCTTTTTATTAATTAAATTTTTAATCCATGTTAGTTAAAAATTTTAAGATTTTTTATTTACCTCTTAATTATTCATTATATTCATTGTAACCTTTGTTCGAAATTCAGAGTCTAAGTATATAGATAATTTTACGGAGGATTAAATGTTAAGAAGAATATTTGGTAGTTATAAAACAATTTTACTAATCTCAGTACTAATTGTTTATAATAGTTACGCTTCAACTAAGAAAAGTAACAATATTATTTATGATCTAAAAGTACTTCAAGAAAAAACTTTTCAAATCTCACCGGGGAAAGATCTTTACCTGGAAACCGCAACAGGCGATGTAGTCATAAATTCATGGGATAAACCGCAAGTTTATGTTAAAATTTTAGGCAACAGCAAAGCTGAAGATAAAATGCATTTCAAATTTGATAACGATGAAAACTCGATAAAAATTATTGGGAAAAAAGAAGGCTCTTTATTTAATTGGTTTTCCAGCGGAATTAAATTGCGATACGAAATTACAGTCCCTTCAAAATTTAACACAAAAATTGAAACAAGCGGAGGGGATATTAAATTAAGCGATATCACCGGTGATAATTTTATTAAAACTTCCGGTGGAGATATTTGGGTGAATAGTACAACCGGACTGCTAAATGTAAAAACATCAGGCGGTGATATAAACTTCGGTGATACAAACGGCAATGTTGATCTTACGACATCAGGCGGTGAAATCAGCGGTATGGATTTTAGCGGAAATGTTGACGCATCTACATCAGGCGGTGATATTAAACTGATCGGTAAAGATTCAAAAATTAAGGCCTCAACTTCCGGCGGTGATATTATGCTGGATTACAGCGGAGTCAATAAAGGTATTGAGCTTTATACATCAGGCGGAGATATTGTTGTTAAACTTCCATCCGACTTTAACGCTTCTGCAAAACTAACTACATCAGGCGGAGAAATTTCCAGCAACTTTAAAAGCAGCAATGTACAGAAAATGTCTTCTTCTAAATTAATTGCGGATTTAAATAATGGTGGTGAATCGTTAATAGTAAAAACATCAGGCGGCGATATAACTTTAAGACAAAAATAATTTTCTAATTTAAATTTTCTCCATCAGACAGCAGTGTTTATTCAAAATTTTCAATTCACTGCTGTTTTTTTATGACTTATAACTTATATGTGCATAAAAATCAATAACAATTCACAATTGAATTTAAATATGATAATGATTTAATTGATTTGTACTTTTTTTCAATTAAACTATCCGAGGAAATTATGTTCAAATCTATACTTCTCTTTTTCCTATTAACAATAACAAGCTTTGCACAATATATAACACCGGATACAGGCATCAACTGGAATATGGACGATCTCGTAAGTAATTCCGGAGGCGTTGTAACCGGCAGCTTTCCAAATTATGAAGTAAATAATAATGTAGTTATTTCATTAAGTGATCAAATAAATATTGATCCGGGATCAATAGTTTCTTTTACTTCAGCCGATGCAGGATTTGAAGTAAACGGAATAATAAACTGCCAGGGAACTGAAACCGATTCAATTTTATTCACTTCCCCGCTTGCTGATTCTACAGGAAGTTATACCGGATTAAAATTTAATGAATCTGCAAACAGTTCTAATTCAATTATAAGTTATACGAAAATTGAATATGCAGATAATGGAATGAGATGTATAAATTCAAGTCCGACCTTGACTCATTCTTATATATTAAAGTGCAACAACGGAGCTCAGTTAACTGGGTCCAATTCTGAAATTTCTTACTGCAAAATAGAGAGAAATTATGGATACGGAATAACAATGACTTTGACTTCTTCGCCGTTAATTAAAAATAATATAATTGCAAATAATAATACTCAAAATACTTCACCCAAAAATCAAATTAGTATTGGATTACAGGGAAACAACTCTCCGGTAATTATGGATAATATTATCTACGGAAGTGTTTATGAAAAAACAGGCGGAATAAGTCTTTGGGTAAACGGTTCAACAAATTTTTCAAATATGGTAGTCGAGGGAAATACAATTTATAATAACAGTTTTGGAATAACATTATACAGCACGGGTGATGGAATTATTAATGCTGTAGTTAAAAATAATTCAATTTATGATAACAATATTAATCCCAGCCAGTTAACATCCGGAAGCGGAATTAATATTAATGGAAGTCCGAGCAATACGCCGATAATAACCGGGAATGAGATTTACGGAAACTGGTGGGGCATTACAATTCAAAACGGAACTACAATTCAGCCCGGACCCCAGCCAAATATAGGAAACATTGAAAATGCAGACACAACCGATGACGGCAACAATATTATTTACGATAATATACAAGGAACCGATGTTTACGATCTTTATAACAATACTACAACCAATATTATGGCGCAGAATAATGACTGGCATGTTTATGATTCAACTGCAATTGAAGATCATATATTTCATCATGTTGATGATCCGCAATTAGGCTATGTTATATTTGTTCCTTTTTATGAAGTTGTCCCTGTTGAATTTACTTCATTCAGCTCGACTGTAATGAAAAATAAAGTGCAACTAAATTGGTCAACAGCAACTGAGAGTAATAATAAAGGTTTTGAAATAGAAAGAATTAAAAGGAAAAACGGAAGCAAATGGTAAAAATTAAAAAAGATTGGGAAAAGATTGGTTTTGTGGAAGGTAACGGCACAGCAACGAATCCAAATTCATATAGTTTTATTGATAATGATGTTTCGGCGGGAAGTTATAGTTACAGGTTGAAACAAATAGATTTTGACGGATCATTTAAGTACTCAAAAGTAATTGAAGCAAATATTAATTTGCCTGCAGAATTTTCCTTGGAGCAGAATTACCCTAATCCGTTTAATCCAAGCACAAATATTGGATTTCGGATTGCGGAATTCGGATTTGTTACACTGAAAATTTATGATGTTTTAGGAAAGGAAGTTGTAACTTTAGTAAATAAAGAAATGGAACCGGGAAATTACAACTTAAAATTTGACGCAAGTAATTTAACAAGCGGATTATATTTTTACAGCTTAAAGACAAAAGGTTTCTATCAAGTTAAGAAAATGATGCTGGTCAAATAGCAGGGAATGGAAGATGTAAGATGGTAAATGGAAAATGTGAAAGTAAGCGATAGGCAATATTCGGTAAGCAAGGAATTGAATTGATGCAAGAAAGCAAGGATATGGGCTTTGTTAATTGTCAGTTGTCAGTTGAGGTTTTTATTGTTTAATGGTTCAATTGCTTTATTGAATATTGTATCAATTTTAGTATTAAATTATTAGACTGTAAATCGCTTGGATGAATGGATGCAAGAATGTATATATAACTCTATGTACTTATTTTACCGCAGAGAACGCTGAGGAAACACGGAGGAAACAGAGCTTTGCGAACTTAGCGTTCTTGGCGGTTTATTAAAAATCTTCTTCCAACCCTTCTTTTTAGAGAATGTGTTTCATAAGTTGAATAAACAAAAGTGAAAAGAAACTATAAGTAAAAGATAAAGGGAATGAGACTTCCCCCATTCCCTTGAATTGATACCTGATTACTTCAGCAGCATCATTTTCTTTGTTTGAACGAAGTCGCCGGATTTGATTCTGTAGATGTATACACCGGTTGCTAGTTTGGATGCGTCAAACCTAACTTCATATCTTCCTTTTGTTTTGAACCCGTCAACTAAATTTGCTACTTCACGACCTAGAATATCATATACCTTTAACGTTACAACTCCGTCTTTCGGTATCTGGTATTTTATGGTTGTGCTCGGATTGAATGGATTGGGATAGTTTTGGGAGATTTCATATTTTGACGGCGTTTCCAGTCCATTAAAGTTTGTTTGTTTATAATTTCTTTTTCCTAGTTCAGGATTATCATTCTGAACGTTTGCTAAGTTATATGTTGCTTCACCTATAGTGTACCCCGAAAATTGGACAATAATTTAAGGTGGAAAAAACTTAAATTACATTTATATTCATCATTTTGTTTGTAAAAACCAAGCAGGGGAATATTATAATGATTGTACTGTCCTCTTTGTTGAAACACAATTACAACTTTATTTTGATAAGCACTTATAGAAGGGGCTCTTCCGGAACCATTATCTAAAGGTCTTCCACTATTTCTAATTTGCCAGCTATTTCCATTATCAGTACTTGTTTCATAATATACATGGCTTGTATTATCAATCATTGTCTCATACACTAAATGTAGAATCCCTCATCGGTTCTAACAATTTTTCTTTGATTATAGAGAGTAACTGTATTGGTAATCCATTGTGCATTAGAAACGAAAAAAAATGATGATAAAGTAAATATTACTAAGAAAAGATTTTTTTTCATTTTCTTTCCCTTTCTTTTTTTGTATTTTAAAAAGAATAACCCATACAATTATTTATTGTATATTAGGTTGCTGACCTACAAAGGTTATCCATTATAAGGGATAGTGCTACTACACTATCCCTAATTTATTAGTATGTTAAGCCTATTTTTATTTTTCTTTTTAATTACCTCTTAAAATTAAATTTTCATTATTTATTCCATCTTCCACAGCAAATATGACATCTTTATCCAAGATAACTGATCTTTTTGAAGATATATTTGTTTTTGAATTTGGGAAATGATATAAATATTCAATATTTTCTCCGTTGTAATGAGCTACTCCATCTTCCATACTCAAAAAGATATCTTTTTCATTTCTTCCATATACAGCATACCAAAAATTTTCAATATTGAAAGATGCAATTAATTTAAATTTCCCATTCACATATTTCATTAATTCTTTACCAACAAGAAAATAAGTACTTTGACCAAGTCTGCATATTCTTGCCCAAGTAACTTTATCAAGTGACTCTTGGTAAATTTTAGTTATTTCATCATTATTCATTTTATAAAAAGCTATTGTGTCTGATTCAACACCATATGACCTAATTAAACCTGAAATAAATAAGTTATCTCCTTCCGTCTGTACTTGAAGATATTGGACATTTTCTTTTGTCAAATATTTTAAGCTCCAATTCGAACCATTAAAATGTAATAAAAAACTCTTAGCTTTATCACCAAGATGATAATAGATTAAACCAATAGCATAGACATCATTTGCAACGGAACCATAAATATCGTAAATATCTGTTGTATAAATTGTATCACTATCAAACCTGTAACTTTGACTCCATGTAAATCCATCGAAATGAAAAATTTTTCCATCAATTCCTCCCATCCATATATCATTTTGTGCAAATCCAAAAATACAATCCGGAAAAATTGCTACATACTGAGTATAAGGTACCCATTTATCACCACCAAAATGCCATAATCTATCATAATTGGTAATTCCACCTGGTCCACCTACCCAAATGTCAGTACGAGAAGAACCCCAGATACTATGTAAACTATTATTGGGACTATTCAATGTATCTAAAATCCATACATAATCTCGTCTGCCTGGTTGAATGTTATCGTTATTATCAGTCGGATCTGTTGTATTGCAGTTAAAAGCTGTAAGCAAAAATATGCTTGCTAAAATTGTGTTGTATTTCATTTTTTTCATTTTACTTCTAATTTTTTGTTCTTAGTTAATTTTCAAAAATATAATTACCACCCTTACGGGGTTATTCATAGAGGGGCTGGGGTGCCATCGCCAGCTCCTTGTTATTTATAGAATTTTATTTTAGTTATTCCTCCTTACTTTAATATTCCATGATATATTAAGTTTAAATGTGTTGTTGGTTCATATACTAAAAAGAAAACATCATTATCAAATAAAGCAGCTCCGAAAATTTGAGTCCAGGGTTTGACCTCCCCAAGGGTAAAATGAAATAAATATTTTACATCGGTTCCATTATAGTGAGCTAAACCATCTGTCATTAATAGAAAAATATCTTTTGAATTTCTTCCCCAGATTCGCTGATAAAAATTAGGTTATCAACATTTAATATTGTTTGGAACTGATTATTTACTCGTATGGCAATTCTGTTTCCTAATATAAAATAAACTTCATTATTTATTAAACTAATATCTGCTTGTAAACCTTTCGTCCATATATTTGTATAAAGTTCTATAATATTTACCATGTGAATATTCATAAATTTTTGTACTATCAGTAAAATGCGTTTCCTCCATATATACATGTCATAAATAAATTTTATTATCCGGTTTGTTTTTATATAAATGTTCAACATATTCCATATAAATCATTAGTATTGTATCATCTCCCAATCGTCCATTACTAAAATGTGCTATTACGCTAATATTAAAATCATTGTTTTCATCCGGATAAGCACCAACAGCATAAAGATCGTTAGGTGATTCTCCCCAAATATTTTCAAAATGGAGATCGTTATGTTCGTCTTTTGTCAGTTCTGCAAATTTAGTCCAGCTATTTCCATTATATCTCCATATTTTTCCGTTTTCCGCACCTATATAAACCTCAGTATCTGAGAAACCATAAATTGCCCAGGGAACAATTATTCCTTGTACTCCAAAAGAAGACCAATTTTTCACCGTCGAAATGTGAAATTGATTGATCCCAGGAACCATCACTTGTGGTCCATATATCACGTTGGCGAACTTGCCCCACATTCTCCCTATTGCATCGTATGGGGTATTTAATGTATCAACGTCCATATATAATCTCTTCTGCCAGGCTGCATGTTCTCAACCGGCGGTTCTGTAGTATTGCAGGAATAAAAACTATAAGATAAAATTATTAATAAAACTATCTGCATAATTTTTTTCATTTAATTATTGCCTTTATAAGAATTGTTAAACTGCTTGAATTATTATTCTGTTTTGTAAAATAGAAAATCATTAATTACAAAGCAGTTATTTTTTAATTACAGAATTTTAGAATCTTGTGAATAAAATTTTTATGGAGTTGACCCATATAAAAGGAATGTCCCATATTTTGTTCCCCTAATGTGACCTTATACTTTATGTTTAAAATAGAAAAAAAAAAAATGAAAGTCAAATTAAATTTTTATTATCTAAATAAATTAGCAACTATTTATAGCAGCTTTATGTCATACGATAATCTTAGTTATTTTTTAACATTAATAATTAAATAATAAAAAAGGGAACAAGCAAAACTCATTCCCTTATCAAAACTTCCTGCATTCATGCAAACTTGGATTCATGCATACTTTTTAATTAACTCCGTTAGGAGTGATATACTCTTAATAATAAGTACAACTAAAACTCAAAAAACTCCGTAGGAGTGACATATTTAATTAAAATTTATTATCTGCGGTTTTCTGTACTTACCCTGCAGGCAGGATTTACGCAACTCTGTATAACTTATTTTACCGCAGAGAACACAGAGGAAACAGAGCTTTGCGAACTTAGCGTTCTTAGCGGTTAAATAAAAATTTCTATAAACCCTTCTTGCTAAGTTTTTTTTTTTAACTCTAACTTGATTTTCTGAGTTGTGATTTGTTTCCTTCCACTTAAAAATTGAAGAAATTATCTTATTTCTTCATTATTACTTCATACACCATTGCTAAGTTTTTTATAAAGTTATTACAAATTAAAAAAAGCACTTTGTTTTTTAAGTTATTTAGGGAATTCATTCCATGATTATTTCAAATACTAAAAAGTTTATCGACCTTCAAAAAGTTACATTTTTTATACTTACATTATTTTTCTTCGCAAGCTTGAACGTTTTTGCAGGATCAAACAATAATGAGTAATAATGTTTTAAAAGATACTCTTTCAAATGGTTTACGGGTTGTCATTGTAAAAAATCCATTAGCGCCTGTTGTTACAACAGAAATTAATTATTTGGTAGGATCGAATGAAGCACCGGAAGGATTTCCCGGAACTGCTCATGCTTTGGAGCATATGATGTTCAGGGGAAGCAAAGGACTTTCTGCAGATCAGCTCGCAGATATTACCGCTTCTATGGGCGGTGATTTTAATGCAGACACAAGACAAAATGTTACTCAATATTTCTTTACCGTTCCCTCGGAAGATCTTGATTTAGCATTGCATATTGAATCTATTAGAATGAAAGGTATTTTGGCAACGGATTCATTGTGGGAAAATGAGAGAGGTGCAATTGAACAGGAAGTTGCACAGGATAACTCCAATCCGCAGTATATTATTTATACAAAACTGCTTAAAGCAATGTTTAAAGGAACTCCTTATGAACATGACGCGCTTGGTACAAAAGCATCTTTTGATAAAACTACCGGCGCAATGCTGCAGCAATTTCACAATACATGGTATGCACCGAATAATGCAGTACTTGTAATTGCCGGAGATGTTAATCTTCAAAATACTTTATCAAAAGTAAAAAAATATTTTGGTGATATTCCCCGTAAAAAATTACCGGTAAAACCGGCAATCACTTTACAGAATGTTGAAACGGATACATTAAAATCTCCGACCGATCTTCCCTATGGTTTAGTATTTGAAACTTTTAGAATGCCGGGTACAGAAAGTCCGGACTATTATTCAGCTCAAATTTTATCTGATGTATTAAGCAGTCAGAGAGGTGAATTATATTCTTTATTAGTTCCAACAGGCAAAGCACTCTATGCAGGATTTCAATATTCTGCTCTACCAAAATCCGGCCTTGGATTTGCCTTTGCAGTTTATCCAAAAGGTTCGGATGCTAAAACTTTAATAAAAGAAATGAATAAAATTATTTCCAATCAGGTAAAAAAAGGATTTTCTCAAGATTTAGTAGAAGCTGAAAAAAGACAAGAACTTACAAGTGCCGAATTCCAAAAAAATTCTATTTCAGGTCTTGCAGATGATTGGTCGGAAGCAGTTGCTGTAGACGGAAAAGAATCGCCTGATAATGAACTAAATGCACTTGAAAAAGTAACTCTAAAAGATGTTAATAATGCTGCTTTAAAATATCTTAATAATAATCATGTTATATATGCAATATTAAATCCGGAATCTTCCGGCAAACCGATAACAAAAAACAGTTTCGGCGGAAAAGAATCTTTCGCCCCTAAAAATCCCAAAGAAGTTAAATTACCGGATTGGGCAAATTCTGCAATACAAAAATTAACGGTTCCGGAATCGGTTGTAAACCCGGTTGTTTATAATCTTCAAAACGGAATAAAGCTGATTGTTCAAAAAGAAACTTTAAGCAACACAGTCTCTGTTTACGGTCATATAAAAAATAATTCAGATCTTGAAGAACCTAAAGGAGAAGAAGGTGTAGGCAGCGTATTAGGACAGCTTTTCGAATTCGGTTCAAACAATTTAAATAGAATTCAATTTCAAAAAGCTCTTGATGATATTGGAGCGGATGAATCGGCAGGAACAAGCTTTTCTCTGAATGTTTTATCAAATCATTTTGAAAGAGGAATTCAATTACTTGCAGATAACGAACTGAATCCAGCACTGCCTGAAAATGCATTTAAAATTATAAGACAAAGAACTTCTGCAGAAGTTGCAGGAGAATTAAAAAGTCCTGATTATCTTTCCGGCAGAACATTATTAGAAGGTTTGTATCCAAAAGATGATCCGACTTTAAGACAAACAACTCCGGAAACTTTGGATTCTTTAACAATTCAATCCGTTAAGAATTATTATAAAAAAGTTTACAGGCCGGATCTTACAACAATTGTAGTCATAGGAAATGTTGAACCTGAAAAAGTAAAAAATACAATAGAAAATTATTTCGGAAGCTGGCAAGCCGAAGGAAATAAACCTGATGTTGAACTTCCTTCCGTTCCCGAAAATAAACAATCTGTTTCTAATGTTCCTGATAAAAGCAGAATACAGGATGAAGTAACACTTAGCACAAACATTAGGTTTAACAAGATCAGATTCCGACTATTATGCTTTACAGCTTGGCAATCATGTTTTAGGCGGTTCTTTTTATGCAACTAGATTATATAAAGATCTTCGAGAAAACAGCGGATTGGTTTATTACGTTTCGTCATCATTTAATATCGGAAAAACACGTTCAACTTATAATGTAAATTATGGGTGCGATCCAACTAATGTCAATAAAGCAAAATCTATTGTGGTTAGAGATTTAAAAATAATGCAGGATTCGCTTGTAACTAAAAATGAATTACAAAGAGCAAAGGCAATGCTGCTTAGAGAAATTCCCTTATCCGAATCAAGTTTAAGAAGTATTGCGCATGGTTTGTTATCGCGAGCTGTAAATGAATTGCCTTTAAATGAACCTTTTATTGCCGCCAAAAAGTATTTGAACCTTTCGGCGGCGCAAATAAAAGATGCTTTTGCAAAATGGATTAGACCGGAAGGATTTGTGGAAGTAACTCAAGGTCCTAATCCGCAGTAATAATTTTTCTAGTAAAGATTAATTAACACTGCTGACGTGAGGATTTAATTTTTGTTCAAGATATTGTTTTGGAACAGCACCGATGACTGCATCGACAACTTGTCCGTTTTTGAAAATTCCTAAAGTCGGTATACTTCTAATTCCGTATCTAATACTAACTTCCTGGTTTTCATCGGTATTCAGTTTTACAACTTTTAATTTACCCTGATATTCTTCCGCTATCTGTTCAACTATCGGAGCAACCATTTTACAGGGACCGCACCAGGGAGCCCAAAAATCAACTAAAACAGGCACATCCGATTTTAATACTTCTTGTTCAAAATTGAAATCATTTCCTTCAATTGTGTTTTTCATAGTCAGTCACCTTTTGTTAAAATTTATTCTCAATTAATGAGATGCTCTCACTTTTATTAAGATTCATTCTCAATTTTATCATCAATATGTACTTATACTAAATAAATTCTTAAAATTGCCAAAATTAATGTGATTTGATTTACAGAATTTCCCCGCTGAAAGTTATTAAAGCTCGGTTTGAATTACTTTTTCATAGTGTTTTTTATATTCTTTTACTGCTTTATAAATTGAGGTTGCAATTTCATTTTGACCTTTATTGCTTTTTAAAAAAGCAGCATCATGTTTATTTGAAATAAAGCCGGTTTCAACCAAAACACTGGGCATTGATGCACCTACCAAAACATAAAACCCGGCCTGCTTAATTCCTCTTGAATTTATATCTCTGTCACCAACAAATTCTTTATTCAAATAATCGGAAAATTTTTCGGAATATTTCATATAAGCAGAGTGTGCCATACTAACCAGGATAAAATTTTCATCTGTTAATTTTTGATACCGCTGCGGGTTATCTTCATATTGAATTACGCTGTTTTCTCTTTCTGCAATTTGAATTGCTTCTTTTGTTCTACCAGGTCTTAAAAGATAAACTTCTGTTCCGTTTGCATCAGTTGGTTTATGAGGAGTTGAATTACAATGAATTGATATAAACAATTTGCCGTTATTTTCGTTTGCAATTTTTCCTCTTTTATACAACTCAACAAACTTATCTGTTTTTCTTGTGTAAACAACTTTAACATCTTTAATATTTTTTTCGATTAGCTTGCCAAGCTTTAAAGCTATTGCCAGATTTATATCTTTCTCTTTTATACCTCCGATTCCAATTGCGCCTGAATCATGTCCGCCGTGCCCGGCATCTATTACCACAACATCAAAGTCCCAGCGCTCCTTACTTTTTTCTAATTCTTCATTTCTTGCAAAAATTTTGTTATGAAGTGTAATTAAGATATCATCACCTTCGTTTGCATTTAAAACTTCGTTGGTTGTGTAATTTGATTTTAAATAAAACTTAAATTCGATATCCGATTTTATATTTCGGGCGGTAACTTTAGTAACTAATCCTTCGGGTTTTGTTTTATTAATTTTATTTATATCGCCGTTTGCATTACGGAAAATAATTGTAAGTATTCCGTCTTTAAAAGAACTTGCATAAGAAGGAATTTTTTTATCGGAAAGAACTCTAACCAATGTTCCGTTTACTTTTTCTTCAAGTATGATTCCGGTAACGCTGTATTTTCTGAAAGGTGTATTGTTTTTTTCAATATCTTCAATTCCGATAGATGGTTTTTCTTCTTTTATAACAAGCCTGTCTTTACCGTTAAACAAAAGTTCTCTTCCTAAAGCAACTTTAAATAGATTTAATGAATAATCGAGCGGGACAAAAATTTGATTATTAACTACATAAGAAGAAGTTGGAAGCTGAAAAGTCCTTTGTTCATTATTATTTGTATTTGTTAAAACTATATAAGGATTAGATGCTGTAATTTTCAAATAATAATTAGAAAACTTTAACTCTATTTTATCTGTTTTGGAATTAAGGAAATAATTAATTGAAGCTGCATCCGCAAACCTGCTCACGGAAAAATAAACCGTACCTTCTCTTTCATAAGTCGGAATATATCTTACTCCTTCTTTGGAAATAACTGCCATTTGATTAATTTTTTGTGCAGATAAAACGGATGTGAAAAAAAGGAATAAAAAAACAATCTTATATTTTGATATAAAAAAATCTTTCATCAAAAAACCATACTAACCTACAAAGGGAATCAAAAATCCGCTTTTCTTTTTATACTCTTCAAATGAATCTTTAAAATGCTTCAGTAATAATTTGTCTTCGAAAGAAGCACGCATAATTATAAAAGGAATTTCAATTATTGCAATTGGCAAAATTATATAACTCATTACCGCAGCAGCCGCACTTAAATCAATTAATATTTGAGATAAATACTGCGGATGCCTGATTATTTTAAATGGTCCTTTTGTTACCAGGGAATGATCTCTCATTATTACAATTTCCTGTGAATAATTATCTCCAAGAGTTTTAAACGACCAAATCTGTATCCATGAGAAAATAAGATAAATTATTAAACCGGCAATCCTAATATTTTGCACTTCTTTAGTGTAAGGCAAAGTTCCTATTTGAAAAACTCCGAGTATTAATGCAAGCAAAGTAATTGTTGATAGAACAACCGGGAGAGTCTGCAGATAGGATTTAGGTTTTTCTTTTACTTTTGTAATTTTAGTTTTCAAGCCTTTTTTTGCACTTGAAACATTTGCACCGAATGTTGCAATTATATTGAAGGCAATAATAATATTTATTGGATCCATATTGAATTAATTAAAATGATTATTATTCAAAATTATTTTATTTAATCGACTTTCTTACCGTGTTTCTGCATTATTGATTTCCATTCCTCCATGCTTAATTGTTCCGATTCATCGATTAACATTATCGGTATATCATCTTCAATTCTATATCTTCTCCTGGTTTCTTTATCTGTTGAAACAAGGAAATCTCCGTCAAGGACCAAATCGGCTTTTGTTTCAGGGCAGCATAATATATCCAATAAATCTTTGCTAATCATTTTTCTCCCTTTAAATTATTTTAACTTTAAAAATATAAAATATTATTTTAATTCTTTATACCTAAAACAATCCGTTAAATGATCATTCACCATTCCCAAAGTCTGCATATATGCATAACAAATTGTTGAACCGACAAAGGAAAATCCTCTTTTTTTCAAATCTTTACTTATTGCATCGGATAATTTAGTTTTTGCCGGAACTTGTTTAATAGTTTTCCATTTATTTATGATCGGCTTTCCATTCACAAAGCTCCAGATGTATTTATCAAACGACCCGAATTCTTTTTGAACTTTTAAAAACGCCTTTGCATTATTAACCGCAGAATTTATCTTTAATTTGTTTCTTACCAAGCCTTCATTTTGCAACAGTTTTTCTATTTTTCTAGAGTTGTATTTTGCTACTTTTTCAGGATCAAAATTATCAAATGCTTTTCTGTAATTTTCCCTTTTTTTTAAAACCGTATACCAGCTTAAACCGGCTTGAACTCCTTCCAAAACCAGAAATTCAAATAATTCCCTGTCGTTATGCAATGGAGTGCCCCATTCTTTATCATGATAATCAATATATAATTGATCTTTTAATGACCACGGACATCTTTTAATCATATAAATTTGCAAGGAAGTAAATAAATACAAAAAATAAGGTTTCCAGATGTATAATATACAAACTTTGCAATGTGATAAAAAAACTCATTTTTGTTATTTGTAATAATTATTTTGGATAATAAAATTTTCAAAAAGCAATAAAACCGTTAAAACAGTTATGATTGATTTAAGTTAAATTCGTTTTATTCAGTAACTGATCAAAAAGTAATTTTGTCATTACGGGCAAAGCGAAGTAATCTCTCTATTATAATAAAAGATTGCTTCGAAGCTCTGCTTCTCGCAATGACTATTACTCTTCTTTTTGATCAGCTACTTAATAAGAAATAAAAATGAGGCAAAATATGAATATCGAAAAATTCATCGTTAAGCAATCGGCAAAATTAGATCTTTCAAAAATAAAAACAGATGATACCGGAGATTATAAATCAAAAAAAGATGCAAAGGAAGATCTGAAGAAAAATATAAAGGAAATGAAAAAACTGCAGGATAAGCTTTATGCCGATGACAGATATTCCGTATTATTAATTTTTCAGGCAATGGACGCAGCCGGAAAAGACGGAACAATCAAACATGTTATGAGCGGATTGAATCCTCAAGGAACTCAAGTTTTCAGTTTTAAACAGCCTTCTGCTGAAGAATTAGATCACGGATTTCTTTGGAGAATAAATAAAGCTCTGCCGGAGAAAGGCAGAATAGGAATTTTTAACCGCTCTCATTATGAAGATGTTCTGGTTGTAAGAGTTCACAATTTATTACCGGAATTAAAAATACCAAAAGATTTAGTTGATGATAACATTTGGGAAAAAAGATTCCGCGAAATAAATGATTTTGAAAAATATCTTTATGAAAACGGAACTGTAATTTTAAAGTTCTTTCTTCATGTTTCTAAAGAAGAACAGAAACAAAGATTTTTAGCAAGGATTGACGATGAGTCTAAAAACTGGAAATTCTCCGAAGCAGATTTAAAAGAACGGGCTTTCTGGAATGATTATCAAAAGTGCTACCAGGAAGCAATATCGGCAACAAGCAAAAAACATGCGCCGTGGTTCATAATTCCTGCAGATCATAAATGGTTTATGCGGCTTGCTGTTTCTAAAATAATAGTAGAGACTTTAGAAAAGCTGGATTTATCCTATCCCAAATTAAGCAAGGAAAAGCTTAGTCATTTGGAAGACTGCAGAAAAAAATTAACTAATGAAAAATAAATCTTAATAAATATTTATAATGAATTAAAATAATTCATTAATTCTTTCAGGCGGTCTTGCAAGAATTACTTTATCTCCTTTTTGAACAATTGGTCTTTGTACCAGATCAGGATTTTTAATCATTAAATCTAAAATTTGTTCTTCAGTATAATTTTTATTTTTAATATCTAATTCCTTGTAAACTTTTTCATTTTTTCTCAGTAGTTCACTCGGTTTCATTTCCATCTTTTTTAATAATGTCTTTAATTTGTTTTTAGAAAAAGGTTCGATATAATAATTAACTTTTTCGAAATCTACTCCGTTTTCAACTAAAGCTTTTGCAACTTTTCTGCATGTTGTGCAGGTTGGTTTTTCATACACAATTATTTTGGACATTTTTTCTCCGCTGATTTTTTTAATATTAATTTTGAAATATTTTTAATAATTAAACTTGTATAAAAGATTTCTTTGGATTTACTTTGAAATCTTAATTTTAAAAATAATAAACTATTGAAATAAATTATGAATATTCCTTCCGAAATTGCAAAAGAATTAAATATTAAATCTGCTCAGGTTGATGCAGTTATAAATTTATTAAAAGATGATGCTACAATTCCGTTTATTGCAAGGTACAGAAAAGAAAAAACAGGCGGATTGGATGAAGAAATTTTAAGACAAATTGAAGACAGATTAAATTATTTAACTCTTCTTGATGAAAGAAGAGAAACTATTTTGAAAAGCATTGAAGAACAGGGAAAGTTAACAGATGAATTAAAAACAAAAATTCTTAACTGTACAAAACTGCAGGAACTCGAAGATCTTTATCTTCCTTACAAACCTAAAAGAAAAACCCGCGGAACAATTGCAAAAGCAAAAGGACTTGAACCTCTTGCCGTTTTCATTTTGGAAAACCCGGATTTTAAAGGAAATTTTGATGAAAAATTATCTGAATTTATAAATGAAGAGTTAGGTGTAAACTCAACAGAAGAAGCTCTTAAAGGAGCAAAGGATATTATTGCAGAAAATATAAATGAAAATGCTGAAGTCAGAAAAGCAGTTAGAGAATATTTACTTGAAGCTTCGATTATTAATTCCGAAAAAGCTAAAGAAAAAAATGACAAAGAAGATAAAAGTGAAAAATTAAAAGAAAAAGAAAAGAAGGAAGTCTACCAGATTTATTATGAATTTAAAATCGACATAAAGAAAATTAAGCCTTATCAAATTCTTGCTTTAAATAGAGGAGAAAAAGAAAAAATCCTAAAAATCTATTTGGAATATGAAGCGCCGACAATCTTCAATTTAATAAAGAAAAAATTCTTTGAATACCGCGAATCTGTTTTTATGGAAATTTTAAATGAAGTTATTGAAGATTCTTTTAACAGGTTAATTTTTCCTTCACTTGAAAGAGAAGTCAGAAGTTATTTAACTGAAATTGCCGATCTTCATGCAATAGAAATTTTTGCTTCAAATTTAAAACAGCTTTTACTTCAGCCGCCTTTTTCAAATAAAATAATAATGGGAATTGATCCCGGGTTTGTTTCGGGTTCCAAAGTTGCGGTTATAGATGAAACAGGAAAATATATTGACGGAACTACAATTTATCCTCATCCTCCGCAGAACAAAAAAGACGAAGCCGAAAAAGTTGTTGTAAATTTTATCAGAAAATATAATGTTGATGTTATTGCAATCGGTAACGGAACGGCAAGCAGGGAAACAGAACAATTTGTAGTGGATTTAATTAAAAGCAACAAACTAAATTGTAAATATATAATTGTTAATGAAGCAGGTGCTTCGGTTTATTCGGCTTCGCCGGTTGCAAAAAAAGAATTCCCCGATCTTGAAGCAAGCCAGAGAGGAAATATTTCTATTGCAAGAAGACTTCTGGATCCTTTAGCAGAGTTAGTTAAAATCGATCCGAAATCAATCGGTGTTGGACTTTATCAGCATGATGTTGACCAAAAACTTTTAGCCGGGAAATTGGATAATGTTGTAGAAAGCTGTGTTAACTTTGTCGGAGTTGATTTAAATACAGCATCCGCTTCGCTTTTAACTTACGTTTCCGGTTTGAATAAAAGAATTGCGGAAAACATTGTAAAATACAGAGAGAAAAAAGGAAAGTTCAAAGATCGTGGGGAATTAAAAGAAGTTACAGGTTTAGGTGAAAAGGCTTTTGAACAATCCGCAGGCTTCTTAAAAATTCCGGGTTCAAAAAATCCATTTGATAATACATTTATTCATCCTGAATCTTATGAAGCAACAGAAAAAATGCTTAAAAATTTTAACATTCCTATTGCCAACATAAAAGATTCCGGTTCAATGATTTCTTTAATTGTAAACAAAAAAGGAACGAAGCAGCTTGCGGAAGAATTGGGAATCGGTGAACCAACCTTAATTGATATAATTGAAAATCTTAAAAAACCTGGAAGAGATCCGAGAGAAGAACTGCCGAAACCAATTTTAAGAAGCGATGTTCTGAAAATTGAAGATCTAAAAGAAGGAATGAAATTAAAAGGAACCGTCAGAAATGTAGTTGATTTCGGAGCTTTTGTTGATATCGGAGTTAAACAGGACGGACTTCTGCATATTTCCCAAATTGCAGATAAATACATTAAAAATCCGCTGGATGTTATAAATGTAGGCGATATTATTGATGTCACAATTATCGGGATCAATAAAGAAAGAGGAAGAATTTCATTAAGCATGAAAGAATAGAATCTCTAATTTAGCCGGTCTTTCTTTTTTATCTATTTCAAAATTTATATATTCCATCATCATTTCGCAGTGGATTATGGAAGTTTACAAACATTTACTAAATATTATTAAGAATAAAGGTGCAGCATATCTAATTCTGCTCGATCCCGATAAAATAAGCGGCGAAGCTATTTTATCTTTCGTAAGCCATTGTGAAAAATCCGGTGTTGACGGATTTCTTATCGGAAGCAGTTTAATGATGGACGGTGATTTTGAAAATGCATTAGAAATTGTAAAAGCTTCCACAGAATTACCCGTAATAATTTTTCCCGGAAACATTAATCAAATTTCAGATAAAGCCGATGCAATTTTATATCTTTCTGTTTTAAGCGGAAGAAATGCAGAGGATTTAATCGGTAAACACGTCCAGGCAGCTCCACTAATAAAAAAATACGGAGTTGAACCAATTTCTACAGGTTATATTTTAATAGAATCCGGAATTACTACAACCGCTCAATATATAAGCGGAAGCATGCCGATTCCTAGAAACAAAACCGATATTGCAGCGGCAACTGCTTTGGCAGCAGAGTATTTAGGATATAAATTCGTTTATTTAGAAGCAGGTTCAGGAGCAAAAGAACCTGTTCCAAATGAAATGATTAAAACGGTAACTGAATATTGTTCATTGCCTGTAATTGTCGGAGGCGGAATAAAAAATCCGCAGGCAGCAAAAGAAAAAGTAGAAAACGGTGCAAAAATAATTGTAACGGGAAATTATTTTGAAGATAAAAATAATTGGAGACTATTAAAGGAATTCGCAAAAGCAGTTCATTACAAAACAAAAATTGAAGCTCAATCATTCAATAATTAATATAGAATAAAAATAAATTTTAATGAGGAATAAATTTGGATAAAAATAAATTCGTTGTTGATTCACTTGTTGAAAGTTCGGAAACGAAAATTAAAATTCAAAAAGAATGTATGAACGATATTCTTGATGCCGTTGATTTATTAATTAAAACATTTAAGAATGGAAATAAATTATTACTTTGCGGCAACGGCGGTAGCGCGGCCGATTGTCAACATATTGCAACAGAACTTGTTATCAGATTAAGTCATGCTATTAACAGACCGGCTTTGCCTGCAATTGCATTAACAACAGACACATCTAATTTAACAGCCGGCGGAAATGATATAGGCTTTGAAAATGTTTTTGCAAGAAGTATTGAAGGCTTGGGTAATCCAGGAGATGTTCTACTTGCAATATCCACCAGCGGTAATTCTCCAAATATTATTAAAGCAGTAGAAATGGCGAAATCAAAAAAAATGAAAGTTGTTGTATTTACCGGTGGAACAGGCGGAAATTTAAAACTGATGGGAGATATAACCGTTTCAATTCCTTCTTTCAATACACAACGAATTCAGGAAGGACATATTACGGTTGCACACATTGTCTGTGAACTGGTAGAAGATGATTTGTATGGAAACGCTTAATTCGGATTTATGGCAGTCCACTCTATTTTATCACCGACTTTAATATTATTTTTGTCCGAAAATCCGGCATCTACTTCCAAAACATATTTAGCAGGACCAGTTGATGAATAAGATTGATCGGACATTACTTTGGTATTTTTATGTATAGTTATTATCTTTTTATTGGAATCAATAAAAATCATATCTAAAGAAATTAAAGTATTCCTCATCCAGAAACTTTGAACACTGGCTTCAGGAAATTCAAAAAGCATTCCCTGGTTTTCTCCCATAGATTTTCTGAACATCAAACCAAGCTGTCTGTCAAATTCTGTATTTGCAATTTGAATATCAATTTTAGTTATCGGCTGCCCTTCCGGATTTAGAAAAGTTAATTCACCTTGTTTTTTAAACACATATTCCTCATCGGTTTTGGGATTCCCCGAAAAATAATTGGCAACAATGTAAATTACTACTACTGCCGCAATTGCAATTATTATCAAGTTTAAAGGAGAAAGACCTTTTTTAATAACTTCTGTTTCTTTTGGAGTTTCGCTAACCTGATTTTTCTTTTTTGATTTTGATTTATTTGCCATTGATATTCCGGTTCAATTCTTAATTAACAAAAAATAAAATTATAGAAAATTATATACATTTTCTCAAAAACTAAATTAATATTTATTAATTCAAAATTAGCTTTATCATATAATAAACAGACCGCTTTAAAAATAAAAAAGCCGGTTCAAACAAACCGGCTTGATTTTTAGAAAATGAGTGATCAGTAAGTTATATTTGAATAAGTCTTCTTACCATCAGCATTGCTTTCTTTAACAGTAATTTCGACTGTATGAGTTGTAGAAGCATCTTGCGATAAGAATTCAACCAAATAACTATTAGATAATGCACCTGTTACAGGTAATTTTGAAAGATCCAATCCGGTTCCGTCATAATTAATTTGAACAAACGTACCGCCGGTACATTTTGACATATCCCATGGTCTTTCATCATAAAGTTTCTGCCAGTAATATGCATTTGCAGTATCTGCATCTCCGCTCCAAACTGTATGTATTGTTGCTTTACCTGATATCATATTGCACATATTTTCAGTACTCCATTCAAACATTCCATTTGGTTGAGTTGGTTCGTCGGTAAAATTAATAAATACTCTTTGTGCATCACTTCGCCAGGAATAATTAGAATCTGCAAAAAATACTGCCAGGACTCCGTTTTCATCGTATAATCCTGATCCAAATGTATATGCTTTAGATTCCAGCGCTGCACTATCGACACCTGAAAAACCTTCAGTTCTGTAAGTGCCGTAGTCACGGTTTAAGAAAGTACCTATTGATTGAGCATTTGTAAAATTAATACCGCCGTTAACATCTCCATATTGATATCCTACGACAGCAAACTGTACATCAAGTCCACTGTTTTGCAATACTTGGGAAAACCTAATAATTGATCCGGCTATTGAATCAGCTTCTTCACCCATACTACCGGAGTTATCAACCGTGAAAACAACATCAGCTTTCAATATAGTATTGCCGCCGACTTTAGAAACTTTTAATCCTTTTACTGTACCGTCTTCAGTTACAAATAAATTTGATTGAGCCGTTAATTCAATCGGCTGATTTGTAACCGGATTAATTATACCGGTTAAATTCATCATAATTCTATTTGTAGAAGTTGCACTTTTACTGAAGTTAGCTGTGGGCTGGATATTGTTTATTGCAGTTGCCGGAACAGAAACATTCTGCGGATCGGAAGGTATATCACTGTTGTTATTGCTGTCAACAGGATTACTATCTTTTTTACAACCGGTAACAAAAACGAACGTAATCATTACTAGAAAAAGAAAAAATTTTTTCATGCGAGGCTCCTCTGTTATTATTTTGTGGGTTTTATAATACTAATTTAAATAACTAAAATAAGATTTCAAAAATAGTAGAAGTATTTGGTTAAAGTTTTAGCTGTTTTTAATAATTTTTTTGTTCAAAAGGTTAATTTATTTTACCATAATTATCAATAATTAATAATATTATATAATTGTAGATTATTCTTAAATATGAACATTTATTTCAATTCAAAATCCAAATTTTTGTGCGTTACTACATTTTAACAATAATTTAAACTCTTCAAATTATTTTTTCTAAAATGATTATGATATTTTTATTAATTGAATTTTTCATTCTTCTAAACTCTTTCAAAATATTTATTAAATGAACGACGGAGATTTTTAATGGTTTATAACCTGATTAAACAAACAGAATTTGATAAAGTAAAAAATTTAAAAGCAGACTGGATAAAGAAAATGCAGCTTTATGCTGATATGTGCAGATACAACACTTTAGTCGAGGTTAAAAAAGCAGGTTCCGGTCATTTAGGTTCAAGCCTTAGTGCAATGGATATTATTACTTATTTATATCTTAATGAAATAAATATTCTTAGTGCAGGATTAAATTCAGATGACAGAGACATTTATTTTTCTTCCAAAGGTCACGATGTGCCAGGATTATATTCTCTTTTTTATGCCTTAGGAATTCTCCCCGAAGAAAAACTTTTAGGATTAAGAAGATTGAACGGATTAGATGGCCATCCCGAAGTTAGAATACCCGGAATTGAAGCAAGTACAGGTTCGCTGGGAATGGGAATCTCCAAAGGAAAAGGAATGGCCTGGGCTAAAAAATATAAAAACAATAAAGGTACATGTTTATGTTTTAACAGGCGACGGTGAATTTCAGGAAGGGCAAATTTACGAATCACTTCAATCGACTGCTCATCAAAAAGTTACAAATATTACCGCAATAATGGATCATAATAAATATCAAACCGATATGCTTGTAGAAGATGTAAATAATATTGAAGATGTAGTTAAAAAGGTAGAAGCTTTCGGCTGGTACGTTGTAAGAATTAACGGACACGATTTTGATGTTCTTAAAAAAACTTTTAACAATTTAAAGAACATAAAAGATAAACCCAAAATGATCATTGCCGATACTATAAAAGGCAAAGGTGTGTCGTTTATGGAAAAACCGGAAATGGAAACCGCTTCCGGCAAAACATATTATAAATGGCATTCCGGAGCTCCTGATGATGACAGCTATATTAAAGGTTTAAATGAAATATCCGAACGGATAAACAAACTTGCTTCGGAATTAAAACTTGAAAAAATTAATATCCCGCAGAATAAAGCTGAAGGTAAAGCTTCAACAAAAACCGAAAAGGAATTTGTAACCGAAGCTTACGGAGATGCACTCTGTGAAATTGCCGAATACAATGATAAATTAATTGTTTTAGACGGTGATTTATCCGCTGATTGTAAATTGAGAAAATTTGAAAAAAAATATCCTGATAGATTTATTGAAAACGGAATTGCTGAACAGGATATGGTTTCTATGGCAGGCGGTTTAGCACATTTAGGATTAGTTCCCGTTGTAAATACTTTTGCAAGTTTTCTTGCTGCCAGAGCCAATGAACAAATCTATAATAATGCAGGTGAAAAATCTAAAGTTATTTATACCTGCCACTTCTCCGGAATTATTCCTGCCGGTCCCGGAAAATCTCACCAAAGTGTCAGGGATATTTCTTTATTCGGTGCACTTCCGAATGTTACTATTTTGCAACCGTGCAACGGAATCGAAACAAAAAAAGTTACTGAATACTGTATAAATGAATCTAAAGAAAATTGTGTAATTAGACTTGTCATCGGACCTTCACCCGAAACAATAAAGTTACCTTCAGACTATGAATTTAAATTCGGGAAAGGAACAGTTTTAACAGAAGGCAATGATGCAGTTCTTTTCGGTTATGGACCTGTTATGCTTCACGAAGCTTTGCTGGCAGTCTGAATATTTGAAAAAAATTAACTTCGGTTTAAAAGTAATTAACATGCCGTGGCTTAATAAAGTTGATTCAGGATGGCTTTTAAATACTATTAAAGATTATAATAAAGTTTTTGTCCTAGAAGATCATTCGGTATACGGCGGACTGGGAGATAAAATATTAAATGTTCTAGCCGAACAAAAAGCTCTGGAAGGAAAGGACTTTAAAATTTTAGGTTTAGATGAATACCCCGAATGCGGAACTCCATGGGAAGTTTTAGAATATCATAAACTTGACGGGAAATCTTTGGCATTAAGAATTTCCGGCTCAAAAGATATTGAAGTTAAATTGGAGGAAGAAAAGGCGAAACAAAAATATACGGCCGAAGCTCCCCAATAATTTTATAAAAGTACTTTAACAACAGCTTTTTTAACAATGTTTGATGAACCCGATTTCAATCCCGGGGCATGAATATCTTCAGGGTAAAATATTCCAAGCATTCCGCTTTTCATTTCTATTATTGAAGTTTTATCAGAATCAAAAAATTGTATATCATTTTCTTCAATGTAATCGGTATTAGGATTTACATCATCTAAAGGAACTAATTTAATAATTTCACTTCCTTCAAATACAAATTGAAGATCAATATACTTTCTATGTCCTTCTAACTTCCCTAGTGAATGTTCTTTAGTTTCATAAACTTGATTAACGGAATATACCTCATCCCCATTTATCTCAACTTTGTTTATTTTTCCAACATCAATATCGTTAAAATCATTTATTCTAAGCTCTTTTAAATAATTTAGTCCAAGCTCTATCTTTTCATTAAATCTTTGAATTTTTGATATATCCTTTAAGTAGCCGACGACAGCCATATAAAACTCCTAAAAGTTTTAAAATTATAAAAAGAAAAAACAGAGCAAAGAAATTTTGCGAAAAAACAGAAAAGTATAATTATTAATATCATTAATTGAATTCATATTAACAAATAAAATTCAATTAATCATTTATTGATTCAGCATAAAATTCATTTACTTTATTTTCGTTATTTTGATAAAGAGTAATTATTTTGAAAAATGCAGCAGAAAATATTAAATAGAAAAGTAATAGAGTTAAATTCATCCCAGCAGAAAATGGTGATGAGCGGCTGGGGAAAAGATGTTTTTGAGAACACTGTTGTTGAACAAATAACTTATTTGTCCGATGATCTAAAAGTAAAAGGTTATTTAGCTTATCCTAAAAATTCCGGCAAAGATGAAAAATTTCCATGCATTATCTGGAACCGCGGCGGTTATGAGAATAAAGGCGCAATTGATCATTTTAATGCAAAAGGTATTTACGGACAGATAGCAAGCTGGGGATATGTAGTTTTTGCATCTCAATACCGCGGAAATGCCGGCGGTGAAGGGAAGGAAGAAATAGGTGGTAAAGATGTAAATGATATTATAAATTTAATTCCTTTAGCCGATGAAATTCCTTTTGCAGACAAAAATAATTGGGGAATTGAAGGATGGAGCCGCGGAGGAATGATGACATTTTTAACTCTGCTAAAAAATCCTTCATTTAAATGCGCTGTTTTAAGCGGAGCCATATCAAATTTTAAAAACATTGCTCATTCAAGTAAAAAGTCAGAAGCGTACTATAAAAAAATAATAGGAACTAAAAATTTTGAAAAAGAGATAAAGAATCGTTCGGCAATTAGTTTTGTTGAAAAGCTTCCAAACATTCCCTATTTATTAATGCATGGTTCTGCTGATGATATGGTTCCCGCTGATCAATCAATTGAATTAGCAAAGAAATTTCAGGAAATGAATTACCAGTTTAGACTTATAATATTCGAGAATGGAGATCATTATTTAAAATCTTTCCGAAAAGAAGTAGATAAACAGAGAAAACGGTGGTTTGATAAGTATTTAAAGCAAAAATAAACCTTGTTAACCAAAACACTATAATAATCCTCAAAACATTCAAAATCTTGTATATTTTCGCTAAAACAATTATGTTAAAATTCTAGTTTTTAATTAAAATCATCCGGTAATCGCATTTAATCCTAGAAAAATTATTAGAATGCACCGGACTTTTTCTTCTTCAAAATCAAAATAGAATATTTGAAAGTTTAATCAGAATAATCCGATGAGGAATATTTAATATGAGTAATAATAAAGACACATCCGTTGAAGAACTTGAATTAAGAGAATGGTTATATTCACTCGATTACGTATTTGAACACGGCGGTCCCGAAAGAGTTAAAGATTTACTTCAGCAGCTTCAAATAAGAGCCCACAAAGCGGGTGTTCATATTCCGTTTACTGCAAACACTCCTTATATAAATACAATTCCAAGAGAAGAACAACCGCCGTATCCCGGCAATAGAGAAATTGAAAGAAGGATAAAAAGTATAATCCGCTGGAATGCTATGTCCATGGTTGTAAAAGCCAACAGATTGGAGAGCGGAATCGGCGGACATATTTCTACTTATGCTTCGGTTGCAACATTATTCGAAATTGGTTTTAATCATTTTTTCCGCGGCAAGAGTGAAGACTTTGAAGGAGATCAGGTTTATTTTCAAGGACATGCATCTCCTGGAATTTATGCAAGAGCATTTTTAGAAGGCAGAATTACTCTTGAACAAATGGAAAATTTTAGAAGAGAATTAAAACCCGGCGGCGGATTGTCATCCTATCCTCATCCCTGGCTCATGCCGAATTTCTGGGAATTCCCTACAGTATCAATGGGATTAGGTCCGATTATGTCAATTTACCAGGCTAGATTTAATCACTACTTAGTTGACAGAGGACTTAAAAAGAACACCGGAAAAGTTTGGGCATTTTTAGGTGATGGTGAAACCGATGAACCGGAAACTCTCGGCGCAATTTCACTTGCTGCAAGAGAAAAACTGGATAATTTAATTTTTGTAATAAATTGTAATCTTCAAAGACTCGATGGACCTGTCAGAGGAAACGGAAAAATAATTCAGGAATTAGAAGCTGTATTCAGAGGTGCAGGCTGGAATGTAATTAAAGTTGTTTGGGGAAGCGATTGGGATCCGCTTCTTGGATAAAGATACAGAAGGTAAGCTGGTAAAAAGAATGGGCGAAATTGTTGACGGGCAATATCAAAAGTTTTCGGTCGAAACAGGTGCTTATATAAGAGAACATTTCTTCGGCGCAGATGAAGATCTTTTAAAGATGGTTGAAAATCTTACCGACGAACAATTAAGAAAAATGAAACGCGGCGGACATGATCCTGAAAAAGTTTATGCAGCATTTAAATCCGCAGCAGATCATAAAGGATCGCCGACTGTAATATTAGCAAAAACTATAAAGGGTTACGGATTAGGCGAAAGTGGTGAAGGTAAAAACATTACTCATCAGCAGAAAAAATTAAACGAAGAAGAAATGAAAGAATTCCGGAGCAGATTTGGAATTCCGATTTCAGATGAAGAGATTTCGCAGGCTCCTTTTTATAAACCTTCCGAAGACAGTCATGAAATGCAGTATTTGAAATCAAGAAGAAAAGAATTAGGCGGTTATTTACCTTTGAGAAAAACTGATGTTAGGCCAATAAAAACTCCGCCCGAAGAAATCTTTGAAGAGTTTTATGAAGGGAACCGAAGGAAGAGATGTTTCGTCAACGATGGCTTTTGTAAGAATTCTTGCAAAACTTTTAAAAGATAAAGAATTCGGAAAATATATTGTTCCAATTGTCCCGGATGAAGCAAGAACATTCGGTATGGAAGCTTTATTCAGACAAGTTGGAATTTATTCACATGTTGGTCAATTATATGAACCTGTCGATAAAGAAAGTCTGCTTTATTATAAGGAAGCAACAAACGGACAAATTTTGGAAGAAGGAATCACCGAAGCTGGTTCTATGTCTTCATTCATTGCTGCCGGAACTGCTTATGCAACTCATGGAATAAATATGATTCCGTTCTTTATTTATTATTCAATGTTCGGACTTCAACGAATTGGCGATCTTGTTTGGGCTGCCGGAGATATGCAGGCAAAAGGTTTTATGGTCGGCGGAACTGCAGGAAGAACAACACTAGCAGGCGAAGGTTTACAGCATCAAGACGGAAACAGCCATTTACTTAGCTTATACAATTCCTAATTTAGTAGCTTATGATCCTGCTTATGCTTACGAAATTGCAGTAATTATTAGAGACGGAATCAGAAGAATGTATGAAGAAAAAGAAAATGTATTTTACTATTTAACGGTAATGAATGAAAATTATCCCATGCCGCCGATGCCCGATGGAGTTCAGGAAGGAATTGTAAAAGGTATATATAAACTAAAATCTTCTAGTAAGAAAAACACTAAAGCAAAAGCTCAATTAATGGGAAGCGGAACTATTTTAAATGAAGTAGTTAAAGCACAAGAAATCCTTGAGTCGGATTATAAAATTTCCGCAGATGTTTGGAGTGTAACAAGTTATAAAGAACTTAAGAAGAGATGCACTGGATGCATCGAAAGATGGAATATGCTTCATCCCTCCGAAAAAGAAAAAATTCCTTATTTATCCCAAACATTGAAAAAAGCCGAAGGTGTATTTGTAGCGGCTTCCGATTACGTCAAAGCTTTACCGGATTCGGTTGCCAAATGGATACCGGGAAGATTATATTCCTTGGGAACTGACGGCTTTGGAAGAAGCGAAGGCAGAGCAGAGTTAAGAGACTTCTTTGAAGTTGATGCTAAACATGTAGTTATTGCAACATTATATGGATTAAGTAAAGAAGGAACTATTAAAACAGAAGTTGTTGAAAAAGCAATTAAAGATCTGGGATTAAATCCGTCGAAATTAAATCCAATGATTCACTAATATTTCGATAAGATTTTATAATGTTAAACGTAGAAATAATTATCAGGAATTAACATGGCAAAAGAATTTAAACTGCCGGAACTTGGAGAAAACATAGAATCTGCTGATGTAATTAATGTAATGGTTAAAGCCGGTGATCAGGTTGAAAAAGAACAAGGTATAATTGAAATTGAAACAGATAAAGCTACTGTTGAAGTTCCAACATCAGTAGAAGGAACAATTAAAGAAGTTCTAGTAAAAGAGGGTGATAAAGTTAAAGTTGGACAGACGATTTTAACTTTTGAAAACGGCAGTGAACAAAAATCAAAAGATAAGAAAAAGGATTCCGAATCTTCTAAAAAAGATGAAAAAAAAGAAGATGATAAATCAGAAAAACAGCAAGATAAAGAAACTGTTAAAAGTGAAAAACCGAAAGAAGAAAAAAAACCTTCCGGGAAAAAAGATGTAGTTGATGTTAAATTACCCGAACTTGGTGAAAATATTGATTCTGCGGATGTTGTAAATGTATTGATCAAGAAGGGCGATAATGTTGAGAAAGATCAAGGAATTCTGGAAATTGAAACCGATAAAGCCACAATTGAAGTCCCCTCTCCTATTTCCGGAAAAGTAGTCGAAGTTTTAATAAAATCAGGAGATAAGGCAAAAGTAGGTCAGTCCTTAATCAAAGTTGAAACAACTGCTGATGTTGAAGGTTCGGTTGAAGTAATTCCGGAGGATGCGGAAATAGAGGAAAAACCGGGCAAAGAAAAGGAAAAAGAAACTCAACAAAAGGAGAAAGAGAAAAAAGAATTAAGAGGAGAAAGAGAAAATATTGAGGTTGGTGAAAAGGCAGATAATCAGCCTCCGATAAGCAAAGGATCTGCACCCGCTGCTCCATCAGTTAGAAGAATTGCACGCGAAATTGGAGTCGATATAAATCAAGTTCCTGGTTCCGGTCCGGGCGGACGAATTTCGATGGATGACGTTAAGGGATTCGCAAAAAAACTAAATGAGGGCAAAGTTTCAGGGACCGGTTTTACCGTTGGAATTAAAGCAGAATCCTTACCGGATTTTACAAAATTCGGTCAAGTCGAACGCAAAGAAATGAGTAAAGTTCGGTCTAAAACTGCAGAACATTTAAGTTATGCATGGGCTGTTACACCGCATGTAACACAATTTGATAAAGCTGACATAACCGAACTTGAAAAAGTAAGGAAAGAATTAAATCCGAAAGTAGAAAAAGCAGGCGGCAAATTAACTGTTACAGCAATATTAATTAAAGTATTAACTTCGGCATTAAAAGTATTTCCGCAGTTCAACTCCAGTGTCGATATGGAAAAAAGAGAAATTATTTATAAGAAATATTTTAACATCGGCATTGCTGTAGATACCGAACATGGGCTGATTGTTCCGGTAATAAAAAATACGGAACAAAAAAATCTTATTGAACTTTCCAAAGAAATGGGTGAATTAGCAGAAAAAGCCCGTCACAGAAAAATTTCTCTTGAAGAACTTCAAGGCGGAAGTATAACCATTACCAATCTCGGCGGAATCGGAGGAACATATTTTACACCCATTGTTAATTCCCCTGAAGTTGCAATTCTCGGAGTTTCAAGAGGAAGCTACGAACCGGTTTATAATAGATGGAGAATTTGTCCCAAGATTAATGCTTCCTTTATCTTTATCATACGATCATAGAATAATCGACGGAGCCGATGCAGCCAGATTTTTGCGCTGGGTTTGCGAGGCTCTGGAACAGCCAATGAAATTATTATTGGAAGGATAATTAAATAAATAATTTTAAAGGAGTTTATCAATTTAATATGAGTAAAAGTGTTGTAGTAATAGGAGGAGGCCCGGGCGGATATGCAGCCGCATTTTACGCTGCTGATCTGGGAATGGATGTTACTTTAATTGATAAAGAAAAAAATCCCGGCGGTGTTTGTTTGTACCGCGGATGTATTCCCTCCAAAGCGCTTTTACACGTTGCTAAATTGATAAATGAAACTGAAGAAGCAAAAGACTGGGGATTGGAATTTTCAAAGCCAAACATTAACCTTGACAGATTAAGAGAATGGAAAAATGAAGTTGTCTCCAAATTAACCGGCGGACTGGGAATTCTTAAGTAAACAAAGAAAAATCAAATACGTTCAAGGCAAAGCATCATTTATTAATTCTAACAACTTTAAAAGTTGAAAAATCCGACGGCAGTTCGGAAGATTTGAAATTTGAAAATGCTATTATTGCAACAGGTTCTGTAATAACAACAATTCCATCTTTGGAATTAAAGAGTGAGAGAGTTTTAAATTCAACTTCTGCATTAGACTTGCCTGAAATCCCGAAAAGTCTGCTTGTAATCGGCGGTGGTTATATTGGGTTGGAATTGGGTTCTGTTTATCAAGCGCTTGGCACTAAAGTTTCTGTTGTAGAAATGACTCCCGGAATTCTTCCGGGAGCTGACCGTGATCTTGTTTCTTTTTTATCAAAAAGAATTACTGCAAAGTTTGATAAAATAATTCTGAATGCTAAAGTAGTTGAAATGAACGAAGTAAAAAATGGGATTAGTGTAAAGATCGAAGATAAAGACGGAAATCAAAATTCAGAAACATTTGATTATGTTTTGATGTCGGTTGGAAGAAGGCCGGAAACAAAAGGATTGGGATTAAATAACACTAATGTGCAGGTTAACGAGAGAGGCTGGATAAAAGTTAACGAAAAAATGCAGACATACGAACCCAATATTTATGCAATCGGTGATATAGTCGGTGAGCCTATGCTTGCTCACAAAGCCTCACACGAAGGCCGTGTTGCTGTTGAAGCTATTGACGGTAAAAAAGTTGCATTTGAACCGAAAGCAATTCCCGCAGTGGTATTTACTGATCCGGAAATTGCTTGGGCCGGTCTAACCGAGAATCAAGCAAAAGAAAAAAATATAAATTATGAAGTTGCTAAATTTCCATGGGCTGCTTCGGGAAGAGCAACAACTCTGGGCAGAAGCGACGGTGTTACAAAATTAATTGTAGATCCGGAAACAGAAAGGATTCTTGGTATTGGTATTTGCGGCCCGGGAGCAGGTGAATTAATTGCCGAAGGAGTTCTTGCTATTGAAATGGCAGCAAATTTAACAGATCTAAAATTAACTATTCATCCCCACCCCACACTTTCGGAAACCGTTATGGAAGCTGCGGAGGTGTTCTTTGGACAAAGCACTCACCTATACAGACCAAAGAAAAAATAAATTTACATTTGTTTTTTAATTTCTTCCAGGTAAGCTTTCATCATATCGGGATTTAAAGTTACAATTCCTCCTTTATCAATATTGCTGTTTGGCGGGACAAACTCTGCAAGTTTATCAAATACTATTATTCTATTTGTGGGACTAACTCTTTTTAATAAATTCCATAATGTTACAGCATCTTGTTTTTGGCTCAATGTAATAATTGCTTTTAAAGCTTCTTCTTTATCTTGAGAGAAACTAAATTTTGAAAGTGCATCTTTATATTCATCACTTGCTTCATTTTCGTAAGGTAAGCCTAAACCAAGTTTTTCAATTATGTTACATCTAAAACCTGGAGGAACTAAGGCTTCATTATCATCGCTTTTAATATTGACCCAGGAATAACCTTTTACCTGCAGTGTCATCAAACCTGCAGAACTTAATTCGACTGAATAAATACTATTTGGTTCTGTACTTTTTATTTCACCGTTTGGTATAGATATACTAAATTCTTTATTTGCACCTCTAGTATCAACTTCAATTATTCCCCGTTCGAGAATAATGCCATCTTTGCTATGAGTTCTTTTAAGAACAGTTTGAGGTGAAACTATAATTTTCCCTATTTCTTTTATATCAATTTCTGCAGAAGATTCAGCATTTGTTTTTAATTCCAGCTTATCATTAAAAGATTTTGAATCAGTAATAGTTTCGTAACCTAATTGAGGACTTCCTTTTAATTTTTTTATAGTCCAGTTATTTGAAGAAGTGAAAAATAAAACTGCAATTATTAACACAACAACTGCAATTAAAACAGAAGCCCATGTTTTGGGTTTAACCCTTTTAAATTTTTCAAATAATTCGGAATGTGATGGTGATGATGCTCCTTTTGAAGATTCTTTTTTCTTAGACCGTTTTTTTCTTTTTTTATCATCTTTTGTCTTTTTATCATTCACTACATCACCAACATTCTGAACTACCATTTCTTCTTTTAATTCAGATTCCTCCATTTTTTGGCTTGAATGAATTTGAGGTAAGATTTGGGGCCAAAGATTTGTTTCAGGTTCAATTTTTTCATAGAGTTTTTTTACACGGAACAGCAGTTCATCATAATCTTTTCTCATAAATAAATTCTGAATTAAATAATCCCTGGCATCCACTAAATTTTTTTCTACATCCGGTTTTGGAATTCGTAAGAGGTCTGAGGTTTCTTCATCTGTATAATTTACCATATCATGCAAGACAAAAACCATCCTTAACATATCAGGTAATTCCGAAATTGCTCTTTCCAATGCCTGGTCGTTGGATGCTCTTATATATTCAAATTTTCTGCTGCTTTCTTTATCAGCATTCTTTTTATCTTTTCCCGGCTCTTTGTCTTTGGATCTGATTTTTTCAAGCACAGTATAAACGGAAATCCCTGTCAGCCATGTAGCAAAAGATGAATCTGCTCTGATAAAAGAAATTTCTTTTAATGCTTGTGAGAATATATTTACCGATAAATCTTCAGCTTGGTGAGAATCTGTAAGCAGCCTTGAACAAATTGCGTATACTCTGCCTATAAACAACTGATACAATTGTTCATACGCAGTGTTGTTCCCCGAACGCGCACTTTGAATTAATGATTTGGTAAACTTATTATCTTGTTCCAGATGCTTCCCTTTAAACTATTATAGATAAAATTGCTCAATTAACATAAAATTGCAGGTTTAATTTACATTTATTAAATAAAAGTATCTACAATTAAATAAACAAATATTAGCAATATTAAATTATTCGGAAAATGGAAAGATTTCACTCCAGCATTTTCTTCAAATCATTTAGACTGTCAACAGGCAAATTACAAACGTAGTTTTCGCAAATATATACATAAACATCACCTTCATTTATTTTATAGTTAGAAATAAAAGGAACTAATCTTTTTAAATTTCCAGCATCATCATTTAAAATTATTATTTTATTGGGAATATAAAATTCGTTTACTGCATTAATAATTTTTTTTGTTTTGTTTGAATCTTTTTTACCGGCAATTAGAATTTCTTTAGTCTTACCGAAAGCGAATTCCAATCCAACTAAAAATTGAGTAAATGCAAAAGCATTCCTTTTGACAGATGCAGAAAAAATTCTTATTAGTCTTTCTGCTTTATTTCCATATTCATTATTGCCGGAATATCTTCCTATTCTTAATAAATTTAATAGCGCAATTGAATTACCTGAAGGAACTGCACCGTCATAAATTTCCATTTGTCTTATTAATAATTTTTCGCCATCAAAAGGAGTAAAATAAAATCCGCCGGTTTTATCATTCCAAAAATATTTTATCAAATCTTCATTTAAGGAAAATGCTTTTTCTAAGTATTTAACTTCAAATGAAGCTTCATAAAGATCAAGCAGTCCTTGAATAAAAAAAGCATAATCATCTACATTAGCTTGTATACCTGCTTCATTTTCTCTAAACCTGTGTAAAAGTCTTCCGTTTTTAGAAATCATTTTATTTATGACAAATTCAGCTGCATTTACTGCAGTTGTTATCAACTTATCATCTTGAAAAACCTGGAAGGCTATTGAAAAAGCAGAAATCATCAAACCATTCCAGTCTGTCAAAATTTTATCATCTTTATAAGGATGAATTCTTTTTTCTCTTACATTAAAAAGTTTTTCTTTTGCAGAATTAATAATATTAATAATTTCTTTTTCATCTTTAGAAAATTCTACAGCAAGCTCAGCAGTTGATTTATTTATATGCAGAATATTTGTTGATTGTGTTCCGCCGAAATTATGATCGGACCAATTTCCTTCTATTTTTACATTAAAATATTTCAGAATTATTTCGGCATCATCTTTTAATAGACTTCTTATCTCTTCTTCAGTCCATAAATAAAATTTTCCTTCCTCTCCTTCACTGTCGGCATCTTCTGCAGAATAAAATCCTCCTTCCGGAGAGGTTATATCTCTCATTACATATTTTAATATTTCCAATGCAGTGGTTTTATAGATTTCCTTTTTTGTTATTTGATAAGCTTCAGTATAAGCGATTGCTAATTGAGCTTGATCGTACAACATTTTTTCAAAATGCGGAACAAACCAGTATTTATCAGTTGAATAACGGCTGAAACCAAATCCGATATGATCATAAATTCCGCCTTTTCTCATTTCAGTCAGAGTTTTTTCAACTATTTCTAATGCACGAGGTTCATTTTTCCTTTTCCAGTATCTTAATAAAAATAAGAGATTATGCGGCATAGGAAATTTGGGAGCATTACCGAATCCGCCGTTTTTTTCATCGAATTTATTTTTTAATTCTTCATAAGCTTTATCAAAAATTTCTTTAGTTAAATCTTCTTCATCAATAGAAATATTAAGATTTACAGCATTCGTTATTTCTTCAGCAGAATTATTTATTTCATCTCTTCGAGTCTGCCAGATTTTTTTAATCTGCGGAATAATTTCTATCAAACCGCTTCTGCCAAACCTCGTTTCTTTAGGAAAATATGTCCCTGCAAAAAAAGGTTTTTTATCTGGCGTCATTACAATGGTAAGCGGCCAGCCCCCTCCGCCAGTAAGCATTTGGCAGACTGTCATATAAATTCCGTCGATATCCGGCCTTTCTTCTCTATCAACTTTAATAGATATAAAAGTATCATTCATAAGTTTTGCAATTTCTTGATCTTCAAATGATTCTTTTTCCATAACGTGACACCAATGGCATGTAGAATATCCAATTGAAAGAAAAATAGGTTTGTCTTCATCTTTTGCTTTTTGAAATGCACTTTCGGTCCAAGGAAACCAATCGACCGGATTTTCGGCATGCTGAAGAAGATAAGGACTTTTTTCTTTAGCTAGTCTGTTTTTTTTCATCATAACTATTTGTTCATTTTTCGTTAATTCTCAATTAATTAGCTTAAAATACTAAATTATAATCATTTATCTGTTAAATAAGATGCAGTTCACAAAAACTAAATATCAGATTTTTGTAGAACGATATATGTTGTTATAATTTATGTTTTTTGATACTTTTAAAACTATTTTATTTGGTCATTATATTTAATTCAGAAAAATCTTAGGATTTTAGTAAATATTAAATTGTTTAAATTTTAATTTGATAATAAACATTACAAGAGATTTATGACTAAACCTCAAATCTGGGTAGCTGCTTTTTTAGTACTATTTTTAGTTCTCTTTTTTATTCAAAGAGTAACAGATAATAATTATTCGGACACACCTAAAACGTTACAAAACACAATGCCGCAGAGTAACATTTCGTCTCAGAACCTTTCACCTTCCGAATTAATCGGTAAACTCGGCTGCGTTAACTGTCACGGTGATGATTTAAATGGAACTAGAATGGGTCCCAGTTTAGCTAATGTTAAAAAATATTGGTCAAGGGATAAATTAATTAATTATCTGCGGAATCCTTCCTCTTTTCGTGATGCAGAAAGATTTAAAGAATACGAAAAACAATTTCCCGGCGGTATGATGCCTTCTTTTAATCAAGTTGATATAAAAGAGCTCGGAAAAATTGCCGATTATTTATTAAGTAAATAAGTTTAAAACAGAAAAGGCTGCCGGAACACCGACAGCCTTTTTTAATTATTATTTTAATTAAGCAACCGTGATTTCTTTTGCTAAGTAAACATCTTGAATAGTATTTAATAACTTAACACCTTCTTTCATCGGACGCTGAAAAGCTTTTCTTCCGGAAATCAAACCCATACCGCCTGCTCTTTTATTTATTACTGCAGTTTTAGCTGCTTCGGCAAAATCGTTTGCACCGGAAGCACCGCCGCTGTTAATCAATCCTGCTCTTCCCATATAATTATTTATTACCTGGTAGCGGGTTAAATCAATCGGATGATCTGTTGATAATTCGGTATAAACTTTTTCGGAAGTTTTTCCGAATTTCAAAGCTTTAAATCCGCCGTTATTTTCCGGCAGTTTTTGTTTGATAATATCTGCTTCTATTGTAACACCTAAATGATTTGCCTGTCCGGTTAAATCTGCAGCTACATGATAATCTTTTTCTTTAGTTTTAAAATCCGAATTTCTCAAATAACACCAAAGAACAGTTGCCATTCCCAATTCATGTGCATATTGAAAAGCTTCACTTACTTCGATAATTTGTCTGTTGCTTTCTTCCGAACCAAAATAAATAGTTGCACCAACTGCGGCGGCTCCAAGATCCAAAGCCTGTTCAACTCCGGCAAACATTATCTGGTCATATTTATTCGGATAAGTTAAAAGCTCGTTGTGATTTAATTTTAAAATAAATGGAATTTTGTGTGCATATTTTCTGGAAGTCATTCCTAATACACCTAAAGTTGAAGCGACAGCATTGCAGCTTCCTTCAATTGCAAGTTTAACAATATTTTCCGGATCAAAGTATTCCGGGTTTGGTGCAAATGATGCTCCTGCGGTGTGTTCAATTCCCTGATCAACAGGAAGAATAGAAACATAACCTGTTCCGGCTAATCTACCGGTACTATAAATCCATTGAAGATTTTTAAGGACATTAATATTTCTATCTGTCTGGGCAAAAACTCTGTCCACAAAATCGGGTCCGGGTAAATTTAGAAGATCTTTTGAGACTTTAGCTTTATAGTTTAACAAACTATCGGCTTCATCTCCTAATAATTTTTTAATGTTATCTATCATGATATCTCCCTTTGAAATTTATTTTCCTTAATCAATTCTTTATGACTAAAATAACTCTAAATAAAGATCAATTCAATTTAATGAATCACTAATATTTAATTTTTATCATTTTTTTACAGTTTTATTTTCTATATGATCGAATATTTTCCCGGCATGATACCTTGTATTTTCAATAAACCACTTTGCAGTATCCATTCCTCCGCAGACAACTCCTGCAAGGAAAACTCCCTTTTTATTTGTTTCGAAAGTTTCCTCATTAAAAGCAGGTAATTTTAATTCATCTTTTGAAGTTTCAACTCCAATTCTATTTAAAAAATTATAATTGGGATGATAACCTGTCATTGCAAAAACAAAATCATTCGGAATAACTTTTTCGCCGTCCGGTGTTTCGATTATAACTTCTTTCGGTTTAATTTCTTTTATCTTTGAATTAAAATACGCTTTAATCGAGCCTTCTTTTATTCTGTTTTCTATATCCGGTCTTACCCAATATTTAACTCCGTCTTTAAGTTTGTCTTCTCTTATAACCATAGTCACATTCAGAACCTTTCCGATAAGTTTCCAGTGCAACATCAACTGCAGAATTTCCGGCACCGACAACAATTACATTTAAATATGCATAAGGATGAGCTTCATTAAAATAATGTTTTACTTTTGGCAGTTCTTCACCGGGAACATTCATTAAATTCGGTTCATCATAAAAGCCTGTTGCAATAATTATATTTTCGGTTAAGTATTCGGTTTTATCTGTTATGACTTTATATTTTTCATTTTGATCTTTTACATCTTCGACTTTTTCGTAAGTGTGAACATTTAAATTCCAGGAAGATTTAACTCTTCTGAAATATTCTAAAGATTCACGTCTGGTTGGTTTATCACCGTGAGAAACAAACGGAACTCCACCTATTTCCAGTCTGTCGGAAGTTGAAAAGAAAGTCATGTTGGTTGGATAATTAAACAATGAGTTTACCAAACATCCTTTTTCGATAATTAAATAATTCAATTTTCGTTTTTCAGCTTCAATACCGCAGGATAACCCAATAGGACCGGCACCGATAATTATTACATCAAAATTGTTTTCCATTTTATATTTAATTTTTTTGAAAAATTATTTTTCAAATTTAAAGATTTGGGAATTAACAATTTCTAATGTGTGATATGAATTCATTCATTTTAAAAATAAAAAACGGCAGACTAATAGCATCAGCATGCCGTTTATAAAAGTTAAAAATGTTTTATTTATCGACAATCTCTATTAATGCACTTGCCACAGTCTTTTTATTATCATCAAGAAGAAAAACCCTGTAAAATCCGGGTTCTTCAAATTTCATATCGCTTTCACTATTTTTAGCGAAAAAGACATATTTCATATCTTTAGATATATGATAAGGAAAATCTTTATAATATTCGAACTTTGCAGTTCTGAAATTGTACTTGTCAAATTCAATTGTAACATCTTCCAAATTTAAAGCGTAATCGCACTTGGCCATAACCGTCAAATAGCCCGTTGTGAATCTATCACTTACTCCAACCTCACCTTTATCACTGTCATATTTTTCGCAAAAATAAAGGACAGGTTCGCTTTGCGCATAAACTAAGGATTTTGCACCGATAAAAATTATTGTAAAGAAGAGAATCAAAAAGAAACGCGAGTATTTCATAATAAGGCTCCTTTATAATAAGTTGATGAAATAATTAAATGAATAATGATACTTGAGAATTATTTAACAAAAGAGATATTTTTATTATTATCGGGAAGAGAAGAAGATTTTTCAATAATTTTAAAGTAAATTTATTTTAATTTTCGTAATTAAAAATCTAATTTTGAACACGAAATAATTCACTTAAATTTTCCAGCGTCAATATTAATATTTTCCTAATTAAAATGCATTAGATTTTTTATATTAATTTTAAACTCTATTTAAAATGAATCAAGAAATTACTTGTCCATGGTGCTGCAGGATAACAAATATAATTTGGGTGCACGGTCACGGTCAATGTGCTTTCTGCGGAATTAATATTGATGAATGCTGCAGAGGAGAAACTTGTTCAAATGAAAATCCAAGTATTAAATTAAAAGAAAACAAAGAAATAAATAATGATAAATTCAGGAATTAAACACGTTTGTTTCGATCTGGACGGAACATTAATAAACTCTTATGAAACAATTTACAAAGCAACATTAAAAGCTTTGGAAGAGTTAAAAATCAATTCAAAAATAGAAGAAAAAGAATTCCATAAAAGAATAGGCTGGCACTTTGTAGACATATTTGAAGATTTAAATATTCCCGTTGCAGATTTTGAATTATTCATAGGAATCTATAAAGATCATTATTTTGATTTTATTAATGAATCGGAAATTTATCCGGGTGTTTTAGAATTATTAAAGAAATTGAAAAATGAAAATATTAAAGTTTCCCTGTTAACTACAAAAGGACAGGGACAAGCTGATAAAATAATAGATCATTTTGAATTAAGAGAATATTTTGATCTTGTTATGGGAAGAAGAAACGGAGTTGCACACAAACCCTCCCCTGAGCCGCTTCAATTAATTTGTAGTGAGTTAAATATAAAAACCACGGATAGTATGATGGTCGGAGATACCGAACTTGACATTAAATGCGGTAAGAATGCAAGCTCAAAAACCTGCGCAGTTACTTACGGTTATCGAACTAAAGAAATGCTTTTAAAAGAAAACCCGGATTTTATTGTGGATAGTTTGAATGAGATATTTGATTGAATTAAAAATGAGTTATTTAAAGTAAATAACATTCTTATAAGAGTTTTTAATTTTAGTAAACCTAGGCTGCCATGGTCCCACCATGGCAGAAGAAACTTGTTGTCACGGTAAGACCGTGACAACCGAGTGATTTTTTTAACTATAATAACACATGGCTGCCGCGGTATAACCATAAATAAAGATGTTGCAAATACATATGACATTCTTAAGGAATTTTCCTTACTTGAGCAAAACCATCTTCTTCATATCCGAAAAAACCGGGATTCTTCCTTTCCCGATTACTTCTATTCTGTAAATATATATTCCCGATGCCAGATTCCCGTTTCCTCCATCAAAATTTACTTCATAATACCCAGCATTCTGCTGTTTATTTATCAAAACCTTAACAAGCTTTCCAAGTATATCATAAACCATAAGCTTAACATATCCGTTTTCTTTTAATCTGTAGCCTATTTTTGTTGTCGGATTGAATGGATTCGGGTAATTCTGGTAAAGTTTGTAATTATTTATGATATATGGTTTGTCTTTTATCGATGTTATTGTTACTGCTATTTCTTCAGATGGACCGGACTGATTTCCTTGATTATCTACTGCTGTTATTTTGTAATATAGATGCTGGTTGTTTTTTGGGTAAGTATCCGTGAAAAATGTATCCGCCGGTGTTCCGATTATTTTTGCTGAATTTAATGTGAAGTTTTGTGTTGTATCTCTGTAAACATTATAATAAGCTGTATCTGCTTCTGTGTTTTTATTCCATTTTAGATGAATACCGTTTGTGTCTACTATTGCTGAAAGATTAACCGGAGCTCTTGGGGCTAAGTCTTCATAAGTGTATCTTTCTCCGTAAGGTCCGCCGAACATTCCAATATCTGATCTTGTTCCGTCTACATCTAGTATATTTGGATCTCCTTTATCTATTCCGGGTGAAAAAGCCTGAAGATGGTAATCAAAATTAAGATCGGGATTTGGCAGAGTATCCTTCACAAACATAGGATCTCTTACCATGTCGCTGTCGCCATAAGATAAACCATGCAAATTCTCAACACTATTCTTCCAAAATAAATTATAATCTGAAATAACAAAGCCTCCTCCACTTTGATATATCCCCCTTCGGTTTTTTAAGAATACATTATTACTTGCATATACTTTATTACCGGATGAATAAATACTACCCGTAACCCCACCCGAATTTTGATATACTAAGGCATTATTTTTTATAAATGCCGTATCTACAACTATGTCAAAAAATATATTATCTAGAAATCTGCTTATCAGGTTATTATAGATATAAACTTTTTTTGCGGCCCCTACAGAAATTCCTTCATCAGGATTATTTATTCCTGTAAAAAGAATAATATTATTGTGAATAAAATAATTTCCATCCGGGGCAAAGCCTATATCAATTGCATTGGAATTACTATTATTTAATATTACAATACTGTTTGATATAATATTATTACCATCTCCAAATAGACTGTAGCCTCTAACTCTCAGGTTTGTCATAATAATATTATCAGCCGTTAAATTGGCATCAGCACCAATTCCTAAACCGGCTTTGCTGATCCGACAATTTTTTAAATCAAATGCATAATTTTGTAATGAGAGCGCCCAAGCGCTATCTGCATATTCGCCTTTACCATATATATTAAAATTTTCAATACTGCCGCCTGAATTAAATGTTGTTGTAACAATTGTATATTTATACAATCCTGTTCCATCTATAATTGTACTATCCATTGAGCTTCCGATTAGGAAAATTTCACTATTTATCAGAAGATTTTCCGGGTAAACTCCATTAGCAACCAGCACAGTATCACCCGGGCTGCAAACATTTATTGCGCTTTGTATCGTATCGGCCGCTGTTTCCCATGTTAAGAATGGCGGTGTACTGCTGCCGTCGTGGCTTACGTAGTGGATGGTGGCGTAGCTGGTTGAGATTAAAAACAGCAAATATATTATTGTTAGTATTAGTTTGGTTTTCATGATTCTTTTTAGGTATATCTTAATTAACTCTCTCTAAATCTCTCTCTTAAAAAGAGAGAGATTTTCTTGTCAGTAAATCTTTACATTTTTCGTCTTGTCAATTCTGAAAATATAAAGTGATTACTATTAATATATCCTTCCCTTATTAAGAGAAAGATTACAGGATGAGTTCAGAATACTATTATTATTTTAATAGTACCATCTTCCTCATATCCGAAAAAACCGGAATATTTCCTTTCCCAATTACTTCTATTCTGTATAAATATATTCCACTTGCTAATCCGTTTCCATCAAATTCTGTTTCGTAATAATCTGCATTTTGGTTTCGGTTTACCAACACTTTTACCTGTGCTCCTTTTATATCATACACATACAGTTTTACATATCCGTTTTCTTTTAATCTGTATCCTATTTTTGTTGTCGGATTGAATGGATTAGGATAATTCTGATATAATCTGTAATTGCTTATGATATATGGTTTGTCTTTTACTGATGTTATTGTTACTGCTATTTCTTCAGATGGACCGGACTGATTTCCCTGATTGTCTACTGCTGTTATTTTGTAATATAGATGCTGATTGTTTTTTGTGTAAGTATCCGTGAAAAATGTATCTGTTGGTGTTCCGATTATTTTTGCTGAATCTAATGTGAAGTTTTGTGTTGTGTCTCTATAAACATTATAATAAGCTGTATCCGCTTCCGCGTTTTTATTCCATTTTAGATGTATGCCGTTTGTATCTACTATTGCCGAAAGGTTAACAGGGGCTCTTGGGGCTAAGTCTTCATAAGTGTATCTTTCTCCGTAAGGTCCGCCGAACATTCCAATATCTGATCTTGTTCCGTCTACATCTAGTATATTTGGTTCTCCTTTATCTATTCCGGGTGAGAAAGCCTGAAGATGATAATCGAAATCAAGATTTGGATTTGGGAGAGTATCCTTCACAAACATAGGATCTCTTACCATGTCGCTGTCTCCGTAAGTTAATCCATTCAGATTATATTCGTTTTTCCAGAATATATTATAATTAGATTTTGTACGTCCATGCGTCTATAGCCCTATGATTCTTTCATTAATGTATTATTTGACACTATTGTCTTGCTTCCCCCCGTCTCTATGCTTCCTGGTCCATTTGTGGCTTGATTTAAAAGTACATTATTTTTTATAAAAGCTGTATCTTGAACATTGTCGCCTAAATAATATGTTCCGTTTAATCGCCCACTAATTAAGATTATTATATATATAAACTCTTTTAGGTGCGCCATGTTATTATGCCCTTTCCACTTACAGTACCATTTGTATCCGTCAAAATAATTATGTTGTTGCTGATTGTGTAAATTGAATTGGGGTTTGGGCCACCAATATAAATTCCGCTAGACTTGTTCAGAATTTATTAAAATTAAGCAATCGGATATTGCATTAATACTGTTATTAAAAAGGCCAAAGGCATGTACAGTAATATTTTCTATAAATATCATTACTTGCCATTATACCTGCATTACCAATTGATACTACTCCATAACCAGTTTTATTAATTCTGCAGTTTATTACTGTCAAAGGCAAATCTTGATATGCTACTGCATAACTATAACTTCCAATTCCTCTTCCATTAATATTAAAATTTTCAATTTTACTGTTTGAATTATTAAAAAATATTGTTGAATCGCTTAATCCGGTACCGTCAATAATTGTAGAATCCATACTGCTGCCAAGCAGATAAATTGGAATGTTTTGAATTACAAGATTCTCTGGATAAACTCCATTAGCCACCAGTACAGTATCACCAGGGCTGCAAACATTTATTGCGTTTTGGATTGAGTCTGCTGCTGTTTCCCAGGTTAAGTATGGAGGTGTATTGCTGCCGTCGTGGCTTACGTAGTGGATGGTGGCGTAGCTTTTAAGGGAAATGAATACAACAAAAAATAATATAAATTTATTTAATGTTTTCATATGAAATTGAATATTATGTGATTATTAAGATTTTTTATCTTAATAAATATAGGAATGTTTAAATAGTTTAATTGCTTCCGGATAAGAAAAATGACAATCGATATAAAATATAATTTACACAGTCTCAACTACTAAAACCCCCAGCGAATGATTATAAAATGAACTTAAGTAATTGCAAATTTACAAGCAAATAAAATACTTATTGAATTCTTTAATTAATAAATTTTTATAGCAGCGGAATGGCATTTAATCAATTCATTGATTTTTTTCTAATACAATTTGTTCGACAATAAAAAAGGGAACAAGCATTGCTCATTCCCTAATCAATTTTTCCATGTCTGTTCATCTATACCTGCAGTCATGCAAACTTGCATGCTTGCAGTTTAATAATTCTATTTCAGCACAACCATCTTCTTCGTCTGTGTATAATTGCCTGCTTTAATTGTATAGAAATAAATCCCGGAACCAAGTTCTTTCCCGGAAATATTTGTACTGAAATTAATTTCGTGATTTCCCGCTTCCATGTAACCATTAACTAAAGATGCAACTTCTGAACCAAGCACATTATATACTTTTAATGAAACAAATCCTGCTTTAGGAATTGAATATTTAATAACAGTAGAAGGATTGAACGGGTTTGGGTAATTCTGCTGTAAAGAATATTCCGTTACTCCCATATAGCTTGATGAAACAGGTCCGTAAATTCTGAAAGTACCGTTGAAATCAACTTGTTTTAGTCTATATAATGATGATCCGGAAATTGGATTTTTATCAACAAATGAATAATTATGACTTTCGCTGCTTGTTCCGCTTCCGGCAATAAATCCTAAGGTTTTCCAATTTTTAGGACCGTTTGTTTTATCATCGGCACATCTTTGAATTTCAAAGCCTTTATTATTTGTTTCAGTTGAGGTAATCCAATTTAAAGAAACTGAACTTTCATTTGAATTTGCTGTAAATGAAGTTAATTCAACCGGAACAGCAGTATAAATGATAACACCGATATCATCTAAATACCATCCGTCCCTGTTTGTGTTGATATCCGATTTAAGTTCAAATTTAAATTTAACTTGACTGCTGCTGTAAGAAGCTAAACTAATTTCCTCTTTTACCCAATTAAGCTGTGTGCCGTCATATAAAGGCTCGCCGTTCGGCTGGAATGAGCCTACTCCGGGATTTGTATATAAACCTTGAAGAGGAGTCCAGGTTGAACCGTTATTTGTAGAAATTTTAGTTTGTGCATAATCCCAATCATTTTCTATATCCCATTTTGTCCAGTATGTTAATCTCGGATTTGAATAACCTGATAGATCAATTGAATTTGTTAAAGTTAAAGTTACAGTAGCATTATCAGCATAATTACCTGTTGGTGAATCCGTATAGCTGTTTGGAGCTGAATGATATGTCGATGTAGTTATTCCCCAATGAGGGTTAGTCGGCGTTGAGGTAATCGTCCAGAGATTATTAATATTATTAGTTGTATCAACAAAAGCGTAAGTCGGTATTCCGGTAATAATGCTGACTGTATCGGAAGACATTTCCGCACCGTCGATTAATGATTTAACAACAAGTTTAATTTCCGTATCGATAGGAGTTGAAGGAGAAATTGTAAATGTTAATGGAGAAGAAACCTGCGCAGTACTTCTTGCTTCAATTGAATCAAAACTTGCAGTGGCATTATTAACAGTTATATATGAACTGTTTGAACTTAATTCAACATTAATGTTATACCCTGTTGAAAGTCCTTTGTTCTTAAATTCCGGCAGCATTTCTACATTATCACCGGGATTAAAATACTGCTGACTGAAATTTGCGTTATTAAGTTTTACAAATTCACCGGCCACCCAGGTATAATAAAGATTAGGTAATAAATTCTCTTCTGCTAAAGGATAAATTCTGCTTTGAGGAGGCCAGAAGCCATCGGAAAAACCACCAACTTCAGGAGTCATTGCAAAAATATTACCGTTGGTTGAAGCAATATCGCCGTCATATTCGTAATCATCCGAATTACCTCGAGTTGAATAACCAACTGTCTGCAAATCTGTTCCGTATGTGTAACCGTTATATGTTGTTATATCGGCAGCAAATTCCCTGAAGATTAAAGAGTCCGGAGTTTCATGACTTAATGCTCCATAAGGATAAATTAAATCATTTCCGTAAGTATGGTAGTTTAAAGTATTTCTAATATGTTTTGTCATTAAAAAATCACGAATTGCTTGAACTTCAGGTTCTGAGAACGGAGCGGTGCCTCTGTAAGTCTCAGAAGATGGATCTGTGCTTGAACCTCCGTTGGAAGAATTCCAGTAAGCATAAGGACCGTAATTTCTATTTAAGTCTACCCCGTAAATTCCGCTGCCGTTGTTTCTTCTGTTTTTTCTCCAATAACCGCCGCCGTTGGGATCTGTCTGATGATTGTATTCATAACCATCAGGATTAACAACAGGAATAAAATAAATCTCACGATGATCAACTAAATATTTTACCGAAGGATCTGTATTATAATTTTCTAATAAATAATACATGTAATAAACCAACTGCTGCATTCCCATTGGTTCCCTTGCATGATGAATAGCATGTATAAAGTACCTGCGGTTCATTTTCATTTACATCAGGATTATCCGAAATTTTTACCATATAAATCGGTCTTCCTTCAACTGTAGTTCCGATAGATTGTTTGGCAGTTATTAAATTCGGATACTGAGCTCTCATTGTATCCAATTGTGCATTAACTTCAGCCAATGTATAATATCCTCCCATTGAACCATAGCCGAATTCTGTTACTCCATATTTCATTCTGCTAACATTTTTAAATTGCTGTTTCTCGAGCAGGCGAAAGTTTTGGCAGATTATTATAATAATCTTTCCAGTTATTAATTAAAACATCGTACCTATAGCCTGTTGATTTTAATTTTTCAAAAGCGTTATCACTTAAAAATAAAATCACCGCATTATCTTTGGTTAAGTAAGGATGATCGAAATCCAATCCCGCTTTATATAAATTTGCAATATCGGCTTTGCTGTTTATATAAATTTTGACCTGCTTATAGTTTTGAGAATAAGCGAATGAAGTAAGTAAAACGAAGAAAAGAAAAAGTCGTAAAAATCTCACAATAATTATCCCTTTTAATATAGATTTAACAAAAATTTTCAAATTAAAATAACTATAATTTTTTTAATTTAGTAAATGAAATTTAAATTTGTAGAATATTTTATTATTTATTTCTGTGGTGCGTTATGAAAAGGTTAAAAATTCTTCTCTTTTTATCAATATTTTTGATATCCAATATTTATTTATATTCTCAGAAATATAACCAACCTAAATTAATTGTGGGAATCGTAGTTGACCAAATGAGATACGATTACTTAACACGATATTACCAATTTTATGGAAATGATGGATTTAAAAGACTACTTAAATAACGGCAGTAATTTTACTTATGCTCATTATAATTATACTCCTACTTATACTGCTCCCGGACATACTTCTATTTATACCGGAACAACTCCGTATTATCATGGAATAATCGGAAACGATTTTTATGACCGAAATAGAAAAGATATGGTTTACTGCGTTGAAGACAATTCTTATAAATCCAATATGGTTCAAATGACAAATTAGGAGAACGTTCGCCCAAAAGACTACTGGCTACTACAATAACAGATCAATTAAAAATTGCAACAAACGGAAAAGCAAAAGTTGTCTGTATTTCTTTAAAGGACAGGTGTGCGATTCTTCCGGGAGGACATTCGGAAGATCAAGCATATTGGTTTGATAATAATACCGGAAATTTTATTTCCTCGAGCTATTACATGGATAAACTCCCTGACTGGATGATAAAATTTAACAACAAGGATTTCGCTGATAAATATTTATCTAAAGATTGGACTTTATCTCTGCCTTTAAAAGATTATGAATTAAGTTTTCCCGATAATGCTGATTATGAAGCCGACGTTTTTTCGGAAGGCAAAACCAATTTTCCGCATAATTTTAAAAATTTAAATAAAAAAGATAAATATTCAGCTTTTGAAACAACACCATACGGAAATCAAATTTTGCTTGATTTAGCAAAAGATGTTATAACAAATGACAAACTAGGAAAGAATATTGTTCCAGATTTTCTTTCAATAAGTTTTTCTTCACCTGATTTTATCGGTCACGCATACGGTCCGAACTCGGTTGAAATTCAGGATACATATATAAAAATGGATGAGCAGTTGGCAGACCTGCTACATTATTTAGATAAAGAAATAGGCAAAGGAAATTATTTACTATTCCTTACTGCAGATCATGCTGTACAGCCGGATCAGGGATTTCTAAAAACATTAAAAATTCCAACCGGAGAATTAAATTATCATAAAAGCCTTGATTCACTTAAAGCATTCGGCAAAAGAACATTCGGAAGTGAGAAAATAATTGAGAACTATTCAAATAACCAGATATATCTTAATTATGAATTTCTTAAAAAGAATAATTTAGTTCAGAGCGATGTAGAAAAAGAATTCAAATTATATTTAAGAAGTAATTTCCCGGAAATTTCACAAATCTTTACAAGAAACCAATTAGAGACTCTTGTACCTGAGCGTTCCAACAATAATTTTTTGTTAAACGGATTTAATCGTGTCAGATCGGGTGATATAATTTTCGATCTGCAGCCTGATTATTTTATAAATAATATGAAACATGGAACTACACACGGTTCACAATATTCTTATGATACGCATGTTCCAATGATTTTTTACGGATGGGATGTTCCGAAACAAACTGTAAATAAACCTGTTTATGTTGTAGATATTGCACCGACAATTGCAAATTTGATTGGAATAAATGAACCGGATGCTTGTATAGGAATTCCGTTAATTAATAAATAATTACTGTTTATTTTTATATTCCGGAATCATTACGTTTAACTTTTCTCCTTCGGATTTTGCAATTACTGCAGCTCCGCACGAGTCGCTCCAGACATTAACTGTTGTACGGCACATGTCTAAGATTCTATCTACGGAAATAATTAATCCTACGCCTTCCAATGGAAGACCCACAGCAGTTAGAATTACGGAAATCATAACAAAGCCCGCCATTGGAATTCCCGCAGCACCTATTGAAGCAAGTAAAGCAGTAAATACAATTATAAATTGATGTAAAAAATCCATATGAATGCCGTAAGCTTGTGCAATAAACATTGCGGCAACACATTCGTAAAGAGCAGTGCCGTCCATATTTACAGTTGCTCCGAGAGGAATTACAAAACTGGTAACTTTATTTGAAACTCCAACATCCTGTTCAACTGCTTCCAAAGTTAAAGGTAAAGTTGCGGAAGAGGAAGAAGTGGAAAAAGCAGTTAGCAGCGGAGTTGTCATTGCCTGAAAATGTTTTAAAGGATTAGATTTACCATAAAATCTTAGAATCATAGGCAAAGTAAAAAATGAATGAATTATCAATCCAAGCAATACTGCGGACATATACATTCCCATTCTTGCAGCAACTTGAAGAAGATCATTCGCCTGTTCTGCAACTACTCCGGCAATAATTCCAAGAATTCCCAGAGGCGCAAATTTTATAATAAGCTCTGTAATTTTCATCATTACTTCAAATCCGCCGTTGAATAAATTATTTAGAGGATTTTTATATGTATCCGGAAGTTTTGTAATAAAGAATCCAACTAAGATTGCAAAAAATATTATTGCAAGCATATCGCCGCTGGCCATAGATTGAAAAATATTTGTGGGTATCAAACGAAGTAAAATGTTGCCGATACCTTTTGATGCAGCATGGAGACCTTCGACATTTTTATTTAAACCTAAATCTGCGCCGACACCGGGCTGAATAACATTAACTAAAAATAATCCTGTAACAATGGCGAGCAGACTGGTAACTATATAATAGCCTAAAGTTTTTAATCCCATTTTCCCCAGGTTTTGAGCATCGCCAACATTTGCTACTCCGGTAACTATGGAAGTTAGAATCAGCGGAACAATTATCATCTTTAAAGCACGTAAAAATAAATCTCCCATCCATTTTACAAGATAAACATATTCAGGTAAGAAAAATCCATAGAGAACGGCGACCACAATTGCAATTAAGATTTGCCAATGAAGTTTAATTTTAAAGATTTTCAGCATTTAGAAAAACCGGAAGATGATTTAAAAGTTTAGTTACTTTATAAAATATTTGATAGAATTTCGTCGCAGACAGCATATCCTTTTTTGGTAAACCGGATATGATGTTCATCCATTGTTAAAAAATTTTCATTCATTAAGTTTTTAAAATAATTATATTTTTCATTTATCCAATTACTTCCGAAGTTTTTTTTGAGTTCATCCAAATTAAGTCCGCTGCTTCTTAAAGCAAGCATTACATATTCATTAAACATTTCTTCTTTTGATAAAATTTCGGAGCTTGCAACTGCATTTCCATTTTTTTCAACTTCAGAAATATATTTTTTAAGACTTGAAAAATTCCACCATCTTTTTCCGTTCATGAAAGAATGGGATGAAGTTCCTAAACTTAAATAATCCCAATAGTGCCAGTAAGCATTATTATGTATGCACTCGTAGCCGGTTTTGGTAAAGTTCGAAACTTCATATTGATAAAAATCTTTTGAAATTAAATAATCGATTGTAATTTCATAAAGATCTGCATCGTAGTCTTCGTCCTGCATATTTACTTTTCCGTCAAGGACCATTTTATTTAGAATTGTTCCCCTTTCCAAAATAAGACTGTAAGCAGAAATATGAGTAACTGGAAGATTAGCTGCGGTTTCTAAATTAAACTTCCATTTGTTTTTTGTTTGTCCGGGAAGATTAAATATTAAATCTATATTGATGTTTTTAAAACCTGCCTTATTTGCATTTTCAACAGTTTTTATTGCAGTTTCTTTATCATGAATTCTTGTGAGAAATTTTAATTCATCTTCATGAAACGATTGAATTCCAATACTTAATCTATTAATTCCTGTTTCTTTAAATGCTTTTAATTTTTTAAGATCAACTGTGCCGGGATTTGTTTCCAGGGTGATTTCTACATTTTCGGAAAATTTAAAATTTTTATAAAGATGATTAATTATTTGTTCAATATAAACAGGTTCCATTAAAGATGGAGTTCCGCCGCCGAAATATATTGTTTTGAAAATTCTATCATCGTTATAAATATCTTTATAGTAGTTTATTTCATTCTTTAATGCATTTAAAAACGGTTGAATATTATCTGTAGTGATTATTGAATAAAAATCACAGTAAATGCATTTGTGATCGCAGAAAGGGATATGAATATATAAGGCTGTTTCTTTCAATTAATATTTTTTTGTTATTAAGCTAAAATATAAAAGAAGATATATTAATTGAAGGTAATTATAAATATTTCTTTGCGATCTTAGTAGTTTATGAATTACACAGAGAGCCGCATTGAAGACACAGAGGACCACAGGGATTTAATGTTGAACTCCTAAAGGAGTTCTTATATATCATGAGAATACCAGGGGTTATAAACATTTAACTCCTAACGGAGTTACACAATGCCAGGGATTTAGAGGCAGGTAAGAATGTATGAATGCAAGGCTGTAGGATTTGGAAGTAAGATAGTATTTTCATTGCAATCAATTTAAATTTAAACAAATTAAAATTACTTGTAGGGATGACTCATGAGTTGTCCCGATTAAAGATTTTGACAAAATATTAATTGAATAAAAATCACAAAATCACTTACCGCTGATTTTAACCAATGGGTACCACAGGGACTTAATGTTGAACTCCTAAAGGAGTTCTTATATTTCATGAGAATACCAGGGGTTACAAACATTTAACTCCTGACGGAGTTACACAATGCCAGGGATTTAGAGGCAGGTAAGAATGCATGAATGCAAAGCTGCAGGATTTGGAAGTAAGATAGTGTTTTCATTGCAATCAATTTAAGTTTAAACAAATTAGAATTACTTGTAGGGACAACTCATGAGTTGTCCCGATTAAGGATTTTGACAAAATATTAATTGAATACAAATCGCTTAATCAACTGCCGTCGGTTTTAACCGACGGTTATCAGTAAAAAAACTCTTTCAAGCTTTAGCTATTTAAAATAAAAAACCCTTACGGCATTACACCGCAAGGATTTTTAAGTCGTTCTATGGATGAATTAAAAATTCGTATCAGCTTCTAAAACAAAATCTACAAAACCGGTTAACTCATACGGTGCTTGACCGCTAGTAACCAAGATTTGTACTTCACCTGTTAAACACTGGTTATTAAAAGTCTGCAGATAATTATCTAAAGCTTGAATCTGATTTTGATTTAAGTTAAGAATTAACGGACTTTTCGGGGGCATATAATCAGCAGGTTTTACATTTTGATAAGTTAATGTAAATAATGTACTGCCGGTTGAATCTTTAACTGTAATAGATAGATCACCTTCAAGGCCGGGTGAAACTGATTCGGTTCTATATGCAGCTTGAATAAATTTTATGCTGTTTATTTTATTTTGGTAATCCTTAAATACATCAGCATTTTCATCTAAACAATATGAACCGGAGCCGAGTAAAATATTTCCATTGCCTTGTGTGGCGATTTTCATTGAAACCGGAACATTCAATGGAATATGGTCAAATGCATCAAGTATACATCCGTTAAATGATAACATTGTAACTCCAAATACTACAAGTGCCATCTTCATTATATATCTTTTCATGATTGCTCCTTAATTAAAATTCAAAAGAAAGTCCGGTTGAAAGTGCCGATTGAGAAGAGATGCTGTAATCGACATTCAATGCAAGTAATGCTAATTTTAAAGTAGTTCCGACTGTGACTCTAAAATTATTGTCACCTTTTACAGAAACATCTATATTCCTATCCTGCTGAAGCAAAGGATCACCGCTGTTCGGATCACCTTTTATTGTATAGCTTAGATCTAATGATGAAGTTTCATATTGAAGACCTAAATAAGGAGTTATAACACCCAATGATTTACTCGCGTGAACATTAACCGCAAAGTTACTTATGCTAAAAATATCTTTTGTCTTAAAGTTTGAATATAATAATTGGACTGCAACATCAACCGGCATTAAAGGAATATACTGGCTAATACTGTGGCTTAGTCCAACTCCAAAGAAACTGAGTGAGGTTTCTCCAATATCAACACTAGGTAAATATCTAAGCATTAATTCTGTTCCCATTGTACTTGCAGTTACCTGCGGAAATACGACAGGAATATTTGATTCGTTAATTCCCGGAGGATAAACTATATAGCCATTTGGTCCGGCGTAAGCGCCTCCTTTATTACCAAAAATAGTTGCTGTCGGCCCGGAAGAATAGCCTTGAGGCAGATCAGGTGTAAAGGTTTTCTGATCTTCCGGAACTATTAAAAGCATTCCTCTTATGCTCAAAGAAAATCCGAAAAATCTACTAATACTTGCACTAGTATAAGTTCCGGTATTCATTGCCTCACCTAATGTGGTTGCAAGAGGTTTTGCATAAGCTTTTACTTCATTTTCATTTAAAAAGCTGAACCTATCTTCAACTTGTGAAAAAACCGGCTTAATTATTAGTAATGAGAAAATAATCAGTATAAAATGTTTTTTCATCTAATTTTCTCCTTTTTACTCCAATTATGTCATTTTAATTATTTTAATTTCTCAAAAAAATATTAGAATGCAAAATTTAAATCAAAAATAATTCCATTTTGCATCACAAAATAAAAACTTATGATATGTTTAAAAGATTATCAATGAATTGGAAAATTCATCACCTATTAATCTTAAGCTATCTTAATATCAAATGATATTTATAAAGCAATTTAAATAGTTTGGATTAAAGGATTTAATTAAAGATTAAAGTTTTATTCTTTAATTCCCATCAATTCTTTGGCCCCTTTAAACTCGCTTCGGTCACATTTTCACCGCTCATGAAAGTTGCCACTTCTTTAATTCTGTCTTCCGTATTTAATATTCTTACGGAGCTGACAGATCTTGAATCGGCAATTTTCTTTTCTACTACAAAATGATGATCGGCTAATCCGGCAATTTGAGGTAAATGGGTTATTGTAATTATTTGATGATAAGCAGAAAGAGATTTTAAGGATTGTCCTACTTTCTGAGCAATCGGTCCGCTGACGCCTGTATCTATTTCATCAAAAATTAAAATTGGAAGTCTGTCGTTTTTGGCTAATATAGTTTTTAGGGCGAGCATTATCCTGGAAATTTCTCCTCCGGATGCAATTTTTGCAAGTGGTTTTAAATCTTCGCCTAAATTCGTAGATATGAAAAATTCAACTTGATCAATTCCATGACTATTGAATTTATATTTTTTACCGGATGCCTCAATATAATTATCTGAATTTGGATCTGCCAAATATTGTTTAATTAAAACTTTGAATTCACTTTTTGAAATTCCTAATTCGGCTAAAATCTTTTTAACATTTTTTTCAACAAATCTTGCGGTATCTCTTCTTACCTGCGAGAGTTTTAAAGCTTCGTTTCCGCAGTTTTGCCTTACAGCTTTTATTTTAGTTTCTAACTGCGAAATTTTCTCTGAATAATTTTCCGCAACTCCGTATTCTTCACCAATTTTATTTCTGAACTCAATTATACTTTCAATAGAACCGCCGTATTTTTTCTTAAGCATGTTTATTGAAGAAATTCTTGCTCTCATTTCTTCGAGCTTTTCCGGTTCAATTTCTATTCTGGCATTATAACTTCTTATAAATTCGGAAATATCTTTTAACAAAGTTAAAGCAGAATCACATTCATTTGTCTGTTCTTCGAAAGCCGGATCAATACCGGCAAGTTTATCAAGCTCACTTTTTATTCTTACAAGTGAATCATAAATAGAATTTTCAGTTTCATATAAATTTGTATAAACACCGGATGTAATTTCAAGAAGTTTCTCCGAATTTTCTAATATTGCCAGTTCTTCATTAATTTTTTCATCTTCACCGGGTTTTGGAGAAATGGAATCTATTTCTTTTAATTGAAATGCGTGAACATCACTTTTTTCTTTAACCGAATTTTCTTTGTTTTTTAATTCTTGAATTTCCCCGAGTAATTTATTTAAAGCATTATAAAGCCAGCGATATGTTCTTAAATTATCTTCTGTTTTTCCGAATTCATCAAGAAAATCGATATGAGTTTCCGGTCTTAAAAGCGACTGATGTTCATGTTGTCCGTGCAGATCAACAAGTAAATCGCCTAAATCTTTAACCAAAGATAGTTGAGCAGGAGTATCATTTATAAAACATCTGTTGTTGCCTTTAAGAGGTATTTCCCTTCTAATAATAAGCTCAGGCTGAAATTCAATTTCATTTTCTTCAAGTAGAGCTTTTACTTTTTTATTTGTCTCAACTTCAAAAATCCCTTCAACAACGGATTTTTCGGAGCCTTTTCTAATAATATCATTCGATGCACGATCGCCTAAAACAAGGCTTAGAGCATCGATAAGTATAGATTTTCCCGCTCCGGTTTCGCCGGTAATAATATTTAAACCATGACCAAATTTTAGATTTATTTGGTCAATTAACGCATAATCTTTAACGTATATAGATTTTAACATAATATTTGCATAAAAATTACCACAAATAATTTAGCTTAATTTGAAAGTAATTTCAAAGAAAGGTTTCTACTTAGAAGATAAAAGATGATTTTTCGCCATATAAAAGCCGCAAATTGTTTTTGAATCGACAATTTCGCCTTTTTTAATTTTATCAGCAATGTCAATAAAAGAATACTCGTGGACTTCCATTCCATATTCACCTTCTTCTCTATTGTGTCTTCCATCTTTCAAATTTTCTGCCAAATAAATATGCAAAATTTCGCTCGAAAAACCGGGAGATGTGTAAATTTGACCGAGTTTTGTCCACTTATTTGCGGTAAATCCGGTTTCTTCTTCCAGTTCTCTTTTTGCACAATTTAATGGATCCTCGTTTTTTTCGAGTTTTCCGGCAGGTAGCTCCAATAAAAAATCCTTAAAAGGATACCGAAACTGTTTAATTAATATAATTTTATCATTTCCTTTAAGTGCAAATATCACCGCCCCGCCGGGATGAACAGCAACTTCCCGAATACCTTTATTTCCACTATTATATTCAATTTCGTCAACTTTTAAATCAAAAACTTTTCCCCTGAATAAAACTTCACTTTTTTTTACCTCAAAGTTCATATTTCAAAGACCGGTTTTTTATTCAAAATTTAAGTTCTGTAATTATCTTCATAATAAGGAATTAATTCATGTCCCAGATATTTTAATAAAGCAGTTAAAACACCAAGATCATCCAGATATCCGATAAACGGTGCAATATCCGGAATGGTATCTATAGGAGAAATAAAATAAACAAGAGCGGCAACAACTATTGCTTTGCGGTGCCATGATACCAGCGGATCGCGCATATAGTTGTAAAGCGCCAAAATATCTTTTGCAAATGAAATTTTTTTGCCGACTTTTTCCAACTTTACCCAGAGATTATCCTCGACAAATTTCATTTTATCAGATACTTCTTTTTCGCTCTCTCCGCCAAAATCCAATTCATCAAGTTCGGAGAGTTCATCAAAATCTGTTTCTTTATTAAAATTATTATCACTCATCTTATCTCCTCCTTTTTATGTTTTTCAAACCAATCGAAAATAGTATTCCACCATAAGCGTGCATCCTGAGGTTTTACTACAAAATGATATTCATCAGGAAAATATAAAAATTCGCTCTCAACACCTAATCTTTGAAGTGATGTAAATAATTGAAATGCCTGCTCTTCCGGGACTCTAAAATCATTTGCACCTTCAACTACGAGCATCGGCATTTTTGCATTTTGTATATATCTATGCGGAGACCATTTTTCATAAAGTGCTCTGTTTTCCCATGGAGTTCCGCCGAATTCCCATTCCGGGAACCACAATTCTTCTGTTGTTCCGTACATGCTTTCCGTATTGAAAACACCGTCATGAGAAACAACTGCATTAAATCTGTCCGTATGACCTTCCATCCAGTTAATCATATAACCGCCGTAAGATGCACCGGCTGCAAAAGTATTTTCGGTATCAATAAAATCATAATTTTCCAAAGCATAATCAAACGCATTCATCAAATCGACATAAACTTTACCGCCCCAATCCCGTGATATTTCATCCGTGAATTTTTGCCCGTATCCTGTGCTGCCTCTTGGATTAGGAGCAACTACTACATAACCTTTTGAAGCAAATAATTCAAGGTTCCATCTGTAATGAAATTCATCGCACCAGTGACCCTGCGGTCCGCCGTGAATTAAAAATATAACAGGGTATTTCTTAGAAGAATTGAAGAAAGGAGGTTTTAATAAAATAGATTGTACTTTTGCTCCTTCCGCTCCGTCGGACCAGAAATGTTTCAATCGGATTTAATTCTAATTTCGAAAGCAGATCTTTATTTAAAAATGTAATTTGTTTTACATTGCTGCCGTCGGCATTCATAGAAAAAAGTTCATAAGGAAGTTCTGCTCTTTCCTGCCTGAAATAAATTGTTTTTCCATCCTGAGAAATTGAAATATTATCATTTACATGATCTTTATAAATTAAAGATATTTTGGAAGTTGCAATATCAATTTTAAAGATTGAATTATAAATTTCATTTTCCGCAGTAAAATAAATTTCTTTTGAATTTGGCGTCCAGATAAATTCGCCGACAGATAAATTAAAATCATTTGTTAAAGTTTTAAGTGTTCCGCTCGATCTGTCATATAAAACAAGATCTTGTTTATCGGCTTCAAAACCTGGCGTTTTCATAGAAGTAAAAGCAATATATTTTCCGTCGGGTGAATAAACCGGCTGATTATCATTTCCTTTACTCTCAGAAAATTTTGTGGCTGGAGCTTCATATCCGTCCTGAATATCACTAAGCTTTACAGTAAAAACATCATTATTGGTACTGTGAGATACAATTTCTGTTAGATTTTTTGTATAAGAAATTTCTTTATCATCAGGAGAAAAATTATAATCGTTAGAACTTCCCAAAGCAAGCGGCGGAGTATCTGTTCTGCTTAGAAGATTTAAATCAGTATATTTTTTGCTTGCAACATCAAATAAAAATAGATGACTTCTCTTCCCGTTTCTCCATTCATTCCAATGACGATACATTAAATGCGTAAATAATTTTGCATTAACTTTACTTTCTTTTTTTTCTTCATCTTTTTGCTTATCGCACTGCTGATCAGGGCATTCAGGATAAACCGAAGAAACAAAAAGCATTTTCTTTCCGTCGTGCGACCACTCAAATCCTGAAGCTCCCGTATAAATATCAGTTAACTGGGTTGTATTTGAACCGTCGAGATCGCAAACCCAGATTTGATCATCCATTGTAAACGCAATTTTTTTACCATCAGGAGAAAATTTCGGTTCTGATTCATTCTTATCGGAATTTTTCAAAGGTCTTAAATTTTTTCCGTCGGAATCAATTAAATAAATATCCGTGTTGCCTTTATTTGCATTCATATCATAAGTTGTTACGCTGAAAGCAATTGTCTTGCCGTCAGGAGAAACATCGTAAGTTCCGATTCTTTTCATTGACCAAAGATCTTCAACCGTCATTGCTCTTTTATCTTGTGCTGTTAAAACCAACGGAGTTAAAACCAAAAGAAGTAGTAAAAATTTCATTTCTGCCTCGGGGTTAAATTTCTAAATGAACCAATAGTATTTTACTGAATAGGTAATAATTTTTTCTGCTTATCTAAAAATAACTTAACAAGTAAAGAAAGGCAATGTAACTAAACATATGATTTTTCAGGTTTTTAAACTTGTCTTAAGATTAGTTACATTTGAATACTTATTTATTGTTAATATTTATTTTTCTGCAAGTATTCTAATCATTTTTTACAGGATATAATTGAACAACTCCGAATTAATTTTTCTGCCCGGTACAGATCAGCAGTTAAAATTTTTCATTAATAATTCCGGTATAAAAGATAAATCCATTTTGATTCTCGGTTCAAATTCCGAGAATATAGCTCAAAAACTGATTTCTTTAGGAGCAGAAGTCAGTTTAATTGTAGAAGATAATGATTCACTTTTAAATTCCAGGATAATTTTAACCGGAAACAAAGATATAAATTTAAAATTAATGGAATTCACGAATACTGATTTCAAAGATGAAAGTTTTGATTCGGTTTATGCTCAAGCTTCAATTTCAAATTCAAGAAGAAATAAAATCATAAAGGAAATAAGAAGGATATTAAAACCGGAAGGACTTTTTTGCACTGGAGAGATAGTAAGTCTAAATAAAAATGTTCCCTCATTTGTTAAAGATGTTTGGAATGCATCGAACATTTTGCCGTTAGATATTTCCGAACTGAATAAATTTTATACTTCCAAAGGATTTAGCATTACATTCGAAAGAGATCTTTCAAAAACTTTAAAGGATTTTTATTCTGATTTGCAGGAGCAGTTAAATATAAAAGATGAAGTTTTGAATGAAGATGAAAGAAAATCCTATAAAAAATTAATAAAAAAGATTAATCATGAATCAAATGTTTATTTAAAACTCGGCGGTGAAAATTATATGGGATTTAAAATGTTAATACTTAGAAAGGAAGCTAGTTGAAAAGAGGCGATTTAATAGAACTGGAAATTGAGAAATATGCCTTTGAAGGAAAAGGAATTGCGAAAGTAGACAAAGAAAAAATCTCAAATGAAAATCCTCCAAAAGAAGGTCCGATTACTCATTTAAAATATGTTGTTTTTGTTGAAGGTTCATACCCGGGCGATAAAGTAAAAGCTAAACTTACAAAAATTAAAAAGTCATTCGCAGAAGCGAAAGCCGTAGAAATTCTTAATCAATCTGAATACAGAATAAATCCAAGCTGTAATTTTTTCGGAACATGCGGCGGATGCAAACAGCAGGATTTAGATTATAAAATCCAGTTGAAATATAAGCAGGATCAAGTTGAAGAAATTTTAAGAAGGATGGGCGGTTTCAGGTGATTTCGAATTCTTAGATATAATTCCTTCGGAAAAAACTTTTTATTACCGGAACAAAATGGAATTTTCATTCGGGGATAAAAGATGGTTAACTGAAAAAGAAATAAGTTCCGGTAAAGATTCTGGAACGTGATTTTGCTTTAGGTCTTCATGTTCCCGGAGTTTATGATAAAGTTCTTGATATAAACGAATGTTTTCTACAATCCGAAATCAGCAATGAGATTTTAAACTTTTCAAGAACATTTTTTAAAGACAAAAATATTCCGATCTATTCTACAAAAACACACGAAGGTTATTTAAGAAATCTTGTAATTAAACAATCCCAGCATTTTGATGATTTAATGGTAAACCTTGTAACTGCAAATGAAAATGATGAGTTAATAAAGGAATACTGCGAACAACTGCTTAAAAAACTTCCGCAAGTAACTACAATAATTAATAATATTAATTTGAAAAAGTCTTCAGTTGCAGTTGGAGATTATGAAAAAGTTTATCACGGAAGCGGCTGTATTTATGATTCAATCGGAAATTATAAGTTCAGAGTAAGTGCAAATTCTTTTTTCCAGACAAATACGATTCAAGCAGAAAAATTATATCAAACCGCTCTGGATTTTTCAGATCTTAAAGGGAATGAAATTGTTTACGATCTTTATTCAGGTGCCGGAACGATTTCAATATTTGTTTCCGGCAAATGCAAAAAAAGTTTACGCATTTGAAAATGTTGAATCGGCAGTTGCAGATGCAGAAATAAATAAAAAGTTAAACAATGTAGAAAATGTAGAATTTTTCACTGCGGATTTATATAAAAGTTTTCTTCCGATAGTAGAAGAAAATAATATTCCAAAACCGGATGTAGTTATTTTAGATCCGCCGAGAAGCGGAATGCATAAGAATACTGTTGAGGATGTTATAAAATTAAATCCGGAAAAAATTGTTTATGTAAGCTGTAATCCCACAACCCAGGCAAGAGATATAAAACTATTTAAGGAAACAGGATATAACTTAATAAAAGTAAGACCTGTGGATATGTTCCCTCATACTTACCATATTGAAAATGTTGCTTTGCTGGAAAAGAAAAAATCAGCGGAATAAAATTTTATCTCATTTTATTATTTACCAATAAGACAAATTCGCCCTTAAGATTGTCCTTTTCGGCAATATTCAAAACATGTTCGGCGGTTCCCCTGTAAAATTTTTCATTTTTCATTGTAAGCTGATATGCAAGGACCACTTGAGTTTGTTTTCCCATAATTTTTACTATATCTTCTAAAAGTCTTTTCAAGCGGTATGGAGTATCCAGCAAAACAATAATATCTCTTATTCTTCTGAGATCTAAAAGCTGTTTTCTTCTAAAATCTTTTTTGGGTGAAAGCCAACCGTAATAATAAAATTTTTCAAAATCCAAACCCGAACCGGTTAATGCAGGCAAAAGTGAATTCGCACCCGGAACCGGAATAACTTTAATTTTTTGAGAAATGCAAACCTCAACTAATAAATGCCCGGGATCGGAAAACAAAGGAGTGCCGCAGTCGGAAATTAATGCTGCATCCTTGCCTTCTACAATTTTTAATAGAATTTCGTTAACTACTTCTTTTTCGTTGTGTTCGTTGAGAGCGATTAATTCTTTTTTAATTTTATAATTCGATAAAAGTCTACCGGCTTCTTTATATTCTTCGCAGATAATAAAATCTACAGACTTTAAAATTTTTAAAGCCCGCAAAGTTATATCATCGTAATTACCGATTGGTGTAGAGACCAAAAATAGTTTTCCATTCATGGTGTTAAAATAATGAAAATAAGATTTTAATAATAATGTCACTCGTTCAGAGTTTCGTAATTTGTAATTATTTAATTTGTTATAATAATGTCACCTCTTCGAGGTTTTGGGGTTCATTGGGTTCTCAAAATTGTTATAATAATTTCAGTCCTTCGGACTTAGCATTCATAATAAATTACAAATGCTGATACAATGAAATTACAGTGTCACCTCTTCGAGGTTTTGGGGTTAATTGGGTTCTCATAATTGTTATAATAATATCAGTCCTTCGGACTTAAGTCAATTAATAATTTTTCAATGCTGTAAGAATGAAATCATTATAAGCACAAAAATTAAGATAAGATTACATCGAAGATGTGATATTACAATAATCCAATGTTTAAACCAAAGAACGCCTGAAGCATGAAATTATATGTCACCTCTTCGAGGTTTTGGGGTTCATTGGGTTCTCAAAATTGTTATAATAATATCAGTCCTTCGGACTTAGCATTCATAATAAATTACAAATGCTGATACAATGAAATTACAGTGTCACCTCTTCGAGGTTTTTGGATTAATTGGGTTTTCAAAATTGTTATAATAATTTCACCCCTTTGGGGTTTCAATTAATAGGTTTTCAACTTTTTTATATAATTTCAGTCCTTCGGACTTTAATTTATAATAAATTATTTTCTACGAAATTGTGCAACTTTTTTCAACAAAAAGGAAATTCGGAATAAGAGCACCGGAGACGTAGTATTTTTATAATCTAATTGGTCAAAAAATTAAAATAACACCGAAGGCGTGATACTATTATAACACAAAGTCTAAACTTAATTAATATAATGCCGAAGGCATGGCATTATTATAACTTAAGACTTCTGTAATTATAACCAAACGACGAAGTCGTGACATTATTTTGTATCTCTATATTTCTCTATTTACGCTAAATAAATAATATCATTAAATGATTTTCATAATTTTAGGCTTTTTCTTATTATTCACCTCATCTGATCTTTTTAATCTAATACAAATAAATCATGGAGGGAACTATGGCGGGAACATTTTCTCAACTCTATATTCAAGTGGTATTTGCTGTAAAAGGAAGACAGAATCTAATACTACAAAACTGGAAAGATGATCTTTATAAATATATAGCAGGTATAATTAAGGGTAAAAATCAAAAATCTATTATAGTAAACGGAATGCCCGACCATTTGCATACATTTATCGGATTAAAGCCTGCAATATCAATTTCCGATTTAGTTAGAGATATAAAAAACAATTCAAGCAATTTCATTAATGAAAATAAGTTCGTCAGGGGACGGTTTTCGTGGCAAAAAGGTTATGGAGCTTTTTCATACTCACATTCACAAATTAATAACGTTTATAACTATATTAAAAACCAAAGGAGGCATCATCATAAGAAAAGCTTTAAAGATGAGTATATGGAGCTACTCAAAAAATTTGAAATTGAATATAACGAAAAATATTTGTTTGAATGGATTGAATAAATGTTTATTAATAATGTCACCTCTTCGAGGTTTTTGGATTAATTGGGTTCTCATAATTGTTATAATAATTCCAGTCCTTCGGACTTAGCATTCATAATAAATTACAAATGCTGATACAATGAAATTACAGTGTCACCTCTTCGAGGTTTTGGAGTTAATTGGGTTCTCAAAATTGTTATAATAATTTCAGTCCTTCGGACTTAGCATTCATAATAAATTACAAATGCTGATACAATGAAATTACAGTGTCACCTCTTCGAGGTTTTGGGTTCATGGTTTCTCAGAATAGTTATAATAATGTCAGTCCTTTGGACTTAGCATTCATAATAAATTACAAATGCTGATACAATGAAATTACAGTGTCACCTCTTCGAGGTTTTGGAGTTAATTGGGTTCTCAAAATTGTTATAATAATACCAGTCCTTCGGACTTTAGTGACATTCATAATAAATTACAAATGCTGATACAATGAAATTACAGTGTCACCTCTTCGAGGTTTTGGAGTTAATTGGGTTCTCATAATTGTTATAATAATTTCAGTCCTTCGGACTTTAATTCTTAATAAATTATTACATACAAAATTGTGCAACTTTTTTCAACAAAAAGGAAATTCGGAATAAGAGCACCGGAGGTGTGGTATTTTTATTTAGAAACTAAGAATATTTAAGAATCTGCAAAAAAACCACTACAAAATTAACAATTAACTACCTTCTCTAATTAAAACTTCTTAATTTTACATTTAATTTAAAACTAAAACGGGGAAGTATGCGGAAACGGTTACTGTTTTGGATACTAGCATTTGTCATAACATTAGCGGGAGCATTTTACCAGCGTGTAACTGGTCCGACCTATCCCATTACCGGAAAGGTAAATTTTGAAAGCCAGACTATAAGTTATAAACTGGAAACAAGTCATAGCACTTCCACTGATTATAAAATTGAGATTCCTATTAAGAATAATAACATATCCGGAATCTTTAAATGGAAACGGTACAAAACGAATGACGAATGGACTTCAGAAGAAATGTCATTGGAATACGGCAAATTAACAGCTAATCTGCCAAAGCAGCCTGCCGCAGGTAAGCTACAATATCAAATAATTTTGCAGTCTGACAATGCAGAAATTTCAATTCCTGCTGATCATCCCGTAGTTATAAGATTTAAAGGAGATGTACCGCCTTTTATTTTAATTCCGCATATTATAGCTATGTTCGGTACTATGCTGCTTTCTACAAGGACCGGTTTGGAAATTTTCACAAAAGAACCAAAACTAAAAAAATATACTTTCTGGACACTCGGATTTTTAATAGCCGGCGGTATGATATTAGGCCCGATCACCCAGCTTTATGCATTCGGTGAACTTTGGACAGGAATTCCGTTCGGAATAGATTTAACTGATAATAAAACTCTCATTGCATTAATCGGATGGTTAATAGCTGCAGTTGCTCTTTATAAATCAAAATATCCTAAAAGATGGATTATGGCGGCGGCTATTCTTCTTCTTGTAGTTTATTCTATTCCGCATAGTGTTTTGGGCTCAGAATTAGATTATAATAAATTAGAAAATTCAGCAAATTCAAAAATCACATTAAACAATTAATACAATATTTCATTACAAGGTGAAAAATGAGCATTAAAAAATTTCTATTCATATTGTTAATCCCATTTTTAACAATTTACGCACAAGATTCACTTCAAACCTTTCTTTCTCTAAGCAGAACAGGTGTTGAAGATTTTGTAAACACACATCCGGAATATGACGGAAGAGGAACTATTATTTTAGTACTCGATACCGGAGTAGACATGGGCATTGACGGTTTAAAATATACTTCTACCGGAAATGTTAAAGTTATTGATGCGCAGGATTTTTCGCACGAAGGAGATATAAAATTATACGAAGCCGATACCGATGAAGAAAATGATACGTTATACTTCGTGAATGAAGACGAAGGTTATAAAGTAGCAGGTGCAGATAAACTAAGTTTAAAATCATCGGATGATAAATATTATATCGGTGTTTTGGATGAAACACATTTTAAAAATTCAAGTTCCAATGCAGAGGATCTTAATGGAAACGGAAAAACAGACGACAAATATTATATAGTTGCTTTTCCCGTAAAAGAAGGAAATGATTCTTATTGGGTCGCTTATTTTGATACTAACGACAATGGAGATCTTTCCGACGAAAAACCTTTAAGAAATTACAAAGAAAAATTCGACAGCTTTCAAATTCCAAATAAAAAAGGACTTTCCAAGTTAACATTTGCTATAAATATTTTTCCAGATGAAATGAAGATATCTCTGCATTATGACGACGGTGCGCACGGAACTCATGTTTCAGGAATAGCTGCAGGATATCATATCGGCGGAACTTATTTAAATGGAGTTGCTCCGGGTGCAAATATTATCAGTTTAAAAATCGGAAATAATAATTATTCCGGCGGAGCTACAGTTACCGGAAGCATGAGAAATGCTTTCATCTATGCTGATAAAGTTTCAAAAGAGAAAAAAGAAGCTTGCATAATTAATATGAGCTTCGGTATCGGTTCCGAAATTGAAGCGCAATCAGATATGGAAATGTTTTTAGATTCATTATTGAGCAAAAACCCCTATCTATATGTTTGTATTTCAAACGGTAATGAAGGACCCGGAATTTCCAGTACAGGGCTTCCGGCTTCAAGTGATTACGTATTATCTTCAGGAGCTGTTCTTCCTCAGGAAGTTGGCAGGGATTTATTCGGTTCATCTTTAAAAAAGGACGTGGTTTTCTTTTTTAGCTCACGCGGCGGCGAAGTTGCGAAACCTGATATTTGCTCTCCGGGAGCCAGCACTTCCACTGTTCCTAATTGGAATAGACGCGATGTAATGGGCGGAACAAGCATGGCTTCTCCTTATACAGCAGGGGTTGTCGCTTTGTTAATGAGCGCTATGGAAAAAGAATATCCCGATTTAAAAATTCCTTCGGAACTTGTTTACAGAGCGATTAGAAACGGTGCTACAAAATTAGAAGATGCAACTCCTTTGGATGAAGGTTTCGGTTATATAAATGTAAATAATTCATATAAGCTGCTTAAGAAATATATTGATGAAGGCGAAGTTAAAAAACTGGAAACTTATACAGTTTCATCTTTTGCGCCAAATATGCCTAATGATAAATCGCAATGCTTATATATTAGAAACGGAAAATATTTAAACAGCAACAATACATATACTTTTAATATTAAAAGAAATAATTTTCAGGATGTAGATCAATTTTATAGAATTTACAATATAAAAAGCAGCAGCGATTGGCTTCTTCCGATTCAGAAAAAAACTTACTTAAGAAATAACCAGGATGCTAATGTTAATGTTAGATTTGATATGAAAAAATTAACCGAACCTGGATTGTATGTAGGAAGAATTTCTGCTTTTAGAGACGATAAAACAGCAATGCCGGAATTTAATATGCTCGCAACAGTTATAATTCCCTATGAGTTTGATGCATCAAATGATTTTACTCAAACATGGAATGAGCAAACTGTTGAAAACGGAGGAGTTAACAGATATTTTATTGATGTAAACTATCCTCAATCGTCTATTGTCGTAAAGATGAATTCAATTCCTAAAAAATATGCATTTGCCAGATTCGGTTTGTTTGATCCGGACGGGGTTAATACATATACTTCATCATTATTAAATTCTCAAAGAGGAAATGATAATGTATCTCATACATTTTACAATCTGAAACCCGGGATATATGAACTTGACGTCCAAGGATTTTTCCTCGGACAGGAACCTTCAAGCTATAATATGACAGCACAAGTAATGGGAATAATTAGATTGGATGATAAAAAATTAAGCTCCGATAATAATCACATAAGTATTATGAATGTCTCTGACGAAGAAGGTTCGTATAGTTTAAGCGGAAAAATTTTAGGCTATGAAAAAGAATGGAATGCAAAATTAAACAGCAATGAAAATTACATGTATCCTTTTGTACTTAAAAAAGGTGAGGATTCTAAAGAATTCACGGTTACTTTAAGTAAAGAAAACTTTAATAAAGTTACAGACTTTTCAATTTTAATTTATGATAAAGACGGAAAAGCGGTTGCAAAGGACGGATTAACTTATAGAGAAGGAGTTCTCACAATTTCTAATGATTCCGATAAAGACAGTACAAATTATGAATTAGCATTAATTCCTGCATTTTCAAATGCACCGAATGAAATGTCGGCTATTGTAAAAGAAAAAACATTTGTTAGTAACCCGCAGACGATATCGGTAAAATTAAACAACAGATCCACTGCTTCTTTATATCCTTCAATGGAAAATAAATTAACACTTGGATTTTCAAAACCGGAGTTTGCAATTCCGGTAAATTCAACAGTCTTTGGTAAAATTTATTTTGAATCAACGGCAACAAAAAATATTGATCAAGAAATGCCAATTCTTTTCAACTTTTAGAGGAAAGGCTAATTATGAGCGAAGTAAATAATAATCAAAATTTTAAGGGACTGCCTGATAATGCTTATAAGGAACTCAAACCGGGAGAAGAATATGTTCCGGTTATGCCGGCCAACAAAGCTGTACCGGAAGTTACTCCTTATTCCGTAATAATCGGACTTTTAATGGCAATTCTTTTTTCTGCAGCCGCAGCTTATTTAGGATTAAAAATAGGCCAGGTTTTCGAAGCTGCAATTCCTATTGCTATTATTGCCGTAGGTTTGTCATCTGCAGCAAAAGTAAAAGGAGCTTTGGGACAAAATGTAATTATTCAGTCAATCGGAGCTTCATCGGGTGCCGTTGTTGCCGGTGCTATTTTTACAATTCCTGCATTATATATTCTTAATTTGAATGCAGAATTTTATAAAATATTTCTAGCCTCATTATTCGGAGGCATATTAGGAATTTTATTTTTAATTCCTTTTAGAAAATATTTTGTAAGTGAAATGCACGGTAAGTATCCCTTCCCCGAAGCTACAGCTACAACCGAGGTTTTGGTTGCAGGTGAAAAAGGCGGAAATCAGGCAATTGTACTTGTAGTCAGCGGCTTAATAGGCGGACTTTATGATTTCATTGTTGCTACTTTCGGGTGGTGGAGTGAAGTTTTTTCAAGCCGCGTTTTTGACTGGGGACAAGAGCTAGCCGACAAAACCAAAATGGTATTCAAAATAAATGTCGGTGCCGCTGTTATGGGGCTAGGATATATAGTAGGATTAAAATACGCAGCTATAATTTGCGCAGGTTCATTTGTCTCGTGGTATTTACTTATTCCTTTAGCTCATTATTTCGGACAAGGTCTTGTAAATCCGATGGGCGCAAATGTTACCATGTTAATAAAAGATATGTCTGCCGAACAGATTTTCAGCAATTATATCCGTCACATTGGCATCGGCGGAATTGCAATGGCAGGTGTTATCGGAATTATCCGTTCCTCAAAAGTTATTTCTTCCGCATTTGCATTAGCAGCAAAAGAAATCTTCGGTGCTAAAAAAGTTGTAGAAGATAAACTAAGAACACACCGCGATATAACCATGAAAGTTATTGCGACTGCAATTATTGTTACAGCAATTGCAATATTTATTTTCTTCTGGCTTGGTGTGGTAAATACTTTAACTTATGCTTTAATTGGATTATTAATAGTTTTAATAATTTCATTCCTGTTTACAACCGTTGCGGCAACTGCAATAGCTATTGTAGGAACTAACCCTGTATCCGGAATGACCTTGATGACATTAATTTTATCTTCAGTTATTTTAGTCGGAGTTGGATTAAGCGGAACAAGCGGAATGATAGCGGCATTGTTAATCGGCGGTGTTGTTTGTACTGCTCTTTCAATGTCCGGTGCTTTTATTACCGATCTAAAAATCGGTTACTGGCTCGGTTCTTCTCCATACAAACAGGAAAGATGGAAATTTTTAGGCGCTTTGGTTTCTGCAGCTACAGTTGGATTAGTAATTCTAGTGCTTAATAAAACTTACGGTTTTACAGGCCAAGGTGCATTGGTTGCTCCGCAGGCAAATGCAATGGCTGCAGTAATTGAACCTTTAATGGCTAATCAGCCGGCACCATGGATGCTTTATATTGTAGGAGCATTATTGGCATTAGTTCTTACGATGATTGATGTTCCTGCATTAGCATTTGCATTGGGAATGTATATTCCTTTGGAATTAAATACTCCTTTATTAGTTGGAGGTTTAATTGCTCACTTTGTTTCTACAAGAAATAAAGATGATAAAATAAATAATGCTAGAAGAGAAAGAGGAACTTTAATAGCTTCCGGATTTATTGCCGGCGGAGCTTTAATGGGAGTTGTAAGCGCATTCTTAAGATTTGAAGGCTTCAACTGGGTAAATCTTGAATGGTCCGAATCTCATTCTGCAGAATTAATTGCAATTGTTATGTTTGCATTATTATGTGTTTACATGATCTGGGATGCAATGAGAGCAAAAGCAGAAGAGTAATTATTCTTAATCAGAATATAAAATTAAAGCCCGGTTCGTATGCCGGGCTTTTTTTATGAAAGTAATTCTTTTATTTTTTTAATCAAATCATTTACCGGTACATCAAATCTTTCGCCGGTTTTTCTAATTTTAACTTCAACTTTGTTTTCTTTTAATTTTCTGTCGCCCACAATAACCTGAACAGGCATTCCCAATAAATCCGCATCGTTAAATTTAAATCCGGCCTGTGCATCTCTTTCATCATAAAGAACTTCAATTCCATCTTTATATAAATCATCATAAATTTTATCTGCTGTATTCACAACATCAATCTTTTTCATATTTAAACCGATTAAATGAACCTGGAATGGAGCTAATGTTTTATCCCAGACAATACCATTCTCATCATTATTCTGTTCAAGATAACAAGCTAATACGCGTTCAACTCCAATTCCGTAACTTCCCATTATAATCGGATGTTCTTCACCATTTTCATCCAGATACATAGCTCCCATTGAAGATGAATATTTTGTGCCTAGTTTGAAAATATGACCAAGTTCAATTGCACTGAACACTTCCAATTTGTCATTGCTTTTGGGACAGCCTTCACCTGATTGAACGGTTCTTAAATCAGCGTACTCAATATTTTTAACATCTCTTACTAAATCAATTCCACCTAAGTGATAATCATTTTTATTTGCACCGCTGAACATATTATTTGCATCTTTTAATCTCAGATCTGCAACAATTCTTCCTTTAAATCCAACCGGTCCGATCGATCCTGCATCAGCACCGGTAATTTCTTTTAATTCTTCAGGATGTCCGGGACGAAAATCTCCTTCCAGTATTTTTTCCAATTTAGATTCATTCACATCGTCGTTGCCGAGCATTAAAATTAATACCGGTTTTCCATCATTTATATAAACCCTGGATTTTGCACATTGTGTTTCATCGATATTTAAAAATTCGCAAAGTTCATCTATGCTTTTTACATTAGGCGTGTGTATTTCTTTAATTTCCCCGCTCATTTCATCGCGCTTTTTAGGTTCAACCCTGGAAGTTGCAACTTCAACATTGGCTGCATATCCGCATTTTTCGCAATAAGCAACAGTATCTTCGCCGGCATCGGATTTCACCATAAATTCTTCCGATCCGCTCCCGCCCATCGCGCCGCTTGAAGCACCGACTATAAAATATTTTAATCCGCATCTGTCAAAAATATTTCTATACGCTTTATCATGCAGATTGTAAGAAACATCAAGGTTTTCATAACTCGTATCGAATGAATATGCATCCTTCATTAAAAACTGTCTGCCTCTTATAACACCGCTTCTAGGTCTCGCTTCATTCCTGAATTTGGTTTGTATCTGGTACCAGATCTGAGGCATATCTTTGTAAGATTTTACAACATTGCGAGCATGATAAGTCATTATTTCTTCATGAGTCGGAGCAAGAACATATTCCCGGTTTTTAATATGAAACATAATATCTCCGAAAGCTTCAACTCTGCCTGTTTGTTCCCATATTTCTTTAGGATTAAGTGCAGGCAGATGAAATTCCTGTCCGCCGATTGCATCCATTTCTTCCCTGATAATTTCAGATATTATTTTAATAACTTTATAACCCAAAGGAAGAAAAGAATAAATTCCTGCAGATAACATTCTTATCATTCCGGCACGAAGCATAAGTATATGACTTTTTACAACTGCGTCGTTAGGCACTTCTTTTAATGTTGGTACAAAATACTTTGTGAGTCTCATTTTTTCGCTTTTTATTAGAAATTTTAAGATAAAATCATTTAAATAGTTGATAAAAATAACGATTTGCAGAGGCTTATCAAAATAAGAATGATTAGGAGGTTCCATTTTCCAGCACCCTGTTTTTTTCACGCAAAGCCGCAAAGATGCAAAGATGCGAAGATGCAAAGTTTATTCTAAAATATTTTTTGATGCAAAGTAAATCAAATATGGTTTTAAATGATTTGCTTAATTTTGATTTATTGAATAATTAGAAAAGGAAATTATGAATCCCAAAAGAAAAATAAGAGTTGTACATAATCCATGGCATTCTTTAAGTCCCGGTGAAAATGCACCTGAATTTGTAAACAGCATAATTGAAATTCCAAAAGGTTCAAAAGGCAAGTACGAACTGGAGAAAAAAAGCGGTCTGCTTAAACTGGACAGAGTTTTGTATTCTTCTGTTCATTATCCTGCAAATTACGGATTTATACCTCAGACTTATGCAACCGATCATGATCCGCTGGATATTCTTGTAATTTGTTCTCTTGAAGTCGATCCGCTGTGTATAATAGAATCTAAAGTAATAGGTGTTATGAGAATGATTGATAACAACGAAGCAGATGATAAGATAATTGCAGTAGCCAAGCATGATATGGCTGTAAACTATATTAACAATATCTCCGAACTTCCGCCTCACACCGTTGTAGAATTAAGGAGATTCTTTGAGGATTATAAAAAACTTGAACATAAAGAGGTGAGAGTTGAAGATTTTCTGGGAAAAGATGAAGCATTTAAGATAATTGAAGACAGTATTAAACATTACGATGAAAATGTCGACAGTTTAACTGCAGGAGAGGATATTTAATTTTTATTTAAATGCCGGATTATATAAACACGGTCGCGGGGACGAACTAAATCTTCGCACGGTATTGTAACACTGTCCCCCTTTATTGCTTTATCAATCGGGATATCATCTTTTAAAATCTTTTTGATCTTTGTGCTAACAACTCCGGTTGTTGAACCTATTATTAATATTTCGTCGTTTATATTCAATTCTTCCGATTCCAAATTAACGTGGAGAATTTTCGGGACTTTAAAATAATTAACTACAGTTCCTACAAAAACTTTTCTGGTGGTTGCTTTACTTCCGTAAATATCCGCATAATCTTCTGCACTCGGTATATCAAAATAAAATCCTGAGGAAAAGCCCCTATTATAAACTTTTTCAAGATCATTGAGCATTTGCTTTTTAATTTCTTCAGTTAATTTTCCTTCAAAATAGAGATCAATAGCTTTGCGATACAAAGAAACAGTCGTTGCCACATATTCAGGACTTCTTTTTCTGCCTTCAATTTTAAAAGAATCAATTCCTGCTTCTATTAATTTATCAATAAACTCAATTGTGCATAAATCTTTGGGAGACATAATATAATCTTCTCCCATTATTAAAGATTTTTTAATACTGCTATCGTAAACTTCATATTCTCTTCTGCACGGCTGGATACACTCTCCCCGGTTAGCGCTTTTACCGAATAAGATGATGACTCATAAAACATCTTCCGCTAACAGCTACACACATTGCGCCGTGTACAAATGCTTCAATTTCCAGATCAGTATTTTTTCTGATTTTTTTAATTTCTTCCAGTGAGCATTCTCTTGCAAGAACAATTCTAACCGCACCCATAGATTTAAATAAATTAGCACTAACAGAATTGGATACAGATCCCTGAGTAGAAATACAAAACGGCATTTCATGCTGACGGCATTTTTCGGCAACTGCAAGGTCCCAGCAGATTACCCGGTCAATTCCATTAGTTTTTGCGGCAGATATTATTTCATCAAGGTCTTCTAATTCTTCTTCAAACACAATTGTATTTAATGTAAGATAAGTTAGGACGTTATTTTCTTTGCAGAATTTACTAATCGAGGGTAATTCATCTAAAGTAAAATTAGCGGCTTTTGCGCGCATATTTAATTTGTCTACACCAAAGTAAACTGCATCTGCACCTGATTTAACAGCAGTGGTAAGCATTGTCCAGTCGCCCGCAGGAGCCATAAGTTCGGGTTGTTGTTTGTTGTCAGCCTTCGGCTGAGTAGTTTGTAGTTTGTGGTCCGTTTTAAACGGAGTGGCTTGTTGTTTATTCTCTGAATTTTGAGAATTAAATATTTTACTATTTTTTTGATCTTTTCTTAACATATGTCATATAAGCGCTTAACCTTGGTATTAAATCTTCAACCAAATTATATAATTTATTATAATCATTTTCATTTAATAGTCTGCGTTTTTCCGCTCTTTTCAACCAGTGTTTGGTTTCAAATAAGGACCCTCTTGAAATCTTTAAGAATCTATGATTATCAGAATAGCTTCCTCTTCCAGATCCTTCAGCAATATTTGCACCAACGCTATCGGAAGCCTTAACTAATTGTTTACCAATAGTATCTTTTGCAAATTGATTCCATAAAATAACTATATTCCAAATTAAATCTGATAATTTAAAAGCAATTTGATATACTTCCAAATCTTCAAATTTAGTATTCATTCTAACCCCCATCATTATTTTATAATGTATAATTCTTTAAATAAATTATATTAAACTAATTTCAGACGACAAACCACATACCACGAACTACTTACTACAAACTACAACCAACTTTACGCTCTTTCTTCCCAAATTTGTGCAATTTCTACAATTACTCTGACTGCCATTTCCATATCCTGGACAGCGACCCATTCAACTTTTGAATGATAAGCATGCTCGCCTGCAAAAATATTAGGGCAAGGAAGTCCCATAAAAGCAAGTCTTGATCCGTCCGTACCGCCTCTGATCGGATTCATAATAGGTTTAATATTCAATCTTTTCATAGCTTCAACAGCATTATCAATTACTTGAGGATGTTTATCAAGAACTTCTTTCATATTTCTATACTGTTCGATAACTTCAAATTCCATTTTTGCACCGGGAAATTTTTGTAAAGTTTTTTCGGCAGTATCTTTTAATATAGCTTCGTATTCTTTCAATTTGGAAGCATCAAAATCTCTAATAATAAATTTAACAATTGTCTGTTCTTCGTTTCCGTTAAAGTTTGTAGGGTGAACATAACCTTCCCTATTTTCCGTTGTTTCAGGAGATAGAGTATCCTTCGGCAAGTTATTAACAAAATGAGAAGCAACTTTAATAGAATTGATCATTATGCCTTTTGCGTAACCCGGATGAATGTTCTTTCCAATAAATTTAATATTTACTGCATCGGCACTGAAAGTTTCGGATTCAACTTCACCTCTTGTTTGACCGTCGACAGTATAAGCATACTTAGCACCGAATTTTTTCACATCAAAATATTCGGTTCCGCGGCCTACTTCTTCATCGGGAGTAAATCCAATTTTAATATCGCCGTGTTTAACTTCCGGGTGAGCTAAAAGGTAAGCTACAGCATCCATAATTTCTGCAACACCGGCTTTATTATCAGCACCAAGCAAGGTCGTTCCGTCTGCAGTAATAATATCAAAACCTTTCATATCTGCCATATCAGGATTTTCATCTGCTTTTATTACAACATTATCTTTAGGAAGCTTAATATCTCCGCCCTGATAATTTTTATTAATAACAGGGTTTACATCTTTTCCGGTAACTGCAGGTGAAGTATCAACGTGAGAAATAAAACCGACCGCAGGAACATCTTTATCTGTATTGGAAGGCAAAGTAGCCATTACATAACCCCACTCATCCATTACAACATCTTTAATACCCATGTTCTTTAGTTCATCGGCAAGATCTTTTAACAAAATCTTTTGTTTTTCGGTACTTGGATATGCAGTTGCTTCTTCGTCGGATTGAGTATCATATTTTACATATTTCAAAAACCTATCAACGCAGGTAAATTTATAGTTTTTATCGAACATAACAACCTCGTGAAATTTTAACTTTAAATTAATTTTTAGTTCTTTAACGTATAGAAAATGGCTGTTAGTAGCAACTTTGAATGAAATTTTTTCTCTATAAGTGTAGAAGATCAAATTGTTTATGGACATTTAAAATGTAAAAATTCTTTACCTTTTTCTGTGAATTATAAACTTATTTTTTTGTTAAGTAATGGCACAGCGGGTCACAAAGCTTATACAATTACAGTAAGCTATTTGATAAAGCAGAAGGCAATTGAGAATAAAAATATTTCTGTGATAATCTGTACTTTACTGTTGTTAAAATAACATTGCAGAGAAGACCCGGCAGGTTATATGGAATTTATCTCTACCTGTCGGTAGACAGTTACCGAAGGCAGGGGGACTAACATTATTAAAATTAATGTTGAACTCCTATGGAGTTCCGATAAAGCCGGTGAATCGTTATTGAGTTACAAACGTTTAACACCTAACGGTGTTATATAAACATTTTTGTAGAGACGACCCGGCGGGTTGTCCTGGAATTTATCTCTACCTGTCGGTAGACAGGTACCGAAGGCAGGGTGACTAACACTATATTAAAATTAATGTTGAACTCCTACGGAGTTCAGATAAAGCCGGTGAATCGTTATTGAGTTACAAACGTTTAACACCTAACGGTGTTATATAAACATTTTTGTAGAGACGACCCGCTGGGTCGTCTGGACTAGCTGTCTGAAATTTGGCGTTGAATTCATATATCTTTGCTGGGTCTTGGAATGTATATTAACAAGTTATATAAAGAATTAAGCTAATATATCACTCCTATGGAGTTTTGTTATTTTGATCTGAGATTTTTATTAAGAATATAACACTCCTAAAGGAGTTGTTTTGCCATGCTTTCTTGCGTTCATTCATCCTTGGTGGGTTCAGAAAGCATATTAGTAAGTATTATAAAAGTTTAACTTAACATTGAACTCCTATGGAGTTCTGTAAATATTTTATTTTGCAGATTTCTTACAAACATTTAACCCCTAAAGGGGTTATATAAACAATTTATTTTTACTTCAGCAGCATTATCTTTTTTGTAAGGGTTTTGTTTTGTGCGGTTAGCTGAATGAAATATACTCCCGAACTTAAATTGTCTCCGTTAAAAATAATTTGGTGCTGACCTGCCGACTGATATCCATCTTTTAAAATAGATACAAGCTGACCCAAAATATTTACAACTCTTATTTGAATATTTTCACCAACCGGGAGCGAATATTTTATTGTGGTTGAAGGATTAAATGGGTTTGGATAGTTCTGATATAATTCAATAGACTTTGGTATGTTAACTTCGTTGCCAACCGAAGTAATATTATATAAAATATCTATCCCATTAATTTGTGTGTTATTTCGATCAATTGTTACATTAGTACTGAAAACATCATCATAACCAATCTTCTGAGACATTATCCTGTAATTTCCATAAGGTAAAAAAGGAATTGAATAATTCCCGTCAGATTTTGAAATAGCAAAATTGAAGGGCGGAGAATTATAATCCAAAGACTGTGCATATAATATTATATCCGACAGATCAAAAGCCAACTTATTTCCGGTGAAAATTGTGCCCTGAATTGTTCCGCCGCCTATTGAAGAATCTCTCGGCATATATATATTAATTGCGCTCAAGTTTGTATCTACATAAACCGAATCTGCCTGCTGCCAAAGAATTGCGGAACTGTCGCGTGATGAATAATAAGTCGGAACAAAATAATCCGAAAAAGACTGAACGAAATAATAATCCGGCTGGATAACATTATTTACGGTATAATTTCCATTGGCATCTACAAATGCAGTATAAAATCCGCTGTCTGCAGGGGTACCCGTAATTTTTCTATAACTTTTTGTAGGAGTATGCGTGCCGTTTCTAACTACGACTATTCCTTTATAAAGAGGTGTTTGAGAAAGCGAATCTAAAACCTGTCCGGAAACTGAAATTCCCGTCTGAGTCATTCTAATTAAATTAATATCTGCAGTTTCGGTTGAATCTTGGACACCATTTATAAATGATGCATGAAACGGGTCTAACTGCTGGCCGAAAAATGTTACATAAAAGGAATCTTTTTTTGCAGCTACTAAATAATTACCGGCCGGAATATTTGCCGAATAATTTCCGTTTACATCTGTTTTAACGGAATTTAAAATATAACTGCCGTTGTAAAAGAAATATACATCTGCATTATCTATAGGAGAACCGTTGTCGGAAATATTTCCATTAATTGTAGTCGGCCTGTAATTATCATCAAAATAATCTATTTGAATTTTTAAATTAACAATTGAATCGGTTCCGGTGTTATAGACAAACATTGTATCTATGGTTTCGGTTGAATCTATAAAAGTGTAGCCGGATAAGATACAATCCATCTTTACGGAATCCCCCGGATAAATAGTAAACGGAATGTAATCCCGCTGATTAAATCTTGCAAAGTAAAAATTTCTAGTATAAGCAAGCGAATCAATTACGAGAGGCTGATCACCATCGTTTACAAAATAAACGTTCTTTAGTCTTTTAAATAAATTTTCGAATTCAACTTTATGTGGATTTAATCTCAGCACGGGCTGTGCCTGAGCAAGGCCAAAAATAAATATACAAAGCGAAGCAATTTGGAAGATTCTTCTCATATTGTTAATATTCTTAAGAATTGTTATTATAATAGTGTTATAAATTAATCAAAAAGTGACATCTTTTTTGAACTACCAAAATTTAAATTACATAAATTTTTCTCAAAATGAACTGGATGAACTATTTAATTCGGCTAAAGAAGGAAATTCAAAATCTTTCCAGGATCTTTCCGGTTATATTAGACATATATCCTACAGCTATTTCCTTTCAAAGTATCATCACGGTAAAATAATAAACAAAGAAGATGTTGAAGATCTGGCTAATAATGTTTACTTAACTTTCGCAGAACAATATCAAAAAATCGATAACCTCGAATATTGGTTAAGAAGAGTTCTATTTTTAAATTTTATAAATTGGTATAAGAAAAACAAATCAAAAAGAACTCAAGAACTCGAAACTGCATATAATCTGCACAGCAGCACAACAAATCCGGGCGATTCTATTGATGTAGATAAAATACTTGCTGTTTTGGAAACATTAAGTCCCGACAAACAAAAAGTGATAAAAATGCGGTTTTGGGAAGGTATGAAATTCGCAGAAATTGCAGAGAATTTAGGAAAATCCGAAGATGCCGTAAAAAAAATGTTTTACAGAACTATAGATGAACTAAAACACAAATTTTAAAACTGTCACTAATTTTTTTTATAAATCACTAATGTAGTAGAAAGTTTTAGAATAAGGATCCATTAATGAAATGAACATTTACCATAAAATTTTAGAAATACTTCAGAAAGATTATCTAACTGATGAGGATAAACAATTGCTGAATTCAATTTCAGAAAAAGATCCTGAAGCTAAAGAATTTATAAGTACTTATCTTAAGCTTGAAAAGGCTGCAGGTACTGCCGGACATTTAAGTTACAATGATCTTAGTGATTATATATTATTTAAAAACGGTTCCGAACCGGAAGACAAAGAATTTGTACAAAAAGTTCCGGCAATAGAAATTCATCTTAGAAATTGTAAAAAATGCATGACAGAATTTGAAACTTTAAATTCTGAATATTCTGAAGTAGAAAGCTTTGTTGCCGGTAAACTTCATAACCCCGTTGTAAAAGAAACCTCTCAAAAAGTAAATACAGGGTTATGGAAAAAATATTCCTTTGCTAGATATTCTATTTCCGTTGTATTACTAATCGGAATTATATACATGGGATTATTTGCGGTTTCTTCGATAACAACATCAAAAAGTTATAAGCTTGCTTCATTTAATGATGAATACGAATTTTCAACTTCACGCGGACGTTCAACAGATGATTTTCAGAACAGCTTGAAAGAACTTGAAAATGAAAAGTACTTTAAAGCTATCGGCTTTTTAAACAAAGACATTAAAGAAAACAAAAATGATGAAACTATTTTTTATTCATATTATCTTTTAGGATTAACTTACCTGGAAGTTTCGGAAAAAGATTTTCTCGGACTGTTCCCTTCATATAATCAAAATTATGCCGAAAAAGGGCTCCAAAGTCTGCAGACTTCCGTAGAGAAAAACGATTCAGGCTTGTATCCAAATATTACTTTGGATGCTTATTTTTATATTGCAAAAGCCGAATTAATGTTAAATAATAGGAGTAACGCTAAAAAATATTTTAAAATGGTTATTGATGGAAAAGGCAGCAAAATGCATGAAGCACAAAACATTCTTAACGATTTGGAGTAAAAAGTGTTAAATGATTTTTTCCAAAGCTCTCATATTATTTACATTGTTATTTCTTGCTTTTATTCAACCGGTAAAAGTTGATAGCAGCACAAACAATTCAAAATCTCAAAATTCTTCAATTCAACCCGACAACATTGATTCTCTAAGCAATGTTATAAATACAAGCGGCTGGAATAATGATAAGCTTAGCGAGTTTGCCAGGTTTATAATAAATACAAAATCTGACTTAAAAAATGAACCGCTAAGAATTAAATCACTTCAGCAGGGATATCAAACCAGTTTTCTTCAAGCATTAATATTGAAGAAATCTTATAACTTTAAATCAATGTATGATTCACTTGCATCAAAATTATACTTGTTCCCTGCTTATCCGGAATATTATGAAGAACTTTCTTTTGCCGCTAATGCAGCCGGAATGAATTCCGCTTTGGAAAACACAATAAATACTTTAACAAATTTTCCCGAAACATATAAAAATTATTTAAATGCTTTAATTGCATCAAACAGAAGCAATTACGGCAAATCCCTAGAACTATTGAAAAAAGTTGAAACTGACTTAAAGGACAATAAGGAGTTTTCATACAGATTGTCTTATGCCTATAGAAATGCAGGAGATTATCAAAAAGCGCTCGACGTTCTGATGTATGCAATTAATATTTATAGAGATGATAATTGGTTTCTTGCCAGAAGTTTTTTAGCGGAAGGTTCTTTATATTTTCTTTCTAATGATTATTCCAAAGCAGAATCATATTATAAAAAAGGATTCGAACTTTCAAAGAAAATCGGAGACACAAAAGATCTTGCTAAAGCATATATAAATCTTGCTATAATGGAAGATGTAAAAGGCAATCTAGACGCAGCCAGGGATAATTATAAAAAGGCAATTAAACTTGCAGGCGAAATAAAAGACATTGAAAGTCTTGCGGCTGCCCACTCCGAATTAGGTGTTTCTTATACTTATACAAAAAAACTTATTGAATCGAAAAAACATTATTTAAAGAGTTTCAATCTTTACAAAAAGATGAACAATAAACTGAGGCTTTCCCTTTTAAGCAACAACCTGGGGAAGATTTACATGTTTATGTTCAATTATAAGACCGCAATAGATTATTTTGAAAAAGGACTTGAAACAGCCGGAGACAATAAAAGATCGCAGGCTTTAAATTTAATGGGATTAGGCGACGCATATTCAAATCTTTCTAATTATGCAAAAGCTTTAAAATATTACAGGCAGGCAAGAAGAACTTCTGCCGAAATAAATGATATTTCTTTAAATGCAGAAGTAAATTCCGGGCTGGGAATTTTAAATTTCAACCTGGACAATTATAAAAGAGCGTTAAATTTCTTTCAATCTTCCGATACTTTAAGCAGCAAAGCACAAAATCCTTATCTCACTGCAGATGCATTCCATAAACTCGGAGTCACTTATTTTCAATTTGACAGCTTAAAGAAAGCGGATTCATATTTACAGCAGGCAATTTCCATTATCGAAAAAAATAACCGATGTTTATACCGAGGCTCTTTCAAATCTCGATCTGGCTTCACTTTATATCTCTCAAAACGAAATAAAAAAAGCAGAAAAATTACTAAGTATAAGTGAAAAAATATCTCACACTTATGAATTTAATTATCTGCTTGCCGAATCTTATTTGCTTAAAGGCTCCATTTATGATAATAGAAACGATTTTCAGAATGCAAAGATTTATTACGAAAAAAGCCTTGCAATAAGTAAAAAGCTGAAGGAATTTAATTCAGAAATAGATGCATATTATCAACTTGCTAAATTATTTGAAAAGAATAATCTTATCAAAGCTGCGGAATCATATTATACTTCTAGCAATTAATTTAATTGATAATGTTTCCAAACCATTATTTGAAGAAGAGGATGTACAGATTTCTTATTTCTCGGGCAAAAGGAATGTTTATGATTCATTTGCGAAACTATTATTGAGACAAAAGAAATATAAAAAGGCATTCGAGTTAATTGACAGATCAAGATCCAGGAACACAATGCAGAATTTAAATAACTTAAAACTGCAGTCGCTTATAAATGATAAAAATGTTCTTGATTTAATTTATGAATATAACTGGCAGATCCATTCGGGAATTTACAGCGGTTTGGAACTTGATTCAATCAAACAAAAATATGCTTTGCTTAAAGAAAAATTAATTAATAATAATCCGGCAGTTAAAAACTATCTTAATTTAAAGGAATATTACACTCTTCCCGCAATTCAAAATAAATTAAACGGAAATGAAGTTTTAATTTCATACTATACTACAAAAAATAAGACTTATGCTTTTATTATTGAGAATGATAAATTCAATCATATAGAATTGGATATCAAACGGAAAGATTTATTAAAATTAATTTCAACCGTTTCACCCTATTACGATCAATCATTTGCTTTAAGTAAAGTTTATTATAACCAGGATCTATTTTCATTTAATGCACAGGCAGCAAATAAATTTTATAATTTAATTGTTGATCCGGTCCTTAAAAATATCCCCAAAGATAAAGTGTTAATTATCTCTCCTTCAACGGAACTAATTTCATTTCCTTTTGAATTTTTAGTTACGAATTTCAAAGAAGGTGAAAGCCCCTTCGATTATAAGAATAAACATTATTTAATTCAGGATTACGATATATCTTATATTCCTTCTGCCGGGACATATATTGAGCAAAAGATGAATAAGCTGAAAAATAATGAGAAGGTTTTACTTGTCGGAGATCCAAAAATAAACACACAGGCAAGAGGTTTTGCACAAAGGCGCGGGCTGCTGGAAGAAGGTCCGGGTCTGCCGAGAAATATAGCTCTCCTTCCTTTAAAATATTCTGAAGAAGAAGTTAGTCAAATCGGCAGCATAATTAATGTTGACAAAATGCTACTCAGTACAAATGCAACCGAAAGCAATTTTAAAGAGAATGCAGATCTTTCGAGCATTATTCATTTATCAACACATTCTTTTTTATTCAACAAACAGCCGGTTATATTTTTCTCAAATGCTTACGATGCGGATAACGACGGATTCCTGGAAGCAAGCGAAGTTGTTCAGCTTAAATTGAACAGTGATCTTATAGTATTAAGTTCATGTAATTCAGGTTTAGGAAGAATTGATGAGTCGGAAGGTATTTTGGGAATGACCAAAGCCTTCTTTGAAGCCGGTGCAAAAAGTGTTGTGGTTTCTTTGTGGGAAGTTAATGACAAATATACTTCCGGTTTTATGAAATTGTTTTATCAGAATTTAAAGGACGGGAAAGATAAAACAGAAGCACTTAGAGATGCAAAAATAGAATTTATAAAAGACTATTCACCTAATCCTTACTTTTGGGCTGCGTTTGTTTTAAACGGCAATATTAATAAAGTTCCTTTAAAAGCCCGTATAAATACGGCACCTTATTTAACCGTTATTCTGGGAATTATAGTTATAGCCGGATTTATAATATTAATAATGAGAAAAAAGAAACCTGATAGTTTACCGGTTTAATTTATAGATTCTAATAACCTCTCTGCAGAACTTTAATCATATCGGATTTGGTCATTATTTTTACAAGCTGCTGAAAGTTAGTCTGTGCTTTCCAGCCTAAAAGTTTATTTGCTTTTTCAGGGTTGCCTATTAAAAGTTCAACTTCAGTAGGACGATAATAATTGGGATCCACGGCAACTACTTTATCTCCGGGTTTTAATTTACATGCAACCGGATAATTTAAACCATGAGCAGATTTTTCATCTTTAATTAAATTTTCTGTTTTATCCAGATCAATATTTTTAACAAAGCCGGCTTCTTCTGCATTTTTGCCTCTCCACTCCAGTTCAATACCCAGCTCACCAAAAGCAAGTTCGGTAAATTCTCTTACCGTCCTGGTTTCGCCGGTTGCTAAAACAAAATCATCGGCTTCATCATGCTGAAGAATTCTCCACATACCTTCGCAGTATTCAGGGGCAAAACCCCAATCTCTTTTAGCACTTAAATTCCCGAGTAAAAGATTCTCCTGCATACCTGCTACTATCCTGGTTGCAGCACGTGTAATTTTTCTAGTTACAAAAGTTTCGCCTCTTCTCGGTGATTCATGATTAAACAGAATTCCATTGCTGGCAAAAATATTATAAGCTTCGCGGTAATTTACAATTATCCAGTAACCGTATAGTTTTGCAACTCCGTAAGGAGAACGCGGATAAAAAGGTGTTTTTTCCGACTGCGGAACTTCCTGAACTTTTCCGAATAATTCACTTGTGGAGGCCTGATAAAATTTAACTTTTCTCAAACCGACTTCACGAATTGCATCCAGAAATCTCAACGTACCCAAACCATCAACCTGTGCGGTATAATCGGGAACTTCAAAAGATACTTTTACATGGCTTTGTGCGGCAAGATTATAAATTTCGTCCGGTTCAATTTTTTCTAAAAGTCTATTTAAATTACTTGTATCAACAAGATCGCCGTAATGAAGGAATAATCTTTTATCCAGCAGATCTTTATTATTATACAGATGATCAATTCTCCCGGTATTAAAAGAACTGCTTCTTCTGATAATGCCGTGAACCTGATAACCTTTATCAAGTAAAATTTCGGTTAAATAACTTCCATCCTGTCCGGTTATACCGGTAATTAGAGCTTTGGGCATAGAAATCTCGTTTTTATTTAATTTATAAAATAAAATTAATAATAAATATTATTAAATGTATTGCAAGAATGCAAGGCTGCATGTATGCATGATCTAAATAACTACAATTTGTAATTATTATTCCATTCTTTACCAGAATTGATTTTTGTGATCAGGTTTTTATTCATTTTGATCAATTTATTTTCAAGTTCATATATCTGATTATCGAAGTTGATGAAAATATTTTTAGGGATTTGATTTGCAGATTGAAGTGCGAATAACTGAGAATAGTTTTCAGCTAAGGAACTAAGAGCAATTTCATAAAATCTTAAATTTTCCTTAATCGTTCTTCTAGAATATCCCTCTGCAATATTGGATGAAACAGATAATGCCGAATCTTCTATTTGTGATTTAACTTTGAAAGAAATATTAAAATTTTTATTTAAGATATTGATATCTGTTTTGTAAAGTTCAATTGCAAGTTGCCAGATATTTAATTTCCTAAAGCCTCTATTGATATTTTTATTCCTGTTAAAAGATCTTCCATGATGTTTCCCTCATATATTTTAATAAATAATTATTTAAACGAATTCAATAAAATATTTTAAAACCCCATTTAATATTCATGCATCCATGCAGATTAACCGCTCAAGGTTTAACTTGCAGCCATGCAGACCTTTAATTTTTAATTGATTTAAACCATTCGTACGTCTTCTCTATTCCTTCCCTCAGCGACGTTTTATACTTCCATCCAAGCTGATTTAATCTTGAAACATCCATTAATTTTCGGGGAGTTCCGTCGGGTTTGGAGGAATCATAAACTATCTTTACCATTAAAACCGACAACTTCCGATATTAAAGATGCAAGTTCACTTATAGTAAGATCTTCGCCGGTTCCGATGTTTATTTGGGAAAGTCCTTTTTCATATAGATCGGCTGCATTTATATTTTCCATTAGGAATCTTATTGCATCCGCAAGATCTTCTACATATAAAAATTCGCGCATGGGTTTACCGGATCCCCATAAAGTTACTTCTTTAGAATTGCTTTCTTTTGCTTCATGGAATTTTCTTATCATTGCCGGGAGAACGTGAGAGGTTTTTAGATCGAAGTTATCAAATGGTCCGTAAAGGTTTGTCGGCATAGCAGAATAAAAATTACTGCCGTACTGTTTATAATAATTCTCGCATAATTTTATTCCCGCAATTTTAGCGATTGCATAAGGTTCGTTTGTGTATTCAAGATAATCTGATAACAGATATTCTTCTTTTAAAGGCTGAGGTGCGAGTTTGGGATAAATACATGAGCTGCCAAGAAAAACTAATTTTTCGACATTATTTTTATGAGCAGCGTTTATTACGTTGGCTTCAATCATGATATTGTCATAAATAAATTCCGCGCGGTAATGTATTGTTGGCAAGAATTCCGCCTACTTTAGCGGCCGCAACAATTACGACTTCCGGCTTTTCTTCAGTAAAAAATTTTTCAACAGCATTTTGGTTAATTAAATTAAGTTCGTCAAATGTTCTAACGACTAAATTTTGATAACCGTTCTGTTCAAGGTTTCTCATTATAGCAGAGCCGACCATTCCGCGGTGGCCTGCAACATAAATTTTTTTTGATTTTAGGGTCATGACAAAAATTTTCTTTAATGAATGAAAAAATACAACCGAGTCAAGATGCCTAGAATGATTGAATGAAAATTTACAACCGCTTCAAGATGCTTCGAATAAATGAATTAATGTATAAAAACAAAATTCATTTATTTTAGGTTTCATAACGTTCAATAATTTCCCTTAAAATATAATCATTCTTCCAATCGGTTTCATTTTTTAATCTTTTAAATTAATATTATTTGTAATTAACTTAAAATTCAAATACACAATATGTGCTTTTCTCGTGATAGAAAAGTTTGTAAACCGGGAGGCAGAAGAGCTTGAATGGATTGTTGAACTCCTATAGAGTTCAGTGAATGCTGCAGACTCATTACTTAATTACAAATGTTTAACCCCTACGGGGTTAATGTGTTGAATTACTATGGAGTTCTACATATAATGTTAGTTTACTATTGAGTTACAAATGTTTAACCCCGACGGGGTTAATGTGTTGAATTACTATGGAGTTCTACATATGATGTTAGTTTACTATTGAGTTACAAATGTTTAACCCCTACGGGGTTAGTTTAAGGGATCTTATTTAACCATTTCAGTGTATGTTTGTGTTTTTTTATATCATTTTATAACCAAGGATGTTATCCTTGGCTATTTAATTTTTCCCCGTCGGGGAAATTGATTGATGACTTATTAAAATTACTTTTTACTTTTGCGTTCTGCCTTCGGCAGATAAATTTTAATTTTTAATTGCTCACCGCTTCCGCGATCTTATCCACTACAAATTCCAGCTGTTCTTTTGTTAATTCGGGATAAATAGGTAATGCAATTGAAGTATCCGCACAGCTTTCTGCAATTGGAAAATCTCCTTTTTTATAACCTAGTTCTTTGAAACATTCCTGTAAATGAAAAGGAACAGGGTAATATATTTCGGATGCAACTTCATTTTTTGTTAAATATTCTCTTACTGCATCCCTGTTTTCAGTACGAATAATATATTGATTATAAATGTGATAATTTTTTGCTTTACCGGAAGCTGATTCATAAACCGCTTTAGGCAGAAGAACTTTATTTTTAGAATCAAATTCCGTTTTACCTGTTTCTTCAGCTAAGCCTTTTTTAATAAATAGATTGTTATAGTAATCGGCATTTTCTCTTCTCTTTGCGGACCAGTCATTTAGATGCGGAAGTTTAACACTGATAACCGCAGCTTGAATTGCATCCAATCTAAAGTTGCCCCCTATTATTTTATGATAATATTTAGGTTTCATTCCGTGCACACGCATCATTGCAAGTCTTTCTGCAAGCTCATCGTTATTAGTAACTACAAGTCCTCCGTCACCGAAGCAGCCGAGATTTTTACTCGGGAAAAATGAGTAGCAGCCGATATCGCCGATAGTTCCGACACATTTGCCGTCTTTATACTGTGTTCCGATTGCCTGTGCAGCATCTTCGACAACTTTAAGATTATGTTTTTTTGCGACAGACAAAATATCATCCATTTCGCAGCTTTGACCGTATAAATGAACAGGTATGATTGCTTTGGTTTTGGAAGTTATTTTGCTTTCAATTTGTTTTGGATCTAAATTAAAAGTAACCGGATCATTATCCACAAAAACCGGCGCTGCATTCATTCTTGCAACAACTCCGGCAGTAGCAAAAAATGAGTAAGTCGGTACAATAACTTCATCACCCGGCTGAATATCCAGAGCCATTAAGGCAATCAAAAGCGCGTCGGTACCGGATGAAACTCCGACTGCATGTTTAACATTTAAATAGCTGCATAAAGCTTTTTCCATTTTATCAACTTCAGGACCTAAAATAAAATATTGTGATTCGGCTATATTTATTAAAGTTTCATCCAATTCTTTTTTAAGGGATTGATATTGAGGCTTAAGATCTAATAATGGTACTTTCATCTAATTTCTCCGCTATAAATTTTTTATTTATCGTGTAAAATTAACAATAATGCGGGGAAGAAAAAATGGAAGATGTGAGGGGGGAGAATTAAAAAGGAAAAATTAAAAATTAAAAAGGAAAAATTAAAAAGGAGATAGAAGGCAGGAGTCCGCAGGTTAATTGTCAGTGGTTGGTTGGGGGTTTTATTGTTTAACCGCAGAGATAAAGCATAAAAAGCATCGATTAACTCCGTTAGGAGTGGACATATTAGCTTAACTCTTTATATAACTTGTTAATATGCATTCCAAGGCTCAGCATGGATGAAAGATTGCATGAGTAGAAGGTATATTCTCAGCAGGGCAGGTCCAGAAGACCCACCGGATCGTCTCTACAAAATAAACCGCAGAGGGCGCAAAGAATCGCAGAGTTAAAGCAAATGATTTTTACGAGGGAGTAATTTAATTTGGGTTGTGTGGGACCAGACGGTCCACCGGGCCGTCTCTACAAATTTATTTTAACCACAGATTCTCACAGATAACCACAGATAAATTTTTATTATCAATTGCCGTCTGCTTTAGCTGATGGCTTATAAATAATTACATTATATAAATAGGCTTTTTAGACCCATATTACAGCAATTGATTAGGCTCTGTGGTTCTTTGTGCATTCTCCGTGGCCTCTGTGTTCCCTTGGTTTAACCGCAGAGAGCGCAGAGAATCGCAGAGGTGGAGCCAGGGATTTTTTTAGGTGTGTAACATAATTTGGGTTGGGTGGAACCAGACGGCCCACCGGGCCGTCTCTACATTACCCCGTAGGGGTAAAATGTTTGTAACAAAAATAAAAACCTTATAAAAAACAACTCCGTAGGAGTTGAACGTTAATTCAATCTAAGTATACCTTAAAACTATACCCATCGTAAACCAGCAAGAGTGCGGCCTGCTGCGTCATCTCTACAAATTTTGTTTAACCTTGCCTCTACTTTACTGCAGACAAGTCCCGGCAGGCAGGCGCAGAGAGCGTGGGCGATCGCGATGGAATATTTTATTTAGCCCAATTTTCTATTGATAAATTTTTTATACGTTTAAATTCTTTTTCATTATTGGTTACTAATACCAAATCCCGACTAACAGCTTGAGATGCAATTAATAAATCCATTGCTCCGATCGGACTTCCTCTTCTTTCAAGATCTGTTCTGATACTACCATAAATGCTTGCATCATTTTCATCATAATCAATCACTACTAGCGGCTGTAAAAATTCCTTTAGAGCAACCATATTTTCAACAGCCTTACTGCTCTTTTCAACTCCGTAATTTAATTCAGATACCGTAATGCTGGAAATAAAAATATCGCCCGGTTTATGGTCTATAAATTTTTCTATAACTTTTTTTGGTTTTTGCTTTATGATATAAATACAAATATTGGTATCAAGAAGATATTTCATTTATATAATGTCTCCCTATCCTCTAATTCCGGCTGATTACGTTCAGACATAAAATCTTCTGAAAATTTATCCAAGCTTAAAAGCAGCAATTCCCATTTACTTTTTTTAGGTAATAAGATTATTGCATCTCCAACTCTAGTTATATATGCCTCTTTACCTTTTAACCTGTATGCTTTAGGAATTCTAATCGCTTGACTTTTACCGTTTTCAAATATTTTCGCAGTATCCATTTAATTCACCTTTAATATATACTAATAATATATACTTTTTAATGCCATAAAGCAATCCTTTTAAGAGGTTATTTTCCATGAATTCTTCAACTGATTAGGCTCTGTGGTTCTTTGTGCATTCTCCGTGGCCTCTGTGTCCCCTTGGTTTAACCGCAGAGGGCGCAAAGAATCGCAGAGATGAAGCCTGGAATTTTTTTAGGTGTGTATAACATAATTTGGGTTGGGCGGTTCCAGACGTCCCGGCGGGACGTCTCTACAAAATAAACCGCAGAGGGCGCAAAGAATTGCAGAGTTATAAACCATAGCCTATCGAAATTCCAAAATTATTATGCTTTCCCAGCATAAATCCTGGAGTTCTTCCGGCCTCTTCATCCGTCATATCGGAATATTCATAAAATGCTTTTGCAAATAGACTATGTATAACTTCATAGGATAGCTCAAACTTTATATCCACTGCTTTCTTTTTGCTGCCGTATAAAAAAGGCGGATAAGGAGATTGATACTGCTGAATTGGAAGTTCCTTCTGTCCTTTCCTTACATAGCTAAGACTTAATTTTGTCTGCAAACCTCTAATAATTCCCTGCTTATAAGACATATAAACTTGATCACCGTTGCTGCCGATCCAATGACCAAGCTGATAATTATAAGAAGTATAAAGCTGAGCATTATTGGAATTCATATATACGAAAGGATTTAATCTTGAATATTCCAATACAAATGAAGAATTTTGAATTACCGGATCTACAATTTCTGCTCCGACTGTAAAAGCAATTGCAGATAAATTTCCGCCTTTAAAAATATTTTCAAGAGATAACTCATCGATAAACAAAGTAGAATAAAATTTAGTTCTTATATCATAATTCTTATAATAAATATCTGCATACATCTGTGCATTAGAACCGGTGTTGCTTCCCTCCTTCTGTAAATAATGATCCGCTGCGCGGAAAAACATAACCGGAATTAAATACAAAGGCTGTAATCTTTCACTGTATATAACCGACTCACCGATTGAAAAAGTTAAATTATCTTTTATATCGAATGAAAGCATATGAGCTGCAATAAATTTTTCAATTTGAAGATATGTTGGTCTATCCGGAACCGGAGTATATCTGTATGTATTTGAATCCAAAATTCCCGAATGCAGCCAGCCGTGTATATAAGTAAACCTAAGCCAGCTAACCGGAGAAAAATCAAACCTAATTAATGGAAAAGAAGGAGCTTTATCTGAAAGAATTAATTGTCCGCCAATTCCGCTTCCCCAATTCAAATAATATTTTCCGACAGAAAGTGCGCCGTTTTTCCATGAATAATTTATCTGTGCATTTACTTCATCATATTGAATACTTTCTTTTCCTTTTTTAGTAAGAACAATCCCCCTTTCAGGCGAAAAATTTTTAGTAGAATCAAAATTGCTTCCGTTCTCTTCATTATCCGTATAGTCAAGTTCAAATCCGAAACTTGAACCGTAATAACCGGAAAGCTTTGCACCGTTCCACCTGTGCGTACTATGCCCGCCGTAAAGACTTCTGTATTCCAGACCTAAAATTGGATCAGCATAAAATGTAAAAGACGAATCCCGGTAATTAAAAAATCTGAATCTTCCAGTTTCACCTTTTGTTAAATATTCCAGTCTCGGCAGTTTAAAGTTTTTATCTTTTTTGATCATATCAATTGCATCTGCATATTCTTTTTCATAAAAGATAAGATCCTCAAATTCCAGCTTACTTAATTCACTTTTATTCATTTCTGCTTGAATCAATAAATTAGCAATATCTTTTCTGAGCAGCGGTTTTACTTCATCATGATATTCAATTATACCTTTTACTGAAAGTCTTTCCAGGTAATTATAAATATCATTCCCTACAGGTTCATAAACAGATTGGGCATTAATATTTAGTACAGAAAGAATTATAAAAAATAGAATGAACCAGGTTAAATTAATAACCGGCCGGAGAAATTTATTGGATACTTTCATCAGCGCAGGTAAATATAAATTAAAGTTGCAAGAGGAATTACAAACGAAAGATAATAAAGCAGCCGTCCGTAATTTTGTTTGAATTGAGTAATTGCTTTGTACCATAAATAAACTATAAAACCTAATATAAGGTTTGCACCAAAGAAGTGCAGTTTACCGGGAGTAATATAATTTTGAACAACAGCTAAAAGTGAAATCAAGACTAAAAATATAAGATCCGTACCGGTTAAAAAAGATATTTTTTCACCGAATAATTTTTCTCTAGTTATAAGGAAGAAAATAAGCAGACCAAGTAAAAGAATAACATTTATACCAATTATAAAAGATATAAACTGTTTATCCAGGTTTAAAGTTAAGATAAGCGGGTACGATAAATTTGTTACGGAGAAAAATATAGCTGCATTAATCAGTACATAAATATCATTAAATGTTTTAGAACGGACACGGTGATAAGCAGAAATAATCATTAACAAAATAGAGGCAATTATAAGAAGCATTAAAATCTGCTGACCCAACTTCGGACTTGCCCGGGAATAAAAATACAAAAAGCAAACCAATCAGCAGCATGGAAAAAGGTATGAAATACTTCTGAAAAAGTTCGACTAATTTTTGCGGGACAATATCTCTTTCTCTAACATAAAGTTTGTGAATAAAAGAATTCTGTGTAGCCCTTATCCCCCGTTTTATTGCTATCTGCGAGAAAGATAAAATTGCAAATATAATTAATGCTACCGACTGAGAAGTTTTCAAATAGTAAACTGCTGCAAAAATATAAAGCACGGTAAAAATTTGTATAATAAATACCGTTGTTTTCTGTTTTACATCACTTCCGAATATTACATGATGAATATGATTTTTATCGGGTAAAAAAGGATTCTGCCTGTTTAATATTCTAATCAGCATAACTTTTAAAGTATCCACAATAGGAACACCGAACAAAATAACTGCAAAAGTAAGATCGAGATTGCCTTTACCGATATTAAGCATCAGCATTAAAGAAGAAACAAGCAGGAAAAATCCCAGTGTTAATGAGCCTGTATCTCCTAAAAATATTTTAGCGGGATTGGCATTGTATTTCAAAAATCCGAAAATAGCACCTGCCATTGAAGCAGACAATATCATAACAAGTGAATTATTTGCCATTAAAGAAATAACAAATAGAACCAAAAAGACCAGCAGGGAAAAGCCCGAAACAAGTCCGTCCATACCGTCAAGCAGGTTAATGGAATTAATTAAACCAAGGATAAAAAACAGCAGCAGTAAATATGAAGCAAACCCTGTGAATGTAAAACTAAAAATTTGTATTGAATGCAAAGATGGAGCTAAAAAGAAAATCAATCCGCCGGAAGCGATTATCTGTAAAAAGAATTTAACTTTCCAGTTAAGCCCGATCATATCGTCGAATATACCGCACATAACAATCAAACTGGAAGAAAGGACAATTATTCTTACTGCAAGCAGATCGGCAGAATAGCTGAAGAAAGTAACCACAACAACCATATAAATAATAATACCGCCCATTGTGGGAATAGGGGTTTTGTGGATCTTGCGTGCCGAGTCGGGTTTGTCAACAATATTCAACTGAATAAATTTGCGAATAACATAGGGAGTGGCAAACAGAGTAAGCACCATGCTTGAGAAGAAAATTAGTAAATAAAGCATATATTAATTCGGCAAACTTTCTAATTAAATCTATTGTTTATTCATAAAATGTATCGTCTTTTGTCATTCCGAATTTAAACGGGACCCGCAAGTTTTAATTCAGAATTTAATTAGGAGAGTAACTGCAAAATTTTATTCAGCAATGGCAAAAGAAAACTGAAAAAGTTACCCTAAGTTAATGAATTATCGCTTAAATAATCAAATATTTTATGATTTCGGAAAAATTATTATAATGTAAAATTTATTTACTTTTTTATGTTGGTCAGTTGTCGGTGGTTAATTGTTGATTGTGTTGTTTAACGGTTTAATTGACGAGTAGTTAATAAGATAGAAATCAGTAGGCAGCAGATTAACCCCGTAGGAGTTCAACGTTGGGGGTGACCTTTCTGACACCTAAATAATATACTTTCCAAAAACCGGCATGGATGAAAGAATGCATGGCTGCATGAGTGTAAGTTCTTATTTCAGTAGGTAGGTTCCAGATGATCCAACGGATCGTCTCTACAATATTAACCCCGTAGGGGTTCAACGTTGGGGTTGAGCTTTCTTACACCTTAATAATATACTTTCCAAAACCCGGCATAGATGAAAGAATGCATGGCTGCATGAGTGCAAGTTCTTATTTTGGCAGGTAGGTTCCAGACGATCCGCCGGATCGTCTCTACATTAACCCCGTAGGGGTTAAATGTTTGTAACAAATAGATCAAACAAAAATAAATTAGAACCCCGTAGGGGTTCAACATTGGGGTTGAGCTGCGATAAAAGAATAACAAACCTTTGAGTAAGCCCAGAATGAATGGTTGAATGATTGAATGGCTTTCCCCGGACACGCAAGTTTAAAATGACCGGCGAAGTGGTTCAGTAAAATGGTTTTAAAAGTACATTATTAATTTTAAAAAAATAAAAACTTTACTGGAACTTTACCATTATTTTACTATTTTATGGGCTATAAGTCATTGTCCCATATAAAGTTAGTACGAATTTACTTTTGTACTTTTAGAAAGGAGTTTTATTGAAATATAGCGAAGCGATTAAACAGCAATTTGTGCATTTAAGGGTTGATGGGAAATCATATTCTGAGATTTCACAAAGGTTAAAAGTAAGCAAGCCGACTCTAATAAAATGGCAAGATGAAAAAAGGGAAGAAATAGATAGAATTAAAGAAAATATCAGGCAAGAGTATATACAGAGTGTAAATATTCAAATGAATGAAAGAATAAAACTTTTAGATGCGGAACTGGAAAGGGCTTATGATGAATTGAAGAAGAGAAAGTTTGAAAAGATGAAACCTAATAATCTACTTTTTCTCATTGAGAATTTTGAAGCATTGACGAAGGGTATGTTACCCAAACCTGAGGAATCGGATGATATAGATGATGTTGATGTTACTATAATTAATGATTTTGATAAAAAATAAATAAAATAATAATGATTTTGGAAATACTTAATAATACAATATGGAGAAGAAATGGCATATAGTATTACGGATAAAAAAGATTTTTAAAACTAAGAGCGCAAGGATATTCTTACGATAATATTGCAAAAAAACTTTCAATAAGTAAGCCCACATTGATAAAGTGGAACAAAGAAGAATTAAAAGAATTATCAAAGGAAAGGAAAAAGTATGAGAAAGAATTATTATATGAAATAACTAATAAGGAAAAAGAGAGGGTCAAAGAATTATCCGATATATTGAAAGAAGCGTACAGTGCACTTGGTAAGAAAGATTATAGTGAAATGACTACAAGGGAATTGGTGTATATTATTACCAAGTACGAAAAAATGCTTAAGAATTTTAAAGAATATAAAAATATCGACATGCCGGAGATTACAGATATTGAAGTTCATATAGTTCCAGCAAAAAAGTTGGCTTAGGCACGAGTGAGATTGGGAGTTGGTTGCTGTTTTGTGGGATGTTGGGAATATTTATTAAATATTTTTATGGGATTTTTATTTTCGTTTTGTACAAAAATATGCTTTAAGCTCTTAAGTTAACCAACCTCTAAATCTCCTCCAAGGGAGGAGACTTTATTTGTGTTTATGTCTTTGGATTTGAAATGCTGGCAGTTTGAAAATAACTTCGTAGGAAAGATATAAGGTAATTTTAATGTAGATTATTAGGCACCAGACGGCCCAACGAGCCGTCTCTACAAAATGATTTTTAAAGGTACATTATTAATTTCAAAAAATTAAAAATTTTACTATTTTATGCTCTGTTACAGTCACTGTAACTCATTATTATATATATATTTAGTACAAATTTACTTTACCACAAAAGAAAGGAGCCTAAATGGCATACAGTTTAGAAACGCTAGACAAATTTTAGGATAAGGAACTCAGTAAATTCATTGCTGATGAAACAAAAGAAAATGAAAAACAATTTATTCTTAAGCAGAGAATAAGATGAGCTAAACGTGCAGAACATTTAGCAATGGAATTAGATAAAGCTTATGAAGCACTTAAAGAAAAAGATTATAATGATGAAAGCGCAAAGGATATTATTTCAATAATTGAAAAATTGAAAAACTCGATGAAATGGTTGGAGATCAAAAAGTAGATACGAGATTTGGGCTAGATTGGGATTGGGATGAAAAGAGATACTAAAATTTATTTATTCAGTTACATTATTTAATGAAATCTTTTTGTTAACATAGTAATGGGACAATAATATCTGTGTTAATCCATAAACAGCAAGAATAATTAAAAACGGTTCTGCCGGAAAAGTAAAACGCGGATTTGAAAAGAAAATTGTATGGATAATAGTTAATACAAATGCCGGGAGAAAAAGAAAAACGGACACGGCGGATTTTTTAATTTTTATAAAACCGTAAATCCCTAATATCAACAAGGGAAATCTTAAACCAATTAAAATTCTAAAGATTAAACTTTCTCTCATTCCTTCATTATAAGGAGGCAGATAACCCCAGAAATGCCAAAGGGATTGAAGTCTATCGAGAAAGAAATTATAAGGATTATTTATAAAATCGGAAAAATAATAGTAAATACCATCGCCTAACCCTGCAGGAACGCCTTTCCAGCCTATTGCCAGATAAAAATTGTGGGCTGCATTGTTACCGAGTGTAAATACTCCCGAAACAACATAACCATATATCAACAATAAAATAACCGGCAGTATAAAACCTAAAATAAAATAATTACTATGTTTCGCCCTTTTAATTAAAATAAGATATAAATAAAACAATATAGCCACCGGCATCAAACTGGTTTTAATAACCGATGCTAAACCTATAGATATTCCGGATAAAGTATTTGAATTTTTCTGAAAAAGAAATAGTGATAATATCAAGAAAAATACTGAAGGAACTTCAGTCAAAATAAAGCGAACGTAATTAAGCTGATTGGGATATATTGAAACTAATATTGCTGTAATTAATGCAAGTTTATTATTTCTGAATATTTCTATTGAGATATAGTAAATTAATAAAATAGAGGCCGAGGATAATAATATATTAAGAAGAATTAAAGCAACCGGGAAGGATACTATAGAATTAAAGAGCTTTAGAAAAGCAATAATAAGCGGATAGCCATTGGGGAAGTACAATGCAAAACCGCCTTTTAATAATATATCCGCTTGATTAATATAGTTATATGAATCGGTGGTATACCATGAAGATTAAACCCAAATGATATTATTACGCGCAGAATTATTGAGATAATAATTAGGGTAAATAAATATAATTTGAATTTTTTATTTTTATCAAATTCACTAATCATAGAGTATAAAAAGCTTGGGAAGTATTCGACTAATAATTGCGGAGTTAATATGTTTTTCCGATTTGTTTTAACAATAGAGGTGAAGGAGTAAAAGTTAATCGGACTTATTTTGGTATTCAGGTTCCAGACGTCCCGCCGGGACGTCTCTACAGTAATATTACAAGCACAACCTTTATAAATAAATATTCTAATAAATCTTCTAAATCACTTTCATTTATTTAAACAGTTTTTATAATCTCTAAAAATCTAGCTGCCAATTTTTTTCTGTCAAAATTCTTAAGTACATACTTATAGCCATTCTCACCATGTTTACTCATTAAATCAGAATTATTTTGATAATACAAAACTTTTTCAACAAGCTGATCTGCATTCTCAGGTTCAAAAAATAAACCGCAATCAGCATTTTCTACAATTTTCCTGGATTCCCCGTCAACGCCAATTAATATTGGTTTCTTCATAATCATACCTTCAAATATTTTTGAGGGTATAACAGTCAGGAACAAATCGTTCTTTTTCAAATGCACACAAAATACATCAAGCTTTTTTATTACAGACGGAATATCTTTTTTAAGCTGAATAGGAAATATCTTAATATTATTCAACTTTCTATCTATTATTTCCTTTTCCAGTTTTTCTCTTTCCGCACCGGAACCTACTACAACAAATTTTACTCTCAGTATCTTTTAATTTTTCCGCCGCATCTATTAAAGTAATGATAGAATGAGCCATCCCGATAGTACCGATGTAGCCTACCTTAAATCCATTTTCCAAATATTCACTTAATGCCGGATCACTAATTTCAGATGGGGTATTAAACATATCTAAAGAAACACCATTGTATATTATTTCAATTTTATCTTTATCGATTCCTCTTTTTATTAGGTCTTCTTTGAATGATGAAGTTACGGATATAATTTTAGCTGCAGAATTATAAAGATCCGAATTCAAGCCATTCTAAAAATTTAATAACACTTTTATTTTGTATTGCTCCCACGGCGATTATGGATTCCGGCCAGAGGTCGCGCAACTCAAGTATAAATGGTTTTCTTCTTATTCTTGAAATTATTTTCCCCGCTATACCGCAGAAGAATTGCGGAGTGGTAGCAATTACAATATCATAATTTAAATTTGAAAAGACTGCATATATAACCGAAACGAACATATAAAAAAGATAATTTAATGTTCTAAGTATAAATCCTTCATTAGGAGTTATAAATGTCAATAGTCTGACTACATTAATGCCGTCAATGGTTTCTTTTTGGATTAGTTTGTTTTTATATCCTTTAAATATTTTGCCGTCGGGGTGATTTGGAAAGTTAGTTATAACTGTTACATCAATTTCCTTCGCCCATTCTTTGCAGTGTTCGTAAGTTCTATTGGCAGGTGCATTTACTTCAGGCGGGAAGTAGTGGGTTAAAAATAATATCTTCTTTCTTTTATTCATATAGGTTTTAGAGTGATAATATCTTACGAATTTTCTTTTTTATCTCAGATTTATTCACGGATTTACACAGAGCATGCTTTAAGCTATGGTTTTATTCTTATATACCAATTTTATATTTGAACTTTACCGGCAGCTTATTTGAATATAATTTAATCACTTTATTTTTTATTTTGAAACCGAACTGTGGGCAGTATAGTCCTTCTTCAATTTCGAATTCCGAATCTTCAATTAATATTTTAACACTCGTATTTTTTCTTTTGAGTATTAAATAATCATCCGTTTCTTCAATTTCCACTTCCGGGTGAAGGTGTATATAACTTTCTACTAAATGTTTTCCATTTCCGGTTATTTCATCTTCGACTGTAATTCCAGAATCCTTATCAATTATTATTTTTCTACGATGAATTAAATTATCACCTATTAGTTTTGAATATCCGTCAAATACTCCCTTAAATAAAACTTGATTACCGATTTCTTTGAAACTTATATCTTTGGGATTGTATCTTCTTGCAACTCTAAAACCTCCCCAGCATTCAGCCTGATCTTTCCGTCTATTGCAACTGTATTATGCGAAAGTGTGCTTCTTACATATGAACGCATTTCACCTGCTTTGTATTCATAAACTCCCGGATTAACAATAAATTGATTCCCTGAAACAGAAAGTTCATACGTAAATATTTCCGCCTGCGAGTGTGCGGGAATGTAGTCGGGACCGATTGATCCGCCGTCAATTGCAAGGAATACATTTTTATCTCTCATAAATATAATACCCGGTATCAAGGTGGGAATGGATGAATGAATGCACCTTCGGGGGATGATTGGTTGAATGAGTTCAACATCCTGTTTAGGCTGAAGTTTTAATCTTTCCGCATAATCAATTAATTCATTAGTCTTGGGAGCAATTTCCTGCGAGGAATCATTAAATAAAGTTATATTACCATCAGGATGAGTTAATGTTTTAGGAATTCCAGCATACCGGATTGCAGTATCACAAAATAATTTATAATATTTATTTTCTTCGGGAAGAATATTTATTATATCTAAAACCCCTTCAAGCATTATTGCATGGTACATTGTGCTTTTTTCAAAATGGCCGCCGTCATTAAAAATTTGAACTGGAATTTCCTTTACATATATTGCCAAACCTTTGTTTAACCATTTATCTGCCTCTCCTTGATCCTTAAAATAAAGTCCGGCAAATATTAAAGCCCTTGCATTTTCCAAATAATGGTTTGCAGGGTGATAGTATTCCAAATTGCTATATAAAAAAGCAGACCTGCCAGTACAAACTTTCATTTACAGTCTGATCTTCAATTCCGGCTTTGCACCAGTTATCAATTCTTAAAGAGGTTACATAGGGATGCCAGGCAGGGGATTTAAAATTTGTGTTATGTTCCGACCAATGTTTACATATTTGGATTTGTTCGTCTTCATTAAGCAGATGGATGTAATGGAAATAATGCAGATTAAACTGCCAGAGCAAAGGCGGATCAAATTTATTCCAATGAATCGGATAGCCTAATTCTAATTCTTGTATTTAGAAATTTGATTTTCCCTTGTAATAGTTTTTCTCTTGTGTTCCATGGTTCGTGAAGGATGAAATGAGTTTTTGGTTTGAGGGAAAGTGTTAGTTGAGAGGGAACAGCAGGGAGTTTGGTTTTTCCGGCTTTTATTTTTAGAATTGAGAATATTCTGCCGTAGATTTGTACGGGTTTTAGGTATTTGAGTGTGTTAGGTAATTAATTAGATGAGACATTTTTAATTTTTATGCTGGGTTTTAAAGTTCATAAAATAGTTAGTCAACCTCACCGTCCCCTCTCCTAAATTAGGAGAGGGGTCACAAGTTTTTCAATTTAAAAGTCCTCTCCTTTTTAAGGAGAGGATTTAGGTGAGGTTAAATTATTTAAAAACAATTATTTGTTGTATTTCAACCTCTCTCCCGTCCTCCCTCCTAACCAGAGGTCACAGGTTGACGTTAAACCCTCCTTAATAATTTGAGAGGTTACAATAATTAAAAGCAATAATATATAGTTTTTCAACCTCTCTCCCGTCCTCTCTCCTTATAAAGGAGAGAGGTCACAGTTTTCCAATTTAATAGTCCACCCCTTTCGAATTTATCCCTCGCCAAAGGCAAGGGAAAGGATTTAGGTGAGGTTAAAACAAATTACTTAATTATTTTTTCTTCCAAAATATCCAATACCTTGTCAATATCATTCAATATCATTTCATTTTTTATTCTAATTATCTTTATACCAAATTGATTTAAGAATGCATCACGGTTCTCATCATGATTTTTATTTTCTTTTATGTCGTGTACTTACCATCCAATTCTATTGCAAACTTTTTTTCAGGAGAATAAAAATCTACAACATAATGATCTATACTGTATTGACGGCGGAATTTAATGTTATGAAATTTTCTGTTCCTTAGCTTCTCCCAAAGGATTTTTTCTGCTTCCGTTGACTTTCTTCTTAATTTTCTCCGATTAACTTTTTCACTTGAACGGTTATAGTGAATTGTCATTGTACTGCCCCATATGTTGTTGTAATAATATTTATATAGTTTTTCAACCTCTCTCCCGTCCTCTCTTCTTATAAAGGAGAGAGGTCACAGGTTTCCATGTTTGAAAGTCTTCTCTTAAAATAGGAGAGAGGTCACAAGTTTTTCAAATTTAAAAATCCTCTCCTTTTTTTAATTTACCTCTACCTGTCGGTAGATAGGTGCCGAAGGCAGGGGAGAGGATTTAGGTGAGGTTAATTATAAAATGTAATCCCAACGCAGCGCTTCTACTTTTACCGCCTGCCCGGTGTGCAGCGATTCTTTTGCGGCGAAGATTATTTCATCCATTAATTATTTCATTAAATGGAATTGGTGATGTTCCTTTTTTGAATCTTTCTACTACCGCCTTAATTTGTTCCGCTTGACCTTTGTCCTGATTTGCGCTTTCTTTTTAACTCTTTTACTGTTGTCCGTTATTTCCAATATTCTAAAAAATTCATCAAGCACTCCAACTTTGCTGCCGCTGTATATTTCCAATCTCTCTTTGGATGCGGATTTATCGCCTACTGCGCTGTGGTTTAAATCTTCCTACCGATCCTTTATCAAACTCGATTGTTATTATTACATTGTCGCTGTCGGCGGTATTGCTGTTATTTAGCTTGAGTGATTTTGCATAGACGGATACCGGAATCTTGCCGGATATAAACTGCATTAGATCATAAAATGCACCATTTCACCGACCATCATTCCCCCGCCTTCTGCAGTTTCATGCAGCCAGGTGGATGTAGGAATATGTCCGCTGTTAACTCTGTAAATCATCTGTTTGGGTCCGGTGCTGCCGAAGTTGTTCCTTTGAAGTCGATACCATCGGAGCATAACGCCTATTGAGGCCTGAGGAGAGGGAGATTGCATGATTGCAAGATTGCAAGATTGCATGATAAGTTTGTATGATATTGTTTAATTGATCTTCGTTTGTGCAGAGCGGTTTTTCCACAGCAATACGTAATGACGAAGTAACAGACATAGAAACGCGTCCGCACCGCCGCGTCGCAAGCGCCGCCGCGGCCGCAAGAAGCCGCACGCCCATGTTGCCCTGTCGCCGCAGCCGGGTGGCGAGCCCATGCAGCCCATCGGCCGGACGGAGGCGCCCGCGCCGCAGCCCGACGCTCCGA
>CAVQMC010000003.1:0-35911 GCA_963713505.1 uncultured Ignavibacteria bacterium | reverse complement strand
TCGGATTCCCATAAAAGTTTTAATGAATCGCTCACTGTTATCGGGTCATAAAAATTTCTGGAAGGCTGTTTGCCGAACATTTCATATCCGTTAAAGTCCACTGCGGTAGAATGTTTTATCACACTGGCAGTGCAGCCTGAGAGAAAAAGCAACAAGATAATATGATATAAATTTTTCTTTTTCAAAAATCCCATCCGAAAAAGAATTGATAAAATAATCCGTGCTGAAGTTTATTAAAATTATCTTCTATTTTTTTACCTATATCATATCTCAAAACAATAACACCGAATAAATTCATTCTAAAACCAATTCCTAAACTTCCTAAAGTATCATTATATTTAGTATCCCATGCACCGCCTGCATCAAAGTAAGCAGCACCTCTAAGTCCGTAAAAACCTAAGTTAAAAAAAGGAAACCTGACATTTAAAGCATCTACTAAGGGAACTCTTAATTCAACCGAAGAAATCCACAATTTTTCACCTCGAATAGACCATCTAGGCCAGCCTCGTAAATCCCAGCTTCCGCCCATAAAATATCTTCTGGCTTCCTTTCCTTCATTGTAATAAAGTGATGCTCTCACAGCAATTGCAGATGGATAGCCAATTCTGAAATAATGTCTAATATCTGCAATGACCGTGAAATAATCCACATTGCTATACTTCACATCTCCGGTATAACCAAACAGCAGTCTTGCTCTGGTTCCGTCGAGAGGACCGGTTGGTCCCCACAAAGAATTATCCATAACCCAGGAAAGCGAATTACTAACTAACAAAGCTTTTCTTTCAACCACACCTGTAATCACTTGTTTATCGGAATTTGCAACAGTAACGGAAGCTTCAATTCTTTGAAACTTAGATAAAGGGAAATGCATTAAATAAAATCCGCCGAAACTTCTTTCATAAAAATATTCATCCGATTCTCTTATATCATATCTTCGTCCGCTGTAATGGAAAATTCCGTAGCCGTAATTTGTTCTGCTTCCAAGATTAACTCTTGTAATTTGAACATTAAAACTTTTAATAAACTCGCTTTGATCATTTGCTGTATTGTAAATAAGAAAATAATAATTGTCATCACCCAGCAAATCACTTAAAGAAAAGATAGCTCCACCCCTTGTACCGAAAACCGGATCAGTTGAAACCTGGCTTTGTGCATAGTCAAGTGAATATTCTTCATGATATTTTAATTTTTGTTTTTCCGATAATGAAGAGAAAAAATTAGCTTTCCAGCTGCCTGCAACAGGTTTCATATTCATTTTAATTTTATTGCTCTCAAGCGAATCTAAGTTATCAAGTTTTTTTGTATATAAATTGAATGAAAAATTCTGAAAACCGGAGAAAGTTATTTTTTTATCATTAATAAATGAAGGATCAAAAGCGCTGGTTAAAAACGGAGTAACCTGCATTACAGAATCTGTATATTTTGAACTGTCAAGTTTCATTGCCCAAATATTTCTAACACCGTCAAAATCTGAAGTAAATACAAGAGTTTTTTTATCATCAGAAATAATTGGGGAATAATTATTAGCATCAAGATAAGTGACATAATTTATTTCATGATTTTCCAGATTTAGATCAAACAAATTATATTTTTTCTCATATATTCCTGCAGTTCTGTCTGAAGAAAATATAATATGATTATCATTAATACCGAATGCCGGCTGTTTGTCATCGTAATAATCATTAGTTAATCTAATTAAAGAATCCGTTGCAGTGTAAACAATAAATAAATCACTAAACCCTTTTCTATCAATTGCATTAAATACAACCTTTGTTCCGTCGTGAGAAAATTTTGGAGAAGAAATACTGATTAAGTCAGTATCCTGGAAAGTATTAATTACTTCTTTTTTCTTAGTAGAATAAAAATGAATTGCATCTGTTCCGCCTTTTTTAGTTACAAAAGCAACCAAGCCGTTCTTTGTTATATCGATGGAAGATTGGAACAAATGAAATGATTCGAATTCTTCCGTTTTTTCACCTTGAAGGAGTAACTCAACTTGAGGTTTTTTATCTGATTTATTTGAAGGCAAAAGTAATCTATATAAAGATGAATAACCGTCTCTGTTAGCAACAAAATATAAGTATTCATCATCACTGTCTTTATAATAAACAGGAGAAAAATTAAAGCCGAAATGAGTTATTTGTCTTGATGAAATATCGGTCGGAGTTTTATCAGCATAAAGCGGGAAATATTTTTTTCTTAAATAATAAAGCCATTCTTTGTCAAGTTCTTCAATACTTTTTCCGATTGTATGTTCAATGACTTTATTGAAATTTTTATACATCCAAATATTTTCCAGCATCAAATTAACTTTTTCGGGTCCATATTTTTCAGCAATAAATTCCAGCCAACTCTGACCTTCTTTATACATAAAGAAGGTTCCGTAAATTGAATAAATATTATCGATTCCGACAAAGTAATTATTTAAAACTGCATCACGCATAACCATTACAGCTTGATCATCCATTTTAGTTGAAATGTATTCAGCAAGTCCTTCCGTAAACCACAAAGGCGGACCAATTGTTGTCGGCAAACGATGATCTCTTAAAACGCGGAAAATTTTATTGCTCATAAAAACATGAACAAGTTCGTGTCTAATTACATGTTTAAAATCGTGTAGTGCACCGGTGTAAGGAATAACAACTCTTCCTTTAAGAAATTCAAAAAATCCGCCTACTCCTTCCGGAATAAATCCGGGAGTAGTGTTTGTCTGTTGAAACTGAATATGAGTGTTATAAAAAATTAGGGGAATTCTGCGGGTTACAACATTATTGAACTTTACTTTGTATTCACTGTAAGCTTCTTCTGCATATTCAGCACCGATCTCAGCTGTTTCCAGCATTTGATCGTAATAATAAATATCAAAGTGATCGGTTTTTAGAATTTTCCAATCAAACTTTTCGTACTGAACTTTATTTCTTCCGAAAAAATATAATTGTGCAAAAGAAGTAGAAGAAATAATAGTCAAAAAAAATATTATTTTCAGTATTCTTTTTTGCAAAAGCAGCTTTGATTGTTTTATTAAATATAGAAAATAGGTTTTGAGATTTAACTTTTTAAGTTAAACTTTCTTTTAACGAATTAATAAAATCAATTTCACTAGGATCAAATCCTCTTAATATTGCTGTATAATAAGTTATCCAATCAGATAAATAAATCAAATCCATTAATCGTACCTTAAACTCATGGTGATTACTTTCCAACCGGATAATTTCTATATTTTTTTTGGCTGCCAAACCGGAACTAATTTTAAATCTCTTCATTACTTGCGGATGATAATTATTGTCGATAATAATAAATATTATTCCGTTTAATAAATCATTCGAATAGGTTTCCCATCCTACAATTTCATTATGATTCATCTCCGGCAAGATGTTATGAAATGCATGTAGTTTTGAGTTTTCGTTGAATTGACATTTCAATCTGTAGCCTACTGCAGATGTAAAATCTGCAGCAGAATAAATGATAGGAATTTTTCCAACTGTCTGTTCCGCTAATTTGAATGCTTCATTATTTTCTTTTGAAAATTCACTGCCCTTTTCTTTCCATATTTTTACAATTTCATTTACAAATTTTTCTTGATTGTTAATAATATCTAATTCCTGAAGAACAAGCAGTAAAGAAAAGAAACTTAATCCTAAAGCAAATCTCGGCTGATAACCATTTAAAATTTTTACAACAGGAATTTTATTTTCTTCAGCTAATTTTCCGATTTTTCCTCCTGTCGAAATACACACAATATTTAATTTTAATTCCAAAGCTTTTTTAAAAACTGAAATCGTCTCCTCAGTATTGCCGGAATATGAAGAAATTACAATAAGTGTATTTTCATCGACAAAGGAAGGCAATGTATAATTACGGTTCACCAAAAAAGGAATATTAATCTCATTGCCCAAATAATTTTGCATAAGGTCTGCACTTATAGCAGAACCGCCTAATCCGCTTACAAATAGTTTATTAAATTTTTTGATCTTTAAATCGGAGAGGTCAATTTTATTGTTCCAGGCAAATTCAATTTGTTTATAATAATTTACCAATACATCAAATTGATTTTGCGGATCGTATTTTTTAACGAAATCTTTTATTAGCATATTTCTCCAATAATTAAATGATTTGACGGGTTCTTGTAATTGATTGGTCTTTGAAGAACTTTTCAATTATGGTTAATACTTCTTCTTCAGTTGAAGCTTTTAAACATTTCTTGGCGAGCTCTTTAGCATCTTTGAGATTAAAATGTCTTATAATTCTTTTAGCATAAGGAATAGTTGCAGGCGACATGCTTAAAGCATCAATTCCTAATCCAACCAGCAACGGAATTGCTAAAGTATCTGCTGCCATTTCGCCGCAAATTGAAACTTTCTTTCCTGCTTTCCTGGCTTCTTTTATTATATGATCAAGAGTTCTTACAACAGTCGGATTAAATTCCTGGTAAAGACTTGAAACAAGATCATTTCCTCTGTCAACTGCCATTAAATATTGAATAAGATCATTTGTGCCAATACTGAAAAAGTCAACTTCTTTTGCAAAAATTTCCGCCATTACAGCAGTCGCCGGAACTTCCACCATAATTCCAACCTGCATATTTTTATCAAAAGAAATTTTTTCATTTCGAAGTTCGGATTTGCATTCATCAATTATTTTTTTAGTTTCACGAATTTCATTAACAGTTGTAACCATTGGAATCATAAATTGAATGTTCCTGGAAGCACTTGCTCTTAATATTGCTCTTATTTGATTTTTAAATAAAGGAATATTATCCAAAAGCAATCTAACACCGCGTAAACCAAGGAACGGATTCGGTTCCACAAAATCCGAAAACTTGAATTTATCTCCGCCAATATCAAACGCTCTTATAGTAAGTGTTTCCGGGTAAACTCTGGAAGCCAAATTTGAATAAATTCTAACCTGTTCTTCTTCAGTAGGAAACTCTCCCAGTTCATCCAAAATTTGTTCGGTTCTGTATAAACCAATTCCTTGAGCGCCGCTTGTAACTACAATATCAATTTCACCTGTAACATCAACATTTGCCGAAACTTTAATTTCTCTTCCGTCTTTAGTAACGGCTTTTTTATCTTTAAATTCATCAAGTTGTTTTTGCAGATCTTGAAGATGGTTCAATTTTTCTTTGAAAGAAGTTTAATTGTTCTTCATCCGGATTTACAATAACAAAACCGTGAAATCCATCAACTACAATTGTATCCCCTTCTTTAATTTTAAATGTTGAATTATGAGTTCCTACAACAGCAGGGATATTTAATGATCTAGAAACAATTGCCGCATGAGAAGTTAAACCGCCATGATCCGTTACAAAACCCTGCACATTACATCTTGAAAATAGAATTGTATCGGCGGGAGTTAAAGAACTGCTTACAACAATAACATCTTTGGATATTTTTGACTGCCATCTTTTCTTTTGTAAATTTCTTATAATCCGGTTTTTAATATCTTCAATATCATATGCTCTTTCGTTCATATAAGATTCATGTGCCTGCTTCATCAAAGTAATATATTTTGAAATTTCATCATCAACGATAAATTCAGGTTGTTTTTTTTCAGTTTCAATTCTTTTATTAATATTTTCAATTAAAACAGGATCGTCAAGTATCATTAACTGAGCTTCAAATATTGCAGACTGACTTGAACTCATCTTTTCTTTAGCAATTGAAAATATTTTAGTTAATTCTTTTTTAGATTTTGCAATAGCCTCTTCAAGATTATTTTTTGCATCAGCAATATCATTTATATCGGAATGATTAACTTCCAATTTTTCTTTAGTGAATAAATAAGCTTTGGCAATTACAATGCCCGGGGCAGCAGCAATTCCGCTTAATTTATTTTCCGATGCTTTATATATTTGTTTAAAAGTTTTCAAAGTTCGTCAAATCCTCTATTAAAATAATCAACAATTTCATCTGCGGCTTTTTCTTCATCCGAGCCATCAAAACTTAGTGTTAACTCGGAACCCATTTCGGCAGCTAAGGTCATTACACCAATTATACTCTTACCATTAATATGAAGTCCGTCTTTTGTAATATAAAAATCACAATTATATTTTGCAGCTAACTTAACAATTGTGGCAGCAGGTCTAGTATGAAGCCCAGCCTTATTAATAATTTTCACTGTTTTTTCAATCATCATTATTTATTTCTTTTGATTAGAGAATCGGATAACCAGTAAAAAATTTCTCTTTCTGATTTTTTATTTAATTTATTTAAGGATTTTATTGCTTTATCAGTATAATTTTTAATTTCTTTTTTTGCATCGTCAATAATTCCAAGGCGAATATACAAATCTCTGAATTTTGGTATATCGGATTTAGGAATTCCTTTATTCAAAACCAAATTTAATAAATTATTTTTATCAGAACCCTTAGCTTTATTCAAAGCTTTTATAAGTAGATAAGTTTTTTTACCTTCAACCAGGTCCCCTCCAATGGATTTACCAAATTCTGCTTCAGATGCAAAAACATCCAAAAGATCATCTTGAATTTGAAAAGCAATTCCAATGTATCTCCCGTATTTTGCAAAAGCTTTAATTTCTTCCTTGCTTCCTCCGCCAAGTTCGGCTCCAACCTTACAGCACATTTCAGACATAGCTGCTGTTTTTTTGCTAATCATTAAAATATATTCTTCTATACTTACTTCACTTCTAGTTTCAAAATCTTTATCAAGACTTTGCCCTTCGCAAACTTCTACCAAACCATGTGTAAAAGCGGATAAAACATTTTTAGTATTTCCGTTGCAGTCTTTTAATAAAAATTCATAAGCAACTGAAAGTAAGGCATCTCCGGCAAGTAAAGCTGTGTTTCCGTCATATTTAATATGCACAGTTGGTTTACCTCTGCGCATATCTGCGTTATCCATAATATCATCATGAACCAAAGTAAAGTTATGCAGCATTTCTACAGCAAGTGATGCATTGTAAACGTTTTTAAATTTTCCCCCGACAGCTTTTGCAGAAAGGAGCACAAGCAAAGGTCTTAATCTTTTTCCTTTGCTTTCTAAAATATATGCAGAAGGTTCATATAAAGATTTAGGTTCTCTATCCTTTAAAGATTCAGCTAAACGTTTTTCAACTTTTTTCCTTTCTTTATCATAAAGAGCCTGGAATTTTAATTCGTTATTTTTCAATAAAGTTTTTCCTTAAGTATAAGTTTATTTTTTCTTAAATCATTTAAATTATTTGATCCGGTTAGAAACATAATTTTTTTAACGGTATTAAACCAATTTAAAATTAAATTTTGAACTCCTTCAATTCCCTTTTTATCAAGTTCTTGTAAAACTATTCTGGCAGAAGCAGTAATATCCGCACCTAAAGCAAAAGCTTTTGCAATATCGAATCCGTTATAAATCCCACCGGATCCGATTAAAGTAAATTTATATTTTTTCTTTAGCTGATAAACTTCTTTAATACAATATGAAGTCGGCAATCCCCAGTCCCAAAAAGGATTTTCGGAATTTTCTTTATTTCTTAAGATTTCAATTCCTGACCAGCTTGTTCCTCCTGCTCCGGCAACATCAATTCCTTTAACGCCGGTTTTTAATAATTTCTCAGCAGCTTTTTTGGATATTCCGGCTCCGACTTCTTTAACTATTATTGGAACATGTAAAGACTTAATTAATTTTTCCAGCTTGTTTAATAAACCTTTAAAGTTCGGCTGACCATCCTTTTGAATTAATTCCTGCAGAGGATTTAAGTGAATTACAATTGCATCCGCTTCGACCAAATCTGCAAGAGATTTAATTGGATCAAAATTTTTTAATAAGACTATTTGAGATGCTCCTATGTTTCCAAGTATAGGAACTTTTGGAGCATTTTTTCTGATTATCTTATAAGAATTATGGTATTCCTTGTTTTCAAGTGCTTGTCTCTGGCTTCCAACTCCAATCGGGATATTTAAATTATTAGCTGTTATTGCAAGCTGCGCATTTATGTTTTCTGCTTCAGTCGCTCCGCCTGTCATACAAGAAATTAAGAAAGGAAAGTTAATATTTTTCTTTAAAAATTTTGATTCAAATGAAATTTTATCAAGTTCAACTTCAGTTATTGCATAATGAATAAAGTCATAATTATCAAAACCGTTTCTTTTTTCTTTTAAATGATACTTTATCCGTTAAGGAAAGTTCAATATGTTCTTTTTTCCTTTTTGAAGTAATATTTGAGCTTTCCGGCATAAAATTTTAATTGGTTACAAAAAGTTTAATTAATTTCTAATAAGATATTAAAATTTACGAAAAAATACTTTAGATAAAGTTGCCCAAGTCATTTGTAATTAAAGAATTTGCAAATTATTAATTAAACTTATGTAAGAGATTTAAGATTAAAATATTAAACAAATTTTTATGTTTTTAAACAATTATTCAATTATTTTTATCAAGCTTAATAATGAAAATTAAACCGGGATAATCAATATGAAAAAACCACGTCTCAGTTTCTGGCAAATCTGGAATATGAGTTTTGGATTTTTAGGTATACAATTTGGATTTGCACTTCAAAATGCAAATGTAAGCAGAATCTTTGAAACTCTCGGAGCAAAGATTGATGATATTCCGATACTTTGGATTGCTGCACCAGTAACCGGTTTAATTGTTCAACCGATTATCGGACATATGAGTGACAAAACCTGGAATAGATTGGGAAGAAGGAGACCATACTTTTTTTCCGGAGCAATTTTAGCTTCGGCGGCTTTGTTGATAATGCCAAATTCCCCGGTACTTTGGGTTGCAGCCGGAATGCTCTGGATAATGGATGCTTCAATAAACATTTCAATGGAACCCTTTAGAGCTTTTGTAGGTGATATGCTCCCGTCCGAACAGCGTACAACCGGTTTTTCAATGCAGAGTTTCTTCATCGGAACGGGCGCAGTTATTGCTTCAGCTTTGCCTTATATTATGACAAAATGGTTCAATATTTCAAATACTGCCGCCGCAGGAGAAATTCCCGACTCTGTTAAATTTTCATTTTATATAGGCGGTGTAGTTTTTCTAGCTGCGGTTTGCTGGACGGTTTTTTCAACAAAAGAATATCCTCCCGAAGAACTTAAAAAATTTCATGATGAAGAAAACGAAAATAATAAGACAAGAATCAAGGCAGTTAATCTAGATGAATCAGCATCTGGTAAGTTTATTAGAAACGGAATTATTTGGTTTTTAATCGGCGGAGTTGTAACAATATATTTATTTATTGAGAATGTTGATCTAGGATTATATGTATTATTTGTAGGTTCAATGGTATTTGGAATCTTACAAATTATTACGGGAATTTTAACCAAATCCGGAAGTACCAAAAATGGTTTTGTGGTTGTTATAAATGATCTTTACCAAATGCCGTCAACAATGCGTCAGCTTGCATTTGTTCAATTCTTTTCCTGGTTCGCCTTATTTTCAATGTGGATTTATACAACTCCTGCAGTTACGCATCATATTTACGGGTCTTCAGATACAACTTCTGCTTTATATAATGAAGGCGCCGATTGGGTTGGAGTGCTCATGGCCGTTTATAATGGTTTTGCTGCAATTATGGCATTTGTATTAATTTGGCTAGCAAAAAAGACAAGCAGAAAAACCGTTCACCTTATTAGTTTAGTAATCGGCGGATTAAGTTTAGCATCATTTTATGTTATTAAAGATCCTAATCTTCTTATTAATTTCAGAGTTAGGAATTGGTTTGGCCTGGGCTTCCATTTTAGCAATGCCTTATGCAATTTTAGCCGGTGCTCTTGCCCCTGAAAAAATGGGAGTTTACATGGGAATTTTTAATTTCTTTATTGTAATTCCCCAAATAACTGCAGCAAGTATTTTAGGATTTTTTACTAAAACAGTTTTTGCTGATGATGCCATTTATTCAATTTTACTCGGCGGTGCTTCAATGATACTTGCAGGAATATTAGTAATATTTGTTAAAGATGTTGATGAGGTTTGAGATTTAATCGTTTAAATGTTCAATTGCTTAATTGTTATCTTGATTTCTCAAGTAACCATAATTTTTTGGCTATTTAACAATTGGATAATAATAACCATATAATAATTAACTATCCTTTAACACTTCCCAAAGTTAATCCTGAAACCAGCCATTTACTCAAAACAATAAAAAGAATTACAACCGGAATACTTACAATTAAAGCAGCGGCGGCATACAATCCCCATTCGGTTGTTAAGTTTGATTGAAATGATTTCAATCCTAATGGAAATGTATATAAACTTGTGTCTTGTAAAACTTGTGCTGCAACAATATATTCGGACCAGGCTGTCATAAATGAAAATAAAGCAGTTATTACTAATGCCGGAGCGGCTAAAGGAAATATTATTTTATAAAAAGCCTGCCACCTGTTGCAGCCGTCAATTCTAGCACTTTCTTCAAGACTAAACGGAATAGTATCGTAATATCCTTTCATCTGCCATACACAAAACGGCAAAGCAGTTGCAGAATAGACAATAATAATTCCTAAATAACTGTTTATTAAATGAAGTTTAATTAACATTATGTACATCGGAAGCAAAAGCATAGTTGCAGGAAACATTTGAGTAGTTAATAATCCAAGCATACTGACTTGTTTTCCGATAAAATTAAATCTAGAAAGAGCATAACCTGCAGTTGAGGCCAATGCAACACCTGTTAATGTAACAACAAAAGAAACAATAGTAGAATTCCAAACCCAAAGCAGAAAACGGTTTTTGAGTAAATAAAACAATGTATTGCTTAATTGTTGCTCCGTCCGGAATAATTTTTAACGAAGTTGAAAGCAGACTGTCATTTGGTCTAATAGAAATTGTAAAAACATTTACAACCGGATATAAGTGCTACAACTGTAAATCCTATCAAAACAAAATAGGTTAAAAAATCAACTAATTAAATTTTTTCTTTTCTTCTTCATATAATTCATAAAAATTTAAATATTAATAACAGTATTAAAGTTAGTAAACCGATTCCGTTGCTCTTGTTTTCCTTAAGAATGTCAGTCCGAATCCAAGCAGAATTAAGAATATTACCACGCTAAATGCAGCAGCATAACCATATCTGTACAAATTAAATGCTGCCTTATAAACAAATGAAACTAATATATGAGTTTTATCAGATGGTTCTCCTGCATTGCTAACCAGCCAAACAACATTGATATTATTAAATGTCCAGATAATTCCAAGTGTAATTGCCGGAATCATAACCGGTTTAATTAATGGAATAGTAATAGACTTTAATTTATGATACCATCGTGCTCCATCAATATCTGCAGCTTCATAAAGTTCATGCGGAATACTCTGTAATGCTCCCAAAGCAATTATCATCATAAAAGGAAAACCAAGCCAAATATTGGTAATTATAACTGCGGCAAATGCTTCCACAGGAGATTTCAACCATTCAATCGGAGACATTGCGAAAAATTTTGCGAGTATTAAATTGATTGCACCATATTCGTAATTAAACATTCCGCGCCATGTTAAAGCTACTATATATTGAGGAATTGCCCAGGGTAAAATCAATAATGTTCTAAAAATTCCCGAACCGGGTAATTTTCTATTAAGTAATAATGCAAGTGAAACACCTAAAGTTACATGAAATATAATATTTAGTCCTGTCCAAATAATTGTCTTAAGGAAAAATTCATAAAACTGAGGCTCACTGAATACTTTAAGGTATTGTACAAAACCAACTATTTTCCAATCATTTATATGTGCCAGGCTCATGTTGGAAAAAGATAAAATTATATTATAAACGAAAGGATAAAGAATAACCGCAACCATTATTAAGATTGCAGGTAGAAAAAGATAATAAGCAAACTTATCTTTTTTAAAATTTTTGAAAAACGCGAATAAACTTTTTCTGGAGAAAAATAAAATTGCTGCAATAGTTATAAAGAACATTATGTAAACTACTGTTCTTCCCACAGGATCATCATAATCTTCTCGTAATTCTTTTATTTTTTGGACAGCAACTTTCTGCATTTGTGCTGCCGCAGCTTCCGGTGTTATTGCTCCGCCTAAAACTGCTTGATAAGACGGCCGCATCGCATCCCAAATTGCTCTCATTTCCGTAACAATCGGCAGCGGAATTCCATGTTCAATTTGGTTTTTTGAATTAACCAGAATCGGATCATTTAATAAACGAGGATCTTTATAAAGTTCTTTTCTTGCCGGAAATGTTTTTACTTCCAATGCTGTTTCAAGTTCTTTTTCGGGACTCATCAAGAACTCCATCAGCATTTTAACTTTTTTAAGTTTTTCCTGATCAACATTTACATTTATAGAATATCCCTTGGGAGCAACCATTGGCCTGCAGTACAGACCCGTTGAAGTAATTTTCGGCAGTAAAGAAATTCCATAGTTTATTCCCGCATTTCCATAACTCGACCATGACCAATCCCCGTTTATTATCATTCCGGCTTTGCCTTCTTTAAATAATACATCTGCAATATCATAATCAGCTTCGCCGGGAATAATTTTATATTTATCTCTTAAATCTTGTATGAATTTTAAAGCATTCACCATTGCAGGCGTATCTAAAGTTGGTGTGTTGGTGCTGTCTAAAACCCAGCCGCCGAATCCGGTTAAAAATGGTATGAAAAAGTAAGGCTCGGTATAATTCCAAACTAAACCGTATTGATCAATTCTTCCGTCATGATTAAAATCTTTGGTAAGTTTTTGTCCAATCTCAATTAATTCTTTATCTGTTTTAGGCGGCACAGGAACAAGATCTTTATTATAAACCAAAGTTAAATGGTTACCTAATTTATCTGCAATTTGCCAGAGATGTCCATGTAACTTTATTAATCCATTTTCGTTAAAATTTTCCAGGTATTTTTTTGAAAAAACTTTTTCTAAAGGTTTAATAATTTCCATTTCGGCAAATGGTCCAACCTGATCAGACGGACCGTAAATTAAATCCGGACCTTGTCCGCCAATTGCAGCAACAATATAACCGGAACGCATTTCTTCAGTTTCTTTATATAGCTGGATAACTTTAATATCAGGATGGATTTTCATGAATTCATTTATTTGCCGCTGAAGAATAGCTTTTTCCTCAGGACGCATATTATGCCAGATTACAATTTCATTTTGTTTATTCTGATTTGAACATCCGCCGAAAAGAAAGGCGAAAAGTAATAGTGGTATTATAAAAAAGTAGATTTTTTTTGTCATACGAAGAAATATCACCCTGGCTAAAAAATGCTGGATAAAAATAGCTAATTCTTTTAAATATAAAAAGATCAATATACGTTTGACAACTGTATTCTGAATCAGAAAATTGCATTTATAATTGCTTAAAACTTGGAATTTGTAAGATATTTTACTTTTATTTGAACTATTCCAAAATTTTTACATTTAAGTTAAGCTAATGGCTGAAGAAACAACTGAAAAAAATATTACCGTAAATAGAAAAGCTCGACATGAGTATACAATTCTCCAAACTTTCGAAGCAGGAATTGTCTTAACCGGAACTGAAGTTAAATCGCTGAGACAGGGAAAAGCAAATTTAGTTGATAGTTATGCAAATTTAAAAAACGGTGAAATGTGGCTTTTCGGAGTTCATATTAGTGAATATAATCAAGGAAATATAAATAATCATGTTCCAACCAGAACAAGAAAACTGCTTTTAAATAAAAGTGAAATAAGGAAATTAATCGGAAAGGTTAAAGAAAAAGGTTTAACATTAATTCCATTAAGGCTTTACTTTAAAAACGGTAAAGTCAAAGTAGAACTTGCTTTGGCAAAAGGTAAAAAAGTTTATGATAAACGTGAGGCAATAGCAAAGAAAGATCTTAAAGAGAGAACAAGAAAGACGAATAAAATATTAATAAATATTCTTTCATTAAAAATTATTTTAATAAATTTATGCATTAATTTTTAACAATTACGGTACTTTTCCATAAATGAGTAAGATTAAATTTCCGCCTGTAAAAGAACAAATGGACCTGATTAGAAGAGGTGCATTTGAAATTATTCCTGAAGAAGAATTAGTTAAAAAATTAGAAAGATCAATTTCCGAAGGCAAACCATTAAATATTAAACTCGGCTGTGATCCAAGCAGACCCGATCTGCATATTGGACATTCAGTTGTTTTAAGAAAACTTGCACAATTCCAGCAGCTTGGTCATCAAGCAATTTTAATTATTGGTGATTTTACCGGAATGATCGGCGATCCTTCCGGGAGAAATGCTACGCGTCCAGCTTTATCATTAGAAGAAACAAGGAAAAACGGGCAAAGTTATTTTGAACAAGCTTCTAAAATTTTAATAAAAGAAAAAACTAAAATAGTTTACAACTCCGATTGGCTTGGTAAAATGAATTTTGAAGATGTTATTAAATTGGCATCTCATTATACAGTTGCTCGAATGCTTGAGCGTGATGATTTTACAAAAAGATTTAAAGCTGAAGAACCAATCAGTATTCATGAATTTTTATATCCATTAGCACAGGCAATGGATTCGGTTGCCATAAAAAGCGATGTTGAACTTGGCGGAACCGACCAGAAATTTAATTTGCTTGTAGGGAGGGATATTCAGAGAGAACATAATATTGAACCGCAAATAATTATTACTATGCCTTTAATTGTTGGAACCGACGGCGTAGATAAAATGAGTAAATCTTATAATAATTATATTGGAATTACTGAAAGTCCAAAAGAAATTTATGGTAAAACTTTATCTATTCCGGATACTTTAATTTATAATTATTTTGAACTTGCAACAGATGTTTCGGATGAGAAGTTAAAAGAAATACAAAGCAAATTAGAAGATAATAAAACAAATCCAAGAGATCTAAAAAGAGAATTAGCCAGAACTCTTGTAGGAATTTATCATGACGAAAATGCTGCTCAACAGGCAGAAGAAGAATTTGATAAAGTTTTCATCAAAAAAGAAATCCCTGATGATTTACCTGAATTCAAACTTCCAAATAATAAAATAAATATTAATATATTAGACCTTATTGTTTTGGTAAAATTTGCACCTTCTAAAGGCGAAGCGCGAAGATTAGTATTACAAGGTGGTGTGTCAATTGACGGAGATAAAGTGGATGACATCACTTATACTGTTGAAAAAAATGGTAGTTTTATTTTAAAAGTTGGAAAAAGAAAGTTTATAAAAATTAACAGCAATTAAGAAAGGAGATGATAATTTGTATGTACCATCTAGAATATTTTTTACCAAAGGGGTAGGTAAACATAAAGAATATCTTACATCTTTTGAACTTGCATTAAGAAATGCTGGAATTGAAATTTGCAATTTAGTAACCGTGAGCAGTATTTTTCCTACTGGCTGCAAAAGGATTAGTAAAGAAGAAGGTTTAAAAGATCTAAGCCCGGGACAAATTACTTTTGCAGTTATGGCAAGAAATTCTACTAACGAACCAAACAGATTAATTGCAGCTTCAATTGGCGCAGCATTGCCTGCAGACAGTTCAAACTACGGATATTTATCAGAGCATCATCCATTTGGGCAAACAGAAAAAGTTGCAGGTGAATATGCTGAAGACTTAGCCGCAACTATGCTGGCAACAACTCTTGGAGTTGAATTTAATCCCGATACCGATTGGAGCGAAAGAGAAAATATTTATAAAATGTCCGGTAAAATTGTTAGATCATTTAACATTACTCAATCTGCTGAAGGTGACAAAAACGGACTTTGGACAACTGTACTTGCAGCGGGAATTCTTTTACCATAATTTAAGGTAAAATACAAATTGTTCCATGAATTTACATTTTGGATTGTATTTGCAATAATTGCTTCGATAATTATTATTGTTGATTTATATGCAACAGATCACCGACCGGGTAAATTAGGATTAAAAAAGTCTCTCTTATGGAGCGGTGTTTGGATAAGCACCGCTCTCCTATTTAATGTTTTCATTTATTTCTACTTAGAAAACGGCCATCAAAAAGGAATTGAATTCTTAGCAGGTTATCTAATTGAATATTCATTATCAGTTGATAACCTTTTTGTATTTTTGATGATCTTTAAAGTGATGAGCGTTCCCAAACACTCGCAACCGCATGTTTTAAAATGGGGAATTTTAAGTGCTATTGTGTTTAGAATAATTTTTATTCTGCTTGGAGTTGGATTAATAAATTTATTCGAACCGATAATTTATTTATTTGGTGCAATACTCATTTATGCTGCTTATAAAATGGCTTTCGGCGGTGAAGAAGAAATTAATTATGAAAAAAATCCCTTAATAAAATTCATAAAAAGATATTTTAACTTTTTACCTAATTATGAAGGTAAAAAGTTTTTTGTTAAACAGAATAAAAAAGTTTTTGCTACTTCCCTTTTCCTAACTTTAGTTTTGATTGAAACATCCGATATTATATTTGCAATTGATTCAATTCCTGCAGTAATTGCAATTTCCCGTGATCCGTTTATTGTAATAACATCCAATATTTTTGCAATTCTTGGATTGAGAGCTTTGTATTTTGCTTTAGCAGGAATTGTAGAATTGTTCCATTATCTTAAATATGGTGTTTCTCTTATTCTACTTTTCGTGGGAATTAAAATGTTAATCTCCGATTTTTATCATATCCCGACAGAAATTTCCCTTGGTATTATAATATTTTTAATAGCCGGATCAATATTACTTTCCGTTTTCAAAAAGAAACCTGCTCCTAAATAAACCAATCGAATGAATTAAAACCGCTGTAATTAAACCAACAATCATTGGTTCGATTAAATATATTATTTCATATTTCTTAAAACTGTCTCGCATAAAATACCAGGTTATACTCATCAAAACAGCTAAAATCATTTCGGTAAAAAGTAATTTATTTTCTATTCTAAATTTTGTGTAATATGCGCTGATTACAGGAAGAATCATTCCCGGGATACAAAGTGAACCTATTGTGTACCAAATATTAATTACCGAAGGAATTTGATAAGCAATTAATATTGAAAGGATTCCTGATAAAATTAATCCCAATACAGTATATCTTTTTAAAAACTGTTCATTAGATTTTTTGGTTAATCGAAAAATAAAATCTCTTCCGATTGTTGTTGCACTTAAGAACAAAAAGCTATTTAATGTTGACATGATCGTTGCAAAAAGTGCAGCGTAGAAAATTCCTTTTAATCCTGGAGAAAGTACTTTCTCTGCTAATAAGGGAAAGGATAAAAAAGGTTCGTTTAATCCGGGTAAAACTGCTCTTGCATATAAACCGGTAGAAGTTGTTAAAAAATCAAACAAAGCCCAGAATATTATTGAAATTAAAATCCCTTTAACTGCAATATTACCGGTTTTAGCTGCATAGCTTCTTTGATGAAATCCCGGATCTGCAAAAGTCCATAGAGCAATAAAAAACCAAACTAAAATGTAAGTAGGTGAAGCGCCGCCTGTTAACTCTAGGTGACTTTTAGGAAGATTTTGAGATAAAAAAGAATAGCCGCCGAAATCATTTGCTGAAAAAATTAAAATGATAATAAATCCTACAAACATCACAAAGAACTGCAATGCATCTGTATAAATATTGGATTTAAATCCGCCTTGAAATAAATAGGCAATCGATAAAATCAAACTAATAATTAAACTTAAAATAATTCCGGTATGAAAAATTAATTGAATTAAATTTGCGGTCATTAAGAGATAAGGTGCCGGCGACACCAAAATAAAAACAAGCACCGCCGAAAATAAACCGGGTTTGCTTCCGTAAATTTCAGTTATTTTATCCGGGATTGTAAAAAGTGAAGCTTCTCTAATTTTTTTTGCAAAAAATAAAGCAAATAAAAATGCAAATATATAATAAGGGAATCCTTGAGTGAACCAGCTTGCAATTCCGTATCTGTAAGTGAACTCCCCTACTCCTAGTATGCCGCCGTACCAGGTAGAAACATTGGTTAAAATAAAAAGAAATAATCCGACTTTACGTCCTGAAAGCAAGTAATCATCTGCATCAACACTTGTTTTTCTTCCGGAAATAAATCCGATAGTTAAAACCGAACTGAAAAATATTAAAATTACAATTATATCTAACGGGCTAAAGGAGATCATATTTTTTAATTGTATTGAGATCTCTAATTACAAATATTTTTCCGCCTTTAATTCTCAAATCTACTATATCCGAAACAGCAACATTGCTTGTGCTTTCCTTCACTCCAAACGGAAGTGCAGTATTTTTTAAAGGATATTTTAACCCGGAAGAAGTAATCTTCGTCTCTTTATTGAATCCGTAAAGCGAAATGGTTTCTCCCTTTTTTGTATTTAATAAAATACTTTTTGAGTAAGGAATTAAAATGGAATTTTCAGCAATTAATTTCAAATTAATTTTATCCGAGAATTTTAATACAATTCCCAAATTGCAAAATGTATGATCGAGCCTGTCTCCGGTTACACCGAGTAAAATAGTTTCAGAATATTTATTTTTGATTGCAAACTTTAAACACTTTTCTACATCAGTATCATTTTGTCTTTTGATCTTTATAATTTTTGATTTTTTCTTAAAATACTTTATAGTATCTTGAAGAATAGAGTCCAAATCGCCGATGATAAAATCCGGAATAACATTTAGTTTTTTTAATGAATTTGCTCCGCCGTCCGCACAAATTAAAGTTGAATAATTTTTCTTCTTAAAATATTCAATTATGCTTTTACGCGGGGATTTTCCGTTTGCAACAATTATACATTTTTTCAATTTATTCTTTCGATATAGAATTACAAACCAAGTTGAATCCCTGCTAAAAAATTTCTTTCGGCAGCCGGAAAAAATTCCGGTCCTATTGCATTAGCAGAATATAAAGTATCAAATATATTATTAACCTGAAAATAAACTTTACTTTTATTTAACGACCCGAAAAGATTAACTTCATAACTGATAAAAGCATCCGATACAAAGTAAGCTTCATTCACATTATCCGAATAACTTATAAATCCCGGATGTTCATTTAAATACTGAAATATTTTGTTATCATAATTATCAGAATAAAATTTACCGACATATCTTCCTGACAAACTTAAATAAAATCCGTAATTATTATAACTTAATCCAAAGCTTGCTAAAAAATCCGGGAATCCGCTTATGCTGTTTCCGCTTAAATCCAAATATTCATTCGAGCTTAAATATTGTTTTCCGGATTGAATTTTATTGCTGCTGTATGTAGCATTAGCATAAATACTAAATGACTTAGTTAATGTTTGCATTTCCCGATAATTCAATTCCTTTATGTATAGTTTGATCAACATTGCCGGTAATCGGCTGTCCGAATCTATCCACTTGTCCGTTCTTTACAATTTCATTATCAAATATCATATAAAATAAATTAAGATTAATTGTAAAATCATTATTTGTAATATGAAGTACCAAATTCGATATCGTTCATTGTTTCAGGTTTAACTAAAGGATTATCAAAATTATATTCTATTATGTTTCCGGCAGTATCTACTATGGCTTCAAACTGCGGAACTGCTCCTCCGCTGGATTCTGCAGCATCATAATAATTATTTAAACGCGGTTCTCTTGAAACCCTTGCAAATGAAACAAAAACATTCTGTTCTTTATTAATTTTATAATTTATCCCGAATCTCGGATTAAAAAAAGTGTTTGAAACTGAAAAATCAGTTCCGACAAATTTTTCATTATAAAGTCTGTATTTATGATAAGCTATTTGAACTTCTCCCAATAAGTTTATTTGAGAATTTAAATTATAAGTTTCATGAGCAAAGCCGTTTATAATATCTTTTCCCCCGTTGAAAAAATAATATCTGTAATCTTTTGTTAATCCGATTGGAAGATTTTCGCCGTAGTTTATGCTTCCCCAGTGATTTGATTTATGTTTTCTAATTTCCGCACCAACAATAAGTTCACCATTTTCATGTTTGTAACTCAGTCTTGGAATCCACCCGTACTGTGTATTTTCAACCATTGCTCTAATTAAAACATCACTTGGATTTTGAGTTGGATGGAAACCGTATTCTGAAGTTAATCTTAAATATGATGAATCGGCCCAGGATCCGTCGTAATCAAAATATCCATTTCCAAGAACTAAAAACAAAGCTGAGTTTATTTTAATATTGTCATTTAATTTTAATTCGTTTAACAATTCATAATGAGGCTGCGAAAAATGTTCAACTTCTGTCGGTCTTCTTAATAAATTATAAGTATAAGAATTTGAATCTGTTTCCCAGTAAGAATAATTGGCTCTTCTTAAATTTTTATTTTTAATAGTGAATTTTGGAAGCCCTGTATAAGCTAAACCGTCTTCAATCGGTCCGCCGAAAAGATTAATTTGAGTTGTTAAATTTTTATCATATCTAACGGCAGACAAATAATATGAATTGAATTTTACCCATGCTGAATTTCTGTAACCGCTGCTTAATATTTGAGAAAGTTTACCATAAATTGAATACTTTCCATCCACCAAACCACTAGAAAAAGAAGCACTGTATTTTCTTGTATTATATGAACCGATGGAAGACGAAACATTTATATGAGGATCATTTGTGAAATTTGAAGTTATAATATTTATAGAACCTCCGATTGCAGGATAACTTGAAACTCCCGAACCTGCTCCTCTCTGCACTTGAATTAATTCTGTGCTTGCAAGAATATCAGGAAAATCAAGCCAATATACATTATGATCTTCAGGATCATTCTGAGGAATTCCATTTATTGAAACAGAAATTCTTCTTTGATCAAAGCCGCGAATACTTAAATAATTATAACCAATCCCATTTCCGTTTTCGGAATAAAAAGTGGTCGATGGAAGTCTGCTTAAATATTTTGGAATGTCCTGAACGGTGTAATCTTCCTGAATTTCTTTTCTTTTAATTTTGTCAAAAGCAATAGGAGTTATTCCCTTTTTCGCCATACTTCCTTCTACAAAAACGGTTTGTGAAGGAATAATTTCCGGGACCAATTTTATAATCAATTTTTTATCAAAAGAAATATTCGACAAAGGGAAGAGTTTTTTTTTCGTATCCGATATAACTTATAACTAATGTATCTTTTTTATTTATCCTTCCTGATAAAACAAACGATCCGTCTTTCTCTGCTGCAGTTCCTAATTTATCATTATTTTTAAGTAATATATTTGCGTTCGGCAGCGGATCATTATTTTCAGCATCTAAAATTTTACCTTTTATTGTAATTTCTTGTGCAAAACTTATCCCGCATAAAATCAATAAAAAAATAATTAAGTATTTCATTTATAACCTCCATAAATAAAAAAAGCCGTTAAGAAACGGCCAAAGACTTAATTATTCTTTCAGCCCGTTTCCCTACGCTGGTATTATCCAGATCAGGTCTTAGGGTATTCTCTCAGTCATTCCGATTAAAATGACACCCCTAACGGCTATTATTTATTGTTAATCAGTAAATTTTAAAATCTCCTAAATGAATTATGATAATATAATAAAGTTTAGATTCTATTCAACTCTCAATTCTTGACCGATTTTTATTTTATTTGAATGTAAACCATTTAATTTTTTAATCCTGGAAATAGAAGTATTATATCTGTTTGCAATTGTATATAATGATTCACCTCTTGTTACAATGTGATATCTTCCAGCTCTGTTTACATTATCATTCCTTGAACTAGTTTTTGTATTATCAGGTATATCGTTTACATCTGCATCCGAATATATTTTAAGTACATCTCCAGTAATTATTCTATTGCTTCTTAAGCCATTCCATCTTCTGATACTCGCTGTTCTAACATGATATCTTTCGGCAATTTCACCGATTGTATCGCCTTTTTTAATTTTGTAATAATTAATATTTGCAGAAGTCTTAGGCGAATTATCACCTAATGAAGAAGGCTTATTGCTTGAAAATATTTTTAAAGTTTCGCCGACATTTATTCTGTTTGTATATTTATGATTCCATTGTCTTATTAAAGTAACCGAAACACCGAACTTTTCAGCAATTTCACTCATTGTATCGCCCGGTCTAACTCTGTATCGGAAAAGTGAAGTATTTGTTGAAGACATATTTTCTGTTGGAACAAAATCCGGAGTAGAGTTATCAGATAAAATTTTTATTCTTTGTCCGGCATAAATTCTATTTGATGATAGATTATTCCATTCTTTAATCGCGCCAACTTCAACTCCATAAGCAGAAGCAATATATAATAAAGTTTCGCCTCTTCTTATTCTATGATAAACCCATTTTTCCGCAGGCTGGGTAACGGTATTTTGTGTTACAACTTTTTCCATTGGAGTCTGATTATCCAGACTTGCATAAAATTCTTTCTTTTCTGCTGGGACATAAATTGTTAATTCCTGACCAACTTTAATAGTAGTAGTATAAGGAATATTATTCCAGTTTCTAAGATCGCTAACCCTTGCACTAAACATATCTGCAATACCCAACAAACTATCATGTTTTTTAACATGGTAAGTAACTGCAGCAGTTCCATTCGGAGCTAAGTTATTAGCAACTGTTTGATTATCATTTAAAGCCAGGCTTACTGAATCTGAACTTGAATCAATTACATCAGCAATTAATTCAACACCCGAAGAATCATCGGAATTATCTTCATCTTTATTTAAAGATAAATACGGCGAAACATAACCTGAATCAACCTGTTCAACATCTTGTGCAGTTTCCGTATTTGTATTATAAGCATAATTATTTGAAGGTAAATTCGGGACAGGGATTTTGAGTCTTACGCCGGGATAAATTTTAGATCTAACGGAAATATTATTTGCTTCGGCTAAATCGTGTGTAGAAATTCCATAACGTCTGGCAATTCTTCCTAAATATTCTCCGCGACGTACAACATGAACTAGATAAGTTCTTCTTGCACTTTCAGGAACATTGACAATATTAGATGCAAACTGCTGAACAGATTCTTTTGGTATTTTAAGAGGATAGCCGCCGTCATATTTGGCAGGTGTGCACATTTGTGTTAATTCAGGATTCATTTCCTGCAACGTATTTACATCAACACCGGCACATTTAGCTAAATAGTTAAGGTCGATTGCTTCATTAACTTTGTAAGTGTCATATTCAAACGGCTGGTCTTTTTCAATATTTGTAAAGCCATATTTTTCAGGATCCATTGCAATTAAGCAAACCGCTATATATTGAGGAACATAACTTCTTGTTTCTCGAGGTAAATATCTTCTTAAATCCCAAAAATCATCCGATCCTGATCTGCGTTCAGCTCTAATGATTCTACCTTCCCCTGCATTATAAGCAGCAAGTACTAAATACCAATCACCTAAATCGGCATATAAATCTCTTAAATGACGTGCAGCAGCTCTAGTTGATTTTTCAGGATCTCTTCTTTCATCATAATAAAATTCGCTTTCCAAACCATATAAGTCTCCCTGTAGATTTAATAAACTGCCACATTCCAACTGCACTTGCCCATGATCTTGCAAATGGATTTAAACCGCTTTCAACCATACTTAAATAAACAAGTTGTTTAGGGACTTGTTCTTCTTCAAAAATCCTTTTCATCATAGGAAAATATCTGCCCGATCTAGATAAGCCAAACTTCCATATGTTTTCTGCCTTTATCATTAAAATAATCCAGCCACTGCTGAACGTAAGAATTTATTTCAAGAGGAACATCGGCAGATACAATTGTGGATTTTTTGGTTTTGTTTTTTTCGTCGGACATTTGAATTTCAGGTAAAGTTTTTCCCATCCATTCTTCAAGAGCAGCAAAAGAAACATCAACCGGCAGTTCAGGAAGACCGTCTACATATTTTTTATAATCATCAATTATTGATTTACCTAATTCAACATATGCTTCATTATTTTCAATCCCGGGATAATAACTAAGATTATTTACAATTCTTAAAGCAGATTCATAATTTGAAATTGTTTCCGAAGCACTATGATCTTTAAGATCCTGATTAGAAAGAGCAGTTACATAATATTGTCTGGCTTGTTCTAATAATTCCGATACAATTCCGCTTTTTTCAGCTTTGCTGTTTTTATGTAAATTTTCCTCATTTGATATTTCTTTATTAGCCCCGCAAGAATAAAATATTAAAGCAAATAAAGAAATAACAATTAATGGTAAGATCCTTTTCTTCATGAAGTCTCCAATAATAAAAAATGCATGTACAATATAAATCTTAGATTTTCCTTTATCAAGTAAAAAATTAACTAATCGTTATAAAATTTTATAAATAAACAACTTAATTTTTAGCAAAATTGAAACCCCTTATAATGGGATATTTCCGTGCTTTTTCTTTGGATTCTTATCTACTTTTGTTTTTAATAAAGAAAAAGCATTTATAAGCTTTTTTCTGGTTTCCTTCGGTAAAATTACATCATCAACAAATCCTCTTTCTGCAGCAATATATGGATTTGCAAATTTTTCGATATATTCGGATAATTTCTTTTCGAGTTCTTTCTCAGAATCTTTAGCTTTTTCAATTTCTTTTTTAAAAATGATTTCAACTGCGCCTTTAGGACCCATAACCGCAATTTCTGCAGAAGGCCAGGCAAAATTAAAATCGCCTCTAATATGTTTAGAGTTCATTACATCATAAGCTCCGCCGTAAGCTTTTCTGGTAATTACCGTAACTTTCGGAACCGTAGCTTCACAAAATGCATAAAGTAATTTTGCACCATGTTTAATAATTCCATTCCATTCCTGTTCAGTTCCCGGTAAAAATCCGGGTACATCTTCTAAAACTAAAAGTGGAATATTAAAAGCATCGCAAAATCTTACAAATCTTGCTCCTTTAGATGAAGCATTAATATCTAAAACTCCGGCCAAAACCTGCGGCTGATTAGCAACTATCCCAACTGCCATTCCACCTAATCTTGCAAAACCTACAACAATATTTTCTGCATAATTTGCATGAACTTCAAAAAACTCTTCATCATCAACAAGCCTATGAATAATTTCTTTAATATCATAAGGTTTGTTTGGACTGTCCGGAATCAGCTTGTGAATTTCTTCATCTTCAATTACAGTATTTAAATCAAAATCTTTTTCAGGTGTTCTATCCAAAAAATTAAGAGGAACATAACTCATCAGTTTTCTTACATTCAGCAGAGTTTCAATTTCATTATCGCAAATAAAATGAGCAACGCCGCTTTTTGAGGAATGAGTTTCTGCACCGCCCAGTTCTTCAAATGTTACTTCTTCGTGAGTTACTGTTTTAACTACATTTGGTCCTGTAACAAACATATAACTAGAATTTCTAACCATAAAAATAAAATCCGTAATAGCAGGAGAATATACCGCTCCTCCGGCACAAGGTCCTAACACAACAGAAATTTGCGGAACTACTCCTGACGCTAATGTATTTAATAAAAATATATCGGCGTAACCACCTAAACTCATTACACCTTCCTGAATTCTAGCTCCGCCGGAATCATTTAAACCTATAACCGGAATTCCAGCTTTCATTGCCATGTTCATAATCTTAACAATTTTTTCTGCATGAGTTTCAGAAAGTGAACCGCCAAAGACCGTAAAATCCTGACTAAATAAAGCAACCGGACGACCGTCAATTTTAGCAAAACCGGTTACAACTCCGTCACCTGGAAACTGCTGTTTATCTAAACCAAAATCAGTAGCACGATGTTTTACAAACATATCCATTTCTTCAAAACTGCCTTCGTCAACCAAAAGTTCTATTCTTTCTCTTGCAGTTAATTTTCCTTTATCGTGCTGGCTTTTTATTTTTGTTTCGCCGCCGCCTAATTTAGCATTAGATTTTTTCTTTAATAGTTCGTCTATTTTTTCCTGCATAATTATGAACCTCAAAATGGAGCATTTAAAATTATTTAGATTATAAAGATATAAATCTATTTAGGATTAATAAATGCTATTTTGAAATTTTAGTAAATATTTTTGAACTATAAACATTTTTTCAAAGAACATTATGAACTATTAAAACATTTATAAAAATATAAAAGTTCATAGTACCTAGAATAATTAGCTTATATCAATTTTTGAACCAAAAAAAATAAATTAAAGCTTCAATTTTGGAGTATTTTTTAATTTAAAACAAGTTAAAATGAGGGAATTTTATTGAAAGTTAGAAAAAACCTAAAAACGACATCTATAATTAGTAATAATTACTTAAAAAGAAATTTACTACAATATTATTTAAGCTTAAGTTCTGAAGAAAGGATTATTTGATTTTTCAAATCCGATATCACTTTTGTCACCGTGACCTGGATAAATTATAACATCATCCGGCAAGTTAAAAAGTTTTTTAGTAATTGAATTTATTAAAGTTTCATAATCTCCACCCCACAAATCTGTTCTTCCAATTCCAAGATTAAACAAAACATCTCCAGTTAAACAAACTTTTTCTTTTTCAAAATATATACAAACTTCACCCGGAGTATGACCGGGAGTATAAATAAAATTTATCTTAATGTTACCAAGAGTTAAAATTAAATGTTCATTTATTAATTTATCATGTTTAATATTTGAATTGAAATCGAGCCCCATAAAATTTGCCTGTTCACTTGCATTATTTAGTAACTCAATATCATTTTCAGGAACGTAATATTCACAGCTATATTTTTGTTTGAAAAAGTTGATTCCGAAGATATGGTCTATATGGCAATGTGTATTTAGAATATATTTGATTTTTAAATTTTCTTTGGAAATATAATTTTCTATTTCGTTTTCTTCTTCTTGAAAATAACAACCGGGATCAACAACAGCTGTTTCTCTTGTTTCTTCATCCCAAATTAAATATGTATTTTCATCAAACGGGTTAAACTCAAACTTTTTTATCTGCATCATTTATCTCTAAAATTTTTCCGGATTCTATGAGGGAGTTTTTTAATATAGCTGTTATAATTATCTTTTGTTTCTTCCAGTGAATCACCGCCGAATTTTTCTAAAAAGCATTTCGCGATACTCCATGCCAGCATAGATTCTGCAATAACAGAACAGGCTGGAACAGCAACAAAATCGCTTCGCTCTCTTCTGGCATCTACTTTTTTCATATTCTTTAAATTTACGCTTTCAATTGGACTCATTAAAGTTGCAATTGGTTTCATTGCGGCTTTAACAATTATCGGCAATCCGGTGGAAATTCCACCCTCTATTCCTCCGGCTCTATTTGTTTTTCTGCTTAATAAATTATCTTTCAAAATAATTTCGTCATGTGACTGCGAACCATAATTATCAGCAGAATTAAATCCTAAACCAATACTAACAGCTTTTACAGCATTTATTGACATCATTGAAGCTGCAATCTCAGCATCAAGTTTTTTATCATAATGCATAAAACTCCCGAGTCCAACCGGAACTCCGGTTGCAAAAACATAAAAGGTCCCGCCGAGAGTATCACCCTTCTTTTTTGCAGTTTTTATTTTTTGGATAATCCTTTTTTCATGTTCAGTATCTAAAACTCTAACTTCGCTTTTGTCAGCATTTTCTGAGATTGAAAATGCATTAAATTTTTTAGGTAAATTATTTTCCAAAAGTTTTTCGGAGAAATTTTCTTTTGGATAAATACCTCCAATACTTTCAACAAAACTTCCGATTTTTACATCAAAATTTTCTAACAATATTCTGGCAATTGTTCCTGCAGCAACACGTGCGGCAGTTTCTCTTGCGCTTGATCTTTCAATTGAATTTCTTATATCTTCAAAATTATATTTTGAAATTCCAACTAAATCTGCATGACCCGGGACGCGGAATAGTTATTTTTTCTTTGTTTGATTTATTTCCCCATACCGGCATTATTTCTTTCCAATTTTCCCAATCTTTATTTTTAATTAAAATTGCAATTGGACTGCCGATTGTTTTTGAAAACCTGATTCCCGAATGCACTTCTGCTTGATCAGATTCAATTTTCATTCTTAAACCTCGGCCGTAACCGGCCTGTCTTCTTTTTAAATGAAAATTCAAGTAATCTTGTTTTATTTTAATATTAGCAGGAAAACCTTCGACAATGGTAGTTAATGATTTACCGTGAGATTCACCGGCAGTTAAAAATCTTATCATGAATTTCTCTAATTAATATTTATCGTAAATATAAAAAAAACGCCCGAACAAATCGGGCGCTAAATATATTTTTATTTAGAAATAATTTATTGAGGTATTTCCAAACCAACAAACCTGGAATTACCTTTATCATCTACAACTTTTAGAAGAACAGCTCCGCCTTTTTTATCGTTAAATACTTCTTTAAGATCATTTACATTATCAATTTCCTTTTTATCGGCTTGAGTAATTACTAAACCTTTAAACAGCTGCTGATCTTCTGCTTCACTGAATTCTTTTACATCAGTTATCAATACACCATGGTCAACATCAAATTGCTTTTTATCGTCGGAATTTAAATTCTGAACAGTTAAACCGACATTGTCAAAAGTTAATGATTCTAAATTTGTTTGATTTTTCTCATTATCTTTTTCTTTGCTGGAAGTTGGTTCAGCATTTGAATTATCTTCACGTGCTTTCAAAGTTACTTTCTTATTTATTTCCTTTCCGTCCCTGTAAATTGTCAAATCAACTACAGTTCCGGGAGTTTTGCTCGCAATATAACTTTGTAATTCGTTTGGTTTATTTACTTCTTTACCGTCAACTTTAAGAATGACATCACCAACTTCAATGCCTGCATTTTTAGCAGCACCGCCTTTAACTAGATCTTGTACCATGATTCCGCGAGGTGCATCCATTCCAATTGATTTTGCCATAGCATAATCAACTTCGCTAATATTTATTCCGATATAACCTCGGGTAACTTTTCCGTTTGCTATTAAATCTTTAGCAACAGACTTAGCAAGATTTATGGGGATTGCAAAACCATAACCAATATAGGTTCCGGTTCTTCCTGCTGCAATTGCACTGTTAACGCCAATTACAGCACCCGATAAATCAACTAAAGCTCCGCCGCTGTTTCCAGGATTGATTGCTGCATCAGTCTGAATAAAGTCTTCAACACCATAGGCATTTTTAATTAATCCAAGCGAACCTCTGTTAACCGCACTTACAATTCCTGCAGTTACAGTTGAAGCCAGAGACAACGGATTTCCGATTGCCATAACCCACTGTCCAACTTTCAAATTATCCGAATCTCCTAAATAAGCAACAGGCAGATCATCAGCATCTATTTTAATTACAGCTAAATCAGTCAATGGATCTGTACCGATCACTTTTGCATCAAATGTTCTTTTATCATATAAACCAACTGTAACTTTTGTGGCATTTTCCACAACGTGATTATTAGTAATTATATAACCGTCTTTAGAAATTATAATTCCGCTTCCCATTCCCTTTTGTTCTTCAGGTAATTTAAATGGGAAAAAGAAAAAATCCTGATGAGGATTTTCTGTTACTTTTGAAACTACATTTATCTGAACAATAGCAGGAGTGACTTTTTCAGCTGTTTCGATAAATGCTTTACTAAATGATGAAGCATCTGCATCCAGTTTAACCGGCGGTGTGGAAGCTCCTAAATTTATATCTGCGTAACTTGGTCTAACCAGTCCAAAGCCTGACACCAAAATAGCACCAAACACAATACCAACAACCAAAAGGACTAGTGCACCAATTATACTTTTCGATTTCATTTTTCTCCTCCGATGAGTTTTCATTTTCTATTATTTATATCTGCATAAATGCATTAGTATAATTTGGTCTATAAAATCTCCTTATTGAAATAATTGAATTGAACTAATTCCTTTGAAGTCCGGAACATGATATTTTAAATATTTTTCTAAAAAATTGATAGCTTTATCAAGTAAAGCATTGCCAGCATTTCCTATGCTCTCAAAATGTTTTAGACAAATCAGCAAGTCAAAAAGTTCCGCACTAAAAGAATAAGATTCAATTATATTTTGTTTACAATCCTCACAAAAAATACCATTTTCAAAATTGTATGACAACTTAGAACCTTTAAGATTTGATTTGCCGCAACTAAAACAGTTGTCCAACTGCACTTCATAACCAAGTTCAGTTAAAAAGAACATAAAAAATCTTAAGAACAGTATTTTTGGATTTTCTTTTGATGCATTCAATAAATTTAAGATTCTCACAATGCCTCTGAAAAGTCTTAAATTGTGTTCGTGTTCAACAGTTAAATTTTTTACCAATTCCAAAACAGCATAAGCAAATTTTAGACTTTCAAGATCTTCTTTTAATTTAGGGAAATGATTTATTATGTCGGCACTGGAAAGAATTTGCAGATCTCTAGTATCTTTTTTATAAATTACAATTCCGATATGATTTAACGGATCAACTAAAGTTCCGATTTTTGATTTTGAACTTCTAGCACCTTTAATAATAACAGAAAGTTTACCGTATTCCTTTGTATATAAAGCAGCAATACTGCTGGAATCGCCATAGTTTAGTTTACTTAAAACTACAGCTTCAGTTTTTATTATTTCACTCATTTAATAAAATTATAAGGGAATTTAAATATTCCTTCTTCGGTAATGATTCCATTAATTAAATGTGAAGGAGTTACATCAAATGCAGGAGAAAATACTTGATAGGAATCTGGAGTAATTTTAATATTTTTTATTTCGGTTAATTCTGCTCTGTTTCTATATTCTATTTTTATATCCGCACCGGTTGGGATTTTTCTATCAATTGTTGTAGAAGGAGCTGCTATATAAAATGGAATGTTATGATAATTTGCTAAAACCGCTAAATTATAAGTTCCAATTTTATTTGCAGAATCTCCATTTAATGCAATTCTATCAGCACCTGTAATGATTAAATCAATTTTGTTCTGCTGCATTAAAACTGCTGCAGAAGAATCACTTTGTACATTAAAAGGAATTCCGTTTTTCTCCAATTCAAATGCAGTTAATCTTAATCCTTGAAGTAAAGGTCTTGTTTCATCTGCATAAACAATATTTACTAAACCATTTTCATAAGCAGTTTTAATTACGCTAAATGCCGTTCCAATTCCGCCCGGTTGCTAATTTACCTGTATTACAATGGGTTAATACGTTAGATTTTTTATTGAATAATGCTAATCCGTTTTTTCCAATTTTATCGCAATACTCAATATCTTTATTATGAATTTCTTTTGCTTTATCAAGTAAAGTTAAATATAAATTTTCAATATTTTTATTTTTTTCATAGACTATTTTTCAGTTCTTCTAATGCAAAAAATAAATTTACTGCGGTGGGACGCGTAGATGCTAATCTATTAAAAGCTTTATTAAATTTTTCATTTATATTTTGGCTTGAAACATTTTTAACAGATAAAGCCAAACCATAAGCGGCAGTAATGCCAATTGCGGGAGCACCTCTTACTTCCAATCTTTCAATAGCATCAGCAATTCTTTCATAATCATCAGTCGAGATATAACTTTCTTCAAGCGGAAGCTTTGTCTGATCTAAAAAGATGAATTTATCATCTTCAAACTTTATAGAAAAATAATCACTCTGTTTCATCGAACCTGGACAAATTCATAAATTCATGGTATCTGTCTTGTACTCTTAAATAAGAAAGTTCTTCCAACCCTTTTGTACTGAATTTTTCAACACAAAAAGACGCCATTGAACTACCGTAAATCACTGCACATTTTAAATTTTCCGGAGAAACGTCTTGTGTTTTGTGAAGGTATCCTGTAAACCCGCCTGCAAAAGAATCGCCTGCGCCTGTTGGATCATAAATCATTTCCATTGGATAAGCTGGAGCAGAAAATACAATATCTTCCGTAAATAACAATGCACCATGCTCGCCTTTTTTAATAATAAGTATTTGCGGACCCATTTCTCTTATCACTCTAGCTGCTTTTATTAAATTGGGTTCGTGCGCAAGCAAGCGGGCTTCAGAATCATTAATAATCAGAACATTAACCCTGGGCAGTAAAGAGATTAAATCATCTCTTTTCCCTTCTATCCAATAATTCATTGTGTCGCAAACAATAAACTGTGGATTTTCCATCTGATCTAAAACTTTTTTCTGCAGAACAGGATCAATATTTCCAAGACAAATAAATTTTGATTTTTTAAATTGATCGGGAATTATGGGATTAAAGGATTCGAATACATTTAATTCAGTTAATAAAGTATCCCTAACATTAAGATCATAATGATATTTGCCGGACCATCTGAAAGTTTTGCCGCCGTCAATTATCTGTAAACCTTCTAAATCTATATTATGATCTTCTAAAAGTTTTATATATTCTTTAGGAAAATCACTTCCTACTACTCCAACAAGATTTATTGGTCCGCTGAAATAACTTGAAGCAAGAGAAATGTAAACCGCTGAGCCGCCTAATGCATCCTCGATTTTATCAAAAGGTGTAGCAACAGTATCAAGTCCGAGAGATCCAACAACTAATAAACCCAAAACGTTCTCCTTTAACTTAAATGTTTGAAAAATTTAAATGGAAATAATTATTATAATACAGTTTTTAAATTTATACATAATTTCAAAGCTATTCTACAAATTTTTACGAACCCTTTAAATTTATTTCAGTAATATTGAGAAATTTAATTTTATTAAGATAATAATCGGTAATAACTTCAACTGATTTTTGCTGTCCCGGCCACGCTAATAATTTTTTTGCTTTTTCCGGAAACAGCCATTTGAAACTCCGAATGTTCTTTACTTAATTTTAACTTCCGAACTCCAATCTACTAAAGCCGCAAAAACCGGTACATTGAATTGAGCATCATTCTCATGAGAATAAAATGAATTTATATTTGGAACTACCCACATTTTTAAAGGAATAAATCCGATTTCCTCTTTTATTTCTCTTAATGCAGTTTCATATGCTTTTTCATTTGTTTTGAATTTCCCTGTTACCATTTGCCAAATACCAGGATAAATTTCACCTTCAGATCTTTTAAGCAATAAAAACTCAACTATTATTTTTAGATGATCTGAAAATATGTGTCTCTACCATATTAGCAATTATTTTCATTACGAAACTATTCTTAATTGATACAAATTTAGTAATGTTTTTATTTCTCGGCAAAAAGAAATACAATCACATGTTTCTTGTTTATGACAAATAAAATTTAGGAATTATTACTTTAAGTTAAAAATTTTATATCTAGAATTGGCAGAAGATTTGATATTTATAAATATCAAATAATTTAATATGGACTTTAAAGTGGATCAGTTAGAAAAATATGAATTACCTCTTTACCCTATCAGCAGTGCAGCAAAGATTTTAGGTATTTCAGTTCATACTTTAAGAATGTATGAAAAAGAAGGATTGATAATTCCATTTAAAAAAGAATCAAATCACAGGCTTTATTCAGAAGCGGATATTGCCAGATTAAAATGTATAAGAAACGCAATTAATTTCAGTAAAATTAGTATTGCCGGAATAAAAACAATCTATTCTTTAATCCCCTGCTGGGAAATTAACAATTGTTCGGAAGAGGACAGAAATAACTGCGAAGCTTTTAAAGCTCATTCTCAACCCTGCTGGACTTTTGATCACATAAAGAATAAATGTAAAGATTTGGACTGCAGAAATTGCGATGTGTATAAGAATTTTTCAGAATGCGGAAGGATTAAAGAAGCTATCACAAGTACCATCAGAAAGAGTTGAGATATATTTTCAATACAAATGAATATGATTATCAAAACATATGAAATTTCTGAAATGGTTTGTCACGGTTGCAATATTAATTATTGCCATACAGCAAATTTTATTCGGGGAAAATAAAGAACAAAATTCCTATTGTTTAAAGTGCCATTCCATGTCTACTCTGGGTTATAAAGATCCGGGCAGCGGAATGTTAAAAAACTTATCCGTCAATCCCCATGAATTTTATTCTTCAAATCATAAAGATCTTGAATGCATTCAATGTCATTCCGAAAAATTTAAAACTTTCCCTCATCCGGCAAATTTAAAGTCTGAAAATCTATATTGTTTAAACTGTCATCAGGATAATCCCGATTTATTTAAGTTCAGTTTTAAAACTATAGAAAAAGATTTTAAAGAAAGTATTCATTACCAAAAATTTAGGAATAAGTTTACTTGCTTTAATTGTCATGAACCGCATAGTTTTAAAATTCATGCAAGAGTAAATAAAGAAATCAAACAAACTGTTTTATATGACAATCAGATATGCCTGGAATGCCATAATAATGAAACAAAAATAGAACATTTTACAAATGAAGTTTTACCTGATTTAAATTCAGCGCATAGCTGGCTTCCCCATAAAGAGCTTCACTGGAAATCTGTCCGCTGCATTGATTGTCATACAGCTAAAAGCAGTGCAGGTGTTTCTCATATTATTTTACCTAAAGAAAAAGCTTTAAAAAATTGTGTTGAATGCCATTCAACCAACTCTATTCTGCTTCAATCTCTTTATAAATTCCAAACAAAAGAAGAAAAGACGACATCAACGTGCGCAACTGGAGCGAGGTGATCTGGGCGATCAGCACCCGAATGGATCCCGTGCGCGACAGCGTGCTGGTGGAAAACACGCCCATTGACTACCTCGACTTTGCCAGTCCGGTCTCCGGGCTGGGCTCCAAAATCGGATTTGACGCCACCAACAAGTGGCCGGCGGAAAGCAGCCGGCGCTGGGGCCGACCCATTAGCATGTCCGCGGCTGTAATACAGCGCGTGGATGCGCTGTGGAAAGACCTCGGTATTTCCTGAGAAAACACATCCGGAGACAACGGCGTGACGTCCCTGCAGGTCGTCGAGAGCAAGTGGCGCGTTATCATGCTTTCCTGGCACCCTCAATAAGCAGGTACACATCATCTTTTAGAAAACGCTTACTGATGATGTCAAGTTCAGCAGACTCTTCAATATATTGAACTGTTTTTCTGTCAAATCTGGCATCGTTCCGGTTTACGCCGGACGCGTTCCCAATGATCGTCGGCTCTCAATTTCCGGAAACGGCGCAACGGCAGTCGCCGTGGTTCTTTACGGAAACCGCGATTATGACGATGCGTTAATAGAGTTCAAACACATTCTGGAGGCGGACGGTTTTCATGTTGTTGCCGGAGGAGCATTTATCGGCGAGCATTCCTTTTCCACGACGCTCGCAGGTAACAGGCCCGACAACAGGATATGGCCGCGGCCGCTGGTTTTGTGGCCGAGCGTGGGCTGTCGATGGCCCACACCACGATCATGCGGTGGGTGCACCACTATGCGCCGGAGTTCGAGCGCCGCTGGAACCGCTTCGTGCAGCCGGCCGGAGCGTCTGGCGTGTAGACGAGACCTACGTGAAGGTCCGCGGCGAATGGGTCTATCTCTATCGGGCGGTTGATCGCGCCGGGAATACCGTCGACTTCCGTCTCAGCCCAAAGCGTGACGTTGCCGCGGCCAAGGCGTTCTTCCGCAAGGCGATCAAGGGTCAGGGCTCGGGTCCGCGGACCGTCACGTTGGACGGCTATGCCGCGTCGCACCGCGCCGTACGCGAGATGAAGGCTGACGGTGAACTGCCAGCTGACACGAAGCTGCGGTCATCGAAGTACCTGAACAACCTGATCGAGCAGGACCATCGGGGCGTGAAGTCGCGGATCGGTCCGATGCTTGGGTTCAAGCGGTTCAAGACCGCGGCGATCACCATAGCCGGGATCGAATTGCTGCGCCGGATCCACAAGGGGCAGTTCAACCTCGGTCGGCTGCGTCTTCGGGGGCGACGTGCGCCTGCTGTCTGGGAAGCAGTCTTGGCAGCCCGATAACGCGACAACACCGCAGGCGTGGCAGCCATGACCTCGGGCTCGTCAGGCTATTTGCACCAGAGCCTCCTGCCGGATCAGCCGGGCTTACGCCCGACGTCCACCGCTCGGCGCCAGGACGTCACACCGCCGCTTCCGTCGCGGTCGCCGCACGTCCTTCCGCCTGGTAGACCTCTTTGCGCGTCATCAACGCCCAGACGATGCGCGCCATCTTGTTTGCCAAAGCGACCGTCACCAGCCTGACGGGACGGCGCTCCAGAACCTTCCGCGTCCACACCCCGAGGGTGCTGTTCCACTGTGGTGCCCGGTACACCACCGATGTGGCACCGAGGACCAGCAACCTTCGGATCTCCCGGTTGCCCGCTTTGGTGATCCGACCAAGACGGGTCTTGCCACCGGTGGAATACTGGCGTGGCACCAGACCGAGC
>CAVQMC010000002.1:0-359503 GCA_963713505.1 uncultured Ignavibacteria bacterium | reverse complement strand
CGTATTTCAAGCCTACTTGGCACGACACGTATTGCTTGGAACACCTTGATCAAAAGGAGTTATTTGAGTCATCCTGGGATCATGCGTCCATCTTCTTGCATCTTGATATTGAGCAAACGAGATAGAAGCTATACTGAATACAAACATCAGCACGCTTAAAAAAAGAAGATTTTTTTTCATCATCTCTCCTATTTTATTGAAGTGATTGTTAGTTAATTAATTTTATCGGACTAATTTATTTGGTTTCTTTTTGATTCCGATAGGAAAAAACTTATTTAACTTTAATATATTTTTAAGCAACTTTTATTGATTCGGAATTTTTTGCAAAAAAATGTTTAAGTGATATTATATTTCTATTTATTCTTATTAAACTTAAATCGATGTTCGTGTGTATAGGCTTATATGATAAGCTTGTATGATTAATGGGGTCTTGTGTATTAATAGGAAAATTTTCGGATATCAAAATATATAGTAACAATTATTAATTATAGAATGTCGTCTTGTGTTTTTTAATTATTGATTATTTCTGTTAATTTAATAAAAATAATTAATAAAAAAAGAAATTTTTTATTTATTTAATAGAAATATCAGGACTATTTTTAAATATTGATTAAATGTTCCGCTATAAATCACAAGGTTTAATTAAACAATATGATTGAGATTTTGATAGCTTTAACAATTTTATTGTTCGTCTTTCTTAACTTAATTATAATTTTATCATTAAACAAAATCCTGCATTCAAAATCTTTAACTTTTACTAACAATTCATTCCATCCTTTTTCTATAATTGTTAGTATGAAAAATGAACAGAAGAATGTTTCGAATCTTATTAATTCTTTTTACAAATTACAGTATCCTAATAATAAGTATGAAATATTATTAATTGATGACAATTCTACTGATGATACAATTAATGTTGCAAAAAGAGAAATTACTAAATTAGAAGATGCGTCTATACATATAGCAGCATCAAAAATTATTCCCGGTAAGAAAGGGGCTTTATCTTTTGGAATAAATAAATCCAAAAACAATTATGTTATAATTACCGACGCAGACTGCCGGCCGCAGGTAAATTGGTTAGTAAAAATAAATTTAATGTTTCAGCGGAACTACGATTTCATTTTCGGACATGCACCTTTTGTTCAAACAAAAAACTTAATAAACAAGATTTCATGTTTTGAAAATTTAAGAAGTTCCATTTTAACATTTGGTTTTGCACAATTAAAACTCCCCTACTCTGCTGCTTCCAGAAACTTCGCCTTTAATAAGAATAAGTTTTATGAGATTAAAGGTTACCAAAATACAACTGATGTAATAAGCGGAGACGATGATTTATTAATTAGAGAAGCATACAAAAATAAATTAAAAATCGGAGTATTTGTTTCTAAAGATTCATTTGTTTTTTCTGAAACCAAAAAAAGTTTAAAGGATTATATACAGCAGAAAGCGAGGCATACACAAACTTCGTTTCATTATCTATTTAAAGTAAAAACAATACTAGCTTTTTGGCATTTGGTGAATTTGTTTTTTTTGTTTTCGCCTTTATTATATTTTTTAGATCCAATGTTTTTACTTTTATTTTTATCAAAGATTATAATCGATTTAATTACGGTTTCAATATTTCAGGATAAATTCGGTTATAGATTTAATTTTTTTGAAAAAATATATCTGCAAATTTTTTACGAAGTATTCTTAATTATAAATTTCTTCAGTGCTAAATTTTTGAAAATCCAATGGAAGTAAAAGAAACTTCAAATATTATTTGGCTTGATAAATCTCATCCTAATTATGAAAGATGGAAAAGAGCAAGGGAAATATCATTTGACCGCGCAAAGGTTATTGAAAATATATTAAATGAATTTACTGATTTAAGAAACTTGAATATTTTAGATTTGGGTTCAGGTGAAGGGGGAACTTCAGAGCTATTTTCTCAAAATAATTTTGTAATTAGCTACGATTTAAATTATCAAAGATTATTAAGACAAAACTTCGATTCTAATTATCAAAAAATACAAGCTGATGCAAAATTAATTCCTTTCAAGAATAATTCTTTTGATTTGATAATTCTTCAGGATGTAATTGAACATATTTCTGATCATATAAAATTGATAAAAGAACTAAAAAGGATTTTAAAGGATAATGGGATAATTTATTTAAGCACACCAAATAAATATTCCATAATTAATTTAACAGCAGATCCGCATTGGGGACTTCCCTTTTTATCAATTTTAAAGAGAAAAAATATTAAGAAATACTTTTTAAAATTTTTTAGAAGAAAAGACTTCTATAGAAATGATATTGCAGAATTATTATCGCTTAAAAAAATATACAATTACTTTAATTATGATTATTTAATTAATCTTCAAACAAAAAAAGTATTTAAAATGATGATGGAAGGAGACAGAGGAATTGTATGGAGTGATTTTCATTTAAGATTATTAAAGATACTCAAAAGATTACCATTTCATTTAAAGATGATAAATATTGTAAATGATAAAAAAGGAATTTTAAATAACCTTTTAACACCTGAGTTCTATATTGTTCTTAAAAGAAAAAATATATAGATAGTTTTTTAACATTAATTTTTAAGCACCTAAAAAGAATTGCGAATTAGAAATCGAATGCAGTAAAGCGTTTGTCGGCAATTTGTAGATAAAGTGTGTTAAAGACAAAAAATAAATTCTGTTTGAATCCGGCTACTGCCGGATGAGTTAATTTATTTTAGCTGAACGGAATGAGATTTCCGCAATTCTTTTTCAGTGCATGTTTCTTTTGGTACTTTTCTTACGCTAAGAAAAGTACAAAGAACAATAAAAATTTATACTATTTTATAGAATATAATTCTAAGTAATTCAATATAATTATAATTACTTTTTGAATTACAACTTTAATAATTTATTTTTGGTTCTGTTAAAATGAAAGATATTAATTACAAATTACTGGCCGAAGCAGCAGCAGCAGCAAAATCAAAAGCAATGCCGACTTATTCAAAATTTCACGTAGGTGCTGCATTAATAACAGGGGATGGAAAAATCTATCACGGCTGCAATATTGAATCAAGTTCATACAGTTTAACTATTTGTGCAGAAAGGACTGCAATATTCAAAGCGATATCCGAAGGTGAAAGAAATTTTGAAGCAATTTCAATTGCAAGCGATTCTCCGGATTTTTGTCCGCCCTGCGGTGCTTGCAGACAAGTAATAAGCGATCTCTGCGGAGATATAGATATTGTAATGATAAATTCCAAAAAAGAATTGAAAGTTATTAAGTTATCGGAATTGCTGCCGTTTTCATTCGGCAGTGAAGACTTGAAAAAATAATAATTAATTTATACTAATTAACACCGGGATTAAACTTATTGTTAATTTTCAACTTTGCGTTACTTAGCGGCCTTTGCGGTTAAAAATAGCAGAATGGATTCGAAAGAAAAAATTAACCGCCAAGTTCGCAGAGAATCGCTAAGAGAATTTTTATTTATACCTTTGCGTTACTTAGCGGTCTTTGCGGTTAAAAAATAAAGTAGCGATAAAACAGAAAATATTAAACCGCTAAGTTCGCAGAGAATCGCTAAGAGAATTTTTGTTTTTACCTTTGCGTTACTTAGCGGCCTTTGCGGTTAAAAAAGAGAATGAGGGAATATAATGACAGAAAATCAGATTGGAAAAATTATCGTTGATTGCGCATTAAGAGTACATAAAGAACTTGGTCCGGGTTTATTGGAATCTACTTATGAAGAATGTTTATTGTTTGAAATAATTGAATCAGGTTTAGGAGTTAAACAGCAAAGAGCTTTACCGGTAATTTATAAAGATGTCAAACTTGAATGTGGTTATAGAATTGATCTTCTTGTTGAAAACAAAGTAATAATTGAAATTAAATCAGTTGAAGCGTTAAATGATATTCACCTTGCACAAATTTTAACATATTTAAAATTATCTGATTGCAGATTAGGTTATTTAATAAATTTTAATGTCAAATTAATTAAAAACGGAATTAAAAGAGTTGTAAATAAACTCAATGAAAATTAATTTTAATAAACTAAATCACGAGGATTGAATAAAAATATATATTGATTCGATTTAGTGATTTATACCTTTGCGTTACTTAGCGATCTTTGCGGTTAAAAAATAAAGTAGCGATAAAACAGAAAATATTAAACCGCTAAGTTCGCGGAGAATCGCTAAGATAATTTTTGTTTTTGATTTTCGTCTTTGCGGTTAAAAACTAAAGTTGAAACAATGAATTGTACAATCAAATTATTTAAAATATTATCAAAACTTTCTACTAAAAATTTATGAATGAAATTTCTCCTCACGACCTACCTCAAAAAACAGGCTGGATCGAAGTAATTGCCGGCTGTATGTTCAGCGGAAAAACAGAAGAATTAATCAGAAGATTAAGACGTGCTCAAATTGCAAAGCAAAAAGTAAAAATATTTAAGCCTTTAATAGATACGAGATATTCCGAAACTTCAATCGTATCTCACAGCGAACAATCTCTGCCGTCAATCTTAATTAATGATATCAATGAAGTTTTAAAATATTCGGATGATGCACATGTAATAGGAATTGATGAAGCGCAGTTTTTTTCAAATGATATTGTTAATATCTGCAACAAACTTGCCAATGAAGGTAAAAGAATAATTATTGCAGGGTTGGATCAAGACTACCGCGGAATTCCTTTTGAACCAATGCCTCAGCTGCTTGCAATTGCAGAATACATTACTAAAACTTTGGCAATTTGTGTTGTATGCGGAAACCCGGCAGACAAAACACAAAGAAAAATAACTTCATCCGAAAGAGTTGTAGTCGGTGCTGCCGAAATTTATGAAGCGCGCTGCAGAAAATGCCATTATATTCCTAAAGAAAGTTAACAGAGGCTTTTATGGATTTTATTTCAATTATCAGGGGAATTATCGGAATTTTTGTTCTGGTAGGATTAGCATTTCTTTTATCAAATAATAAAAAGAAAATTAACTGGCGGCTTGTAGGAGGCGGACTGCTGCTTCAATTAATTTTTGCAATTTTAATTCTTAAAGGAGAAGATTTAAGTCATATATTTTCTCCATTTGGCTGGCCGAAAGACTTCTTTAATATTATTAGTGAAGGATTTGTAATACTTTTAAACTTTACAACAGACGGAGCAAAATTTGTATTTGGAGATTTAGCAATTAGCCCGGGAAATATCGGAAGTTTAGGTTCGTTTTTTGCTTTTCAAGTTCTTCCCACAATAATATTTTTTGCCAGTTTAATGTCGATATTTTATTATCTTGGAATAATGCAGAGAATTGTGCAGGCAATGGCATGGGTAATGGCAAAAGTAATGGGTACAAGCGGAGCAGAATCTTTATCATGTACCGCTAATATTTTTGTAGGTCAAACCGAAGCACCTTTAATGATAAAACCATTTATAAAAGGAATGACAAAAAGTGAGATACTCACAATTATGGTTGGAGGAATGGCTACAATAGCCGGCGGAGTTATGGCTGCTTATGTTCAAATCCTTGGAAATTCTTATGCTAAATCTCACGGGATTCCGCTAGATCAAGCTCAGCAGTTATTTGCAACCCAGCTTTTAGGAGCAAGTATTATGGCCGCACCGGCTGCATTGGTTATATCCAAAATTCTATTTCCCGAAGTAAGCGAACCGGAAACTAAGGGAACTGTTAAAGTTAAAATTGAAAAGAATGCTTCTAATATTGTTGAAGCCGCAGCTAACGGAGCCGGAGACGGACTTATGCTTGCTTTAAATGTAGGTGCAATGCTGATTGCATTTATTGCTATAATTGCCTTAATAAACATTCTATTAAGCAAACTTGGTGATGTTGCAGGCTGGAATGCAGGACTTATTGCAGCTTACGGTCATCCATTAAATTTTCAATTGATTATCGGATGGGTACTGCAATATTTAGCATTTGCAATCGGCGTTCCCTGGCATGATGCTCTTAACTTCGGAAGTCTTTTAGGAACTAAAGTAGTATTAAATGAATTTGTTGCTTATCTGGAAATGGGCAAGCTTAATTCAAGCCGATCAATTAATGAATGCTAAATCAATATTAATGATAACTTATGCTTTATGCGGATTTGCAAATTTCAGTTCAATTGCAATTCAAATCGGAGGTTTAGGACCATTGGCACCAAGCCGTAAATCGGATATTGCTAGTTTGGGTATTAAAGCTGTTATTGGCGGTTCATTAGCAACTTTAATGACTGCAACTTTAGCCGGAATGTTATTTTCATAATTAATAAAATCAGATGATCGATCTGAAATTTAAATACAAAGATTTACTGGATGAATTAAACAATGTAAAACCTTTCAATCCGGAAATTGCTTTTATTTTGGGAAGTGGATTGGGTGACTTTGCGGAAAAAGTTGAAATTAAAAAATCAGTAAATACAAATGAGTTGCCTGGCTTTCCTGCTTCTACCATAATTGGACATAAAGGGAAAATCATTTTTGCAGAGTATCAAAACAAAAAACTTTTATTATTTCAGGGAAGAATTCATTTTTATGAAGGCTATTCTATTTATGAATGTATTCTTCCTGTTTTTATTTCTCATCAATTGGGATGTAAAAAAATAATTATTACAAATGCAGCAGGAGGGGTAAATACTAACTTTACTCCCGGGGATTTAATGCTGGCTGTTTCAGTAAATTCTTCTTTTATAAAAAAAGAACTGACTTCATTAATAGGAATTGCCGATGAAAATGGAAAAAATAATTTTTTAAATTTCCCTTCAAAAGAAATAAATAAAAAAATAAAAGAAGCTGCACTTGAAGAGAAAATTGAATTGAAAGAAGGTGTCTACTGGTTCACAAAAGGACCAAGTTATGAAACACCTGCCGAAGTAAAAATGGTTGAAAAATTCGGAGCTGATGCCGTCGGAATGTCAACAGTACATGAAGCAGTTTATGCAAGTTATTTAGGTATAGAAACTTCCGTAATTTCTTGTATAACAAATTTTGCTGCCGGAATTACGGATAAAAAGCTCTCCCACTCCGAAGTAACAGAAACCGCAAACCTGGTAAAAGAAAAATTTGAAAGATTAGTTAAGAAAATCATAACTAAAATCTGAATTTTGTACTAAAAACTGCCTTTCTTTTAAAATTTCCTTATAATTCCCAGCATATTTTACAATGATATATTGCTAAGTTTATTGACTTTCTTGGCCTTAACAGGTAATTTTGATTTTTAATTAATTTTTAAACTCATTATTTAGTAACTAAAGTCGAAGCATGAAAGAATTCAGATTTCGAATAATAATTATTCTAGCCGCAGTAGCTCTTTGTGTATACCTACTTTATCCAACTTACCAGGATTACCAGAATAATAAAATGGTATCCAAAATTGTTGAAAAAAAGAAAGAGCAAATTTTACAACAAGATCCTAACATAACTAAAGCAGCTTTGGATCAGAGAATAACTCTTGTAGAAGACAGTTTGAAAACTGCCGATCCTTCCATTGTGGAAGCCAGACTTAAAAGAATAAAATTAGGTTTGGATCTTCAAGGCGGTATGCGAGTGGTACTTGAAGTAAACACCGGACAGTTATTGGCAAAGCTTGCTAAAAATCCGGATGAGGCATTTAATCAAGCATTAAAAATTGCTGAAAAACAGGCAGCTCAAAATGATGAATCTGTTGTAGATGCATTAGGAAGAGTTCTTGAGCAAAGAAAAATCAGATTAAGCAGATATTTCGGAAGTATTAGAGAAGATGACAACACTATTCTCAATAATTTAAAGAAATCTGCTGAAGATGCTGTTACAAGAGCAATGGAGATCATCCGAAACAGAGTTGACCAATACGGTGTTTCCGAGCCGACTATACAAAGACAAGGTTCTAGAAGAATTATTGTTGAATTACCGGGCGTGGCAAGAGAAGAAGAAGCTAAACAATTGCTTCAAGGAACTGCATTACTGGAATTTAAACTAGTAAAAGATCCCGAGTTTACTTTTGCAGTTATGCAGAAAATAGATAATGTTCTTGCCGGAAAATCTTTGGATAGTACCAAAACAGATTCAGCTTCGGCAAAAAATGAAAAAAATAAAAATTCCAAAACTGCAGAGAGTACATCTGCAGCAAATGACACAAACCAAATTGCAGCAAATGATTCAACCCAACAAGAATTATCAAAAGAACAATTTGCTAAACAACATCCGTTCTTTTCTATAGCAAGATTAATCGACTCGCAGGGAAGAACTGCAGATGCTGCTGTAATGGAAAATGATAAAGCTAAATTAGAATACCTATTAAGCAGACCCGATGTTAAAGCTGTAATTCCAAATAATGTACAGTTTTTATTTTCTGCAAAACCAATGGGATATGAAAACGGACAGGCTTATTACAGATTGTATTTAGTAAATAAAAAACCGGAATTAACTGGCGGTGTAATAACAGATGCAGTTGCAACAATTGATCAAAATACATCTTCACCTATTGTAGAAATGACTATGAATTCCGAAGGCGCTACCGAATGGGCAAGAATAACCGGTGCGAATATTAATAAAAGAATTGCAATTGTGTTGGATGGAGTAGTTTATTCCGCACCAAATGTTATAAATAAAATTCCTAGCGGCCGTTCACAAATTACCGGAATGGCAAATATGGAAGAAGCAAAATTGCTGGCTATTGTACTTAAAGCCGGTGCTCTTCCGGCGCCGGTAGATATAATTGAAGAAAGAACAGTCGGACCGTCTTTGGGTCAGGATTCTATTAACAGCGGTTTAAGTTCGGCAATTCTTGGATATCTTATAGTCGGTATATTCATGATAATATATTATAGAAGAGCCGGAACTATTGCTGCAGCTTCATTAATATTTACGATTTTATTTATAATGGGCGTACTTGCCGGATTCAGCGCAACGCTAACACTTCCAGGTATTGCGGGTATCATTCTAACAATCGGTATGGCGGTGGATGCCAACGTGCTGATATACGAACGTATACGCGAGGAATTAGCTACCGGGAAAACCATTAAAGCTTCTGTAGACAGCGGATTCTCTAAAGCTTATTCGGCTATTATAGACTCCAACATTACTACATTCTTTACCGGTATTATTTTATACCAATTCGGTACCGGACCGGTGCAGGGTTTTGCACTTACTCTTATGATTGGTATTATAGCAAGTTTATTTAGTGCATTATTCATTGCACGTCTGATTTTTGATATAATGGTATCAAAAGGAATTAAAATCAGTTTAGGTTAATTTTAAACACGCTTTAAGGAGCATATTGTTAAATGCGAATATTTGAAAATCTTAATTTTGATTTTTTAGGAAAAAGAAAAATCTTTTATATCATTTCTACTACCCTATTCCTAATAGGTGTAATAAATGTAATTTTCAGAGGATTAGTATTTGGAATCGATTTCAAAGGTGGTACTGAAATTGTACTTCAGTTTGATAAACCCGTAACCATTAGTAATATTAGAGGCGATGTTGAAAAGCTGGGACTTGGCGATATAGAATTAAAAACTTTCGGAAGTGAAACCGGAGTTTTGATAAGAACCGAACTTCAGCAAATCCCTAGAAATATTTATCCTAAAGTTATAAATGAAATCCAAAGTGCAATAAATAAAGGCTTTCCTGGAGTTCCAACTAGAATAGTTGATTCATCAGCGAATTCAGTTACAATTGCATTTCCAAATCCGGATACGACAAATTTAGCTGTGGATAAATTATTTGCCGATGGATTCCAAACCGGTAAAGTTTCCGAAGAGCCGACAAATACTCAAATGGTTGTAAGAGTAGGAATAGCTGACTGGATAAAACAAAACTTAAAAAGTGAAATTTCGGGCAATCCGTTTAAGGTAATAAAAGAAGATCATGTCGGACCGAAGGTTGGTAAAGAATTAAAAGAAGATGCAATTGTTGCGGTTTTTCTATCACTAGTTGTAATTTTAATTTATCTCGCATTCAGGTTCAAATTTATTTTTGCATTCGGAGCGGTTTTAGCGTTGTTCCACGATGTTCTAATAACACTTGGACTCTATGCTACATTGTATGATGTTATTCCGGGATTAAATCTGGAAATTGATCTTACTGTGGTGGCGGCGTTCCTAACCCTTGTCGGTTACTCAATTAACGATACCGTAATTGTTTTTGACAGGGTTAGAGAGAATATGAAGATACACAAAACAATGCCGCTTATGGAAGTTATTAACATGAGTGTTAACCGCACAATGAGCAGAACAATATTAACAGGCGGTACAACATTATTAACGGTGTTTGTTTTACTGGTATTCGGCGGTGAAGTTTTAAGAGCTTTTGCATTCACATTATTTTTTGGAATTATAATAGGAACTTATTCCTCCATATTTGTGGCATCGGCTCTTGTACTTGAATATGCATATAAGAACTAAACGAAAGATTCAATTCTGACGTTCTTCAAAATATAAAATTATATAAGGCCGGTTAAATTTAACCGGCTTTTTTATTTCTTACAATACTATTATTTACACTAAGCTCCAAATTAAATAATTTCCCTTATTATAATCTTTATTTGTCTTCTTATTATAAATTAATGATAAACTTATCCAGCTTTTAGATTATTATTTATACAAATTCAGACATAAAAAAAGGGAAAGCTTAAAAGCTTTCCCTTCATGAGATTATTCTAGAGGGCGCTAGAATAGAGGTAAACTATTTTAGTAGTATCATCTTTTTAACAGACACATTATTATTTGATTCTAATCTATAATAATATATTCCGCTTGTTAATTTGGATGCATCAAAGTTTATTTGATGTTCACCTTGAGTTAAATTTCCATTAATTAAGTCAGCCACTTTTTGGCCTAAAGTATTGTAAACACTTAAAGTAACCAATCCGTTTTGAGGAATTGAAAATTTAATTTTGGTAGAAGGATTAAACGGATTAGGATAATTCTGATCAAGTGTAAATTGAACCGGAACATTTATTGTAACTTCAATTTCATTTGAATATTTAAATGATCCGTTATAATCAACTTGTTTAAGTCTATAAGAGTAATTTCCTGAAGTTAATTGATTATCATTATATGAATAAGATTTTGGTTCGGTAGAATTTCCAAATCCGGAAACAAACCCTATTTTTTCCCAGCTGCTTTGGTTTGAATTATCGCTGATTGCTTTTCTTTCAATATCAAAACCGCGGTTATTTATTTCCGTTGCAGTATTCCATTTTAAATTAACGGAATTTCCTTGAGCGGTTGCAGCAAAAGAAGTCAGTTCGACGGGAAGAATTATATTTCCCAAAGCTCCGTTTGGATTTACATTTTGAGCATAAATTCCGCCGCCGTCGTTTCTAGTATCTTCCCAAATAATTTTTGCAATATTGTCGTTGGAAATAGTAGTTACGGTATGCAACTTATTAGGTGTTGGATCTGAAACATCGGTAATATTCGGAGTCCATGAAAAGTTACCGTCGGAATTCACCATAAATGCATTAACACTTTGATTAACACCGGATGGATTTCCTTGAAGATAAAATACATAAACTGATGTATCTGCTGCTTGAGAATAAGGTCCAAACAATGCATTTGAAGAAAGTGTAGTAAATGACTTTCCGTTATCTGTCCATTGTCTTGTTCCTGAAGCGTCGAATTTTTGACCATAAACAGCAAAATTATCCTGAAGCGGTGTTTCTTCTAACCAGAAAGAGAATAATTCATCAGTAGAAGAATTATAAGCAAGAGTAGGATTAAGATGATGCATAGAACTATTTGTAGAAACTTCAGTGCCGTTAGCAGGAAACAACAAGGTTCCCGTTGAAGTAACATGCTGAACAAATGAACTGAATAAAGAATTATTATCCCTGTCATCATACCATTCTACAAAGACACCGTTATTATCATCGCTGACTGCTAAAGGAATATCATAAAAAGGAATAGTACCCAAATCTTGAATAACCACTCCTCCTGCACCCCAAACGGTATTACCATCGGTATCAAACTTTTGGGCATAAAGATGCACTACTGCCGCAAAAAACGGACCTGTATATCCCTGATGTACTAATACTATACTTCCATTGTCGGAAGCAACTATTTTAGGATTAGAATAATTTTCAGCAGTTCCGCTTGCATAAATAATGGGATCCGTTCCCCACATTTTTGTTCCGGCAAGAGAAATTTTCTGCAATGCTATCTTTTGTGTATCGGTTGCAACAATCCATGCAAAAACATAATTACCATCAGAAGTTTGTGTAACGACAGGATTTGGCTGGTAATCACCATTTCCGGATAACCTAACTCCATTTGCTCCCCAAAGGAATGTTCCTGATGTATCTATTAAATAAGCAAATGCATGAAGACTATCATTATCTCTTATATCCGTAAAAGTAACAATTGCATTATTGTGATCATCAATTCCGATTGCATAATCAACTAAAGATGAATTTTGTGCATTATTGCTTATTAATAATCCGTTATTATCCCACATTTTATTTCCTAGAGGATCTAATCTTTGAAGATAAACTGCATAATTTCCATCACGGTTATCAAACCATGAAATATAGCATCCTCCGTCAGGCAAAGAAGCTACTTTTGGAAGTGCTTGATCTCCGGTCGTGTCGCAAACTTGCAAATTAGTTGCAGGATCTGATGACCATTGGGCAAATATTCCAGTATTGTAAAAGCATACCGTCAGTGCTATTAACAATCCGTTTAACAAAAAATTAGACAACGTTTTTTTCATTTCATATAATCCTATATTTTGTTGATGATATATATCTGTTAATTTATAATTTCATTAAATAATTAAATGATTATAAATATTTTTTCATTTTAATTTCAAACTCTTCGAGTGTTAAAGAATTATTCCAGTAAGTATCGAAAATAATTTTTTGAGATTTTGCATAATTAGGATGTTCAATCAGAATAGTCGTAAAACTTGGTTCGAGAGATACTGGATCATTTAAGGCCAGCATAGTTATTTTTTCATCAATTATCATTAGCTTCATCGGAAGAGATTCATTAATTCTGACTTCCTCACCAATGTTTAAATACATTTGAACTACTGAAATAAAATGTTTTACTGTTTCTTTAGATGGAGTTTCGCTGAATTCGTATATACCTTTTTCTCTTATTTTTCTTTTTGCTGTACTTTTTTGGTGACTGACATTCTGTTCTAAACTAACAGCAAAAGGCGGTTTATTGAATCCCAAGATTTCATGTTTTGTATTTTTTTGAAGTTCAATCCAGCGGCTTCTAATTTGTCCAAGATCAGTCAATACCTCAACATAATCTAAAGAATCGGATGATTCTTCATTGGCGGAATATAACTGCATAAGTTCATCACGGTATTTGGCAGCAAGTTTTTGTTTTTCATTAAATTCTTCTTCATAAGATGAAAGTATATTCTGAAGTGCAATATTAGGTTCGACACTACTGAAATACTTTAGTACCGTTTTTATATTTTTCCGTACAAAGGTTTTTCTTTACCAGGCTTTGTAAAATTTCGTAAGATTTATTTCTTGAAACAGAAGTGATTTTTCCAATTTCTGGTGCGGTAAATTCTTTTTTCTTTAAAAGAGCAATGTAGATTTCAGATTCCCTTTTTGAAAGTCCTAATTTTTGAAGTTTCTCGATTAGATCATTCATATTATTATATTTAATAATTCTGATGTAATTGCGCCCCTAATTTAGGGGTTGCACCCCCTCATAAGGGGTGAATAAAATTAAAATAATTTTTATTTAGATGCAAGAGGAAAATTATTTTTTAATAATGCTTGAAAAATTGATGGAATTTGAGGGGTTTTAACCTAAAAGCTATTAAAACAGCTTTAGATATTTTGTAATATATTTATTTCAACACCTCGATAAATCGTGGTGTTAATGAGAGAAGCAATTTATAATTTTCTATACAATCTTCACCAGAACAATTGTCATATCATCGTTGGGTTCTACGTTGCCGCGGAAGGATTGAATTGAAGTCCAGACTTCGTCAATTATTTGTTTTGAGGTTTTGTTTGATCTTTGTTTTATTAAATGTGTTAAATTCTCTTCGCCGAACATTTCGTTATTTTTATTCATTGCTTCGGTTATTCCGTCGGAAAAGAATGCAAAAACCTGTCCGGGGGTATAACTTAATTTTTCTTCAATCAGAGTTTTAGAAAATATATTCCCCTTTTCCAAACCGATCCCGATTCCCTGTGATTTATAAAATTTTACGGTTCCGTTTTGTGCAACCATCAAGGGTAAATGGCCGGCTCTACAGAATTGAACCGTGTTATTTTCTTTATCAAATAAAGCAGCAGTCATTGTAACAAACCAGTTTCTTTCAAAGGAAGAATATAATTTTTTATTTACTTCTATTAATATTTCTTTTGGAGTTTTATCTTCGGTGCAGGCTAACTGCATCATAGTTTGAAGTTTTGTCATATAAAGTGAAGCCGCCAGACCTTTACCTGAAACATCCCCGACAATTACAAATATTTTAGAATCGCTTACTTTTATAACATCAAAATAATCACCGCCGACCTGCATTGCAGGAATCATTTGTCCGCATATATCAAAACCGGCTATTTGAGGAATTTGAGTAGGAAGTAAATTCTGTTGTATTTTCCGTGCAAGATCTAGGTCCCTTTCAATTTTTATTTTTTCAGATTCCAACTTATATAATCTTGCATTTTCTACAGCAACCGCAGCTTGATTTGCAGCGGCACATAATAGCTCTAAATCTTTTCCTGCAAATGCAGAACCGGAATGTTTCAAACCAAATAATAATAATCCAACTACTTTGTTCTTAATTATCATCGGAACAACAGTATGTATATCATTATTAAATAACTTAACTGCATTTTCAGGAAATACTTCAAAAAAGTCCGATTGATCTATAGTAATATTTTTGTTAACATAATATTTATTGGAAATAATTTCAGTTGATTTTTTATCATTTATTTCAATTGACTTATCGATCAATCCATATGATTTTTTTAATGTCAGCTTTTTGTTATTTTCATCTATTAATAATATTCCAAACCGATTTATTTTAAGAGCATTAATAAAAGTTTCCGACATGAATTCAATTATATTATTCTGTCCAACGGTAGTAGGTATTTCATTACTGAAGCTCAATAATACTTTTTGATATGCAAATTGTTCGGGATAAAATTTTGCAGTTAGAAAATCCTGGAATTTATCTTTTGTAGATTGAAATACCATTGCAAAAATTATAAAAAATATACCGGCAACTATTCCCTGGTTTTCTATTCCTATTGCAGAACTTATACTTTGTCCTATTACATAAATTACAAAAAAGTAAATCGCTGCAACAGTAACGGTAGCAGTTCCATATGTAATAGTATTTTTAACTACAATACTTACATCCATTAATTGATAGCGATATACAGAATATCCAAATGCAATCGGTGCAAGAATAATTAAATATAATCGGAGTATAATATTCCGGTGAATTATAAAATGTATCGGCAATGATGGGTGCAATATTTAATGTATATATAGATGCCAGAATTCCTATCCAATACCCGACTAAAATAATTAGAATGGATTTTTTTTCTTCCCTGCTTTTTAATCTTTTATAGCTAACCGCAAGCGAAATTCCTCCGATTATATTGCCGGCTCCGAATAAGAAATAAATTAAACGCTGCCAGATACTGAATAAATAAAAATTTTCATAGCTAAGTTTAAATGTAAGAAACATTTGAACGGCAGTAATTATAAATAATATGGATGGGATAATAAATAAACTTGCTTTAACACCTTTTTTATCCAGAAATTTAAATTGTTTTGGGAAAATCCAGAAAAAATAGACCATTAGAAAAGGAGAAAAACAAATACTTAAAGCCCACAAATAACCGATCAAAATTCTAAAATATGTCCACGATAAATGCACTATGGAATTAAATGGAAGCATCATATTTGTAACGCTAAAAATCAATAGTACACCGATAGCATAGAATACTTTTTGAACCAGACCATCCGGTTTTGCCATAAGAACAACAAATCCAACTATCATCCAGATTAAACCAAGCAAAGCCGAAGCAAGCATAGGTATCTGAATCAGTTTTTTGATTCGTACTTTAGCATCAATTATCTTATTATCTTTCTTTATCTTGTACTTGGCATATTCACCGGACTTAAGTTTATTTAATACAGTTTGTGCTTGTGTAGGAGATTTTACAGGGATATCGTTTATTGCTAAAAGCTGATCACCATTTCTAATTCCTGCATTCCATGTAACCCCGTCAACTTTAACTTCCCTGAAATAAATTTCAACACTATCCTTAGAAACTTCTTTAGGCATCCAGATACATTCGTCATTAGACATTGTTCTAACTTCCAGCACATAATAAATATTATAGATGCCGAATAGTATTATGAACGTCGAAGCCGCAATTATCAGCTTATCTCTATATTTAAATAATATTTTTCTTATTAAATTCATCTAAGAATAAATTTAGGTTGTCAAAACAAATAAAATTATTTTACTCTTATTACTATCAGAGTAATATCGTCTGATTGGGAAGTTCCTTGGGTATGTTCTTTAACTGAATCACGGATTTGGGATAAAGATTCTTTTGCAGATAGTCCATTAAAATTCATAACAAGCGATTCAAGTTTAACATCCGAATATTCTTCCCCTTTCTTATTCATTGCTTCAGTAATTCCATCAGTAAAAAGGATTAATTTATCATTTTCTTTTAATTGAATAGTTTCCGACTGATAAGGCATAAATGTTTTCATAACTCCCAGAATAATTCCGCCTAATTCCAGTTTCTTTATTTTATCGTCTCTTATTAACAAAGGAGGATTATGACCTGCATTTACATAAGACAATTTTCTTTCTTTAACATTAAATATTCCCCAGAAAAAAGTTATAAACTTTCCGTCGGATGTATTTTCGGAGATAAGATCATTAATCAGAGCGGTTGCTTCACTAAGCTGCATATTGTGTCTGCACGTAATTTTTAAGAAAGCCTGAAGATTAGCCATTAAAAGTGCAGCCGGAACTCCTTTGCCGGAAACATCAGCAATTGCGATGAGAAAATTATCTTCATCCAGCGGAATGATATCATAATAATCTCCGCCAACTTGATTAGACGAAAGATTAAAAGCGGCTACTTCAAAATTTTCAAAATCCGGGATGTAATGCGGCAGTAAATTTTTCTGAATATCTCTTGCTATTTCAAGTTCTTCTTCAATTTTTTGCTTTTCCAATGCTTCCTGAAATAATCTTTTATTCTCTAAAGATATAATTGCAAGGCTTCCAACCGAATATATAAATTCAATATCTGCAGGAGAAAAATCCATTTTGTTTATTCTGCTTCCCAGCAGAATGAGTCCCTTGGTTTTTCCCTGAATCTGCATTGGGACAATTAATTCGATATTTAATTTATTTAGTTCAGGATAAGTTTTATTTATTTCTTCTTTTTTTATCGATTCATGAAGTTTATTGAAATTATATGATTTTAAATTTGAATTAAGCTCTTCTTTATCAAATTTATTTTCTAGAATTTCAATTTCGTTTCCGTCAAATGTTATCACTGCAAACTTGGAAACCAGAAATTGTCCGATAACGGAATAGATTAATAACTTAGCAACTTTTGTACTTTCTGAAAATAATCCGAACTCTTTACTTAATTCAAAAAGGGAATTTAATCTTTGAATTCTGGAATCCAGAACTCTGTTTACTTTTTTTAATTCATTAATAACTAACGAATTTTGTATTGCAGTAGAGGCAATGTTTAAAATAGTTCTTAAAAATTCCAAGTCATCTTCAGAATATTCTGATTTATTAAGTTTATGTCCCAAGCAAATAATTCCAAGACATTCATTACCTGTATTAATTCTTTCTACCGCGGTAAATTCGTTTAATTTAATAAATTCATTAAAATCTTCATTTTCATTAAAGCCGGAACTTGTATCTATTTTAGGAAAATTGCTAATAACTTCTTTGGAAAGACCTTTTGATGCGGAAATTTTTAATTCATTTTTTTGTTTTAATGCTATTAATCCTTTGGTTGCAAAAAATTTTCCCATGCAGGTTAAAAGTACATTACTCAGAATAAAATCCAGATCGAGATTGGAATTTATAATTCTGCTGAATTCAACTAAAGCAGTTAAATTCCTTTTAAACCTCAGGTTTTCAGAATCTTTCATGGCTGCCGGTGTGAGTTTAAATTTTTAGAGAGCAGTACTTGATTATATTTTCCAGGTACGGAAATATATTTAACATCGTCCATAAGTGTTCTCATTAAATACATACCTAATCCGCCTACTCTGTGTTGATTATAATATTTTTGAAGATCCGGTTCGGGAACTCTTTCGGGATCAAAAGAAGCTCCGAAGTCGAGTATCTCTATAGTTAATTTTCTATTGGAATACTTTAGTTTTATTTTTATTTCGCCGTCCGGAAAACTCTTATAAGCATGTTTGATGATATTCGTACATGCTTCATCAACAGCAAGAATTATATTTTCTATTGCTTCTTTAGAAAAACCGAATTCATTTGCGGATGAAGAGATAAATTCTCTTATATCGGCAAGGTTTTCGGTTTTACTTTTAACCGTTAATCTTTTTTCTTTAGATTTATTTTTCTCTGTTTTCAAGATTTTCATTCTCTTTAAATTTTTGAACTGCTTCCTCTTCCGTTTTGAAAATATCGTAAAGAAGCGGAAATCCTAAAAGATCAAAGATGTTGTAGACTTTATCAGTCATGCTCGAAAGTTTAATATCGCCGTTATTTTCTCTAACCTTTTCAATAAATGCCATAAATACTCCCAAACCTGCACTGCTTATATAAGCAAGGTCTTTGAAGTTGACAACAATAGCATATTTATTTTTGTCAATTAAACCTTGAAAGGTATTTTCCAGTGCAGGCGCCGTGTGCGCATCTAAAAAACCTTTCAAATAGATCTTACTTATTTCACCTTGTTCTGTAACTGAGGTGCTGAATTCTGCCATTCTTTTTCTCCATCAAATTTTAAATTTTCTTTCCACTTTAATATAACTAATGTTATGTCATCATGCTGAGAATTATTTTGCGAAAATAAAGTTAATTCATGGATGACTTTATTGGATATTTCATCTACATTTTTATTACAATTTTCAAGTAATATTTTTTCGAACAATTCATCGCCGAAATCTTCCATTTCTTTATTCTTAGCTTCGGTAATTCCATCTGTGTATAAAACTAAAAGATCATTTTCTCTTAAGTTTATTACAATCTCTTCAAGTGTTTCTTCAAAATAATTACTGAAATTCATTCCGAGACCAAATCCTTTAGGGCGAATATTCTCGGAAACATTATCTCTTATCAATATAACAGGGCAATGTCCGGCCCTGGAAATTCTTAAAACTTCATTTTCAAAATCGAATATTCCATATGCAGCGCTTACAAAGTTTTTTCTATCTAAAGTACGTTCCAAAATTTGATTTGCCTTTGTTAGAATATCTTTAGGATCATTTGATGTTTTGGATAAAGATTCAAAAATTCCTTTAATTTCGGCCATTATAAAAGCTGCAGAAATTCCTTTTCCCGAAACATCGGCAATAACAAAACCAAGTTTATTTTCAGAGATTTCAAAGAAATCATAATAATCGCCGCCAACTTCAAAAGCCGGAATAAAAACTGAAGAAATATTTAATTTTTCATATTCAGGATTTTTTACCGGTACTAGTTTTCTCTGTATTTCTCTTGCTAAATCTAATTCTTTTTCAAGCCTTTCTTTTTCAATTGATTCCTTAAGAAGCGCTGAATTTTCAACTGCTGTTGAAGCATAATAGGAAAAAGTATTTAATGCATTTTTGTCTTCCTCATCAAAAATATAATCATCTTTTTTAGCTGTTATAAGATAGCCCACAATTTCATTATAAGTTTTTAAAGGTGATATTGCTGTGATACTGTAATTTTCACTTAATTCAACTTTTATGTTTGCATCATTTATTTTTACAATTGTAGTTGTTGTATAGCTGTTCTGATAATCATCACCTAATAAAAACTTTGTTAGAATATCCGAATCAATAAATCCAATATTTTTATTTACAATTGTTTTCCAGTTTCCGTTTTCTTTCCATATTATAAATGACGCATTTGAATTAGTTATTTTAACCGAAATGTCCGCAATTGTTTCTGCTAAATCTTTAAAATCCAAAACTTGATTTATTAAACTGCTGAAATATTGAAGCGAAGAAATTTCCTGAGCTTTGCGGTCGAATGCTTCTGCCGTGGGAATATGGAACAGAGTTGTAAAGAATAATATTCCGAAATAAATAACTCCGTATATCATTAAAAGATTAAGGAATGTATTTAATGAACTGGAAAATCCTGCTAAAACATTTTCACCTGAAGCGGCATCCGCACCATTTATTAAATTAACGGTAAATAAAAATCCTATAATTATCGAAAGTACAAGTAAAGTTATTTTTTCTCTTTTTACTATAAAAGCTATCCATGATATTTTGATTGAATTTACAAAAATTAAAAGGATAGCTATTATGTAAAAAGTATTTTTTATAAAAGAAATATCCGGAATTTTACTAAATATGCTGGAGAAACTTGCAAGTATAAAAAACACAATCATGGTATTGTAATAAGTGCTTACATTTCTTTTTTGTCTTAAGAAAAATAATTCTTTAAAAAAAATAAAAATGATCGACAAACTGACCATTATTATATATGAATAAACAAAAGAAATAATATTGTATAAAAGTCCTGGTTTGGTAATTGCTTCTTTTAGATTATCAAAAATTGCATTCATTATAGTTGATGAAAATGCCAGCATAAAAAAGATTACGGCATTAAGTATTCCGACACTCATAACAATAGACATAGGATTAATTTTTCTTGATCTAATTAATTCTGTTAGATATAAAATCAAGAAAACGGCGGTGAGTAAAACAAGAGTTTCATTTATAATATTAAATAAAAAATTGCCGGAATTAAAAAATAATTTAAATAAAAACAACGCTGCGGTAAGCACAATAAAAAATCTGAAATTTTATGCTTGACTTAAGATTCAATGCATTATTTTTAATAAAAGTATTCAAAAAATCAATCTAATTTAATTTCTGTACAGTAATTTACTTTGCAGGTTAAATTACGTTAAATAATGATTTTTGTAAAGAAAAGTTAGATAAACGGATAATTATTAGGATAATTGAAGGATTATGGATTTAGATAAAAGAAGAAAAGCAGTTCAAAATAATTGTTATTTAATCATTCTAAATTATTAGTTAATATTATCAATTATTACACATCAACAATTACTTGTTTTTGAACTGCTCCTTCTGTATTGGATCGAATTATCAATGAGGATTTTGATAATTTAAATTGTTATAGATTTTTTCTCTTCTGTTTTTTCTTCTTTGAAATTCTTTTTTAGATTCTGCATTTCTTTTCTGAATTTTTCAATCTCTTTTTGAAATTCTTTCATTTGTTTTTTTAACTCGGCATTTTGTTTAAACAAAAGAGAATCATTCATAAAATATTTAAAAGCGGAATGAAGCGAATCTCCTTTTAAGTAATAAGGATTTCCATTCAGTAAAAATAAAGAATCAGGATGTTTAGCATCATATTTTAATAGAGAATCAACATTCGGGAAATTCATTTTAAATTCATAAACATGAACGGAATCACCAGGAGATATTTTAAAGTCGAATCTTTTTTCTATTCTTGTTCCTTTAGGAATTCTTATAGTAAGATTATCCAAATGTCTTGTTGCTTTTTCAATTTCATTTGCAACGACATCAAAATTTGGCATTTGAATTTGAGGTATTTGAATTCTGGACAGTTTTACTCTAATACCGTTTGTATCAAAGTTTACTCTAAATTCATTATTGCGCCATGTTCCGTTATGCATTTTAATTAAGTTGCTGTCTATTTTAATATCAATATTAACATCGGCAAGTTGTTCGTTCAAATCATTCATGTTCTCATTTAATTCTTTTTTTACCTTTTTCATTTCATCTTTGAACTTCTGTTTATCAAAAGTATAAGATTCGGAAAATATTGAATCCGGCGTTAAGAAAATATACTTGCTGTCTTTAGTTTCTTTAACTTTATGTACAATCTGCTCAATTGAAGGATTATCATTAAACGCATAATCCATTGGAACAACTTTATTAAATTCTTTTTTGTTTGTCTTAGCAGCAAAAGCTAAAAGATCTGCACAAATTGCTTTTTGATAATTCCAGATATTCGGATTTATTGCAATTGTGTTTTTTTCATTTATAAGAACCTGCGACTGCAGATCTTCAGCATAAGAAGCCATCATGGAATCCATCTGCTGTTTTTGTCCGCTATTTAGATTTAAAACTTTTACAAATTCGGATAAATTGGCAGCACTTGGAACAACACTTGCGTTTTTAATTTCAAAGTAACCGTCGCCGCTGGAATCCGAACCTAACTGCAAATATTGATTTTTAAGATCATTCAAAGGAAGCTGTTTATAAAAAGCAAAGTTGAAAATATCTTCGTTGGTTAAATTTGCCGCAAACAAAAGCGGTTTTAAATTCTGCGTATAAAAACTTGAAAGATTAGCTTTCTGCTGTTCAACCATTTCATCAATAATGCCGGGATTAAGTTTTAAAATCAGCATTAAACAAACAGTTAAAATTGTAAATCCAGTTGCAGGTATCCATTTTTTAAATCTTTGATAAAATGAAGTTCCGGCTTTAATATTTGCAAAAAGTCTTGTTTCAAAATATGGTGATTCGGGAAGCGGTTTTACGGATTTGCCTGTAAGGTCTTTTACTTTTTTATATTCTTCATATTTTTTCCTAAAATCAGGAGAAAGGCTTATTTTTTCTTCTACTTCTCTTTTCTGATTATTAGACAATTCATCATCAATATAAGCTGATATTATTTCGTAATCTTCTGTATTCTTTTTCATTACAACAACTCCCGCTCATAAGGTTTCAGTACTTCTCTTAAACCTTCGCGAGCTCTAAAAATTCTGGATTTTACTGTTCCCAATTCGCATTGCATTGATTCAGCAATTTCCTGATAACTTAAACCTTCAATATCTTTCAGCAATAAAGGTGTTTTTAATTTTTCAGGCAATTTATTTATTGCATCGTGAACTATATCGGAAATATCAACATTTTCTGCGGGCGAATTATAACCCGGTTCCTCTTCAGTATCTTTTAATGGAGTAAATATTTTTCTTATTTTAATTTTTCTTAAATGATCTTTGCATTTATTTATTGTAATTCTGTAAAGCCATGTTGTAAATTGAGATTCAAATCTGAACCTGTAAAGATTTTTATAAACAGTTATAAAAACTTCCTGAGCAATATCATCAACAGAATTTGTATTATTCAAAATCAAATAAATAATATTTCTAACTTTGTCTTTATGGCGCAGAACCAATGTATTAAATGTTGATTCGTCACCGTCAATAAATCGCTTAATAAGCGAAAAATCGTCATCTAAACTTAAAATTTGCGGCTGCGTCAATTTTTCTTTCTTTTTGTTAAAATCCATAATTTTAGACGTAAAGTTATTTGGTTTGTTCCGTAAACTTAATCACCTTTTAATAATAAAAAAATAGCTTTTTTTGTATTAAATTTATATTATTGGTTAAAACTTGATTAAATTTGCTCATCTAATTAAATTAACTGCTGTAATTAAAGGAGTTTTCAATGAAAATTAAACATCACGAACAATACGAAGCTGTTGTTATTGAACTTAAAGGAAATGTAATGGGAGGGGACGACACAAAGGATTTTAACGAGTTATTGCACAAATTAATAGATGAAGGTAAGAAAAACATAGTTGTGGATTTAGCGGATGTTAAATTTATGAACAGTTCCGGTTTAGGAATGTTAATCGGCGGATTAACAACTATGAAAAAGGCCGAAGGAAATATGAAGTTGGCAAAAGTTACAGAAAAAATTGAAAGCTTACTTATAATTACAAAACTAATAACAATTTTTGAATTTTTTGAAACTACTGAAGAAGCTGTTAAAAGCTATTCAAATTAATATGATATTTTAATTTTAAATTAATTTTAAAACTCCGGATTTATATTCGGAGTTTTTATTTTGTCTAATTCAATTATAATTTATTAAAACTAAAACCCACCCGAGGAAATTTCATGAGTGTAACAATTCTTGTCGGTAGTCAATGGGGTGACGAAGGCAAAGGAAAAATTGTCGATATTCTAAGTGAAAGATATAATATTGTAACAAGATATCAAGGCGGAGCAAATGCCGGACATACTGTAGAAATTGGAGATAAGCAGTACATTCTTCATTTAATTCCATCAGGAATTTTAAGAGAAGATGTAATTTGTGTTATCGGCAATGGTGTTGTTATAGATCCGACTGCTTTGTTGGATGAAATTAAAATTCTTGAAAAAAACGGAATTAAAGTAGACGGCAGATTGTTTATTAGTCAAAATGCGCATTTAATAATGCCGTATCATAAACTGTTGGATTCAATAAACGAAAGCGGCGAAAATAAAATCGGTACAACCGGAAGAGGAATCGGTCCTTGCTATATTGATAAATATGCACGTAAAGGGATTAAAATAGTTGATCTGCTGAATAGAAAAAATTTAGAAGAAAAGATCAGGCAAAACTTAAAAGAAAAAAACAATCTGCTTAAAAAGGTTTATGAAAGAGATGAACTTGATGTTGAGGAGATAATTAAGCAGTATGTCGAATTTGATAAAGCAATTGATAAATATATAAAAGATGTCCCATCATATTTAAATAATGCAATCTCCGAAGGAAAATCAATTTTACTGGAAGGCGCGCAGGGAGCTTTATTGGATGTTGATCACGGAACTTATCCTTATGTGACCTCTTCAAATCCAACCTCAGGCGGTGCGTGCACAGGATCTGGAATTCCTCCGACAAAAATTACAAATGTAATCGGGATTGTAAAAGCTTACACGACAAGAGTCGGCAACGGACCTTTTCCTACAGAACTTTTAGATAAAGACGGTGAAGAATTAAGAAGGATAGGTGCTGAATTCGGCGCAACAACCGGTAGACCGAGAAGATGCGGCTGGTTCGATGCTTTCCTTGTAAAATATTCATGTATGATAAACGGAATTGATTCAGTTGCAATTACAAAACTTGATGTTCTTAGTTCATTTAAAGAAATTAAAGTTTGTGTCGGTTATGAATTAAAAGGGAAAAAAATAAAAACATTTCCAACCGATGAAGATAGATTAATGAATGTTTCTCCTATTTATGAAACACTTCCTGGTTGGAATGAAGATATATCAGAATGTAAAAATTATTCCGATCTTCCTGATAAAACAAAAGAATATTTGCAGTTTATTTCAAAAGAATCCGGCTTTAAAATTTCAGTTGTTTCAGTCGGACCTAAAAGAAAACAGACATTTTTTGTTAATTGATTTTCGAACTGTAAATCGAATTGTAAGTTTATTAAATTCTGTTATAAAGATTAATGACCTTACTTTAAATTGAATTTCAAATAAATTTGAAATAAACAAAAACTAAGGGTTTATCATAACATGAAAATGTCGGGAGGACCTGCCTCTTTAAATTTCAAAATTGCACTTTTAATAATTGCCATTTTACTTGCCGGCGGAACACTTTTTTATACATTAGATCTTGTAACAAAATTACAGAAAAATGAACGGCAGATTGTTCAGCTTTATGCAAAAGGGATAGAATATGTTGCAAACACAACTGCTTCCGACATGGATATTACCTTTTTATTTGATAATATAATTAAGCCGATAGATTTTCCTTTAATTCTTACCGATCCAGAAAACAATGTAGATCTTAATAATAATATTGATGTAAGAAACATTGAATACGATACAACTCTTTCAAAGGAAAAGCTTCAGGAATTCTTTAAAAATAAAATTGCTAAAATGGATGAGGATCATAATCCAATTTTAGTAACATATGCAGATAGTATTGTCCTTAAGAAGATTCATTACGGTGATTCATCTTTAATAAACCAGTTAAAGTTTTACCCTTATTTGCAAATTGGAATCGCGGCATTATTTATTATAGTAGGTTATGTCGGATTCAGTAATATTAAAAGAAGTGAGCAGAGCAATATTTGGGTAGGAATGGCAAAAGAAACTGCTCATCAGTTCGGTACACCGATTTCCAGTTTGATGGGCTGGCTGGAAATGCTTAAAATTAATTATAAAGATCCCGATAAAGTACTGGATGTTGCTGAAGAAATAGGAAATGATGTTGAAAAATTAAATAAGATAACTTATAGATTTTCGAAGATCGGAGCAATTCCCGAAATAAAACCGATGATTGTGTTTGAGGAAGTTAAAAAAGTTACCGATTATTATCAGCGTAGAATTCCCCAGATCGGCAAAGGTGTTGAATTAACCGCTGATGGTGATCAGCAGGTTTGTGCAGAATTAAATTCAGAATTATTTGAATGGGTTATAGAAAATTTAATTAAAAACTCACTGGATGCTATTGATCATAAAAACGGCAAGATTAATGTTCTGGTAAGCTCTGTAAAAAATAAAGTTGAAATTGAAGTAAAAGATAACGGAAAGGGAATTGACATAAAAAGGCGTAAAGATGTCTTTAGGCCAGGTTATAGTACAAAGAGAAGAGGCTGGGGTTTAGGGTTAAGTCTTTCGAAAAGAATTATAGAAGTATATCATAACGGTAAAATATTTGTAAAAAGTTCCGTTCAGGGTGAAGGGACAACATTTAAAATCATACTTAAAAAATGCTAACTCATAGCAAGCATTTTTTCAATTGGTTTTAATCCCCTTTCAATTAAATTTTCATTTAGATTAATCTGCGGTTCTTTGTTCTTCATACATAAATATAATTTTTCCATAGTATTAAGCCTCATATAAGGACATTCATTACAATTACAATTCTTATCCGGCGGAGCTGCAATTAAGTTTTTATGAGGAACTGCTTTTTTCATTTGATGAAGAATACCTGATTCAGTAGCGACAATATATGTATTTGAATTATCTGTTTGAACAAAGTTTAATAACTTGCTTGTTGAACCAATAAAGTCTGCATGATTTAAAATTACTTCTTCACATTCGGGGTGTGCAATTATTTTAGCATCGGGATTCTGGACTTTCAGATCTATAATTTTTCTTTCACTAAAAGTCTCATGAACAATACACGAACCGTCCCATAAAAGCATGTCCCTTCCGGTTTTCTTTATCAAATATTTACCAAGATTTTTATCCGGTGAAAATAGTATTGGTTTATCTTCCGGTATTTGATTAATGATTTTCTCAGCATTGCTGGAAGTACAAATGATATCGCTTAAAGCTTTCACTTCCGCAGTACAATTTATATAAGTAATCGCAACATGGTCGGGATGTTTTTCTCTAAAAGTTTTAAATAAAGGAGCCGGGCAGCTTTCTGCCAATGAGCAGCCTGCTTCTAAATCCGGTAAAAGTACTAGCTTATCCGGATTTAATATTTTTGCAGTCTCTGCCATAAAATGGACTCCTGCAAATACAATTACATCAGCAGAAGTTGATTTAGCTTTTCTGGCCAGTTCAAGACTGTCACCTACAAAATCAGCAATATCTTGAATTTCCGATTCTTGATAGAAATGAGCCAGAATAACAGCGTTCATTTCTTTTTTTAATTCTTTTATTCTTTGTTCATAATCTACATTACTTATAACTTTATCATTCAAAATCATAACTTCTCCGATTATTCAATTTCTTAACATTAATTTACAGGTAACAATAGGAATAATACAAGTAATTATTACCCAGACAAATTTAATTTAGTTGTAATTTATTAAAAACTAATACGTTATCCAAGGGTGAGGTACGGCACGCTGTTTGCAAAGTAATAAGTGACTACAGAAAATAGTCTTTAGCATAGCACCCCTCCTTTAAATGACACACAAAACTGCCGGATTATAGCCCTCACAGTCCGGCAGTTTCCTCTTTTAAAAGAGTAGTAAATTTTAACCAAAAAAATATTACATTTTTACCTGTATTGTTATTTTTTCTCAGAAAAATGCATTTAAAGTTTATAATCAAGGTGTCTTATTTTGGTATAATTATTGTTGATTTGCGTACGGAATAGAAAATAGTTTATAGCATAGCATCCCTCCAGAAAATGACACAACTGCCGGATTATCTCCGGCAGTTCCTTTTTAAACAGTTTTGATCTTTTATCTAAACTAGACTAAATTCTTTGGCTTTATTTATAGCATTTATTATATCTTTTAGGGAAACCTCAACATCAACTAAAATATTGCCAATGTCGGAAATCAGCACAAATTCATTTTTTTCGTTTTTATTTTTTTTGTCAAATTTCAATGCATTAACTATTTCCTGGTTACCTAGAGATATTATTTTTTTATTGATTTTTAATTGATTTGGAATCTTTAATAAATAATTTAGATTAGAAGTTTTTATAAGGCCAAGTTTCTCAGATAAAAAGACTGCAGATACAATTCCGAATATAACAGCCTCACCGTGTTTTATAGAAAATTTTGAAGCAGTTTCAACCGCATGTGCAAAAGTATGACCTAAATTTAAAATTTTTCTTAGTTGATCTTCCTTTTCATCCTGTTCAACAACAGAACTTTTAAATAATACACATTGATAAATAATTTCCTCGGTAACTAATCTTTTCAACTTGATAATATTTTCAATATTCATGTTGATATAATTATAAAATTCCTTGGAAGTTAAATAAGAATATTTAACTACTTCTCCTATTCCGCAAAGAATTTCTTTTTTAGATAAAGTCCTAAGAAAATTGATATCGATTATTACAAGTTCCGGTTGAAAAAATGTTCCAGCCGCATTTTTTATATTTAAATGATTTATGCCCGTCTTGCCGCCGATCGAACTATCAACACAAGCTAACAATGTTGTGGGGATATGAATTAATTTAATTCCGCGCATAAAAGTTGATGCGGCAAATCCCGCTAAATCGCCAGCAATTCCTCCCCCCACAGCAATTATAATAGAATCTCTGCCGAATTTATTTTTTAACATAAATCCGTGGATTTTTTCTAATGAATTAAAGGACTTATTTTTTTCACTCACTTTAAATTTATAATAAAAAATATTTGTTCTTTTATCTTTAAATAGGTGAGATATTTCTTTATAATAAATTTTATGGACTTTATCATCTATTACAAAAAGCAGTTTATTATTTTTACCGAAATTGTTTAAATATCTTGGAAGGTATTTTAATGTTCCCGATCCAATTAAAACTGGATATTTTTTATCTTTTATATTAACATTTATTTTTTTCAAGATTTATTATCATCCATTTGTTTGCTGATTATTTTTACTATTTTATCAACCGTTAATCCAACTGTTGTTTTATCAGTATCAATTATAATATCGGCTTGTTCATAATATTTTTTACGTTCATTAAATATTTGCATTATTCTCTGCATTAATTCTTCTTTTGTTTGATTTTCGTTTTCGGAATTTATTAATGAAGGTCTGTCACGTTTAAATTTAAGCCTTTCATACATTGATTCCGGTGAAGATTTTAAATATACAATACATCCGGTGTTTTTTAATATATTAAAGTTTATATCATTGGCAATTGTACCACCGCCTAAAGAAATAACAAGTTCTTTTCCTTTAGAAAGTTCACGAAGTGTTTTTTCCTCCATTTCTCTGAAATATTTTTCTCCTTTTTCATCAAAAATTGTTCTTACTTTTTCACCAATTATTTCTTCAATAACTTTATCAAGGTCATAAAATTCCCAGCCCATTGTATTTGCCAAAATTGGTCCGATGGTACTTTTTCCCGCACCCATGAATCCTGTTAAATAAATAATTTTATTCTTCATTTGCAGTTTGCTAAAATGATAACCCTAAAAATAAAAGAAAATTCTATCAATGCGGCAATAATTTGAGAAAGTAATTAAAACATAAAAGCAGCGCCCAAAATAAAGGTAACCCCGTCAACATTAACTTTAGAATCAAAAGTATCCTGCACAACATCATAAGTTTTACCGTTATATTCAACCTGACTATTTAAATAACGGCTTTTAACAATAAACTGCGGATCACGGAATTTCATTTCATAATGTAATGAGATGTTTTCGAACAAAGCATAATCCATCGAAACAGAAACCTGAATTCCGTATGCAAATTTTCTTTCAACATTTTCTATTTTTTCATTTCCAAAATTTCTGATTCTTTCTCCCAAATAATAGCCTGCCCCGGCACCCATTAAAAATTTAAATCTCTCGGTAGAAAATGGAAGGAAGTAATAAATAGAAACTTCAATCGGAATTAATTTAAAACCATCATTTACAGGAAGATCATAAGTTCTGTTTCCATCTAGAACAGTAATATTATATCCAACCGAAGTTTTACTCATATATTCAGTACTTAATCCAAACAATATCTGTTCTGAGAATCTATATTTGAAATCAATTGCCGGATTTAATATCCCGCCGACTGAGAATGAATTATTTCTTAAAATAGGGTCGGATGAATATGGATTAAAATATATTTTTGCACCTGTTGTATAAACAGCATTTACCCCGACACTAAATTTTTTACCGTTAAATTGTGCAAAAATACTGCTGGAATAAAAAATTACTAATATTATAAAATACTTCATTAGTAAATTGATAATTTTACAATTGTTGCAACTAATTTGGGAATTTATATTTAAAAAGAAAACCCTCAAATAGTATCTTTAATTTGAGGGTTAAAATCTGAGGAAAGTATTTAATTACTGCTGAGTAAAGAATTTATATCTATTGTCAACAATGTCAGCATTCTTTTTAAGGTCAGTTAACCATTCATTCAAAAACATATTCTTTTTCTGCTGTAAAAGCTGATTCAATAAAGCTTGTCTTTGTGCAGCAAATGCAGAAGAATCAAATGGTGTTCTGAATAATACTTTTAATAAATAGTATCCTTTCGAACCTTTAATCGGTTCAGATAATTTATTTACGTCCAATCTAAGTGAACTCTCTATGAATGCATAATCTCTCCCGATTCCCGGAACAGTGGTAGCACCCGCTGAAAAATTACCTGTTTCTTTTACAACAGCTTTAGGATCTAAAGAAGATACTTTACTTAAGTCGCCATTTATTTTACTTCTTATAGATTCTGCTTCCTGTTTAGCTTTTTCAAATTTCTTTTCTCTAATTACTAAAGGTTTAAGGAATTTTTTTACTTCATCAAATGGTCTTATACCTGCCTCTTTAATTTCCGAAATTTTCGCAACTACGTATCCGGCGGGAACTTTATAAACATCACTTACTGTATTAAGGCTGTTATCGAATGTCCAATCAGTTAATCTTTTATTTGCACCTAATCCGGGAATTCCGGCAGATTCTTGAGTAAACGGCGGTGTTTCCTGAATTTTATAATTCATTAACTTGGCTTCATTATCAAAATCATTTTTCTGTGCTAAATAAGCATAATCTCCTGCAGCATTATATCTTGCATCTCTTGTAGCAGCAGATTCATTTATCGATTCTATTATTGACTCGACAACATAGTCTTTTTCGGATCTTCCTGTTACTTCGATAATATGATAGCCGAAATTGGTTTTTATCGGTGTTTGAATTTCGCCAACTTTACCGCTGAATGCAGCTTTTTCAAATTCCGGAACCATTCTTCTTCTGCCGAACCAGCCTAAATCTCCGCCTCTTTTAGCACTTCCCGGATCTTTAGAAAATTGCATTGCAGCTTGTGCAAAACTAATTTTTCCGGATTTCAATTCCTGGTAAAGCTTAACTGCTTCTTCTTTATTTTTTTCATCGCTGCCGTATTGGTTTATCAAAATATGAGAAGCTCTAACAAAAGTCTGCTTTGAAGGAATTATTTTCAATACATGATATAATCCGTAACCATCTGAAGTTACAACAGGGCCAACAACTTCGCCGGCTTTAGAGTTATACAATGCATTCCCTAAAGATTCCTGAACATTTCCTAATGATAAAGTATCTATAGAATATGGAACAGAAGAATAAATACTAACATAAGATTTAAAACTTGCTGTATCTTTTTTCAAATCATCAAGAACATTTCCCATATTTCTTTTTACTATATCTGAATCTTCAGCGGAAGGTTTATTATCAAATAAAACATATTTTAATTTTCTTTGCGCTTGAATCTTGTAATCGTCAAGATGCTCATTATAATAATTTTTTAATTCTTCATCGGTTACGGTTATACTTGAATCAGGATATTCTGTTATTCCAAATTCAGCATATTGAACATTTAATTTTTCATTTTGATCTCTAAATTTTCTTCTTAGTTCCTGTTCGCTTACAGTTACAGAAGCAAGAACTTCACTTTGTAATTTTTGATTAAGTTTTGTTTGTCTAATAGCATCTTCTGCTTGAATAAGCGCTTCTTTATTTCTTGGGTCATAAATTGCACTTTCATAAGCTTGTCTGTTGAATTTACCTGTAGAATCAATAAAATTTCTTTTTAGGAATTCAGGTGGGTTATCACTTAAAATAACATTTCTTATTTCCTGATCGCTTACAGAAATTCCGAATTTTTCAATTTCTTGTTCTAATAATTTTTGAGTTACTAGAGATTCCCACACTTGATCTCTGAATTTATCCATATTTTCATCAGGAACATCTTTACCGGTTTGATTTTTCTGAGCTTCTCTTTCACGATCGATTGCTTTTGAAAATTCCTGGTAAGTTATTTTATCACCGTTTATTTTACCTATTACATTAGATCTGCCGCCCAATGCTTGCATAACACTTGAGTCGGAAATAACCATGAACAATACAAATAAAACTCCTACAGACAAGATAAAAGCGGGAGCCAAACTTCGCATTTTGGCCATCATAGCCATAAGACAATTATCTCCACAATATTAAATAAAAAATTAAGATTTCTAAAATAGATACATACGGCTAAAAAAGCAATGTAATTTAAGTTTAACTATCGTAAATATTTACATCCCCATTTGATCACAAAAACAGAAGAAAAATCACAAATTGCCATAAATGATTGTTTTATAGTGAATTAAATCAAACATATCGGCTTTTAATACGTCCAAAATATGATTAAGTTGACTTTCTGTGCGGTCAAATTTATATTTCTTTTTGATTAAAATTGAAAGAAGGTAAAAATGCAAGAAAATAATGTATTCTTAAAATATGTACCAATTTTTTCTGAATTAGAAGATGAGACTTTAGATAAAATAGCAAAGCTGGGTGTTCGAAAAAACTTTAACAAAGACCAAGTTGTGCTTTTTGAACACGAAACCGGCTCTGCATTATTTGTAATTATTAACGGGAAAGTAAAAGTATCCAGAGTAAGCGACGACGGAAAAGAAGTTATTCTCACAATATTGAATGAGTCCGACTTCTTCGGAGAAATGGCTATACTGGATGGTTTTACAAGATCTGCAAATGTTACAGCTATGGAAGATTCTGAATTATTTATTGTCCAGAGAAGTGACTTTTTACAATTGCTGCATGATCATCCCGAAGTTTCAATTGCTCTAATTCAAGAACTTATTCAACGTCTTAGATCTGCTGATATGAAAATTAAATCATTATCATTAAAAGATGCGGAAGGTAAAGTTGCAACTGTAATTTTACAACTTGCCGATGACGTTGGTAAAATTAAACAAGGAACTGTTGAAATAGAAAAATTACCATTCCAGCACGACCTTAGCAAATATGGCAGGAACATCTAGAGAAACTATTTCCAGAACTCTACATACTTTTGCTAAAAAAGGTTTGGTTGAATTGGATGGTTCAAAACTTAGAATTATTGATTACGAAAAATTTAAGGAAATGTTTAGTTAATTCTTAAACCAATTTATAATGAACGGTAAAGTAGATTTACATTCACATACTAACTATTCTGACGGGTTTTATTCTCCAAGAGAATTAGTAAAAATGGCTAAGAGAATCCGGCATTGATGTTTTAAGCATTACGGATCACGACAGTTTAAACGGTATTGCCGAAGCCATTGATGCCGGAAAAGAACTAGGCGTTGAAATAATTCCCGGAGTTGAAATTAGTTCGGATATAAAAGATAGAGAAATTCATATTCTTGCTTACTTTATTGAAGTCGGCAATTCTGAACTTGAACATTATTTAAATTTTTTCCGGGAAGAAAGGATAAAAAGAGCCGGAAGAATAGTTAGTAAATTAAATTCATTAGGATTTACCCTTTCTATTGAAGATGTATTGGAAAAATCAAAAAACTCGGCAGTAGGAAGACCTCATATTGCTCAAGCTTTACTGGAAAAAGGTTTGATTAATAATTATTACGAAGCATTTAATAAATATATCGGCAATAATGGTCCTGCCTACGAAAAGAAAGTCCATATAAGTCCGCAAAGTGCATTTAAAATTATTAGTGATGCCGGAGGACTTTCGTTCATTGCTCATCCCGGGAACATGCCGGAGAATATACTAAAAGAAATAATTGAAGAAGGGGTTGACGGTATAGAAGTAATTCATCCTTCCCATTCATCTCAGCAAGTTAAATTTTACAGGGGAATAGTAAACGAATACTTTCTACTTGAATCAGGCGGATCCGATTTTCACGGCGGGAAAAGAGAAGATATGGGCAACTTAGGAAAATATTTTACAAACTATTCGATTATCGAAAACATGCGCACACGTTTAATGAAAAACACTGCGTAATAAATTTAAAAGTTTATGAGAACATTTGAAGGTAAACTAAACGAAAACAACTTTAGGTTTGCAATAGTTGTAAGCCGTTTTAATGAATTTATCAGTACTAAACTTTTAGAAGGCGCTTTGGCTTGTCTAAAAAAACATGGTATTCCCGATGAAAGCATTGATGTTGTTAAAGTTCCCGGCGCTTTTGAAATTCCTTTGGCGGCAGATAAATTAGCTTCTACTAAAAAATATCATGCAATTATTTCTTTAGGTGCAGTAATTAGAGGAGCAACTCCTCATTTTGATCATGTAGCAAATGCAGCAAGCAGCGGAATACTACAAGTATCCTTAAAACATGAAATTCCCGTATCATTTGGAGTATTAACAACTGATACAATAGAACAGGCAATTGAAAGATCCGGAACTAAATCGGGAAACAAAGGCTGGGATGCTGCACTTACCGCATTAGAAATGGCTGATTTAATGAAGCAGATTCATTAAGAAAAATACAATTCAAACGTTATCTGAGAAATTATAATGGGATATACTTTTCTAAAAACATAACTTATTAGATACAATTTATTAACTATTAAAAATAAATTGTCCTTATCTTTAGTACTTTAAGAAATATAAAAAAATGTTAAATTTGGTTTATAGATTCACTTATAAAAATAAATTAGGAGGCAGATATTAAATTTTTCTACCGGAATAATTAATAGGACCCAGAAAAATGAAAATAAAACATTTATTACTTTTGTTCTGTCTCTTAAGCTTATCAATTTTCCCCCAGCAATTAACAAATTGGCAAAATTATTCAAATTTAAAAATTGCAACCGGAGTAAGCTCGGCCGGTCAAGAAATTTGGGCATCTACTACCGGAGGTGCTTTTTTATATAATTCTGTCACTGACAGCTTTAAAGTTCTTAATAAGACCAACGGCTTAACAGGCTCTGATCTTAATGCAATCAATATTGATAATTCCGGTAAAATCTGGTTCGGCAGTTCGGATGGAATAATAAATATTTATAATCCTCTAACTGATGAATTTAATGTTATACTGGATATTTATAACTCAGATAGAAATGTAAAAGGAATAAATGATTTATTAGTTTCAGGCGATACAATCTTTGCTGCAACGGATTTTGGAGTTTCATTAATAAGTTCTGATAATTTTTTCTTTTATGACACTTATTTCAAATTTGGAAATTTTAATTCTTATACAAAAGTAAATAGTATATCCAAATACAATTTATTGTATATAAGCACTGAAGCAGGCGCAGCAATTCAAAAACCCGGTGCAATAAATTTATCTGCTCCTGAATCCTGGAATGTATACACTACAAGCAATGGACTTCCGTCGAACAATATAAATAAAATAGTGATTTATAATGATACGGTTTTTGCAGGAACCGATAATGGAGTTGCTGTTTTTAATGGAACATCATGGTATTCATATCTGCCGGATATTGCAAGCACGAACATTTCGGACTTTTTAGTTAAGGTGATACTCTTTATATTGCTTCTAATAATACAATTAGAAGTTACAATACTGGGAAATTACAAACATTATTTACTTATAACAGTACTATAAACAAATTAAATTATTCAAAATCCTTGGGATTAATCACTGCATCAAATAACGGAGTAATTTTATTAAATCAGCAGAATAAAGTAATTAGCACCAAATGGACCGTTTGTAAATCAATTTCCAAATATGTCTATCACTCCGAATGGAGTTTTATGGTCAGCAAGCGGAAACAGATCTAACCGGCAAAGGTTTTTATAAACTTGAAAATGGAAAATGGACAAATTACAATACTGCCAATACTCCTGATTTATCATACAAATAGTTATTATAGTGTTTATGCTCCAACATAAGATATTACATATTTGGGAGTTGGGGCCAAGGATTCATAGAAATAAATAAAGGGAAATATTATAAAATTTGATGCATCAAATACTGATATTCAAGGTATAAGTGAAAACCCTAATTTTATTGTAATTTCTGGTTTTGCTAATGATTCAAAAAATAATTTATGGATTTTGAATTTTGGTGCCGTTAACAAAAAAAATCTTGCAATGCTTACCCCAGACTGCACCTGGCATTTCTTTAGTATTCCTGCAGAATCCGGTGTTATATCTAAAAAATCATTTTTCATTTGCAATTGATCCATATGATACAAAATGGTATGCAATAACTGATCCAACAAAACCCGGATTATATTATTTTAACGAAAACGGAACTTATACTAGCTACAAATGATGATAAATCAGGTTACTTAACAACAGCAAGCGGTTTAAATGGTAATGATATTTCTGCTGTCGTTGCGGATAGAAGAGGTGATATTTGGATCGGAACAAATTTAGGAATCAATATTATTACAAATACTGAAAGCATATTATCGAACAGTCAGCCTCAACTAGGAATTAGTTCTGTGTTTGCCTTAAGACAATATAATATAACTGCAATAGCCGTAGATCCATTAAACCGCAAATGGGTTGGAACTGATCAAGGATTATTATTAATTAACGAGGACGGAACTAGTTTATTAGGCTCTTATAATACAAAAAACAGTCCGCTTGTTTCCGACAATATTTCATCTATTTCAATTGATCCGGTTTCAGGAAGAGTTTATGTTGGAACCGATAAAGGGATGACTTCTTTTGATACTCCGGCAATAAAACCTAATGATACATTTTCTGAGTTGTTTGTCTATCCAAGTCCGTTTGTTCTTAATAATGATAATAATAATCAGCTTACAATCGACGGGCTTATTAGAAATTCTGAAATTAAAATTATTTCAATTACAGGAAAACTTATAAATGTTTTTGAATCTCCCGGCGGCAGAATAGCTTTTTGGGACGGCAGAGATATGGATGGAAAATTAGTTGGCTCAGGTGTTTATTTAATTGTAGCTTATGATAAAGACGGGAATAATGTAACAACTAGTAAAATTGCGGTTTTAAGAAAATGATAAATTATAAATTAACTTAATTTCCTCTCATGCTGGACCTTTCTAACATTTCTTTACAATTTAACGGTAAATATCTTTTCAAAGATGTTAATTATAAAATTAATTTCGGAGATAAGATCTCTCTTGTTGGCGCTAACGGAACTGGAAAATCTTCATTATTAAAAATAATAACCGGTGAACTTCTGCCTGAATCCGGTAAAGTATTAAAACAAAAAAGAATAAACATTGGTTACCTACCTCAAGACAATGTAACTCATTCCGGTAAATCCTTAATTGAAGAAGCAAAATCCGCTTTAACTGATATTATTTATTTAAGAGAAAAAGAAACTGAAATTACGAATAATCTTTCTGATCAAAATTTAGATGAAAATATCAAGCAAGATCTTATTAATCAACTTGGTGAAGTTCATCATCGCCTTGAAGATTTGGATTCATATTCAGCCGAATCAAAAGTTGAAAAAATTTTGATGGGTTTAGGTTTTGAAGAAAGTGATTTTGAAAGATTAACTGATGAATTCTCCGGCGGATGGCAAATGAGAATTGCTTTAGCCAAAATTTTAATTTCAGATAATGATTTACTTCTTTTGGATGAGCCAACTAATCATTTGGATCTTGATTCACTTCAATGGCTCGAAAATTTTTTAATGAGTTTTAAAGGCTCACTTCTTATTGTTTCACATGATAAACATTTTATAAACAAAGTTACCGATAAAACTCTGGAAATTTATCTTGGAAAATTCACCACTTTTAACGGTGATTACGATGATTATTTAAATTTTAAAGAAGAGCGGGATATTCAAGCATTAAATCAGCAGATTATTCAGCAAAAGAAAATAAAAGAAACAGAAAATTTTATAGAAAGATTCAGATACAAAGCTACAAAAGCTAAACAAGTACAAAGCAGAATTAAACAGCTGGAAAAGATTGAATTGGTTGAACTTCCGGAAACACAAGCCGAAATCAATATTAAATTTCCCGATCCTCCATCAAGCGGAAGAATTAATATGGAGCTTATTTCGGTCTCAAAGTCTTACGGAGATAAACAAATATTTAATGATCTTAATTTAGTTATAGAACGGGGAGATAAAATTGCTTTAGTCGGACCGAACGGCGCTGGCAAGACTACTTTATCAAAAATTATTTCCGGTAAAATTTCTTTTGATTCAGGTGAAAGAAAAATCGGTCATAATACAATTATTTCATTTTATGCACAGGATGTAGCTGATAATCTCTCACCAGAAAAGGATATTCTTGAAACAGTTGATGAAATTGCAGTGAATAAAACAATAGGACAACTTAGATCATTATTGGGATCTTTTTTATTTACAGGTGATGATGTTTTCAAAAAAGTCGGGGTTCTTTCAGGTGGAGAAAAAAGCAGAGTTGCGCTTGCAAAGATATTATTAACCAAAGCAAATCTAATAATTTTGGATGAACCGACAAACCATTTGGATATGTCATCTAAAAAAGTCCTGCAGAAAGCACTAGAATTATTTAACGGTTCATTAATTTTGGTTTCACATGATATTGATTTTCTCAGACCACTGGTCAACAGAGTCATCGAGGTTCGTAAAGGAAAAATAAATAATTTCGTCGGTGGAATAGATTATTATCTAAATAAAAGAGAAGAATTAAAAATAAAAGAAGATATTGAGGAAACTAAGAATAACTTTGAAAATAAAAATTTTAATAAAAAAGAACAAAAAAGAATTGAAGCAGAATTAAGACAAAAAAAATACTCCGCAACAAAAGATTTTATTAAAAGAATCGAAGAATTAGAAAAATTAATTCACAAACTTGAATTAAGAGAAAAAGAATTGGAAGCTAAACTTGCCGATCCTTCACTTTATAATAATCCGGAAGAAGTAAAAAAAGTAAATTCGGATTTCAACACAACAAAAGATGAACTGGAGAAAAGTTTATCGGAATGGACTAATCTTTCGGAAAGATTAAGTGAAATTGAAAAAAATTTTCTTAAACCTTAACTCCTAAAAATTCTTCAGTTAAAGGAATTCCGCCGAACAAAGCAGCATCATCTCCAAGAGTAGAAGCAACAATTCTTAGATCTTTAGAAGCATCATTTAAAATATAAGCATTCATTTCTTCTTTAATTTTTGGCAGCATAAATTTATGAAGTGCTTCAATCAGTCCGCCTCCCAATACAATTGTATCAAAATTCATAAAGTTAGCTAAACTTGCCAATACTCTTCCTATTGTATCACATTCAAAAGTTAAATGTTTAATAACTACTTCATCATTTTTCTTAACTGCATTTGCGAGGGATTTGCTTTTTATTTTCTCACCGGATTTAACAAGATCGCTTAAAATACTTTTGTGTCCGTCTTTTATTTCTTTAATTATTTTATTTACAATTGCCGTTCTGCTGGCAACAGCTTCAAAACATCCTTTTCTACCGCAGCCGCAAACAGGTCCGTCTTTTTTTACATTTATATGACCAATCTCGCCTGCTACAAACCCGGAGCCTCTGTAAATTTTTTCATTAATAATTAATCCGCCGCCGATACCGGTTCCGACAAAAACCGCTAACATGTTTTTCGATTTTTTCCCTGCCCCAAAATGCTTAATTCCAAGTGCGCCAATATTTACATCATTTTCAATTAAAACCGGTAATGAAACTAAATTTTGAAGTTCATCCTTAATATTAAAATTTTTCAAACCAAGATTGGGAGCTAATCCCACAAAACCTGTATGGGGATTTAATGAACCGGGAATTCCAAGTGCCACGGCCTTTATATCTTTATTTTTTAACTTCGCTTTTTTTATTGTCTCTTTAATTATTTCAGAAAGATGCAGAATATATTCATTTTTGCTGGCTCCTGAACTAGTCGGCATTTTAACTCTGGTAATAATTCCCTCTGTAGAATTAAGTGCAGCAGCTAAAATTTTTGTTCCGCCCATATCAACACTTATTATATATTTACCCGACAGAATGCCTCCGCTGTTTAATCTGTTAAATAATTTAAATAAAACTATTGATAATTAATTATTTTTCAAAATAATTTAATGCACATATGATTTAAAGACTTACAAAATCCGTTGTAAATGGCTCCGGTATTATCTAATTTTGAAAAATGGATAAAATAAAACCCATAAAAAGATTTGGACAAAATTATTTAAAGGACCAGAATATATTAAATAAATTAGTACGAGAGATTAATCCACAAAAAGAAGATGCGATAATTGAAATTGGTCCTGGTTTAGGCGCTTTAACTGATAAAATACATTCTTTAGTTGACAATTTTACTGCGGTAGAAATAGACAAAAGAGTATTAGAAGAATTACAAAGCAAATATCCTAAGTTAAACTTAATTAGTAAAGATTTTCTTAAGATAAATATTGAAGAATTTTTTAATCAAGAAAAAAAGAAATTAAGATTTATAGGAAATATCCCCTACTATCTTACATCACCAATTCTTTTTAAACTAATTGAAAACAATAATTTGGTTGAAGATGCTGTTTTAATGATTCAACTTGAAGTTGCTCAAAGATTAACAGCTAAGAAAAACACAAAAGATTATGGAATTCTTGCAGTTTTACTTCAGTTTTTTGCTGATGTAAAATTAAGTTTCAAAGTCTCTCCAAATGTATTTTATCCAAAACCAAAAGTTTATTCTTCCGTTATTCATATTTATTTTAAAAATTTAAGAATTGATGAAGAATTGAAAGGAACATTTATTAAAATAGTGAAAGCAGCATTTGGGAAAAGACGAAAAACTTTAAAAAATTCCCTCTCCAATAGTACATTTGGAGAATTAGATTTTTCTGATTGCGGAATTGATTTAAGTAAAAGACCGGAACAGCTTGAAAAAGAAGAATTTTTTAGACTTGCAAAATTTGCGCATAGCAAAATAAGTCAAATGAAAGAGAAAAAATAAAATTTCAGAAATATTCAAATACAGAGGATGAAAACTTTAAAATCTTTTCTTAAAAAACTTAAAGCGTTTGACTTAGTTGTTGTAGTGTTTTATTTATTTCTTATTACAGTAAATATAATTTTTCATTCCAGGGTTGAACTGTGGCCTTATTTTATCGCGCTTAATTTATTTATAATTTTATTTGCATTTGGTATTTCATATTTAGAGGACAAATTTAAACCAAAAATTTGGGAAATTATTCATTACTGGTATATCGCACCTTTAGTTTTAATTACATTCAAAGAATTATATTTTTTAATCAAACCGATTAGGGTCTACGATTACGATTGGCTATTTATCAGGATAGACAGGTGGATATTCGGAACAAATCCTACGCATTTTTTATATAAAATTTCAAATCCGGTATTAACAGAAATTTTGCAAATTGTATATGGAATGTTCTATCTTCTTCCGATTATTTTAGGTTTGGCTTTGTACGCCAAAAAGACGATTTGTTGCAATGGACTTTGCAGTTTTTATGATTATTTACGGATTTTATCTTTCTTACCTTGGCTATTTCGCTTTACCGGGAATTGGGCCAAGGTTTACACTACATAATTTTAGTACAATTAATGAAAAACTTCCGGGACTCTGGCTTACAAATTTTTTAAGAAATTTAGTAAACTCAGGCGAATCCATTCCACCCGGAACAGTGAATCCCGCGGAGCTGGTTCAAAGAGACGTATTTCCAAGCGGACACACAATGATTACATTAATTGTAATGTATTTATCAGTAAAATTAAAGAGTCGTTCTCGATATTTTTTCGTGCCCGTCGGCTCATTATTAATTTTTGCAACTGTTTATCTTTGGTATCATTATGTAATTGATTTATTCGGCGGACTTGTATTTATGATCTTTTGTATTTGGTCCGGGAAAATATATATTTAATTGGTGGAGAAAGAAAACAGGTTTGCCGGAATTTAAGTACGGTAAATATTGACAATATATACTAAACAATTTTATGCCTGAAAAAAAATCTCAAGTTAAAAGAATATTTGATTCAATTGCCTTTAAATATGATTTCCTAAATCATCTTTTAAGTTTTGGTGTTGATAAACATTGGAGAAAAAAAGCAATTAAACTTTCTCGAATGAATTCAAATTCTATCTTATTGGACATCGCATGCGGAACAGGAGATTTTGCGATTGAAGCAAAAAGATCGGGTAGTAAATAAATATTATCGGTGCCGATTTTTCATTTAATATGCTGAAATTATTCATAAAAAAAAGTGAATGGATAAAAGGAAATAATTTCCAGGCGGTTGCAGAAAATATTCCTTTAAAAAATGAAAGCGTAACTAATATTACTGTAGCTTTTGGTGTAAGAAACTTTTATGATATTCAAAAAGGATTTAATTCTTTTTATGAAGTACTTAAAAAAAATGGGAAAGCTACAATTCTAGAATTCAGAATGCCGTCCAACTTTTTCTTTAAGTTTTTATATAAATTTTATTTCAAAAAAATATTGCCAGTAATAGGCGGAATTATTTCCGGAGATAAAGAAGCTTATAAGTATTTACCGAACTCAGTAGAAGAATTTGATGAAAAAATTAATATGAAAGAACTTCTTAAAAATTCCGGGTTTGATAAAATTGATGTCTATAAATTGACATTTGGAATTGTTCAATTAATTATTGCTACAAAATAAAAAAGCTGTTTCAAAAGTTTGCAGGGAAATTTATATAAACAAACATGTGAAACAGCTTTAAATTTTTTACTGAATATTATAATCCACTAAAGATTGGGTTACCACACTGGTAGTATCTGTAAAATCAATTCCTCCGCCGGTAAAAGCATTTAGAATTGTACCATTACCCTGCCATTTTACAATACCGATATTATCCACAATCCAAACATAAGCTTCATAATTTGTTGCGCTGCCAAAAGGATTATCTTTTACGCTTAATTCATATCTAACTTTTTCAGCAGATTTTGTTTCATTTCCCGAAGTTAGGTTTAAAGTAACATTTTCCGTTCCTTCGTAATATGCGTGTACTTCGATTGGATTAAAAGAAATAATGCCCAGATAGTTTATATTTATTTTAAATACAGACCAATCATTAACATCAGCTAAAGGAAAATAAAAGGCTCTCATTTCGTTATCTACAGTTAAATAACTTTTTAATGAATCCGGAATGTATGTAGACAATCCGGTTGTATCAACAAAATAAAAAACTCCGGTGCTTGTGGTTCTAAAATATGAATTTGTTACAACGGTTTGGTTTGCAATCGTGACTGAGTCAACTTCCTTTTGATAGTTAGTCCCGTTTTGATTTGAAGTACCATCATATCTGCTTGTACGCGTTCCTGTAGTCTGTGAACCTGTCGAATCTGTTTTTTGCATATTATATTTATAATATGTGCCGTCATTATTCGGAAAATAATTACCGGTTTGTCCGGGCGGATTCGGTTCCGTAGAGCTGCTCTTTTTACATGAACTTATCAAAACTAAGAAAGAGAAAATTAAAAAACTTAATATCAGTTTATTCTTCATTATTTACCTCTACCCTTCTAATTATATTTTTAAGTTTATTAAAAGCTATTGCACGATGACTAATCGAATTCTTTTCATCAGGATCAAGTTCCGCACTTGTTTTTGAATATCCTTCCGGAACAAAAATAGGATCATAACCAAATCCGTTTTTGCCTCTTGGATTTTTGATGATTCTGCCTTTTATTTCACCGAATTCAGTAAAAAATTGATTACCGTTATAAAAAACAGCACAGCAGACAAACTTTGCAAAATGAGGTTCGGGAAAATTAGATAATTCTTTTATTAACTTATTATTATTCTCTTCGTCGGTTGCTTCTTCTCCGGCATATCTCGCAGAATATACTCCTGGCCGACCATTTAATTGTTCAACTACTATTCCGGAATCGTCTGCTATAACAGGAATTTTGTATTTTTTATAAATCTCTGCAGCTTTTATTTTTGCATTTTCTTCAAATGTATCACCACTCTCAATAACTTCCGGTACATTTTCAAATTCATCAAGAGAAAGCAGTTTTATACTATCATTCCCAAGAATACTTTTCACTTCATTTATTTTTCCACTATTCTGTGTAGCAAAAATAATTTCCATAATACCTATTAATTTATTCTGTTAAGTAATTTTTTCAATTCTTCTTCTGCAGTGCTTGTAAGATCTTCATCATTATAATTTGTGGAAACACTATTTTTCACAACCCATTTTCCATCAACCATAACATTTTTTACATTGCTGTTAAATGATGAATAAACAATATCGGAATATATATTTTCTTCTCCGGGAGAAATTGTATTGTAAGGTGTTTCCAAATCCAAAAGAACCAAATCCGCTTTTTTACCAACTTCAATACTTCCAACTTTATCATCAACATGCAATGCTTTAGCTCCATCAATTGTAGCTAATCTAAAAACTGTTAAAGCATCCATTGCGGTTGGACCATGAATTGGTTTTTGAATTAACGCCGCCATTCTCATTTCCATAAATGCACTTAAGTTATTATTGCACGGCGGGCCGTCTGCTCCAAGTGAAACATTTATTCCTTTCTGTAAATAATAAGGAATTCTTGCAACTCCGGAACCTAATTTCAAATTAGATGACGGACAATGTGCAACTCTAGTTTCTAGTTGTTTTCAATAAATCAATTTCTGTTTCACTTAAATGAATACAATGTGCCAAAACAGTATGATCATTTAAAATATCTAAAGAATTAAACAGTTCAACGTTTTCTTTATTATATTTTTTTCTTACTTGTTCTATTTCACTTTTGTTTTCCGAAGAATGAGTATGAAATAAACTTCCCGGAAAATCATTTACCATTCTTCCGGTTTCTTTTAATAATTCTTCGGAACAAGATAAAGCAAATCTGGGAGCAAAAGCATAATTAATTCTTCCTTTTTCTTTTTGATGAAATTCCTTTGCAAGTTCTCCGGATATTTTTAATTCATCTTTTGTTGACGATTTAAATTCAGGCATTAAATCATTGATATCCATCATACATTTGCCTGCAAAAGCTCTTATTCCGGAATTTATTATTTCTTCAAAAATTACTTCTTGATGATTTAGAGTTCCCATATCAAGAATGGTTGTAGTTCCGCCTAAAAGTAATTCGTTTATTCCAAGCTGTGTGGAAATTCTTAAAGAATTTTTATCATGTGCATTTTCAAAAGGGAAAATTTTATGCTGAAGCCAGTCCAAAAGTTCCAGATCATCAGCTAAACCGCGGAATAAAGTTTGACATAAATGAATATGAGTCTGCACAAATCCGGGAATTAAAGTATAATTATTTGAATTAATTATTTCGCCGTCATAATTATTTTTATCGAACTCATTTATTTTTTTTATCTGCGAAATTCTATCATCTATTATTTCAACAGCATGATTTTTAAGAATAGTATTTTTTTTATCAACAGTTACAATCTGTTTTGGAATAATAAGTTTTTTGTTCATTATTTTTGAGGTTATTTTTCGTTGAATATTTCATCCATAACTTCAAATGCATAACGCAAATGAGGAATAACAATTGATCCGCCTACAATTAAAGCTACATTAAATGTTTCCATTAATTCTTCTTTGGACGCACCTTCCTGAATTGATCTGTCTATATGATAAAAGATACAATCGTTGCATCTTAAAACCATCGAGGAGGCAAGTCCCATTAATTCTTTAGTTTTTGCGGGAAGTGTTCCATCGATATATGCTTTATTATCTAAAGCAAAAAACTTATTGAAGTCTCTAAATCCGGAATTGAGAATTCTATCATTCATATCCATTCTGTATTTCCGGGTTTCAGAAGTTGTCTTTTTCATTTTTTCCCTTTTAAGATTAAAAATCATTTTTGTCTTTATCGTAAGATATTTCAAGATTGTTCGAATCATCTTGATCAGATTCATCTTCCCAATCGTATTTTTTGTATGGATCACTTTTCTTAAAAATAAAAGCAGCAACAATCCCTACCAAACCGCCGAATAGATGTGATTCCCAGGAAATACCTTTCATTCCCGGAAGAACTCCCCAAACTAATCCTCCGTATAGAAAAGTTACAAGTAAAGATAATCCGATTGATCTGTTGTCTCTTCTGAAAATTCCGCTGAAAAATATAAAAGCCAAAAAACCGTAAATAACTCCGCTTGCACCAACATGCCAAACATGCCGTGCAAACAACCAAACCAAAATGTCGGTTGCAAAATAAATTGTTAAAACTACTTTTACCGCAGCATTGGGATAAAAATAAAATATTCCAGTTCCTAAAATTAACATTGGGATAGAATTTGAAATCAGATGTGGAAACCCGGCATGAATTAACGGTCCGGTAATAATTCCAATCAAACCATCCAATGATCTTGGATGAATTCCCAGATTATAAAGATTAATATTTGTTATGTAGGAAAATAGTTGAATTATCCACAAAAGCAACACAAAAGCAGATGGATAAATTAAACTTTTTAAAAACTTATTTTTTTCTTCAGCCAAATTTTAAGAAAACCTTATCTAATCAAAAGAAATAATATGTATTTCAAATATACAAATAATAGATTTTGAGAAAATGTTAAAATTTAACTTAATGATGTATAGAGCAATAATTAGGTTTATCAAAGAATGGATATTGAATCCGGTAATACTAAATATGTTTAATATTAATAAAGAATCGTTGCCGCGTTATTACGACAACGATTTTAAAATTACTTTTGAAAATTATATAAAAACTTTAAAGGAATATGTCATCCAGGCATTCTAATTATTAATCCGATTTTAGATCATTAAGAATTGATTTAATTCTTTTTTTATTTTGATCATCTTTAACCATGTTAAGTGCTTTTTCATAGTTCTTTAATGCATTTTGTTTATCCCCTTTTACAGCTAAAGCTTCGCCTAAACTATCATAAACATTCCATGAATCAGGATGAGCTTTGATGTTCTTTTCAAATAATTCAATAGCATCGTCAACATGATTTGCAAAAAGGAATTGATATCCTAATGTGTTTATTTCTGCTTCCGTTGCAATTTCTAATGCTTCATTCTTCAAATTTTCAGATTCTTGTTTATTACCTGTTCTATCCATTAGAATTGACTTAATCCAAAGATTACTTCCGTTTTTATTTATACTTATTGATCTGTCACTCCATTTTATTGATTGATCAAAATTATAATCATTAAATAAGCAATAGGCTGCGGCTTGATTCCAGGCCTGCCAGCTAAAACCCTGTAAATTATCCAGTTCTTTTTTGAAATGATCAAGTACAACTTTTTTAACATCAATTTGAATTTTGATCGGGATTTTTAACTTTTCCCAATGCAGAACTGCGGTTACAGAATTAGAGGAAGGTTCTTCAAATGAATATGAAAGCCATTCTTGAAAATCTGCACTTTCCGGTTTTACATTTACCCGAAGTGCATCATCTTCCGGATCATAGAAAAAGCTTCCCCACGACCAATTATTTTTACTAAATATAATTGTCCAATCATTTTCGGTTGGAATCATGTGTAAGCCATATTTTCCGGCAGCAATATCTTTTCCTTCAATTATAACAGGATCTGTAAATGAAATAGTTGTATTCTCATTTGCTCCTGCCCGCCAAACTTCATTATAAGGAACAAGTTTTTCCCAAATTTGTCTGCCTTTAACTCCAGGCCTATGATAATCAATAGTTATATCGGTTAGTCCGATTCTTTGGCTGACAGAGGCTTTTTGACTAGCCATAGGAATGGTTAATTGCTGAGAAAAAGAAATGCCGTTAAATAAAAACAGGAAAGACAAAATGATAGAAACCCGCAAAATAGAAAGGCTGCTTTTCATGATTTTTCCTCTTAATGGTTAAAATGATTTTTAATTTAATTATCCGGCGGCAGGATACAAATAATAACTTGATGGACGGTTATAGAATTTGATGAAATAAAAAAATAAGATCAAAATTCAATAAAGATAATATTAACTAACCAGTGTTTTTAATTCCGGCAGCAACTCCGTTTACGCTTGTTCTTAAAACATCAAGCAATTCTTCGTTTTTCTTTTTACCCGGAATGGATTTTCTATATTGTTTAATTAAGTTAATCTGTATAAAACTAATCGGATCTATATAAGGATTTCTTAAGCTTAAAGTTTTTAGCAGTTGTTTGTTATTTGCAAGTAACTCTTTTTCACCGGATATTATTAAGATATATTTTACAGATTTTTCATATTCATTTTTTATAAGATTAAAAATCTTTCCAGCATAATTATTTTTATTTAATGAAAGATATTCTTCTGCAATCATCATATCTGTTTTAAAGAGAACCATTTCTATATTCTGTACAAGCGAATTAAAAAATTTCCATTAACGTACATACTTTGAAGTTCTTTTATTGATATAACTTTTTCTTTTAATGCAGTTTCAACTGCGAAATCCGAAATCCATACCATCCGGAAATTGTCTGCCTGTTTTGAGTCCATGAAAATACCCATGGAATAGCACGCAGAAATGAAATATCATTTGATTTTTTTCTGGAAGAAGGTCTAGAACCGATTTCAATATTCTCTATTATATCAATTGGTGTAACAGTTCTGAAATAATCAATAAAATTATTTTGCTCTATAAGATTACGATAATGTTCAAAGGAATATTCCGATAACTTTTCAAATTTTTTAATATAAGTATCAATTTCCGGTCGCTGTATATTTTTAACAGAACGTATTGATTTTATTAAAACCGCTGAAGTAATTATCTCCAGACTTTTTTTAGCCACATCAGGTATAAGATATTTTGAAGAAATCATTTCTCCCTGTTCCGTAATTTTAATTTTTCCCTGAATGGTTCCCGGCGGCTGTGCAAGAATAGACTGATTAACCGGTCCGCCTCCCCTGGAAATACTTCCACCTCGACCATGAAAAAGTACCAGACTTATTTTCTTTTTATCTGATATATTTTTCAATTCAATTTGAGCTTTATAAAGTTCAAAGTTAGAAGCAACTATTCCGCCGTCTTTATTACTATCTGAATAACCCAGCATAATTTTTTGTGTTTTGTCACGAAGCTGTATATGTTTTTTATAAGCAATATTTTCATAAAGTTTCTGCATTACAGCAAATGAATTTCTTAAATCTTCAATGGTTTCAAATAAAGGAAGGATATCGATATCAGACGAAAATATTCCACTTGAATCTACTTTAACAAGCCCAGCTTCCTTGCTTAAGAATTAATGCAGTTAAAACATCGGAAACAAATGCACTGTTGCTGATAATATAATCATCGGCAGAATTTTTTGAAATATTTTCTTTTGCCCATTTAATTAATCCAATTTCATTAAGCACTTTCCTGCTTTCGGAAGAAAGTTTCATAAACTTGTTTGTTAATGGCCGCGGATTTAATATTTGCTCTGTAAGCAATTTAATTTTTTCATCTTCACTTAATTTAGAAAAGTTACTTCTAATATTATTTATTCTGAAAATTTCGTTTATAGTTCTTCTAAGCAGATTTGCATTTTGACGGATATCCATTTTAATAAAATGAAAACCGAATGTTTTTACTTTTAAGATAAAAGGTCTTATGAGATTTTTTACTATTAAATCTCCTTCATTTTTTTCAAGACTGTTTTTTATTATTTCTAAATCATTAATTAATTCATCAGCAGATAAATAGTATTGTTCAGCATCTTTATTAAGAACAGCTTCCAATTTTTTATGAATTAAATATAATTTGGATCGATAAACTTCAGTTGGTTCTCTAAATTTATTGTCTGTAGCATTTATATTTAAATCAATTCTATCTTTATTAACCGACTGTAATAATTTCTTACTAACATTTTTAACTTTATTAGAAATACTTAATTCTTCATAAATTTGATTTAATTCTTCCAAATAAAGATTAATGATGGTTTCACGGTTTAGATTAAAAGCATACTTTGTAATATCTTCCGTAACAAATGGATGACCGTCTCTGTCGCTACCGATCCATGAACCAAATTTTATCAATGGCGGGATATTGTCTATCTTAAATAAATTGTTATTAAATGATTCATTTAATCTTGAATAGAAATCAGATAAATTTTTATATATACCTTCTCTAAAGAAAAACAAACCGCGTATTATTTCATCTTGAATTGTAATCTTACTGAAACGAATTTCGGTTGACTGCCATAATAATGTAATTTCTGTTTTTATTTTTTCACGGATTTGTATTAATTCTTGTTCTGTACAAAAAGTAAGCTGTCTTTTCAAAAGCAGATTACTTATTATCAATATTTTTTTGAGAATCGTTTGTCTTGTAGCTTCAGTGGGATGCGCAGTAAATACAGGAATTATTTCAACTGAATTTAATATTTTCTTAATGGTTGATTCGGAAAGATTAAGTTTTTTTATTTTTACAAATGCTTCATCAAAATAATCTGGGTTTTTAATTTTCCGGTTGTTTTCATTTTTTCTATCAATAATAATTTTATTAACTTCATCAGCTGCATTTACAAGAATAAAATAAATTGAAAAAGCTCTTATAACATTTCTTGATTCTTTAAGATTTAAATTTTTTACAATGGATCGAATTTTTATAATTGTTTTTTTATCATAATTAGCTCTTAAACTTCTTGTTAATTTTCTTAAGCTTTCAACTTGTTCAAAAAGTTTTCTGCCTGCCTGTTCAATAAGAACTTCACCAAGTATTATTCCAAGGTTTTTAATTTCTTTACTTAGCTGCTCTTTTGAATTTGAATTATTCATAGATCTACTTGTTTTTATAGGAGAAGGAAATTGTTATTATATATAATGAATTATTCTTAAAAAATCACAGAGAAATGATTTATATCAGGTATAATTTAATTATTCAAATTTGAATAATTAACAAATTTTACTAAAAAATTAGTGACAAAAAGTTTTTGTTTAAACCTAAATCACTTTAATAGAATCATTTTTTTTGTAATCGATTTATTTCCATAAGTAAGTTTATAAAAATATACGCCGCTTGGAAAGCTGCTTCCATTAAAATTAACTTGATATGAACCTGCTTGTTTTGTTTCATTTACAAGTGCTGCAACTTCTTTTCCTAATAAGTCATAAACCTTAAGACTCACAAAATTATTCCCGGTTATATTATACTTAATCGTTGTAGAAGGATTAAAGGGATTTGGATAATTTTGATAAAGTTCAAAATTATTTACTGTATTAAAATTATTTTCTTCTGTAAACGCAACTATGTTATTAAGATCAATTTTATACATTGATCTTCCATGTGTACCAATTGCCAGATAATTTTGTGTTGGATGAATTTTCATATCATTTACGGGAACTGCTGGAAGATTTCCTCCAAGTATATACCATTTATTGCCGCCATTGAAACTGACAAAGGCACCTACATCATTTCCCAAGTAAAGCCTATTCGGATCATTATAATCAACAGCAAAAGCATCAACAGGAGCATCGGGAAGATTTGAACTTATATCAGTCCAATTTTGTCCCATATTAGTACTTTTGAATACATGCGGCTGCGGATCTCTCCATTTCAGTCCACTGAAAGTAACGTAAATATTATTTTTGTTATTTGGATCTACCTTTACCCTTGTAACCCATCTATAAGGTAGAGTTGAAGAAATATCATCCCAATTATTACCGTTGTCTGTTGTAACCCAAACATGGCTGTCATCAGTTCCTACATATATTACATTAGAATCAGTTGGAGCAATATCAATTGTGGTAATTGTACCTAATCTAGATCCCGGCACATAATCTGTTAAACTCGGGCTTACAGCATTCCAACTTTGTGCACCGTCTGTGGTTCGATATAACTTATTAGTTCCGTAATAAAGTTTGCTATGATTATTTGGATCCATTACAACAGGAGTGGACCAATTAGTCGGTTCAGTAGAAGGGATGCCATTTAAAGCACTAAAAAAATTAAATCCTCCGTCAGTTGATTTACCCAGATTTCCAAATTGGGATTCTGCATAAATTATATTCGGATTTGTGTAATCAACAGTAACATAAAAACCATCCCCGCCAAATATGCTTTGCCAATCATCAGTATTCCCTGTTTGAGTTCTAATAGTATTATTATCTTGTGTGCCGCCATAAAGTTTGTCGGGATTATTATAATCCAGTCCGATTTCATAAAATTGTGTAGCCGGAATATGTGCTCTGTTCTGCCATGTTGTCCCGCCGTCTGTAGAAATATTTATTCCACCGTCATTTCCGTTTATAATGTAATTAGAATTGTTAGGATCAAAGGCTAAAGCATGATGATCAACATGAAGCTGATTTGGTCCTCCATATCCGTAAATTAATGGCCAGCTTGAGCCTCCATCGGTTGAGCGCATAAATGCGACATCCATTGCATAAATAATATTTGGATTGACAGGATTTATCCTAATTTGCCCAAAATACCATGAAAAATTACTTGTACCGCCATTAATTTCATTATCAGTATCAACGGATACCCAGTTATCTCCATAATTGGTGGTTTTATAAAGTCCTGTATAATAACTGCCGTCATTATACAGAGCATAAGAAATATTGGGATTTGATTCACTTATTGCCAAACCTATTCTTCCAATATTTTGAGAATTTGCATCAGGTAATCCAGTTGATGGACCGAGTAATTGCCAATTTGTTCCGCCGTTTGTTGTTCTATAAATTCCGCTTGTTGGGCCGTACAAATGAGAACTATTAGGTCTTCTTACTCTTTCCCACATAGCTGCCATTAAAAACGAAGGATTAGTAGGATCCATAACTCAAATCAATTGCTCCGGTGGAATCACTAACAAATAATGACTGCTGCCAATTATTTCCACCATCAATGCTTTTATAAACACCTCTTTCAGGATTAGGACTGAAATATGAACCAACTGCCGCCACATATATATTTTGAGTATTTGATGGATCAATAATTATTCTTCCAATAGAAGCTGTATTTGTTAATCCTTTAAATTCCCAGGTACTTCCTGCATCGGTTGATTTAAATATTCCACCTCCCGGAAAATTATTATGACCTCCGTTTGCTTCTCCTGTTCCAACATAAATTATATCCGGTTACTTGGATCAATTGCAATATCCCCAATTGTAAAAACAGAAATATCATCAAATATAGAAAACCAGGTAACTCCTTTATCAGTTGATTTATAAACGCCTCCGGTTGCAGCTCCTGCATAAACAATATTCGGATCAGATGGATTGAATTCAATATCAACAACTCTTCCGCCAATGTTATTTGGTCCGGCAAACTGCCAATTTTCTAAAACTGAATTTTTCTTAAGAGCTAAATTCTTTGCATCCTTTCTCATTTCTTTAACTTTTTTCAATGCCTCTTTATAAACATCCGGATCGGATTTATAATATGGAAATGTTCTTTGTAGCCAATCCCATTCAGTTGGATACAATTTATTGTTATATTTTCTTCTAGTTTCAATCTTTTCATCTTTATTTGAATGTGAAATTTTATTGTCAAACCAATGTATCATCAAATAAAGTGAAATAATAAATGTAAATATTAAGGTAAGTGTTGATTTCATTTTAAATACTCATTTTAAATTATAAACTTGGAAATAACTTTAATGAATTATCTTAAATTAATAATGGTTTTTAACTGATCTTCAGTCTACATTTAATAAGACCAACAGGCACAAGTCTGGGTGTTAAAATTCTCCAATTTTTATTTTTATCAAAAACTTCTTTAAAAATTGGTAATGATTCTTTAATTCTTCCGTTATTAGCTAAAGTTACAGCATGCCAAAATTTCATTTCAAGATTATCAGGAAACATTTGTTCCGCAGTTGAATATTCCTTTAAAGCTTTCGGCATATCATTTTTTTCAACAGCAAGATCTCCGGCATTCATATGATCATAAGCGCGATGAAGTTTTAATAATCGTTTTAACTCTTTAATTGGTTCAGGGCTGTCATCAACTCTTAGATCAATTAATCTATCTTTCCAGACTTCCCCGGTTGATTTTCCTTTTACTACTAAAAGTGCGGCAGATTGTCTTCCTCTAATATCACCCCCTACTTTTTGACCTGCTTCCAATGCAGTAACCATTCTTTCTGCAAGCGGTCCGTTTGATTTTTTGAATGCATCTGCCATTGCGGGCCATACGGTATTGTTAAGCATTAAATTCGCTTGAACTGAAAAATTGTTACCAACGATATTTCCTGCAGCCGGGACACAATTTTTCCCTGTGTAAGAAGCAACATTTCCCGAAGCATCTAAAACTGCCAATTGTCTCAAATCCCTTCCCTCATCAGCAGCTATCAAGGAATCAACAACTTGCTTTGCTGTCATTCCGGATTTAAGCATTTCTAATCCTCTTGGACCAAATGAAACATTTATGAATGATTGTGTTGCAATAACTCCAACTCCAGCTTCACCCCATGTCACCTCGGTTCCAACAGAAAACCAATGCGATTGAACGGCAACTCCCATTTCTCCTGTTTCAGGATCCCTGGCCACAATCGAAAATGTATGAGCAAATGGATCTGCATAAAATGTTTGTGACATAATATCAACCATGCTAAAAGTTATAAATACCAAACAAAATAAAAATGTTTTTACTTTCATTTCTCCACCTGTGTTTAATATTGATTATAATTTTAAATCCTATATGCATCAACAAAATGTTCGTATTCTTCTTCAAAGGTTTCGGTTTTATGCTGAATTTCCTGGTCGCCGATATATTTAACAACATTAGTAATATTGGACTGAGAAACAGAAAAAGCAGCAAATTCTTTAGACCATTTAAAATCGGAATGCTGTAAATTAATATTGATATATTCTTCCGAAGCATTTTTAAGATATCTTACAATATCAATGATATTTAATTCTTTAGGATTATCAATAAGTAAATGAAGATGATCACTTAATACATAGTTGGATTTCATATAAATATTATTTTCACTCGAATACTTAAATAAATGATCGGAAATATCTTTTCTTTCATCTCTATTAAGAAATATTTTTTCATGGTTTTGAGTACACCAAATAATATGAACCCAGCATCTGGTAAATGTATAAAATTTCATTTCACTTAATGAATATTTATCTAGACTTTTATTAATTCTTTTCTAAAACATTGAAATTTATTTTAGACTGATATTTATCCGAATGATAAATTCTGTTAAAAGCTTTTTTAAAATCAGAATCCTTTGCATTATAAATATCTACAAATGCTTGAGGATTTCTGTCGAATATAGGAAACCAGCTGCTTTGAATTTGGACCATGATCTTGTGCCCTTTTACAAAGGTATGGTTGATGTCATTCAAATGAACCTTAACTTCTGCAGTTTTATTGGGAGTGAAAGGTTCAGGTTTCTCATAGCTGTTTCTAAACTTACCTCTCATTATATCGGCTCGAACTAATCTTTCATAACCTCCCATTTCAACATGGTTAGGATTTGGTTTTGGGTTTTCAGCATCGTCCGGAAAAACATCAATAACTTTTACAACAATATCGGCATCGGTTCCCGATGTGGAAAAATATAAATCTGCTGTAATCGGTCCGGCAATAGTAACATTATTTTCAAGCGATTTTGTTTCATAAACAAGTACATCGGGTCGTTCTGAAGCAAATCGCTGATCTTCAATCATATAATTTCTATTGTAATATGCTTTTGAATCTAATTGTTTCACAGTATAAGGAACAGGTTTATTTGGATCACTTAAATATTCATCAAAACCAATATTTCTTTTTGGGTATTCGTTAGTAAATGTTAATTCTTTATTAGAATTAAAATACAAACTTGAAGGTTTTATATTTTGTGGCGGCCATGAATTAAAACTTTCCCATTTATTTAAACCTGTATCAAAAACATAAGCTTCTGGTAAGTTAAGGCTATCATTTCCTTTAAGATAATGAGTAAAAAAAGGATACAAAATATTTTTTTGATAAAATTCACTTTGGATTCCTCCAAAACTGAAATCACCTAAAGAATCTCCTTTTGCTCTTGCCCATCCGCCGTGAAACCATGGCCCCATAACTATCATATCAGAATTATTTTTGTTTTTGTTTTCAATCGATTGATAAATATGCAAAGGTCCATAAAGATCTTCCGCATCATACCAGCCGCCGACAATCATTACAGCAGGTTTAATATTTTTAAAGTAAGGTAAATTGCTGCGGGATTTCCAGAAATAATCATAAGTTCCGTGACTCATAGATGAATCCCAAAATGCAACTTTATTATGGAAGTAATTTTTGTTTGCATTCGGCAATGCACCCAAATTAAGGAAAAAATTATAAGCATCAGGTGAAGGATAATATATTTCATTTTTCCATTCTGTGGTCAAGCCTGTTCTTGGTAGACCAAATATTCTAAAAAAATCAAAATTCAGCATTAATGAAAAAGCGCCGTTATGGTGCATATCATCCCCAATGAACCAATCTGCAATTGGTGCTTGGGGAGAAACTGCTTTTAATGCAGGATGTGCATCAATTGTACTCATAGCAGCATAAAATCCCGGATAAGAAATTCCCCAAATACCAACTTTGCCATTATTATTTTTAATATTTTTTATTAGCCAGTCAATTGTATCGTAAGTATCAGTTGTTTCATCAATATCCTTATTACTTTTTTTATTCGGAATATACGGTCTCATATTTACAAAGGTGCCTTCGGACATAAACTTGCCTCTTACATCCTGAAAAACAAATATATATCCGTCTTTTTCAAACTGCTCGGGAAGCTGAAAGTTTTCCGGATATTTATCTTCACCATATGGTGCAACGCTGTAAGGAGTTCTAATCATAATTATCGGATATTTTTTATCCATATTTTTTGGTGAATAAACAGCAGTAAAAAGTTTTACCCCGTCTCTCATGGGAATTCGATATTCGTGTTTTATATAATTATCTTTTATATAATTATAGTTTTGTGCACATGAGATAAACGGGATAAATAAAATTAAAAAAGAGAGTAAGAATAAAGGTTTTTTGAGAAGCATAGCATACCTTTAAATTTTAAATTTTTAAACAACAGTAAAAGCAATCGAGTTAAATAAAAATATAAAATTTATTTATAAAAAAACTGTTTTATGAAAGATAAAAATTTTAGGAAGTGTTTAAAAAATAACTGCGGCAAGAATAGAAGCGCTTATCACCTTTAAGAATGTACTTACAGAAACTGAAACCACCACCATTTTATTTAAGCGAACTAAAGCACCATTTGCAATTAGCGAAGGCAGGTAAAAAACCAACCAGCTTATTAACCCAAATAAAAATGCAAATAATATTTTGCCTTCGGCAAAATGGATCACTATTTCAGCGTAAAAGAAAGCAAATAAAAATCCGAATATTACGGAAGAGATTGCACCAGTTAAGAAACTTGATAATTTTTCTTTTCTCCAAATTACAGGAATGAGTTTTTGGTATTTTTTAAAGAATACACCTATAACCAGAAAATCAATTGCCATACAAACAATACTGATATATAATCCAACCAGAATAATGTGACTATACATTTATTAAATTTGTTTTAAATTTATAAATTTAAATGAATATTTAAGATTGCTTATTAAAGAGCCCTAGAGGTATTGTTAAAATAATATAAATTTATTTAATATCAATGTTTTCATTTCTTTTAATCTGTATTTTTACAATTAAATGAGTATACATTATAAAATACTTGGAAAACCAGGGAAAGATAACAGCGTTATTGCTTGGATCAATAGCGGAAATAATTATTATAGACTTCTTTTTGACTGCGGTGAGAATACTTTATTAAATATTAAACAATCGGAAATAAATGCTATTGATTATTTATTTTTTTCTCATCTTCATATAGATCACGCTGCCGGTTTTGATTATTTTTTTAGAAGAAATTATGATCGAGAAAACAAACATGTATATTTATTCGGACCTCCCGAAACAATAGAAATAATTCATAACAGACTGAAAGGATATAAATGGAATTTGGTGAATAACTCACCGGGAGTCTGGGAAATAAAAGATATCGCAAAGGATAAAATTAAAACATCAAGATTTTTTACTAAAGAAGGATTTTCAATTAATCATAAAATCAGTAATAAAAAATTCAACGGAATTGTTTTGGAAAATGATGATTTTAAAATTGAATCAATTCATCTAAATCATATAGTTCCCTCTTTAGCTTATAAAATAACAGAAAAGAATAAGATAAATATTGATAAAGAAAAATTATTCCAATTAAAGTTAAAAGCGGGTCCTTGGCTGGAGAAGATAAAGAATATTTCTTATCCGTCTTCTTTTATAAATATTGACGGCACTAAATATGAGATTAATGATTTAAGGAAAAAACTTTTAGTCGAAACCAAGGGACAGAGTTTAGCTTACCTTACAGATTTTATTTATGATAAAACAACAAAAATAATACTGAAAGATTTTTTAAAAAATTGCGATACAATAATTTGTGAAAGCCAATATAAATCTGAAGATATTGAACTCGCAAAGAAAAATTATCATTTAACTGCAAAACAGACTGCTGAAATCGCAAGAAATTCTAATGCCGGAAAATTAATTTTATTTCATATTTCCGACCGTTATAAATTTGTCGAATTCAAACAAATCTTAAAACAAGCCAGGGAAGTTTTTCCAAATTCTTACTTCCCTGATAATTGGAATATAAAAAATTAATAATTATTATTCGAAATTCTATCCGGATTATAACAAATTGTTATTTTTGTTCTTGCAAGTTCTCTAATATCGCTTGATATATAATGAAGATCTTCTTCATCCGGTAATACTTTCTCAATTAATATAAACGGAACTTCCTGTTTCAAAGCTCTGTTGAAATCTCCTTTTAAAAACATTTTATAATCTTTATTCCAATTCCATCCGGTTCTGTTAATCACCGCCTTCATATAAAAATCAATAACTTGACTTTCCGGGTCGTTTGTTACTAAAGTAATTGTAGGTAGTCTTCCATATGTTTGATCATTATATGAATAATGTTTTTCTGAAATTATAAAAGATCCCGGATAAGATGGTAAATTTACTTCTTCTGTTGTTGGAATTTGTGCAGACCATTCTTCATAATTTTCTTTAACTAATGGAGGTGCATTTTGAGATAAATCTGCTACAGGTGCAATAATTCCCGGTTCCTGTGCATAAATAAAGAAAGCTCCAAATAATAATAAACCTATAGTTAATAATACTTTTTTAATGTTCATCGTTTTCTCTCTTAAAAATAAAACTAATACATTTTATTATAGATTTATTTGCAGAAATCAGTAATGACATGGAGCAACAGAGTGATTAAATGTTATTTAATTTATACTTATTTTTAATCACATAATTTTGATTTTTAATTGGAAATAATTTGCCCGATTTAACTTCAATTCTAATACTTTTTGCCGTAGGAAATCTTGCTGGATTTTTAAATGTAAACGCCGGCGGAGGTTCAACAATTACGGTTCCCGCTTTAATTTTTCTTGGTTTGGATGCAACAATTGCAAACGGAACTAATCGTATAGCAATATTTTTTCAAAATATATCTGCAGTTTATTCTTTTAAAAGAGAAAAATACCAGGAGTTTAAGTTAAGTACTAAGTTATCTCTGCTTACTCTTCCCGGTGCAATCGCCGGCGCAATTCTGGCAGTAAGAGTAAGTGATGCGTTATTTGAAAAAATCCTCGGTATTGTAATGATTGGAATTATTATTTCTATGTTATTTCCTAAATCAAAGAAGAATTCGATTTATGATCCTAATAAAAAATTAAGCTGGCCCGTTTATTTAGCAATGTTTGGAATAGGTTTCTACGGAGGATTTATTCAAGTTGGGGTTGGTTTTATAATAATGGCGGCTTTACAGTACTTACTTAAATTGGATTTGGTTAGAGTTAATATGCATAAGGTTTTTATAGTTTTAATTTATACAGCTCCTGCACTTTTAATATTTATTTTCACTAATAATGTAAATTGGCCTTTGGGAATCAGTCTTGCAGCTGGTAATTCTTTCGGTGCATGGTGGGCTGCAAAATTTGCAATAAAGAAAGGCGAAAAGTTTATCAAAATTATTTTGATTATTGCCGTATTTATTATGTCGTTAAAATTGTTAAATATTATTTGATCATTCCTTTATTATAATTCTTTTTTGTGATATCAAAAACAAGCCGAAGATTTTCTTCTTAATTTTTCCTAAAATAAATAAGTTTTGTTAAATAAAATTGATTTGATATAATGGAAAAAAAATTAAATAGTAAAATTAAATTAAATTCCGGTAATGAAATGCCTGTTTTAGGTTTAGGCACTTATAAATTGACCGATGAAAAAACCGTTCATAAAGCGGTTGAAAGTGCTTTGGAAATCGGATACAGACTTATCGATACAGCATCAATGTATAATAACGAAGAATTTGTCGGCGATGCAATTCAAAATAGTAATATTCCTAGAGAAGAAATTTTTGTGACAACAAAATTAGATAACGATCAGCACGGATATGATAATACACTAAAAGCTTTTGATATAAGTTTGAAAAAATTAAAATTAGATTACATTGATTTATATTTAATACATTGGCCGGTTACAGGTTTAAGAAATGAATCTTGGAAAGCTTTAGAAAAACTTTATGAACAAAATGTTTGCAAATCAGTTGGAGTCAGCAATTATACAATTCGCCATTTAAGTGAATTATTTGAAAACTCTAATTTAAAACCTGCTGTAAATCAAGTTGAATTTAATCCTTTTAATTATCAAAAAAAATTACTTGACTTCTGCAAAGAAAATGGAATTCAGCTTGAAGGATATACACCTTTAGCAAGGAGTAAAAGATTTGATCATCCTGAAGTAAAAAAGATTGCTGAAAAACATTCTAAAACCCCGGCACAAATATTAATTAGATGGGCAATTCAGCAAAATGTTATTATAATACCAAAATCATCTAATCCAGAAAGAATTAAAGAGAATTCAAATGTATTTGATCTCCAGCTTGATGATGAAGATATGAAGAAATTAAACTCTTTGAATGAAAATTTACGATTTGCAATGGATCCGGCAGAAATAAAATAGTAATATTTTAATAAATACAATTTTTAGGAATAAAACAATGATTTCAAATATTAGTGATTCTGCAAAATTAAATAACGGAATTGAAATTCCATATCTAGGATTTGGTTTGTATTTAACTAAACCGGGTAAAGAAGCTCAAAATGCAGTCCCTTATGCATTAAATGCCGGTTACAGACATATCGATACGGCAAAATTTTATAACAACGAAAATGATGTTGCAAAGGCAATTAAAAGAAAGCGGAATATCCAGAGAAGATATTTTCATCACAACAAAACTTTGGAATGATGATCAAGGTTATGAGAGAACTTTTAAAGCATTTGAAAAAAGTTTAAATAAAGCTTAGAAACATGATTATATTGATTTATATTTACTTCATTGGCCTGTTCCCGGCAAAAGATTAGAATCATGGAAAGCTTTGGAAGAACTTTATAAAGAAGGTAAAATAAAATCGATTGGCGTAAGCAATTTTACCATCAAACATCTTAAAGAATTTTTAGATAATTGCGAAATTATTCCGGCAATAAATCAAGTTGAATTCAGTCCGTATTTATATCAAAAAGAATTACTAGAATTCTGTAGTCAAAACAACATTCAATTGGAGGCTTATTCTCCATTAACGAGAGCAAGAAAATTAAATGATAAGAAATTAGTACAAATTGCAGAGACTTATTCTAAAACTCCGGCTCAAATATTAATAAGATGGGCATTGGAACATGAAGTTGTAGTTTTACCCAAATCATCCCATGAAGCAAGGATAAAAGAAAATGCAGATGTTTTTGATTTTCAAATTTCAGAAGATGATATGAATATACTTGATTCTATGAATGAAAATTTCAGAGTTGCATGGGATCCTACAAATCTGGAGTAGAAAATTATTTCAAAAAATAGGACAAGAAATTAATTACTATTTTTTTCTGTCAAGTTCTTTTTTAAGAAAAACACCTGTAAGACTTTTTTTAATATTTGAGATTTTTTCCGGGGATCCTTCAGCGATTATTTTTCCACCTTTTTCTCCGCCTTCAGGACCAAGATCTACAATCCAATCCGCCATTTTAATTACATCTAAATTATGCTCGATAACGATGACTGTGTTTCCTTTATCAACAAGTTTATTCAAAACTTTCATCAAAATATCTACATCTTCAAAATGTAAACCGGTTGTCGGTTCATCCAAAATATAAAGTGTTTTCCCTGTGCTTACTTTGCTCAATTCCGTAGCCAATTTTACTCTTTGTGCTTCACCGCCGGAAAGTGTTGTTGCCTGCTGTCCTAACCTTATATAGCCTAATCCGACGTCATGAATAGCTTTTAATTTTCTTTTTATTCTAGGAAGCTCTTTAAAAAATTCCAATGCTTCATCTATTGTCATATCCAAAACATCGGAAATATTTTTTGTCTTATAGAGAACTTCCAGAGTTTCCCTATTATATCTTTTACCATGGCAGACATCGCATTCTACATAAACATCTGGAAGGAAATTCATTTCTATTTTTTTAAGTCCGTCTCCTTTGCATTCTTCGCATCTTCCGCCTGCAACATTAAAGCTAAATCTTCCCGTAGAATATCCTCTCATTTTAGATTCAGGAAGTGTTGAATATAAATCTCTTATATAAGTGAATAATCCGGTATATGTTGCAGGATTTGATCTTGGAGTTCTTCCGATCGGAGCTTGATCAATTTCTATTACTTTATCAACATTCTCTAAACCCTCTATGGATTTAAATGACAAAGGTACACTCTTAGATTTATATATTTTATTCATTAATATTTTAACAAGAGTTTCATTTACGAGCGTCGATTTTCCTGATCCGCTTACTCCGGTTACTAATGTTAGTGTACCTAAAGGTACTTTAAAATTAATTTGTTTTAAATTATTTCCACCGGCTCCTTTTAATGTAATATAATTTCCGTTTCCTTCTCTTCTATTAGACGGAACTACTATTTCTTTATTACGATTTAAATATGATAAAGTTAAAGAATCATATCCGTTTGGAGATTTTATAAGTTTTTCCGTGAATCCGGTTAAGCAAACTTTTCCTCCATGCTCTCCGGCTCCAGGTCCAAGGTCTATCATGAAATCAGAGCTTTCTATAGTTTCCCGGTCATGTTCAACAACAATAACAGTGTTTCCCAAATCCCTTAAACTCTTTAATGAATCAATCAATTTTATATTATCGCTTTGATGAAGACCAATACTTGGTTCATCTAAAACATAAAGTACTCCAGCCAGTTGAGAACCAATTTGAGTGGCTAATCTTATTCTCTGCGATTCACCTCCCGACAATGTTCTTGCTGAACGATTTAAAGTTAAATAGCTTAAACCAACGTTCAATAAAAAATTTAGCCTGGATATAATCTCTTTAAAAATTGGTTTTGCGATTATGGAATCTCTTCCTTTTAATTTAGTTTCTTTGAAGAAGTCAAGAGTTCGGTGAATAGAAAGCTGCGTAATTTCACTAATGTTTTTGCCATTAAATTTAACAGCTAAAGATTCTTGTTTTAACCTTCCTCCTCCGCAGGTTGGACAGGTTACTGTATTCATGTAGGATTCCACCCATTCACGAATGTTATTTGAGCTTGTCGTATTATAATAATTACGTAAATAGTTTAACAATCCGGAAAACTTATGCATATAAGTAACCGGCTTTCCGCCGCCGTAAGAATACGAAAAGGATATTTTTTCTTTACTTCCATTTAATAAAATTTCCTTTTGTTCTTCGGTAAGGTCTTTTAGCTTAGTATCGAAATTAAATCCGTATTTCTCCGCAACTGCTGTAAGCTGATTAAAAAACCAAATTGATCTTGGTTTGCCTAATGGGGCTAAGGCCTCTTCATTTATTGACTTTTTCCAATCTGGAATAATTAAGTTAATATCTAATTCTTTTTTCTCACCCAATCCTTCGCAATCCGAACAAGAACCATATGGAGAATTGAATGAAAAAGAATTGGGAGCCAGCTCTCTATAGCTTATTCCGCAATTTAAACAAGCTAAATGCCTGCTGTAAACATGATCTTCTTTACCATCATTTACAATGACAATTCCATTTCCATAATTCAATCCAACTTCAATTGATTCGGTTAAGCGGCTTCTGGATTTATTGCTTATAGATATTTTATCAATAACTATTTCAATATTGTGAATCTTATATCTGTCTACCTGAAATCCTTTTTGAATTTCAAAAATTTCATCATCGACCCTAACCTTAAGAAATCCATCAGACATTATTTCTTCAAAAAGTTCTCTATAGTGCCCTTTTCTTCCTTTAATAACAGGAGCTAGAACAGTGATTTTTTTACCTGATAAATCAGATAGTATTGCATCAATAATTTGAGCAGAGGATTGTTTAGTAACAGGTTTGCCGCAATTATAACAGTGAGGAACTCCTAATCTTGCAAATAATAATCTTAAATAATCATAAATTTCTGTTACAGTACCAACTGTAGAACGCGGATTGCCGGATGTTGATTTTTGTTCAATGGAAATTGCCGGACTTAATCCTTCTATTAAATCTACATCGGGTTTTTCAAGCATATCCAAAAATTGTCGTGCATATGCGGAAAGGGATTCTATATATCTTCTCTGCCCTTCCGCATAAATTGTATCGAATGCTAAAGAGGATTTACCGGAACCGGACAGACCTGTAATTACAGTAAAAGAATCGCGAGGAATTTCAACATCGATATCCTTTAAATTATGCTCACGTGCTCCCTTTATAATAATTGTTTCTTTTTCCAAAGTTTACTTTATTTTTAAAAGTTTAAAAAATAATATTAATTATAGGTAAGTTGATAATCAATTAAATTTGATGTACACTATATTGCTTTTTTATAACCCAAATAGATTATGCAGAAAGTTCAACCGATAAATACCATAAAATGTTTCACAAATGAATATGAATTAAAAGAAAAAGGCTCTTCTTTCATTGCACAGGCATTTCCAATTTCCTCTATAAATGAAGCTAATGAAAAATTAGAAGCAATTAAAAAAAAATATTATGATGCAACTCACCATTGTTATGGATATAAAACACATTCTGACGAACTCAAATATTCCGATGATGGTGAACCTTCGGGAACTGCTGGGATAAGAATAATTAATGCAATCGATCATTTTTCTTTAACAGATGTAATTTTAATTGTAACAAGATATTACGGAGGAACAAAGCTCGGCGTTGGTCCTTTAGGTAAAGCATATTATAATTCTGCTGTAAAAGTTTTAGAAGGCAGTAATATAATTAAAAAAAAACCTTATCAAATAATCAAAATTGAATTTAATTTCAACTTGTTAAAAACAGTTTATAAAACTATAGATAATTATGATTCAAAAATTCTTCAAACCAAATATAGTGACAAAGTTAATTTTGAATTCGCAATAAATGCTAATGATGTTGAAATCGTCGAAAAAAGATTAATTGATTTATCAAGCGGCCAAATCACTGTAAGTATTGGAAATAAAATAGCTTACTATGACAAATGATAAATAAATGAATAAAAATAATTTATTTTTTTTATTTTCCACTTGACAATATTTTTTATTCTATCGATATTTGTTATACGCAAATAAACAGGGGAATTCAAAATGCAAGATACAATAGAAGTCCAGCAAAATGCGGCTCGTTTAGCTGATCTTACTTTTACCTTATTAGCAAACTGTCAGGAAAAAGAAGATAGATTAGCAGAACAATATGGTTTAACTCAAGCTGAGTTCAGATGTCTACGACTATTTGGCACTGATGAGTGTCTTAACAATAAACATATTGCAGAAAGAATGAAACTCAGTCCTAGTAGATTAACAAGAATCATAGACGGCTTAGTTAAAAAAGAATATATAATGAGAGAAATTGACATTAACGACCGCAGAAACATGCGTGTTAGTTTATCAGAGAAAGGTAAACTTCTAGTTAATAAACTCAATCAGGCTTATATAAATATTCATAAAGAGATATTAGAGGATATTGAAGACCAGCAGCATAAACCTCTAATAACGGCTATGACGCATTTATTGTCAGCTTTAGAGAAATGGATTGCAAAATCTTAATTTGATTAAGAATTAATTTTGTTTTTTTCTCTTCTGATCATTTAAATACATCTTGGTCCATTCTAAATCGGCTAAGAGGTCATTTAAATTTTGAAAAGATTCTTGGTTTAGTTCAAAGAATGTTTTTTCAAAATTATTTTTAATTAACGGATCACTTAAAGAAATTAATTTCTTTAACTGGTCCGTTACCTTTTTCATATTATCCTCAAAGTCTTTTTTTATCTGATCCAAGTTACCAACTTCAGGATTACTGCTTCCGGATTTTAATATTCTCATTAATCCTCTTATATATTTTGCAGTAAATGCAGTGTCTTCCAAATCTTTACTTTTATTATTTGTTATTGCCTGATCAAATAAAATAAGCAGATCATCTTTTCTTTTAATTTGATTTTGAGAAAATTCTTCTATCCCCTTCAGCAGTTCTTTAGAAATGTCATAACTTGAGAGAGTCATTTTAATATAACTATTTTTTAATAATAAATTTAGTTTTTAATTCCTAAACCTATACCGTCCCCTATTGGAAGAATTATTGTCCTAATATTGCGCTGAGCCATGAATAATCTGTTAAAATCCCTGATAAATTTAGTAGATCTTCTGTAGGAAGCGGGAACAGTTTTGGATGCTGTATGCCCGTGCCATAAAAGATTGTCAATAAATATAATTCCTCCCCTTTTCAATAAAAGTATAGAATAATCAAAAAGTTTCTTGTAATCTTCTTTGTCGGCATCAAGAAAAATAAAATCATACTTTTTATTTAGCTTGGGCATAATTGAAAGTGCATCGCCCTCCAATATTTCGATTTTATTTTTGAAACCCGAACGATCAATATATTCATTAGCAAGCTTAATATTATCTTTACTTTTTTCAATAGTATGAAGTAAACTTTTCCTGGCTAAATTTCTTGCAATTCTAATTGATGAATAACCTATTGCAGTACCGATTTCCAAAACTTTGGCTGGTTTTGATATTTTAATTAATTGTTCTAAAAAATCACCTGATTGCCATGATAATATCGGGACCGAATTTTCGGATGCAAAATCCTCCATCTCCAATAATAAAGAACTTTTCTCATCTCTTAAATTCTCAAGATACTTCAATTGTGCCGGAAATATTATTTTGCTCATCTATTTTTCCTATAAAAATATTTTTCAACATTAATTTTAATATATTCAATCAAAAAAATCATTATTTAAAAAGAATATTTTTTAATTTTTTTAATTGTTATTATAGATTATAAAAAAATAATACTATAAAAATTATGATATAAATCGAAAGCTGTTTGAAATGCTATAAACAATTTATTTTAGCAAAACAACCTTTTTACCGTATTTATTATTTCCGATTTTAATCAAGAAAAAATAAACTCCGCTAGCAACAGTTTCTCCTTTATTATTTTTACCATCCCATTCAATTATGTTATTACTTTCTCCCGCAGTATATTTTAATTCTTTAACAGATTGTCCCACTGCATCTATAATATTTACTGAAACTAGCTCACCTTTTAATGCTTTATAATTTATTTTAGCCCTAGTATTCAGTAAAGGTAAATAGGGATTGGGATATACATCACTTACGTCACCATAATCAAATGGGATTTTTAATTCCAAATTAAATGCAACTTCAAGTTGTCCATACAAAAACTTATAATAATTATTTGCCGGTTCTCTATAATTCACACCTGAACTGTCCGAATAAGTATAATAAAAATCTACTTGTTCGTTATTCGATAGAATTGGGAAGTCATAAGAAAAATTTAAATTGTTAATATTATTTAAAGAACTTTCAGTAAAATTTGACTGGTCTGTTGAATAATAAAATTTTACAGTATTTGGATTAACCGAATGTTCGGAAATAAATGTTTTGTGTAATCTATAATTATTATTAGATAGTTTTTCTAGGTTAGGAAAATCTACTGCTTTTTTCGCAGATAACAATCCATATCCTATATCATTGTTGGGTGATTCTGAGTTCCCTGCTGTTTCAAGCAATATACTCCTAACTTGAGTATTTTTCAGATATGGATGAGCAGATAACAATAATCCTGCAACTCCGGCAGCAATTGGGGTTGCTGCAGAGGTTCCGCTTGCATAATTATATAAATTAAATCCTGAAGTGGAAGCACCGTAAACAGAAACCCCCAATGCTGTAACATCAGGTTTTATTCTGCCGTCATAAGTCGGTCCGCGGCTGCTGAAACCAGCAACTATATTGCTTCTGTCAACTGCGCCGACTGCTAATACATCAAATGCATCGGCCGGAGCATCAATATAATGCCAGCTTGTATTTCCTTCGTTGCCTGCTGCAGTTAAAGTTACAACGCCTCTGTCAAAAGCTAAGTTTACTGCTTTAGTAATAATTGTTGTATTTCCATTCATATCAGCATAAGTATAAGAATAAGTTGAATCATCAAAAATATTGTAGCCTAATGAGCTTGTTGTTATATCAACTCCTAATCCTTCCATCCATTCAAGTGCTGCGGCATAATTATCTTCTTCAACATGAGTTTCACTTCTAATATCTTCAGTTTTAGATAAAATGAAACTTGAATTAAAAGAAGCGCCTATCATTGTACTGTCTTTATATCCTCCGACAATCGAAAAGACATATGTTCCATGAGAATCCTGACCTGGAACATCACCAGGCTGATTTGCTGTAATTGAATCATGAAATACAAAATCATATTCTGCAAGTACTTTTCTGGTGTCAAGTGATTCATGGTCTTTCCACCTGAAACCTGTATCTAAAATCCCAATTATAATGCTGTCGCCTGTAATTCCTTTTTCCTGAACAATTGGAATATCGCATAAATTTAATTGATCATATGAAGGTCCGTAATTGTACTGATTATCCGAGATAGTTTTATATAAATAATCATTTGAAGGAATTTTATCATCTTTAAACCATAAAGTTCTAACAGGTTCAATTCTTTTTATAAAACTAAAATTAGAAATTTGATTTTTTTGAGAAAAAGTTAAATAAGCTGAAACTGCATTAAACCAATTTAATTTGTTTTCAATTTTGATTCCTGAATTTTTCAACTGAATTACATAATCACTTTTAATAGGAATATCTTCATAAGTAATAATACTATCTTCACCCATATTTTTAATTCTGCGCTCAATACATCTTTTAGATAGATGACTCAAAGTTTCCTGGTATAAAAGAGAAGATTTATTTAACCTTTGATCAGGATTTATTCCTTTATCTTTAAAATATATTAAGTATTTGGTCTGAGAAAATGTTAATGTGGATAAGATAAAAATTGCTAAAACTAATTTTTGCATTCAAATACCGTTAAATTAAAAGTTTAATATATAGTAAAATTCTATAATTTAAAATGATCAGTTCAATACGGTCAACGGATTTGCTTAAAAATTCTATTAAATCTAATTGATTTATAAAAATCCGAGAACTTCCCGCTGCTTTGATAAGTATCATAAGACCAGTAAATTAAGCTGACTTTCCCAATAATGTCGAATTCAGGAACAAATCCCCAATATCTGCTGTCCATGCTGTTGTCTCTATTATCGCCCATTACGAAATAATAATTATGTTTTAATTTATAATACCTTGTTGGTTTATCTTTAATAGTAATAACTGTTCCTTCAATTCCCACTACTTTTTTTCCATATTCACGGTCAATCAGCGCCCTCCATCTGTAAATATTATTAGGACTCAAAGCAATTGAGTCATTAATTTTTGGAATAACAATTGGTCCGTAATTATCTCTGTTCCAGTTTTCATTTGGCGGAAAAATTCTTTTATCAACAATAGATTTATTTTCAATATCCTTCAAATTTACTTTTGCTTCAACCGGGAAAGGTATTTTAATTCCATTTATATAAACAACTTTATTAATGACCTGAAGTGTATCGCCCGGAAGACCGATTATTCTCTTAACATATTTAATTGGTGTCGGTGGATTTAATTCATAAAGATAACCAGGGAATTCAAAAATTATTACATCATTTCTTTTGGGTTTGTCTATTGAAAATAAATTTGCGGATGGAATTTTTATATCTGTTAAAGGAAAATTTTTAGGTGTAGAAATGTTATAAGCTGCTTTATTTACAATAACATAATCTCCTACCAAGAGTGTTTTTTCCATAGAAGAAGTTGGAATTTCATAGGCGTTAATAAAAAATGATTTTACAAGTATTGCCGCAACAAAAGCAATAATAAAAAGTTTTATTATTCTTGAAATATTGTGATAAGTTCTTGATGAGGAAGTATTTTCTTTTTTCTCTACAGTTTCATTACTTGTTGAATCTTTCAACAGTTTTCTCTTTTATTATTCATCAATTTGAAGAACAGCTAAAAAAGCTTCTTGCGGAATTTCAACATTTCCAACCTGTTTCATTCTTTTTTTACCTTCTTTCTGCTTTTCCAAAAGTTTTCTTTTTCTAGTAATATCCCCTCCGTAACATTTTGCCAAAACATTTTTTCTTAACGCTTTTACTACAGATTTGGAAATTACTTTCGTTCCGATTGCAGATTGAATTGAAATTTCAAACATTTGTCTTGGAATTAAATCTTTTAATTTGCTGCAGACTTTTCTTCCCCAGTCATAAGACTTGCTTCTGTGTACAATCATAGAAAGTGCATCAACGGGTTCACTATTTAAAAGTATATCCAGCTTTACAAGATCTGATTCTTTATAGCCGATATATTCGTAATCGAAAGAAGCATAACCGCGACTCATCGATTTTAGTTTATCATAAAAATCAAAAATTATTTCTGCTAGAGGAAATTCAAACTGCAAATCTGCTCTTGTAGGATCCAAGTAAGTTGTCGTTTTATATATTCCTCTTTTTTCAATCCCGAGCTGCATTATATTTCCGACATATTCACTCGGACAAATAATTTGAGCTTTTACGAAAGGTTCTTCAACTCTATCAATATTTCCCATTTCAGGCATTTCAGCAGGATTATCAACTATAACCTGCTCGCCTTTTTTATTGTAAACAATATATTCCACATTAGGAAGAGTTGTAATAATAGATTGGTTGTATTCTCTTAACAATCTTTCCTGAACAATTTCCATGTGAAGCATTCCAAGAAAGCCGCAACGAAATCCAAAACCCAAAGCCGCAGAAGTTTCAGGCTGATAAATAAGAGAAGAATCGTTCAATCGAAATCTCTCCAATGCATCTCTTAAATCTTCAAAATCATCTGAGTTAGTAGGATAAAGTCCGCTGTAAACCATCGGTTTTACTTCCTTATAACCAGGCAAAGCCTTATCCGCACCATTCAATTTATGAGTTACTGTATCACCGACTTTTGCATCATGAACATCTTTAATTCCGGCAATTAAATAACCCACATTACCGGCGGATAATTCATTAACTTTTACTTTCTTTAAACCAAGAACACCGATTTCTTCGGCATCAAATTCTTTTCCCACTACCATGAATCTGATTTTATCATTAGTTTTTATAGTACCGTTAACCAACCTTACAAATGCAATTACTCCGCGGTAAGAATCAAAAATAGAATCAAATATTAAAGCCTGTAAAGGTTTTTCAGGATTGCCTGTGGGAGGCGGAAACTTTTTAACAATTTCTTCCAGAAGTTCATCAATTCCAACTTTGGTTTTCGCACTAACAAGCAAAATTTCATCTTCTTTGCATCCTATTAAATCAATTATTTGTCCTTTTACTTTGTCGACTTCAGCGCTTGGTAAATCAATTTTATTTATAACAGGAATAATTTCCAAGCCGGCGTCAATTGCAAGATAAAGATTACTTATAGTCTGCGCTTCAACTCCCTGAGCTGCATCCACCACTAAAACCGCTCCTTCGCATGCGGCCAATGAACGGGAAACTTCATAAGTAAAATCAACATGACCTGGAGTATCAATTAAATTAAGTGTATAAACTTCTTTATCTTTTGCTTTATATTTTAATTGAATTGCGTGGGATTTTATAGTAATTCCGCGTTCACGTTCCAATTCCAAATCATCTAAAAGCTGAGCTTTTGCTTCCCTTTCCGTAACAGTCCCGGTTTTTTCAAGAAGACAATCAGCAATAGTCGATTTGCCGTGATCAATATGAGCTATTATGCAGAAATTTCTAATATTTATCATATAAAACTTTAATTTAAACTATAAATATAAAGAGGGACAAAGACTTTTAAAAGGGAATAACTTCTGATCACACTGCAATTTTTAATTCAGTTTAAGCAGAATATTCTAACTTATTTTTCTTAATAGAATCAAATATAATGCCTTCTCTTAAAGCAAAATCGGAAATCATCATTTCATTAATATTAAAAAATTTAAAAACATTATTTAGAATAATAACTCCTGCAGGAATTATATCTGCTCTTTTAGGTTCCATTCCTTGGATATTAAGTCTGTCTTTTACTGCAGAAGCTATGAGAATTTTATCTGAAGCAATTTTGCATTCAGCTTTATTAAAGATAAATCTTTTTAATGATTTTTCTTTTGGCTTTTTATTTTTCCCTCTAATAATAGAAGCAATTGCCTGAATAGTTCCCGATGTTCCAATACTCAAATCAAATTTTTTTGTATAATCCAGATCTTTATTTTCTTTAAATTGATTTTTTACATATTCATCACACTTATTTATTTTTTCGGAATTGATTACATAATCCGGAAAAAACATTTTGCTTAACCTTACAGCTCCGACTTTTACGCTCCCAGCGAAAATAATTTCTTTACCTTTGCCTAAAAGAATCTCGGTACTTCCACCGCCAATATCAATACAAAGAATTTTTTGATTATTAAAATCATTTGATTTGCGGACACCTGTATAAATCAGTTCAGCTTCTTTAATTCCGTCAATTATTTCTATTTCAATCCCGGTTTCTTTGAAAACTTCTGTAATAAACTCTTCTTTGTTAAGTGATTCCCGCACTGCACTTGTTGCAACTGCTCTGATCGGAGCTTCATAAGTTTCTGCAAGATCTTTAAATCTTTTAAGAATTTGTATTGCTAATGTTTGTTCTTCCTTAGAAATTAAACTTAAGTTTTCTCCTTTATGCGAACCTAAACGGCAAATTTCTTTTTCCCTGTCGACTATTTTGAAAGTTCCGTTTTCTTTAATCTTTGCAATAATTAAATGAAAGGAGTTTGTGCCCATATCAACGGCCGCAACAAAATTATTCTGCAAATTTTTCATTCTTCTTTTCCACCAAAACTCTTTCGGCTATTTCGTAAACATCCTGAACGGATATATCATCAATTAATTCAGATTTTCTTATAAAATATTTATTCTTACCTATCGGCGCCCAGTTATAAGGATTCGTAGGTCCAAAAATAGAAATTTGAGGTGTTCCGGTTGTTCCTGCAACATGCATAATACCAGTATCGTTGGAAATAAATAAATCCGACAAAGAAATTAATGCTGCAACTTTCGGAATAGACTTATTAATAAACAAAGATAATTTAAAGGGTATATTATCAACTAAATATTGAATCTCTTCATTATCAGCTTTACTGCCTGTTAAATAAAATTTAACATTATAATTTTCATTTATTTTATTTATCAGTTTTTCATATTTTAATAATGACCAACGATTTGGTATTTTCCCTGCCCCGACATGAAGACCGATCAGCAGCTCGTTTTTATTAATTTTTTCTTTTGATAAAAACCCTTCTACAAATTTTAAATCATTTTCATCAAAACTAATTTCCGAACGGAAATTGTTTGTAGTAATTCCAAACGGTCTTACAATATCCAAACTTCTTTCCGATACATTAGAGTCGGGATGTTTTCTCCAATCTATACTAACTCTTCTATCAAAAAAATATGAACTTTGATTAACTTTTCCGTCAAGATCTTTTGCACCAATCTTAATTTTAGCATTTGAAATTCCGGCAATAAGATTGCTTGTAAAAGAAATTGAAACAAGAACCGGAACAACTGCAACATCGTACTGTTTTTTTAGTAATCGCAAAAAATTTACAAAATAAACAGGATTAATTATTTTTTTCTTATCGAATATAACTAACCTGTCAATGTATTTGTTTTTTAAAAGTCCGGGATAATTAAAGGGACTGACAATAAGAGTAATTTCACTATCAGGGTAAGTTTCTTTTATTGCTCTGAAAAGCGAAACCCCGGCTAATAAATCACCAAGCTGATTATGCTGACGTACAACTAAAAACTTTTTCGGACTGCCCAGTTCTACATCATGATTTTCATTTAATGAAAATATTTTCTCAAAAATATTATTTGCAAATTTCGTTAATAAATTATCTTTAGCCATTCACTTTATTGTTGTCGTGAGAATTCTTATTGTCCGTATCAATTTCTCTAAACTTAGCTTCCTCAACATTTTCGTATTTCGATTTTGTTTTTCTGCTGTTCTTCTGATTATTATTTCTGTAGCCGACTTTAAAATATCCAATGAACATTTTCAGTGCTTTATACAAAACATAAAACAAAACAAAAATTATAATTAATCTAATAAGACTCATTCAATCCTCTTCGATTCGGGTTTGAAGTATTCGGTAATTCCTCTGTCGTGTCTGAATATTTGGTTGAACAATTCATCAAAATCTTTTTCACTTTTTACAAAATCAATATCTGTAGAATTTACAATTAACAAAGGAGTTTCATTATATCTAAAGAAAAAATGATTATAAGCTTCGCTCAATTCTTCAATGTAACTTCTTGTTAAATTTCTTTCTATTTTTCTTCCGCGTTTTTTTATGTTGAACATCAGCCTGTCTGTGCTGGACTGTAAATAAATTACAAGATCAGGTTTTCTTAAACTGCGTGAAAGCAGAGGAAAAATAGATTCATATAGTTTTAACTCTTCACCGTTCAAATTCAAATAAGCAAAAATTCTATCTTTATCAAATAAATAATCGCAGACTATATACTCGGTAAAAAGATTTTCCTGGTTAAGTTCCTGCTGTTGTTTGTAACGATTTATTAAAAAGAACATCTGAGTTTGAAAAGCATATCTTTTCCTATCGGAATAAAATTTTTCAAGGAAGGGATTTGCTTCAAACTGTTCCATAATTAATTGTGAATTTAATTTATCGGAAATCTTTCTTGCTAAAGAAGATTTTCCGGCTCCAATTACTCCTTCAATAGCAATGTACTTTACATCGGAATTATTGTTCACTTTTAACTCGCGTTAAATGATTTAATTTGTTTGGAATTTTCTTGATTATATTTTTTTCAGAAATTCTATTACAAATATCACAAATTTTTTCATTTTTTTCAGGGTGAATCAAATCCGGCTCAATTTCGCATAACGGCACAAGTACGAAATCTCTTTTGATTATTCCTTCATGTGGAATTTTTAAGTTTTCATCTTTAAATATCAGATCATTAAATAAAAGCAAATCAAGGTCAATTTCTCTCGGTCCCCATTTTACAGTTTTAGTTCGTCCAAGTTTTACTTCAATATTTTTAATAAGCTTAAATAATTCTGTAAAACCGAGACTGGTTTTAATTTTTACAACAGCATTTAAAAAATTACCCTGTTCAACATTTCCATAAGGTTTTGTTTCATAAATTGAAGAAATTTTGTCAATTTCGCAAATCTTGTTTTCTCCTAATTTTTCAACAGCTTTACTTAAATATTCAATTTTGTTGCCTTTGTTTGAACCCAAACCTATATAAGCATCATTTCTGATATTTTCTTTGAACATAAAAACTAAGCCTTCAAATCTTCTTTGCTTTTAATAACTTCAACTTCAACACAGTCAACAACTCCACCCATCGGCGGATTATTTTTACGGACACGAATTGCAACTTTATCTATTCCACGATATCTCTTTAATAATTCATCTGCAATTTTAGTTGCTAATGATTCTATCAAATAATACTTCTGCTCCAATGCAAGATCATACATAAAAGCATACACTTTTTGGTAGTTAATTGTTTCCTTTAAATTATCTTCTTTAGCAGCAGCGGAAAAATCCGTATAAATATCTACATCCGCTTCAAATTTTCCTCCGACACTCTGCTCTTCCGAACGAACCCCATGATAACCGTAAAAGGTTGCACCTTTAATGCGAATTATGTTAGTCATTATTTTTCCAAAAAGATAAGTAAGAATATTTCTAAATTATATTTAACCAGTATTTTTAAGAGCAATAATTCCTAATGATCTTCCGGAAAATTTGCCATCTCTCCGGTAAGAATGAAGAAACTCATGCATTTCAAATGTGCATAATTCAGATTTTTGAATATTACACTTTTTCACCCCAAATTTAACTAAAATATCATAATTAACCTGTGCTACATCAAGTAAAAATTTATTTTCTTTTGGAATAAGATAATTTTTATCGAATTTTTCAGCGACTTCCGGGCCCACTTCATAATTTGCCAGGCTAATTGATGGTCCAATATAGACAATCAACTCCGCCGGATTAGAGCTGAATTCATTATTTAATTTTTCAAGAGTTTTTAAAAGTATTTTTTTCTCGGTTCCACGCCAGCCGGAATGAACTACAGAAATTATATGATTCATTTTATCATAAATAAAAATTGGTGTGCAATCTGCAACGCTTACAGCAAGACCAAGTTCTTTTTTATTCGTGATTAAAGCATCGCTTTCACCACATACTCCACCATTATTTACAAATGTGATTATATCGCTGTGAATTTGTCTTTGCCAGGCAACTTTTTCAGAATTTAATCCTAAATATTGATATAACAATTCCCTGTTTTCATCTACTGTTTTTTCATCATCACCAACAGAATGCGAAGTATTAAAAAAATAAGGAGATTTCCTTCCGGCACCAATTTTTGTGCTGAAACCGAATATTATTTCCGGAAATTCTTTGAAAATGTGCGGCTTGAGTACAAACATATAAAAGTATAATTTTTAATTTAACAAGATAAATAAATTCAATTTACTAAATGAATTCAAATCAACGAAAGTACTATTAGTTTCAATTGTTAGTAAATTGGTTTAAACTTATATTTCGTATTATTTTATAAAAATAAGGATAATTCTTGAAAATACTTGTAACAAATGATGACGGAATAGATTCAGCCGGAATTTTTGCATTAACAGAAGCACTAAAAAAAATTGGTGAAGTTACTGTAGTTGCTCCTTTAAAGGAACAAAGTGCAGTTGGACATGGAATTACAATGCAGATTCCGTTGAGAGTTTTAAAATATAATAAGAACGGCGGATTTTTCGGATATGCAGTTGATGGAACTCCGGCAGATTGTGTTAAAATTGGTATTCGGAATATTATGAAAGAAACTCCGGATTTAGTTGTTTCCGGAATTAATCATGGTTCCAATACTGCGATAAATATAATTTACTCGGGAACTGTTTCGGCAGCAAGAGAAGCTGCGATTATGGATGTACCTTCAATAGCAATTTCGGTAACTAGTCATATCGTAAAAGATTTTAGATTTGCAGGAAAAGTTGCAAAAAAAATATCACTCGAAGTTCATAAAAATTCCCTCCCATTAGGAACCTTATTAAATGTAAATGTACCCGATTTGCCGGAAAATCAGATAAAAGGAATTTTGCTTACAAAGCAGGGCAAATCAAAATGGGATGATATTTATGAACAAAGAACCGATCCTTACGGCAGAGATTATTACTGGCTCACCGGAAATTTAATGGAAGTTGATAACGAATTGGAAATTGATCAGTTTGCTATTAAAAATAATTATGTTTCGGTCTCCCCAATTCATTTTGATCTTACTGATTATGATACATTTGAAAAAATGAAAAATTGGAAAATTGAGGACTTGCTAAATGAAAAATAATTTAGAAATTTTTCAAATAGACGCTTTCACCGATGAACCATTTCAGGGTAATGCGGCTGCCGTAACTTTTGGAGAAAATCTTTCTAAAGAAGAAATGCAATCAATTGCAAGAGAAATGAATCTATCGGAAACAGCTTTCTTAACAAAATCAGATATTGCCGATTATAATTTACGTTGGTTCACTCCTGCAGTTGAAGTTGAATTATGCGGACATGCAACAATTGCTTCTCTTCATTTTCTAAAAGAAAAAAATATTTTAAAAGAAAATTCTCCGGTTACATTTAATACAAGATCCGGAATATTGAATTGCAAATATGAATCCGGAAAATATTTTATGCAGGTTCCAATTTATTCTATGGAAGAATTTAAAGGAGATTTAAAAGAGATTTTAGATATTCTGGGAATAAAAGAGAATGAAATTGATCGGAAAATTCCGCCTTTAATTATGGAAAATGAAAACTTATATATTTTTGTAAAAAAGCTGGAAACTTTAAAAAAGTTAAAGCCTGATTTTACAAGATTAAAAAATCTTTGTGCTGATAAAAGAGAATTCGGCGGAGCAGTTGTATATACACTGGAGACTTTCGATAAAGAAAGTTTTGCTCACAGCAGATATTTTGTTCCTTTTTACGGCATTGATGAAGATCCCGTTACAGGTTCTACCAATGGACCATTAATGAATGTACTTTTAAAATTAAATTTAGTTAAAGAAGATAAAGATGATATTTCTTTAACATTTGAACAAGGAGATATAATTAACCGTAAAGGCCGGATTGGTGTACATTTTTCAAAGAGTAAAAATAAATTATTCATTTCCGGTAATGCGGTCACTGTAATGAAAGGGGTTTTGACCTTTTAATGTTTAATTTTGAAAAATTATCACTCTCCTTTTCATTTAATGCGATTTATTTTTTTATAGCCTTAATTTTATTAGCCGGCTATTCAATTTATGTTTATAAATATACCATTCCTGATATTTCAATTATAAGGAAGACATTTTTAGTCCTGCTAAGAACATTAGCATTAATTCTTTTATTATTTATAATTTTTGAACCAATCTTAACTCTAGCAAAAAAAATTATCTTAAAGCCTGTCAACTTAATTTATGTTGATAATTCACGTTCAATTCAAATTAAAGACAATTCCAATAGAGAAAAAACTATTGATGATTTCATTGACGGAATAAGCAAAAATAATTTGGTAAAAAATTCTGAGTTTTTTGAATTCGGTTCAAGAGTTAAACAGGTTAATTATGATAGCCTAAAGAATTTAAGTTTTAATGAAGGAAGTACTAACTTTGCCGATATTTTTGAAAGTGTTCAAAACCATAAAAACAATATTTCCTCAATTGTAATTGCAAGTGATGGAGTTATAAATGACGGCGCTGATCCTATATTCACTGCGGAAAAATTGAATATCCCGGTTTATGTTCTTGGAGTCGGAGATACAACTCATAAGAATGATGTTGAACTTAGGAATATTTTATATAACGAATATATTTACTCACAAAATACTACAGAAATTTCAGCATCTATAATTAATAGAGGTTATGCAAATCAAAATACAACTGTTTCTTTATATGAAAATAATTTACTTCGGTACAAAACAGATATAACATTAAGTCCAAACGGAATACAAAATATAAAACTTCCTTATTCTCCAAAATCTGGCGGAGAGAAAAAACTTACAATTTCAGTTTCAAATTTAAAAGATGAAGCAAACTATGAGAACAACAAGCGTACTTTTTATGTAAAAGTTATGAGCAACAAAGTTAAAGTTTTAGTTATTGCAGGAAGTCCAAGTTCCGATTTATCTTTTGTGAAAAACTCACTTGAACTCGATACAAATTTAACTGTTAATTCTATAACTGTTATTGCCAAAAATAAATTTTTAAAGAATAATAACCGCAAGCAATTATTAGACAGTGCAAATGTATTTTTCCTGATTGGATTTCCTTCCAAAGAATCTCCAACAAATTTTACAAACGAAGTTTTTAATGAAATAAAGTCCAAGAACAAACCTTATTTTATTCTGCTTTCAAACGGAATTAATTTTAATTCATTGAAACAAGTTGAAAGTGAATTGCCATTTTCATTCAGTAAAAATCCTATAGGATTAGATGAAGTACAGCCTTTAATTTCCGGAAACGAAAGCAATAATCCGCTTATTCAAAATAGTTCTAAAGATATAGTTTATACTTGGAACAACCTTCCACCTGTATATCAGCAGCAAACTGATTTTAAAGCAAAACCGGAAAGTGAAGTTATTGCAAAAGTTAAAAAAAATAATGTTCCGCAGAATATTCCTTTAATTGTAACTAGAAGATTCGGAAACAAGAAATCAATCGCGGTTTTGGCAAAAGATATTTGGAAATGGAAACTGCAAACTGCAAATCAAAATATAGATTTGTTTGATCGTTTTATAAATAATTGCGTAAAATGGTTAAATGCTTCAGATGAACAAAAGCAGGTTAGGATCAAAACCTCAAAAAAATTATATGCTTTAGGTGAAGATGTAGAGTTCAGCGCACAAGTTTATGATCAATCATTTAATCCTATTAACGATGCTGAAGTAAATATTAAAATTAAAAATGAAAACCAAACTGAAGAAATAAATTTAACTGCTGTTGGAAACGGACTTTACGAAGGGACTTATCAAACAAACAAAACCGGGGATTACAATTTCAGCGGAACGGCAAACTTAAACGGAAAAACAATCGGAACAGACGACGGAAAATTTAATGTAGGTGAAGTTGATATTGAAATGGTTTCTTCCAGAATGAATTATGAATTCTTAAAACTTTTAGCTAATGATACTGGAGGGAAATTTTATAATTCTAAAAATTATTCCGGCTTATATCAAATACTTAAAGAAAGAGAAAATAGTACATCTAAAGAAAAAATAGAAACAAGCGAAATAAATCTTTGGTCGGATAAATGGTTTATGATTTTGATTATTCTATTGTTTGCTTTAGAATGGTTCTTCAGAAAAAGATTCGGAATGTTGTAATTTTTTTCTCACCTTTTTATTTAATCCAAAATTATTTACTTTTTAAATATGAGGCGGTCAGCGATATCATTTTTTGATTTTTTCCTTCCAAGATTTTGTCCGGCTTGCAAAGGCAAGCTGCTTTCAAATCAAATGTTTGTTTGCGAAGAATGTGTTTCTTTAATAAAAAGAACCGATAATTTATTATTAGAAAACGAATATTCTAGAAAATTTGCTGATCAAAATATTATAAATGGATTCAAATCGTTATTTATATTTGAAAAAGAAGGTGAACTGCAAAAAATAATTCATGCAATGAAATATCAAAACCGTTTTTTATTAGGAAAATTTTTAGGCTCTTTATTAGCTGAAAATTATAATGGAATAATTACAAAATGGAATATTAATTATATTATTCCAGTTCCGCTCCATCATTTAAAAAAAGCTGACAGAGGATATAATCAGGCATTTTACATTGCAAAAGGATTAGGCAAATATGTTAAAATTCCTGTAAAAAATAATTTCCTTAAAAGAAAAAAATTCACACAAACCCAAACAAAAATGAATATTGCTGAAAGAGAATTGAATGTTAAAAATGCATTCAAAATTAGAAACAGAAATTCTGTGAAAGGTAAAAATTTTCTTTTGATTGATGATGTTATTACAACCGGTGCTACAGTTAATGAATGCGGAAGAGTTTTACAAAATTCCGGTGCAAATAAAATATATGCTATGTCGGTTGCAATTCCGGATTAAAAAATAATTTTACATTTTTTCCGGTGCACTAACTCCCAAAATTGAAAGTCCGTTTTTGATTACATTTTTAGTTGCTAAAGATAAAGCTAATCTGGCTTCTGCTAAATTCTTTTCCGTTCCTAAAATTCTGCAGAAAGTGTAGAACTTATGAAATTGAGCTGCCAGCGCTTCCAAATAAGTACAAATTCTATGGGTTTCAAATGATTCAGCACTAAATAAAACTTCTTCGTTAAACTCATGAAGTTTTTTTAGAAGTTTTTGTTCTTCATCAGTAACAAGCAAGTCTAAATTTTCTGTAGATGCTTTTAGATCTTCTTTTTCCACAGTCCTTAGAATTGAACAAATTCTAGCATGAGCATATTGCAAATAAAAAACCGGATTTTCTTCAGATTGTTTTTTAGCAAGAGTAAGATCAAAATTCATGTGCGAAGTTATATTCCTCATATTGAAAAAATATCTTACAACATCACTTCCAACTTCTTCTACTAATTCATCAAGAGTTATATAATTTGCTTTTCTAGTTGACATCTTAACAACTTCACCATTTTCTAAGATAGTAACAAATTGATGAATTAAAACTTTTACTTTATCAGGATCGTAACCAAGCGCATTAAGTCCTGCTAAAACATCCGGGTAAGTAGCATTATGATCTGAGCCGAATAAATCCACTATTAAATCATAATTTCTTTGGAATTTTGTTGTATGATACGCAATATCAGGAAGTCTGTATGTCGGCTCTCCAGTTGATTTAACAATTACTTTATCCTGCTCATTTCCGAGTTCAGATAGTTTGAGCCATACCGCATCATCTTTATCATAAACAAGATTTTTTTCTCTAAAGGTTTTTATAAGATTATCAATCTTGCCGTCTTCATATAGAGTATTTTCATTGAAAAAAATATTATGTTTTATATTTAAACTTAAGAAGTGTTTCTTTTATATCATTAAAGATTTCTTTTTCTGCCATCTCCTTAAAGATCCCGACAGCAGATTCTTCTGTTAATTTATCTCCAAATTCTTCAACTAATTTTGAAGCAATTTCTTTAATATATTCTCCTTGATAATAATCTTTAGGAAATTCGACTGTATCACCCAATATTTCAAGATATCTTAATCTGACCGAATCACCTAAAACTCTCATTTGCCGGCCGGCATTATTAAAATAATATTCACGATCGACTTTGTAGCCAACCCATTCAAGCAGACTTGCAACAGTATCTCCTACAACTGCATTTCTCCCATGACCAACAGTCAATGGTCCGGTTGGATTTGCGGAAACAAATTCTACATTTGCTTTTTTCCCATTATTCTTGGTATGCTTTCCGTAATTATCACCTTTAGTAATTATATCCTTTATTATTTCCGCAACAAATTTTTCGGTAAAAAAGAAATTTATAAATCCTGGTCCGGCAACTTCAACTTTTTTAATAACATTTTCATCTATTTCTAATTCATCAATAATTTCTTGTGCAATATCTCTAGGTTTCTTTTTAAGTTTTTTGGAAAGAAGCATTGCGGCGTTGGAAGAAAGATCACCCTGTGTTTCAATTTTGGGTACATCAAATAAAATATTAATTTCATTAAGATAACCTAACTTATCTGCGGCTTTTAAAAATAATTTTTGTAAATATTCTTTCAACTTGTTTCCGGAAAATTAAATTAAATATATATTGGAAATAATTTATTTTGATTCGGTCTTTCTGGGTCTTCCTCTTTTTGGTTTAGGTTTTTCCTGCTTTTTTAACATTGGATCTTCGACCTCAATAACAGGAGCATCGCCCCAGAGTTTTTCAAGCTTATAAAATTCACGAGCATCTTTTTTAAAAATATGAACGACAACATCGACATAATCCATTAGGACCCAGCTTAAAGCTTTATATCCTTCTTTGTGCCAGCATCTAATGCCGTCATCTTTCATTTTTTTATCAATTTCATCTGCAATGGCTTTCACTTGTGTATCAGAGTCTCCGGATGCAATCACAAAATAATCTGCAAAAGAAGCAAGTTTACGCAGATCTATAATTATAACATCAAAACCTTTTTTAGAAAATATCACATCCGTTATTTTTTCTGCAAATTCTTTAGAATCCAATTCTATTCCTTTAATTATTTGGAGTTAATTGATTAAAATCTTTTCCTATAATGATTGATACATCTAAGAAATAATCATTATTTAATTGCTGTACAATATATTTTTTATCAACGCCTAATGCTTCGGCAACTTTCATTGCATTATTTTTATTTCCTGTTCTGTCAATTATCAAAGTATTATCAACATCAAACGAGATATAATTGCCGACATGAACAACATCAAAATTATGCTTTCTTAAATATTCGGTAAACATATCGGCAACACCGGCTCTGCCGCAGCCGTTTAACACTTCCACTTGAATAATTTTTTTATGGTTATTGCCATCTGCAGTTGTATTTTCATCCAATGCCTTAATTTTAGAAAAAAGTGAGTACGCCATAAAGATGATTAATAAAGCAAGTATAATTATGATTATATTTAGAAAAAGATTTGCAGTGGAAGTCTTTAGTGCAATATCATTTGGAAGATTTTTCGGTCGGGATTTATCCTTCACTAATTTACTCTTTTAACAACTAATTTTTAGCAATTATTATTGATATTCTCCCTATTTATTCTGTTCAAAAGGATTATTATCTGCACTGTTCTCCCAGCCGAAAAATCCCCTGTTAAAATAAGAGTAATTATTATAAGGAGAATAATAACTATACGGTAAATTACTATACTGAACAGTTATAAAAAAGTTTTTCCAAGGTCTATAATTAATAGCAGCATTGCTTAAATAAATTCCATTTAAACTCTGCTGAAAACTTTTACCTAAAGTAGAATAAGGAGAATTTACAATACTAACATCTGCTTCAATATTTAACTTGCTGCTGAATTTATAAAACATACTATTTGTGTAAACGCCTAAAGCCAAACCTTGACCACCGAATGATGAATATGAAAGATCATAGGAATGGTGCATTTGAAAACTGTTTGGATCAAATAAACCTAAAAAATAGTTGTTATCATGAGCAACTATTCCGTCTTTCACACTTTCTGTTGGAAAACCCGAATCTTTAAATTGAGCAAAAGCAGAAAATGAAAATCCTAAAACCAGCAAAATCAATAATTTTTTCATACTATTTCCTTTTACTTTACTCAAATATTAATTAAATCATTTATCAAAATCAATGGTACTATATTTCTTCAACCTATTATAAAACCTTGCTCACTTTGTTATTTTTGTCAACCAAAATAACCTTTGGTTTATGTTTTAATGCTTCTTCTTGAGTCATTTGCGAATAAGTAATAATTATTACTTCATCGCCAACAGTTCCAAGTCTTGCAGCCGGACCATTTAAACAAATCATTCCGCTTCCCGGAGGTCCTTCCAAAGTATATGTTTCCAGTCGAGTTCCGGTGTTAACATTTACAACCTGCACTTTTTCATACGGAAAAATATCGGCAGCTTCCAGAAGTTCTTTATCAATTGTTATACTTCCTTCATAATAAAGTTCCGCCATAGTTACAGTTGCGCGGTGTATTTTGGATTTAAACATTTCTCTGTTCATCGGCTCAAATTTTTTATTTTATATCATTTAAATATAACTTTTTAATAGGTATAGATTCAAGAAAATAGGGTTAAAGCATTACAAAAAATGCTAATATTTGATCATTTTCAAACTTTAAATGTTAATAGTACCGAAATTTTACCTCTAAATTTACACGATTATATTTTCCCTTCCTGACGGAATATTTTTCAATTTTACAACCATTTCAATTTCGACGGCTGAATCAATAGGAAGTTCATTTACTCCGACAGCACTTCTAACATGTTTTCCTTTTTCACCAAACAATTTAACCATAAGTTCCGAAGCGCCGTTTGCAACTTTTGGCTGAGCAGTGAAACCATCGGCACTGTTTACGAAAACCGTAAGTTTCACTATTCGCTCTATTTCATCCAAATCACCGACGATGCTTTTAATAACACTTAAACAATTTAAAGCGCAAACTTCTGCGGCTTTTTTTCCTTCTTCTTCGGAAATTTCTTTACCTAATTTTCCTTTATATTTCAATTCACCTTTTACAGATGGAATCTGACCGGCTGTAAATACCAAATCATTTACAATTAATGATGGAATGTAAGCAGCAAGCGGTTTTGGAGCTTCAGGTAATTCAAAGCCTAATTCTTTAATTTTATCTTCAATCATGTTATCACCTTTTTATGATAGAGTGTTTTTACTATTTTTGAAAAGCTATTTCAGCATTTCCAATAAAACAAAAAGAACTGCTTATTAAAATTAGGAATTTAATTAATGGATAAAAATAACTTTGATCAACTTATTGATATTGTTAAAAGATTAAGAAAAGAATGTCCCTGGGATAAAGAACAAACAAACGATTCAATTAAAGCCGCAACTCTAGAAGAGGCTTACGAATTACTTGAAGCAATCGATAATAAAGATTACAAAGAAATTAAAAGCGAACTCGGCGATTTGCTTTTCCATATAGTTTTTCATTCGGTAATGGCGGAAGAAAACAAACTCTTTAATCTTGATGAGGTAATCAACGGAATAAAAGAAAAATTAATAAGAAGACATCCTCATGTTTTTGGAAATACGGAAGTTTCCGATTCTGAAGATGTTAAAAGAAACTGGGAAGAAATAAAATTATCCGAAGGAAGAGATTCTGTGCTGGAAGGTGTCCCGACCCGTTTACCGTCATTACAAAAAGCACACAGACTTCAGGAAAAGGCTGCCAAAGTTGGATTTGACTGGGAGAAAAAAGAAGACGTATGGAAAAAAGTAATTGAAGAAATAAATGAAATGCATGAAGCTGAACAGGAGAAAAGGGAGATGGGAAATGGTAAATGGAAGATGGAAGATGGCAAAAGTAACAGAGAATTAAAAATTCAAAATGAAAAATATAAAAGATTAAATATTGATGAAGATGAATTAAATTCAAAACTGGAAAGTGAAATTGGAGATGTGTTTTTTGCTTTGGTTAATTATGCTAGATTTTTAGGAATAAATCCGGAAAACGCATTAAGACGTACTAACGAAAAATTTATAAACAGATTTAAATTTGTTGAAAATAAAATTGCAGAAACAGGAAGAAAAGTAACCGAGTCAAATCTCGCTGAAATGGATAAATACTGGGAAGAAAGTAAAAAACTTTTTAATTAATTTTTACTGCCATTGCTTTTAGATCCGTTTGCATTAAACTTTTCATATGCATCAATTATATCTTTAACTAAACGGTGACGCACTACATCAGACTTATCAAAATATACGAAACCAACTCCATCTATTTTACTTAATATATCATTAGCCTGAACCAATCCGCTGATGTTTTTAGGCGGAAGATCTATTTGTGTAATATCGCCTGTTATTATTGCTTTTGAATTTGCTCCAATTCTAGTCAGGAACATTTTCATCTGCATATCGGTTGCATTTTGTGCTTCATCCAAAATTACAAATGCATTATTTAAAGTTCTTCCTCTCATATATGCAAGTGGAACAATTTCTACAACTCTTTTTTCAATATAACTTTTAAGTTTATCTGACGGCATCATATCATCCAAAGCATCATAGAGCGGACGTAAATAAGGATCAATTTTTTCACGAAAATCACCAGGCAAAAATCCCAGGCTTTCACCTGCTTCTACTGCTGGACGTGCTAAAATTATTTTATTAATAATTCCTTTTTTCAATGCTGAAACTGCAATTGCTACAGCCAAATAAGTTTTACCCGTTCCGGCGGGACCAATTGCAAAGCAGATATCATTCTTTTGTGCTGTTTGAATATATTTTAATTGTCCGGGAGTTTTAGCTTTTATTACGTCATTTTTTGTATAAAGAACAATCGAATCGTAATCATTCTCATTAATGATCTCTTTGCCTTCGATTGTCAGGTCTAAAATTGTTTCTACATCCGATTCAGTAAGTGTTCCGTTAGTATTTAAGACATAAACCATTTCTTTTAATATTTTTTCTATGGTTTCAATTTCTTCGAGAACACCCCTAATTACAATATTTTCACCGCGAACAATTATAGTAGAATTAAACCTATCTTCAACCAATTTTAAATTTGCATCATTCATTCCTAATAAGGACATCATATCTACATTTTCTAAAGTCATTCTTTTCTCAACAGCAGTCATAACCTCACCTTTAAATGAAAAAACCCTCATCACATAAAATGACAAGGGTTCTCTCACAGAATAATTTAATAAAATCGATCATTAAGAAATTATAATCAATAATTATTGAACAGGAGCTGGTTTATAATTCTTTCTTAATTTATCGTAATGAGCTTTTTCTTCCTGAGTTAATTTAGGAATAGTGAAAGTTTGTTTTGGATAAATTAAATCCGGATTTTTAATTTTGTCGCGGTTTGCTTTGTAAATTTTCGGCCAAGCAAATCCGTTTCCGTAATATTCTTTTTTCTTTGCGATCTTCCACAGATAATCACCTTTAACAACGGTATAAGTCCATTCTTGCGGTTCTTCTACCCAAGAGTCCAATGCTCTCTGCATTTGATTATGAACTTTATCAAAGAATTCAGGAAGAGCACTAATTTTATTCATCTTTAAAGCATCAAGGTCTTTCTGTCTATCAGCTTTCGGTCCTTCTTTTCTTCTGATTTTACCGTCTAGTTCAGAGACTGCATTTCTGAAATTATCTACATCTGATTGAGTTGCACCAACCATTGCATATAATTCATTTTGACAATCTTCGTAACTCTGCATGCTATTCATTTTATCTTTCATACTTTGAATATCATTTTGCAGATTACTAATCTCTTGTGTCAAGCTTTCTTTTTGTGTTTTCAAACGATCCATTTCAGCTTGCCATTCGTCCTCCGTCATTTCCTTTTCTTGAGCAAACATAGCGAAAGAAAAGAGTAGAACAAGAGAAAAAACACTAATTAAATATTTACTTAATTTCATAAATTTACCTCCAAATACAATTTTAAAAGTTTCAATTCAAGACTTATTTAGGCAATTTTTGCAAATTAGCCTGAGTTTCTTCCTTGTCTTTTTGGCATTGTTGGAGCTTAGCGTTTTTCTCGGCAAGTTCCTTTTCCAATTTTGATCTTTGATCTTTTAAGGAGTCAGCTTGAGATTGAAGAGAATTAACTTCGCTTCTCAAGTCATTCAGTTGAGCTATCTGAGCATCACTGAGACCTCCACAACCGCTAAGAACTGCTGTAGTAACAACAAAAGTCGCAACGATTGCAGTGTTTCTTACCATTTTAATTATTCTCATACTCGAACCTCCAATTATTGGTTTTATATTGACCGTTAAACGTGAATAAATTTGATGAACTTATTAAATAAATATAAATAACTTATAAGTTTTTCAAAAATAAAGAGTTATCATCATTAGGTCATTAAAAGATGCCCTACTATATAAGAAATTAGTATATGAAATTCAAGTTAAGTTTGGATAATCTATTTTTATTTTTGCGCTAAAATACAGTTAAATCAATCTTTTTTCTACAAAACTTGTGAATTGGTTATCGGCAATTATTAAGTGATCAAAAACAGGAATATCTAATATTTTGCCTGATTCAACAATTTTTTTTGTAATTGCGATGTCTTCCTTGCTTGGATCAGGGTTGCCGCTCGGATGATTATGAATTAAAATAATGCTTGCCGAAGAGTTCTCTATTGCTGCTTTAAATATTTCTCTGCGGGTGAACAACACTTGAATTTAAATTACCAATAGAAATTATTTCGTACTTAATAATCTTATTTGCAGAATTCAAACAGACTATTATAAATTTTTCCTTGAGTTCATCTCTTAAAAGTGGTATAAAAATATCCGCAACGTCCTTTGGTGATGTGATTTTTTTATTATTAAACCATTTCGATTGAGATTGAATTCTTCTGCTTATCTCAAACGCTGCCAATAAAGTTGCAGCTTTATCATTTCCAATTCCGGAAGATTGCTTTAAATATGATAAGTTTTTTGATGCAAGTATAGACAAGTTTCCGTTTTTATTAATTAGCTCTCTCGAGATATTAATTACGGAATTTCCTTTTGTTCCTGTTCTTAAAAGTATTGCAAGTAATTCTGCATCGGTAAGATTATGTGCACCTCTCAAGATTAACTTTTCCCTCGGCCTGTCGTCCAAAGGAATATCTTTTACTTTTGAGATTTTTTCCTCCCATATATTGTTTATTTACCAGATTCAAATTTATCTACTAATTCAAAAATCCCTTCTTTATATCTAACAATATTTAAGAATCTATTAATTCTTCTTGAATCGAAAGCAATATTATTATGCAAACCTGCACTGCTGAAACCGGATTCCATCTTAATTTCAATAGCATAACGGCTGTCTTGTACATTGCGAATAATTCCCAATAAATATTTAGCTGTATCGTACCCATATAAAACATTTCTATTTGCGTCTTTTTTTGTTTGTGTATAAAAATCATTACTGAAACTTTTAAAATTCGGACTGTTGTAATCAATAAAGAAGTCAGATGTAAATGTTAATTGATTGCTTAATTCAGGTGATGTTTCATAACCTTTTGCAAGGAACCAATCCTGATTGCCGTATAATGGCAAATATAAACTATCTTTTACAAGTGAAGATAATATAACAGGTGCGTCCATTTTATCTGCTAATGGAACATAAATACCTTGAAGCGTATCCGCAACGGCTAAAATTTGATTTACCTGATCAGTTAAATCGAAAGAGTTTGTTATATAAGACTGACGCACGATTATTTCACCGCCTAGTTTTTGAAATTCATTCACAAAAGAATTAGCAAGTAAAGGAGAATATCCATCCATTGCATTGAGAACCGCCATTCTTCTTTTATTTTCAACATAATAAACATATTGCGCCATTACAACTCCGCGCATATCAAAGGAAGGATTTGCTTGAAAGAAATTATCATATAAGTTTGTTAAACCATCATCTGTAGCTGTAGGTGAAATTAACGGAATATCAGAGTCTTTAAAATCTTCTAAAGCAACACGAACCTCGTTACTGAATAAAGGACCGATTATTGCTTTAATAGACGGAATATTTACAAATTCATTTTTAATTCGAAGAATTTTTGTTGTATCGTTATTAGTATTTCTTATTATTAATCCTATTTTATCCTGCCTGTCTTTATTATATTCTGAAACTGCGTATTTAATTCCTTCTAAAATTTCTTCCGCAGGTGTAAAAGCTTTATTACTATCAAGAGAATTATATAAGGGAAGCATCACTCCTATTAAATTATTATTTGCTTCAGGAGCAATTTCACTTAAATTACTTTTTAATAAATTATCTGCCTCTTTGTATTCTTCGGAGTTAGGAAATTGTTTTATAATTTTTGATAAATCGTTTGAAGCGTCAACCTTATCACCTTCTTTTAAAAACAATTTCCCCGCAGTTAAAAGGATAAACGATTTGGTTTGATCTTTGGTAAAAGAATCAAATAAATTTTGAACTTCACCGGCTCTTAAATAATCTTCAGCCAATTTCTGCGCCGTATTTTTAGCATATAATAAATAATATTGTGAACTGCTTGTTTCAAGAATAAATGTTAATTCTTTAAAGGCATCCAAATATTTACTTTGTTCAATATATGCTTTTGATATTGTTATTCTTGCTTCATCGGAATATCTGCTGTCCGGATTTTGAGATAAAAAATCATTAAGATCTTTTTCCGCTTCATCATATTTTTTCTGTTGAATTAAAATCTTTCCTATCAATACTTCGCTTGCTGTTGTTTTAGAATTGTATTTAAAATTATCAACAATTTGATTAAATATTTGCAGTGCTTCATCATATTGCTGATTATTGTATAAGTTAAGTGCAAGATCGAATTGTTTATCAATAAAATCTTGATTCGTTTGATTTTGTGGATAGGATAAACTTGTTAATAAAAGGAACAAAATAAAAAATGTAAATGTTTTATACATCGGATACTCAGTGGTTTAAGATTGAAGATGCTTTTGCTTTACCTTTTTTTGCCGGTAAGTTTTCCGGATTCAACTTTAATGCAATTTCATAATAATTAATAGCATCTTTATAGTTTTCAAGTTTCAAACATGCATCTGCAAGTTTTGTATAAGATTCGGTAGAAGCATTATCAATTGATTCTATATATTTTAAAAAGTATTTTTTTGCTTTTAGGAACTCCCCTAACTTTAAATATATGTTACCCGCCCACTCGTAAACCAAAGGTTCTTTTTGATTTAATTTAAGTGCTTTTTCAATCGGTAAAACTGCGTGCGTATGCATATTTAAATTATAATATATTACAGCAAACAGATAATTTAATTCCCAGAAATTAGAATATACTCCTTCTGCTTTTTTTGCATATTGCAATGCGGTACTAAAATCCTTCAGCTTTATATAAATTTTTGCAAGATAAATATTAGCTTCATGAATTAGATCTGTTTGTTCTTTGGAATCTATAAAATTTTCAAAATATATTTTTGCCTGTTCATATTCTTTCAAGACAAAGTGACAATATCCTACAAAAAAATATGCAATTGGTTCTTCTTCAAATGAAACCAGACTTAAAATTTTAATTGCTTCATCCCACTTAGCACTTCTTATTAAATATTGACCAAAATAAAGTCTGAACCTGCTTATCATCTGGAAATTTATTTAAATATGATTTTAACAAATTTAATGCAACATTTTGTTTACCAAGCTTTTCATAAACTTCTGCCAAATCAAAATAAATTTCCCTTATATCCGGATTTTCATTTATTAAAGCAGTATAAATTTGAATTGCGTGAAGAAATTTTCCCTGTGCTTCGTAGTTCTTTGCTTTTTTTAAATTACTTTCAAATTGGAATTCATTATTCATTCTACTTATTCCCATTCAATAGTTGCAGGCGGTTTTGAGCTAACATCATATACAACTCTATTTATTCCGCGAACTTTATTTATAATTTTGTTTGAAACCAAAGTCAAAAAATCATGATTAAAATTATACCAGTTTGCAGTCATTCCGTCAACAGAAGTTACAGCGCGTAAAGCTAAAACATTTTCATAAGTTCTTGTATCTCCCATAACTCCAACTGTGCTAATCGGTAAAAGAACTGCAAATGCCTGCCATATTTCATTATAAATTCCGGCAGTTTTAATCTCGGATATAAAAATATCGTCAGCTTCTCTTAAAATGTCAAGTTTATTAGGAGTAATATCTCCTATAATTCTTACTGCTAAACCCGGTCCAGGAAACGGATGGCGTTCAATAAACTCTTCAGGAATATTTAATTCTCTTCCAACATTTCTGACTTCATCTTTAAATAATTCTCTAAAAGGTTCAATGAGTTTTAAATTCATTTTTTCCGGAAGTCCGCCTACATTATGATGTGTTTTAATCGTAACCGAAGCACCTTTAACCGCTACTGATTCAATAACATCGGGGTAAAGAGTCCCCTGAATCAGAAATTCTGCATTATCAAATTTCTTTGCTTCCTTTTCAAATACTTCAATAAATGTATTACCGATTATTTTTCTTTTCTGTTCCGGATCTGAAATGTTTTTAAGTTTATTTAAAAATAATTCCGAAGCATCAATATGAATATGATTTAGATTTAATTTTTCATCGAAAATTTCACCGATTTTTTTGCTTTCATTTTTTCTCATTAATCCTGTATCGATATGAATGCAGATTAAGTTTTCGCCGATAGCCTTTTTTACTAAAACCGCAGCAACCGTGGAATCGACCCCTCCGCTTAATGCACAAATAGCTTTGGAATTTCCAACGAGGTTTTTTATTTGAGAAATATTTTCTTCGATAAAATTGTGAGGTGTCCAGTCTCCTTTGCAATTACAAATACTAAACAAAAAGTTATGTATTATTTTTTTACCTTCTTCAGTATGTGCTACTTCGGGGTGAAACTGAACCCCGAATATTTTGGATGATTTATTTTGAATTGCACAAATTGGTGAATGATCAGAATTGCCGGTAATTTCAAAACCGTCAGGTAATTTTGTTAAATAATCACCATGGCTCATCCACACTACGGAGTTATCTTTTACATCTTTTAGTAAGAATTCATTTTTAACAACATTTAATTTTGCTTTACCATATTCTCTATTTTCTGCAGGCTCAACTGTTCCTCCTAGTTTTAAACTAATTAATTGAAGACCGTAGCAAATTCCAAGAACAGGTATGTTTAATGAAAAAATTACTTTTGAAATATCCGGTGCTCCATCATCGTATACACTTAAGGGTCCGCCGGATAAAATTATTCCAACTGGATTTAATTGTTTAATTTCATCAATAGATATTTTATGGGAATGAATTTCGGAAAATACGTTAGCTTCTCTAACTCTTCTTGCAATGAGCTGCGTATATTGTGAACCAAAATCTATAATTAGAATAGTTTGATGATTTTTCATAAATGTATTTATATCTTAAAAAAAGAAAGACAAAACCCATAAAGATTTTGTCTTCAAATTAAGATTTCAAAAGAAAAGAAATAAACTAAAATTTTATTGTCCGACTAATTCTTTATATGCAGCAGAATCTAAAAGTTCATCGAGTTCACTTGAATCTTTAATTTCAATTTTAAGCATCCAGCCTTCACCGTAAGGATCTGAATTTACTGTTTCCGGACTATCAGCTAATTTTTGGTTTATCTCAACAACTTTACCTGTGCAAGGTGAATAAATATCACTAACAGTTTTTACTGCTTCAATGGTTCCTAAGGAATCGCCTTTATTTACTTCGCCGATATTAGGATCGATATCAACAAAAACAACATCGCCTAATTCGCCTTGAGCATAATCAGTTACACCAATGGTTCCTATATTTCCATCTATAGAAATCCATTCATGATCTTTTGTGTATTTTATATTTTCTGGAAAATTCATGTTAACCTCAATTTGAATAATTTATCTAAATAAATATTTTTTAGAATTCAAAGCTATCTAAAAAGCTTGTATCAAAATTTCCGGAGATAAATCTTTTATCTTCAAGTACTTTTAAATGAAAAGGAATTGTTGTTTTGATTCCTTCGATTGTAAATTCTTCCAATGCTCTTTTGCCGCGTGCCAGAGCATGTTTTCTGTTTTTACCCCAAACTACTAATTTAGCAATTAGAGAATCATAATAAGGCGGAATTGAATATGAATTATAAATATGAGAATCCACTCTTACTCCGTATCCGCCCGGGAAAATGAAGTGATTGTATTTTGCCGGGAGAAGGTCTGAAACCATTTGCCGGGTCTTCAGCATTTATTCTGAATTCTATACTATGTCCTGTTGGTTTTTTAGGAAGTGTTTCAATCTTTTCACCCGCAGCAACAAGAATTTGTTGTCTTACAAGATCAACTCCATAAACAAATTCAGTTACAGGATGCTCAACCTGAATTCTCGTATTCATTTCCATGAAATAAAAGTTTTTATGTTTATCAAGTAGAAATTCAACTGTACCTGCACCTTCGTAATTAACTGATTGAGCGCCAAGAATGGCTGCAGCTCCCATTTTCTCTCTAGTTTCAGAATCAATTGCAGGAGAAGGAGATTCTTCAATTAATTTTTGATGTCTTCTTTGAACCGAGCAGTCTCTTTCGCCGTAATGATAAACATTTCCATTCATATCGCCAAGAATTTGTATTTCTACATGTCTCGGATTTTCAACAAATTTTTCAATATATACATCACCGTTTCCGAATGCAGCTTCCGCTTCATTTCGTGCTGTGACAAATGCTTTTTCAAAATCTTTTTCTTCCCAAACTATTCGCATTCCTTTTCCACCGCCGCCTGCAGATGCTTTTATAATTACAGGGAAACCAATTTCAGAGGAAATTTTAATTCCTTCATTTACATTTTCAACTAATTCCATCGCTTCCGGGAATTACAGGAACGCCTGTTTTTTTCATTGTTTCTTTTGCATAGGATTTATCACCCATAGCACTAATCATTTCCGGGGAAGGTCCAATAAATTTTATATTGGATTCGGAACATATTTCTGAAAAGCTGGCATTTTCTGCTAAAAAGCCATAACCAGGATGGATTGCATCAGCTCCGGTAATTTGTGCTGCCGATATAATTAATGGAATCTTAAGATAACTATCTTTGCTTTGAGGCGGACCTATGCAAACGGCTTCATCTGCAAATGTAACATGAAGTGAATCTCTATCGGCTTCAGAATAAATTGCGACAGTTTTTATTCCTAACTCTTTACAAGTTCTGATAATTCGTAAAGCAATTTCACCTCTGTTGGCAATTAAAATTTTATTAAACAAGATTTCCTCGTTGTTTGAATGCGTATCAACTTGTCTGTACTAAAAAGAGAGGCTGATTATACTCAACCGGTTTTCCGTTCTCTATTAATATTTTTACAATTTTTCCTTCAACGTCGGATTCAATTTCGTTCATTAATTTCATTGCTTCAACAATACAAAGTACCTGACCTTTGGAAATTGTATCGCCTACATGAACATAAGGATCTGCGTCGGGGGCAGGTGCTCTATAAAAAGTACCTACAATAGGAGAAAATATTTCGTGAGAGTTAGACGGTTTTTCTTCTTTTTCAGGTTTTTTTTCTGTAGTGGATTCTTGAGCCGGGGCTTGTTGAGTTTGAGGCAGGCTTTGCTGAGTCATAATTTGAGGCTGAGTAATTGTCTGCAAACCTCTAATTTTTTTTGCGATTTTAATTCTCAGTCCGCTCTCTTCAATTTCCAGATCAGTAATTTCGCTGGTATCAACAATTTTAACCAGCTTTTTAATAAGATTTAAATCCATTATATATCCTTTTTAAGATTTTACTCTTTCTACATATTCTCCGGTTCTCGTATCTACTTTCAAAACATCATCAACATTTATAAAAAGTGGAACGTTTATGGTGGCGCCGGTTTCAAGTTTAGCCGGTTTGTTAGCGCCGGTTGCAGTATTTCCTTTAAAACCAGGTTCTGTTTCAACAACCTTTAATTCTATAAAAATTGGTATTTCTACGTTGATAATATTTGATCCGTTGAATAAAATATCAACTTCTTCACTTTCTTTAAGATAATTAACTCCGTTTCCGAAAAGTTCAATTGGAACATTTATTTGTTCGTAAGTTTCATTATCCATACAAACTAAAAAGTCACCTTCTCTATATAAGTATTGATATTTTCTTCTTTCGACTCTAACAATATCGATGCTTTCACCTGCTCTGAAAGTATTATCCAAAACTTTTCCGCTGGTAAGACTTTTTAAAGTGCTTCTAACGAAAGCTCCGCCTTTACCTGGTTTTACATGTTGAAAATCCACAATTGAATAAAGATCGTTTTTGAATTTAATAATTAGCCCAGTTCTGAAATCCGAAGTATCTGCCATATAATTTAAATTGTTTTGTTTTGAATTAGATTAAAAAAATAGATATATACGTTTTGAAAGTCAAGAATTTAACTGTTTAGAATTTTTTATTATCAAAAAGAAAACAGCTAAAGTATTTAATTAACTACAGCCCAATATTTATCAGTTTCTCTGAAAGCTGTAGATGTTTTATAATCTTTTCTGATTTTCTCAAACTGAGTTTTTGCATCCGGATTATTTCCGGCCAGCATATAGTTTATTCCCGATTCAAGTAAATAAGACGGATTATGCGCATTAGATTCGGAAACTCTTGCAGCATCTCTATAAAGATCTGCGGCTTTTTCATAGTCTTTTTTAGCAGCATAATAATTTGCTTGTCCGGCTAAAGCTGCTGCTTTATAAATCGGGATACTTCCGTCGTAATCCTTATAATATTTTAAAGCATCATCATATTTTTGAAGACGGTTATAAGAATTTGCTAAATATATTTTAGCTGTTTCACCGTTTTCAGAACTACCATATTCTTCAACAATCTTTTTTAATCCCTGCATATTTGTTCCGGCTTTACCTTCAATTGCTTCCAAATAATTTCCCGAATCATAAGAATCCATAACAAGTGCTAATTGCTGTGCAGCTAATTTATTGGTTTCAATTTTATGATTAATATAAAAATAAACTGCCAATGCGACTACAACTAAAGCACCGGCAAAAATTAGAATTCTTGAAGTATTTTCTTCAAAATAGCCATAAGCTTTATAATAAAAAGAAACTAGTTTATCTTCTTTAATTTCTTTTTTGGAAAGTTTTTTCTTCTTAGTGAGCATCTACTGATCCTTTACTACTTTGATAATTCTGAATATCATCAATTATTTTTATACAGATTTTAAATTTACAATTAAATTAAGAAATCTTCCATATATTAAGTAATTTTTGTGCGCCCAGAAGGACTTGAACCCTCAACCTCCGGAACCGGAATCCGACGTTCTATCCAGTTGAACTATGGGCGCGTTGTGCAAATTTTCAATTTTTAAGACTTTTCAATCATTAAATTAACAAAAACAAACATTATTATTGAAATTAGGCTTAACAATTTATTTAACACTTTTTATAATTATTTATACTGTATTTTGAATTATTTTCAAACATTAAAATTAAGTTTCGATTCTGATATGATTAGAATATATCCATGCTTTACCGTTATAATAAACTTCTACTCTATATGCACCTTTTTTCTTTACTATAAATGAAGCTTCATTATTTTCTACAGTTTCAATTTCATTTCCGTTTCTTATTAATTTTATTTGGGCTTTTGGAACAGGTAAAATCACTTTTAATTTAGCAGAATTTTTAAGCTTTAATAAATCTCCCATTTGAAAATATTTACCATTTGATTCAGCATAAAAACGAAAACCTTTGGAATCTGAGTGATAATCATTTGCAATAAAACAATTACCATCTTTTAAAGAATCGTAAATGATTTTTTTATCTTCACTATAATTTTTATTTCCTTTATTTAATTGTTTGTTTGTAAGAATATGAGTCCTTATAGATTTAAATAAAACTTTATAAGGAAAAATTTCAACTTCCACAAAGCCTAATAAATTATATTTATGTGCGTGTGCATCAATTCCCCCGATACCAACAACTTTACGTATCTGATTTAATTCGTCCCATTTTTTAAGAGTTTCTTCAGGCGGAGCATTAATACTTTTTAAAGGGTGAAGAAAAAACTGATACTTATTATTTTCAGTCAGATTTTCCATCCATTCGGACATATGATTCCAAATTTCAATTCCGTTAAATTCATCAGTATCCCATTCAACCCATGGATACGGCGGATGTTCAACCATGTGTGTTCTTTTTTCATGCGGGTGAGCTAAGAATCCGATTCCACCCATATCTTTTACCTTGCTTACATATTCTTTAGCAGGAATTCGAGTTGACAATACTTTATCAATTCCAAATGCCAGGTAGTGGTTTTTATTTTCTTTATCATTTATTTCGCATCCGACTAATAATAAAGTATTATCATACCATCCTTCATAACCTTCTTTTAAAGCTCTCAAAGTATTATGATCTGTTAAAATAATATAATCCAAGCCGGATTCGGAAGCAGAATTTGCAATATCTTCCACCTGGCCTGAACCGTCGGAAAAGATTGAATGTATATGTAATGCGCCTATGTATTCGTACATAAATTTATAGTTGAAAAGGTTAACAAAGATAGAAAGATTTGACAATTAAGAAAAGGATTAAAAAATACAAAAAAGGCATCCTAAATTTATAAGATGCCTTTTAATTGCTAAGTGAAAAATATTTTACGGCATTGCATAACTAGCCGATAAATAAGCAAATGTAGGTCCACCGCCTCCAATATTATTAAGTCCTTGTCTTAATACATCTTCATTTACTGTTGCATCAAGAGAAAAACCGCCGAACCTAAAGCCAATACCTACGGTAGCTCCATTCGGTCCGAAAAATCCTGTAGTTATATTTTCACGAACAGTTGTAGTTGAAACCGGAGTTTCTGTTGTAACTTTAGATGTAGTAGCAGTATAGCCTAATCTGGCAACCAGCCAGTCAAGCATATTCCACTCAACTCCTAAATTCCAAATTGGAAAAGTTAGAACTGAATTACTTATATCCGGACTTTGCCCTTCAACCCCGGAAAGAGATACTTTACTGTAGGTAAAAGCTGGTCCGCCGGCAAGTAAAAAATCACCGACAGAATAATTTATTCCAAATCCGATTCCAAATAATAAATTGCTTGGTAAATCCGATGAATTTCCGCCATCGTCTATAGTGCCTGAAGCGGAAGTGAATATAGCAGTAGGAACAAAGGCAAGTTTTTGAGAATACTGGTAGAAAAATCTTGCATTCACACCGATCCAAGTTTGACTTAATTTAGTTTGAGGAGTTGCAGGCGGTTCATAAGAAGCACTTGGCAAAAGTAATGAAACACCAACATCCAGCAGAGAATTACCTGTTAATTTAGCTAATATTCCTGCATTTATACCCAACTGGGATGCACTTCCTGTTGTGGAACCACCATCCGGCGGATTATCTTCATTTGTTGTAGAAGCGTAAGCTATACCCAATCCAATTGTAAAGCTATTAAATCTATATGACCCCATTATTTCAATATTATTATTTAATGGAACAACTCCATTGCCTTCAATTAAATTATTAATTCTATTTACTAATCCACCCGGATCAAGAGTTGCGATTGAAAATCCATTAAAATCTGATCGAGATAATATTCCGCCTAAAGTTAGACTATTATCCAATCTAAAGTTAGCAGCGGCAAATTGTCCGGTTCCACCAGGTCCAAAGTTATTTCCATTACCTGCCCCAAGATCACCAAAAAGAAAATTATCATAACTGTTTCCCCAAGCAGGATTAAAAGTAATAAAGTAAGGATCGGTTATGTAAGTGTTATTTCCCATTCCCAAAAGACGTGCATAACCTCCGGTTTTTTCAACTTTTTGTGGAAATACAGTAATTGAAACTAAGAATACTAAAACGAACAGAGAAAGTAATTTACGTACCATACTGCCTCCAATTTATGTTAAATCCGTGTTAAATGAATTAACACATCATTTTCTCTCCTTCTTGTACAAATGCGTACAAAAGTTAACTTTAATAATAAAAAGAGTTAGGCTGTAATGCAAGAAGTATTTTTTGAGGTGGTCATTATAATCTTATTAAATATCTATATCTTATAATCAAGAAATGTTTTTATTAATATAATAGGATTATTATTATTTCTTAAAATCTTTGAGTTAAACCGAGTAAAAATCTATTATATGTATTGTTTTTTTGGAAAGCACCTTCATAACTTATTGAGAAAAATAATTTGTTGTAAATTGGAGTTGATAAATTTGCTTCAATTGAATTTTGATTTAAATTGCTGGTAGAATTTGTAAATTTATAAAGTGTATTTCGTAATCCTAAAGAAACAGATAATCTGTCATTAAATAAATTTTTTAATAATCTAACTCCCCAAATATTTCCTTCAATGTAACTGCTTATAATTTTTGTAAATGACCCAGAAACCGATAATTTTATAAAAGGAATTCTTGTATAAGAAATATAACCGTTAAAATTTCTAGTAGGTCTTAAATCTCCTTTTTGGAATCTGTATCCGCCCTCTACTCCAAGATATACATAATTAAGCGGTCTCAAATTAAGTCTGGCTTTAAATCCCTGCCTTGTTTCATTTTCAATTATACTATCAAGAGTACTTTTAAATGTCTCATAGTAAATAACATTTTTTCTTGCATCATAAGACAGAGATAATGAGAATAATCTTACAGGAGAATAATTTGTCATCAAGTATAAACTGGTCAGAGAAAAATCATTCTTTCCTTTATTCATTTCTCTTTTATATAAATCTATTTCCGAAGAAATAAATATTCTTGTATTGGGGAAAATATCGTCGTTATGCTGGAAGTATAAAAATCTCCTGTCGGTTTTAAAATCATTTGTTTGCTGAAAAGCCGCAAGTGTATTTTCCATTGCTCCCGAGCCTAATGAATCTGTTTTACCAATGTAACCACCGAATTCAAATAACTTGGCATTTAACCCCATATCACTAAAGTTTGGTCTTGAGCCAACAACTACACCAAAATAATACTGGTTAAAATATTTTTCAAACTGCAAGCCATCCATAGTACTCAGGTTGGATATTTTGCTATTTAAATGTCTTCCGAACCAGAGGCTGGTTTTTTCATTAAAATTATACTTTAAGGCAAGATCAAAAACTCTAAAGTTATTTCCAAGGTTTGATTTTACGGAGTTCCATTCATCAGCTTTATATGTAAAGTACATAAAATTTGTAAATGAAAATTTAGAATCTGAAATATTGTAAGCATTCAATCCGAAGGTATATCTCCATCTTTGATAATTTGTTATCACATTTGTATTTGATAAATTGGAATATGATTGAATTGAAAATCTTCCATTAACATTACTTCGTCTATATTTACTTTTTTCATACACATTCTTTTTGACATACTGGTGATCGTCGGTTACAAACATTGTATCTACAATATTGGTGGAATCTTTTAATGGATTAACTTTTTTGATTATAACATCCACATAAGCATATAAAGGATCATTTACATTAAGTTCTCTTGAAGTAATTTTTTCTCCAGCACAAGAAGTAGTAGAAATGTATTTTATTTTAACTGCTGGTAAATAATTACTTCCTGATTTATAAAACAAAGTGTCTTCAGCTTCAATTCCATCTGTCTGCACAAAATTTACATAAATATTTTGCGAAGAGATATAAGTTATCTTACCAATTACCATTGCCTTTTTATTCTGTTGTGCAAAAGTACTAAGCGTTAAAATCAATATGCATAATATTACGAATCTAAATTTCATATCATTTCAATTTTAAATTTTGTTTCATCACTGGACCATCACCAAAATGAAATGTTGAATGACAATTCCAGCAGTCAGTTCTATCTCCTTGATGATGCTCTTCTAAGAAATCACTTAAATGACAGCTTAAACACTGCGGTTGATAATTAGCTTCCGAATGACATTCACTGCATGTTAAATTTGTATGATGGCTTGACAATGCATAAAAACTATGATCAAAAGAAGCCTGATCCCAATTATTCATGTTATGACATTGTGTACAATCATGATCAAAATTCAACTGCTGATGGGGAGGATCGGTAGTTGAGTTGTAATTTGAATCATGACATCCGAAACATGTATTAGGCGGATTTACATAATTACCATTATGGCAGTCATTACAATCAGTAATATTTAAATGTGCACCTAGAAGTTCAAAATATTGACTATGCTGTGCGAAAGTTGCCGGCGACCATCCTGAATTTGTTGTATGGCAAGACTGGCAGTCGGTTGAAATTCCTAAAGTTTGGTGATTCGGATTATTTGTCTGATCATATACTGTTTGATGACATGCATAGCATTCGGTAGGCGTATTTGAATAACCGTTTTGATGACATTGATTGCATGCTACGCTTAAATGTGCCCCGGTCAATGGGAAAAAGTCATCATGGTTGAAGTTTGCATCACCCCAGGTGCTAGTATTATGACAATCCCAGCAATCAGTAGGATCTCCAGAATTATGACCTTCGTTAAAATCACTTTGATGACAGCTTAAACATTGAGGCTGATAATTAGGCTGTGAATGACATTCATTACATGAGACATTAGAATGATGATTACCTGTTGGATAAAAGCTATGGTCAAAAGTTGCCGGGGTCCAGCCGTTAGTTGTATGGCACTGTGTACAATCATGTGAAAAATTTTCGGAAACATGCGGAGGATCTGTTGTATTATTGAAATCTGTTTCATGACATGCAAAACATTCTGTAGGAGTATTTGTATAACCGTTCTGATGACATTGTGAACAGCTTACATTTACATGAGCACCGGTTAACGGGAAATTTGTATTGTTATGATCAAATGTAGACTCATTCCAAGTATCAGTATTGTGACACAATGTGCAATCATGAGGAAATCCTTCCGTTAAATGATTTGGATCAGTTGTGTTATTAAAATCTGTTTCATGGCATGCATAGCATTCCGTTGGAGTATTTGTATAACCATTCTGATGGCATTGCGAACAACTAACATTTACATGAGCACCAGTTAATGGGAAATTTGTTGTATTATGATCAAATGTCGCATTATCCCAGTTTTCGGTGGAATGACATTGTGAACAATCATGAGGATATCCTTCTGTCAAATGGTTTGGATCGGTTGCATTGTTATAATCTGTTTCATGACAGCTGTAACAATCAGAAGGTGTATTTGTAAAACCACTTTGATGACATTGTGAACAACTTACGCTTGTATGTGCACCTGTCAGCGGGAAACCCGTATTACTATGATCGAAATTAGAATCATCCCAACCATTTGTTGAATGGCACTGTGAACAATCATGTGGATAGCCTTCTGTCAAATGATTCGGATCAGTTGTATTATTATAATCTGTCTCATGACAGCTGTAACAATCAGTTGGTGTATTTGTATATCCATTTGTATGACAGCTTTGGCATGAAACCGTAGTATGCTGACCAGTTAGAGGAAATGCCGTATTGTTATGATCAAAGTTGGCATCGTCCCAACCATTTGTTGAATGGCACTGTGAACAATCATGTGGATAGCCTTCTGTCAAATGATTCGGATCAGTTGTATTATTATAATCTGTCTCATGACAGCTATAACAATCAGTTGGAGTGTTCGTATACCCATTTGTATGACAGCTTTGACATGAAACCGTAGTATGCTGACCGGTTAAAGGAAATGCCGTATTGTTATGATCAAAGTTGGCATCGTCCCAACCATTTGTTGAATGGCACTGTGAACAATCATGTGGATATCCTTGAGCAACATGGTTTGGGTCTCTTGTATTATTGTAATCAGTTTCATGGCAAGAATAACAATCTGTAGGCGTATTTGTATAACCATTTGTATGACAGCTTTGACATGAAACCGTAGTATGCTGTCCGGTTAAAGGAAATGCCGTATTGTTATGATCAAAGTTGGCATCGTCCCAACCATTTGTTGAATGGCACTGTGAACAATCATGCGGATACCCTTGAGCAGCATGGTTCGGATCTCTTGTATTATTATAATCTGTCTGATGGCAAGAATAGCAATCAGTTGGTGTATTTGTATATCCATTTGTATGGCAGCTCTGACAAGAAACTGTAGTGTGCTGACCTGTTAAAGGAAATCCTGTTGAACTATGATCAAAGTTTGCCGGCGACCAGCCATTAATGGTGTGGCAGTTTGTACAATCATGCGAAAACTGACCGGAAACATGATTCGGATTTGTAGTATTATTAAAGTCCTGTTGATGACATGAATAGCAATCAGTAGATAATCCTTTGAAATTATTTCCCTGCTGATGACAAGCAAAACAATTTTGAATGTTATGTCCGCCAACTAATGGGAAAAAGTCGTGATTGAAATTTTGAGCTGCCCATCCTAAACCGGTAACTGTATGGCATTGTTCACAGTCTGTGGAAAATCCGGCTTGCATGTGGTTGGGATTTGATGTAGCAGCATAATCGCTCTTATGACAATCATAACAAGTTGCACCAATTGGTTCAAAATTTAAACTGTTATATCCGGCGTGGCATTGAATACAATCGGCCTGCAAGTGCACTCCGACAAGCGGGAACCGGCTTTGTTCGTGGATTTCATTTATGTTTTTTACTACCCAACTCTCGGGAGTATGGCATTTTTCACAATCAAAACCAACAGTACCTTGATGAATATCTTTATGGCATGAAAAACAATCTTTTTTTACTTTCGAAAAAACTAAAGATGTATGGCACGATTGACAATTCACTATTTTATGCTGACCTTCTAACGGAAATCCGGTTGTTCCATGATCAAATTTTATATTTTGCAGATTATCAATTTTCCAGGATGAAGATTGATGGCAGTTGGAACAATCAATATTAAAATTATCTCCATGCGGAGATTGTGCATAAATATTAAATGTTACAAACAATATTATGATGAATGACAAAAAGCGCATTTAAAGTCTTTTAATTTAAATTGTATAAATTTATTTCCATTTTCTTCTACATTTTTATGACAAGCTGAACATTTTAATTTTTGATGAGCTCCCTTTAAAGAGAATTTGGTTTTATCGTGATCGAATTTATCAGGTTTCCAATTATTAAAAGTATGGCACCTTTGGCAATCGGATTTACCATTTTCTTGGAATTGACCGAAATGAATATCTCTATGACATTCTTCGCAATTTGATTTTAATGAGGCAAATTTAAACACCATACGACCCACAACATCTTTCTTATAATGACAATCCCTACACTTTAATTCAGCATGCTTCCCTCTCAAAACGAAATCGGTTCTATTATGGTCAAATGTTATAGTGGCCCAGCTTTTAGTATCGTGACATGATTTGCAATTATTTTTCTGCATAAATTTTTCAGTTATCTCCGTACCGTGTACATTTTTGTGGCAATCTATACATTCCAACCCTATTTTATTAAACTGCCAGGTATCATTTATATAGTGGCATTTCTGGCAAGGAATTGCTAAGTGACTTCCGCTTAACTGAAACTTTGTTTTATTATGTTCATCAATTGAAAATAAAGAAGGTTGAAAACCTTGAACATTATGACATTTACTGCAATCCGTTACTTTACCGTTTGTAACAAACTGACCTTTATGATAATCTTTATGACAATTTGTACATTCAGCAAATTTAGGTTTATTACTTAATCCTCCTTTATGGCAATCCTCGCATTTAACAAATCTATGTTTACCGACTAAAGGATATCTGGTTTTAGAATGATCAAAAGATTCTTTATTGATTATATTAAAACCTTCTGTAACATGACACTTCTGACAATTTTTTCCAAACTTTCCTTTATGAACATCTTTATGACAATTTTCGCATGAATTAAAAGCAACGTTTTTAAATTTTTGAAAGTCTTTCCCGTTCTTTTTTTCTTTTACATGGCATTTAATACATTCAACTTTTTCATGTTTTCCTGTTAGTTTAAATTCAACTTTATTATGGTCAAATTTGGGAGCAGGTCTAAATTTATTTGTATCATGGCATGATCCGCAATCTTTTCCTAGAGTACCTTGATGAAAATCTTCATGGCAGCTTACACAATTTTCTTTAAGGCCTAAATAAGTATTGGATCTTTTTTTAATATCAGTACTGCTAATAAAATCCGCTTTATGACATTCTTTACATTTTATATTTGCATGTTTTCCTGTAAGTTTAAAACCTGCTTTTGTATGGTCAAATTTATCCGGATCAAAGTTTACAATTCTAAAATTTCTGCCATGATGTTCACTATGACAATTCCAACAGTTTTTTCCTTTTACCTCACTGCTGGAATGATATCCTTTATTTTGGTCAATTAATTCTTTTATTTCTTTATGGCAGTCGAGACATTTTGAATTGTGAACTCTATCTCCCAATACATGACATTTTGTACAATTGCTTAATCCTTCAAGATTTGCATGAGCCTTTGTTAAATCGCCCGGAGAAATTTGCGCATTAATTTCAAAGAACAAACCTGAAAGAATAAAAACGAGAAGAAGTAAGTATCTATTAAAATTGTATTTATTCAAAAAGTAATCCGGATTTTGAGCTGAATAAGTAGTTATTATTTATCTTTAATTTTATTAAGAATGCTTCAGCAGTGCTTCGCCGAATTTTTTAGTTATTGTAATTCCAATATTTTCGAGAAATTTCGTTGGTAATTCTCCTCCGGCAAAAATATAGACAAGATCATTTTTTATTGAAACCGGACTACCATCATTAACTAAAATTATTTTTTCATCCAAAATTTCCTGAACATTAGAATTAAAAAATACCCTTATTCTGCTGGAAGAAATAGCTGCATTAATTTTCGCAAGGTTTTTTGGTTTTAATCTTGAGAATGCATCTCCTCTGTATGAAATTGTGACATCATTATCTTCTTCCATTAATAAAAGTGCACTTTCAATTGCAGAATCTCCGCCGCCTACAATTAATATTTTTTGTCTATGAATTAATTCTGGTTCTAGTAGACGATAAGCAACTTTTTCTTTTTCCTCACCGGGAACACCAAGTTTTCTGGGAGAACCTCTCCTTCCAATTGAAAGCAAAATACTACTTGAAGTATAAGAATCTTTAGAAGTTTTTATGTAAAAATAATCTCCTATTTTTTCAATTGATTCAACTTTTTCTTGTTCATTAATTGAAATATTATTTTTTGACAGAACTTCATTCCACAACTCCAGCAATTCAGATTTTGAAGTTTCGGCAAGTTTTACTTTTCCGTAAAGCGGCAAATCCATCGGAGCAGTCATAACAAGTTTTGCTCTGGGGAAGTTGTAAACTGTTCCACCTAGACTATCTTGTTCTAAAGTTAAAAATTTTAAATTTAATTCCGCTGCAGTTAATGTAGCTGAAATTCCTGCAGGACCAGCACCAACAATTACAACATCATACTTTGCATTTTTAGAACGGTTAAGTTTGTGATGTAAATTCTGCATGGCTTGTTTGCCCTGTTCAACCGCATTTTTTATTAAACCCATTCCGCCGAGTTCGCCTGCGATATATAAACCTGGAATACTGCTTTCAAATTCCTGACTTATATGAGGTAAATCAACTCCTCTTTTTTCAGTTCCTATACAAAGTGTGATTGCTTGAAGAGGACAGGCGTGAAAACAAGCCCCATGGCCAACACATCTGCTTGCATTAATGGTTTGTGCTTTCCCATTTACGAGTCCAAGCACATCATTTTCCGGACATGCGGCTACACAGGCTCCGCTGCCAATACAAACCTCAGGATCTACAACAGGGTGGAGTGAAACAGGTTCATGAAAACCCATTTCTTTAGCTCTTTCAATTTTCTCAACGGTAATACTGCTATTAAGCTTAAATCTCTTGAGATATAAAATTAATATACCTGCAGAAAGAATAATTGCAATCAAATAGCCCAAAAAATTTTCTAAAATCGCTTCCATAATTCCAACAATATATTTTGATTACTATTTACGTTAGTGTTATAAATAATTTTCACGGGACGGTCAAAAAAAAATCATTGAAAAAATAATATCTTAAGTCACAATAGGAAAATTGATCAAAGTAACAACAATTATTGTACAATTTTTAGGATCACCTTATTTCTAAAAAAATTTAAGATTTTTTAAAAGACGTAAAATTTTGCAAGTAAAAAGTTCATTTAAATGAACATATTTACTTAATATAAAATAATTCTAATTACCAATTATTTATAATATCAAAGGCTTTTAAGTGCATTTTCAGCCATTTGTGAAGTTTGCGAATTAGGATCTTGGTTTATTAAATCCGTCCAAATTTGGCGAGCTTTTTCTTTATTCCCTTTTGTTGCTTCAATTGCACCTAAGTTATAAAGAGCTTGTTCATTGTTTTTATCATAAGACAGAATTTTATTTGTCATTTCTTCGGCTTTACCGAGATCTTTTTGATTATAGTAAATAAAAGTTAAAGAAAATAAAATATCTGTTCTTTTTGGATCTTTATTTAATATCTGTTCATAATACGGAATTGCTTTTTCGGGCTGGTGAGCAGCTGAAAGAAAATCTGCATATTCTTTTAATTTTGTTGTATCATTAGGAGATTTTTCAACTTCTTTTTTAAGCATTTCCATTTGATGTGTAACGTTTGCCGAAACATTATCTTTAGTCGGAGTTTCAGTCATTGGATTATCAAGATTCTTATGAATATCATCATTCGGCATTTGCTGATTTTCAGTATTGGGCGAGCTTTCCGCAGAATTTGAATTATTTTGACGGGTTGAAAATATTAAGAATAATACGGCAATTATAATTACCGGACCATAAATATATATCGGTTTAATTTTCATTTAGATCTCCTAAAAAATCCATCTATATCCAAATATAATTGTTACAGCTATGTGTATAAACATTATAACAAACATAGAAATTGCAAAAGGAAGATGAACTATATGCCAATACCTAAAAAGATTCTGCATAGTCCTAAGTTTTCCAATTCTTCTTGTTAATTTTAGTTTTGATTTTGCTAATTTAATTATTTCTTTTCTGAATGAACTGGAAATACCAGAATATTTCATCTCTTTTTTAAATTTATTTAAAATTGTATTCATTACAAAATAGTCTTTAAAGCTTAGCGCTAGGCTGCCGCTAAAATTCAATCTCTTATATCTATCAGGTGAAGCAAAATTTTCAAATTCCAAAAGCAATGCTTCATTCATTGAAAAATCATTTCTTAGTTTTAAAGTAAGATCTTCATTAATCGCGTCAAGCTGGGACATTCCAAGTTCCTGCCCTTGAATTGTTCTGGGAATCTGTACATAAATAAATCTGCCGACTACACCGCTCAAAACAACTGCAACCATACTCCAGAAACTAACAGCTACAATTCCTCCAAATTTAAATGCAGTATGGTAGAGAACTAGAATTGGGCCTACGGTGCATAAAAAAATATGAAGTTCGAGCCAATGTCTTAAAAATCCCCAATTAAATAATTTCCTAGCCCTTTTTCTTATCATATAAACGGCTACTCCGATAATCATCATCAGACTTCCAATGATTCCGAATCCGTGACCCCAGACGCCGCTGGGTTTTAACATTGCATTTTGACTTTGAAAAAATCTTTCTTCAAGTGGAGTTGTATAGTATTGATAACCATTTACCGCAAGTAAAGCAGTTACTAATATACCTATTACAAAAAAGGATGTTACGTATATTTTGTGAGTTCTTGGGTTCATCTATAATAAATTTAGTTTTACAATTTAAAGAAAATTAGTTTAATCTTCACATCTAAAGGGACAAAAAATAAGGTGTAAAAATTAGGTATGCAAATAAAAAGCGGTTTTAATAAACCGCTTAATATTAATCTAGGAAAGGTAATTAATTTTCCGCGAGTTCGGTTAATGTCGTATATTTCGTGGAATTTCCGGTTGTTAAATCATTTAATTTAGAAATTAAAATATTTATTCTTTCACTTTGATTATCATCAAACTCTTCATAAGCCTCCGGCGATGTAAAAGTATAAATCTCCTCAAAGTGGTTTGATTTTCCCTTTACTTCATAAACACTATAATCTTCAAGTCCTTCAGCTTTTAAAAGATTTTTCAGTTCTTTAATAACTCCAAGATATTCATTTCTATTATCCGATTCAATTTCGTATTGAATTGTAAATATTACTTTAGGCATTTGTTCTCCGAATATTTAAATTTTTGTGTTAAGAATATACTCTCCTTTAAAAACTTCTTCAGCCGGTCCGGTTAAAGATAAATTTTCAAATTTATTATTTATGTATTTAAAATCTACTTTCAGTTCGTCTCCGCCTTTTGTAATTAAACAAATTGGCGGTTTTAATTTGTGATTAAAATAACTTATTAATGCCGAAGCTACAGAACCTGTTCCGCAAGCGAATGTTTCGTCTTCAACTCCGCGTTCGTAAGTTCTTATATATACTTTATTATTAATTATTTTAATAAAGTTTACATTGGTTCCTGCAGGTTCAAATTCTTTTAGATATCTTATTTCTTTGCCAAGTTTATAAACCGGCAGATCTTTCCAGATTATTTGAAAAAGTTCTACCATCAATAGATGAGTTAAATGCTTTTTCAATATTAATTACAACATGCGGCGATCCTGTATCAACAAAATCTGCTTTAACATTTCCGATTTCAGTTTTTAATTCAATGTCTAATTTCAAATTAGAGGGCGGATTAAAATTCAATCTGAAATTATTATCATTAAAGATCTCACCTGAATATTCGATTTGATTTGAGATAAAATTAGTAGAATTACTATTAATTAATCCATTTTTAAAAGCAAATTTTATTGCACATCTTGCACCATTTCCGCACAAACTTCCGGTGCTTCCGTCTGCATTAAAATATAACATCTCAAAATCTTTTTTATCCGATTTTGAAATTAAAATCAAACCATCCGCACCGATTCCGTAATGGCGGTCGCAGAGCTTTTTAATCACATTATTTGAAAGAACAATATCAGGGTAAAGATTTTTATCGATAACGATAAAATCATTCCCCGCTCCGTTCATTTTAGTAAAGAAAATTTTATTCATTTAATATTCAAATTTAGGCTAATATTATTTTCTTAGCAATAAAAATGAAGTTAAAAATGTATTAAAAATAAAATAAATGTGATTTAGTAAATATTTGTTTATAATCGGCAAATTTTTATTGGAAATTTGAGTCTTTATTTAGTTGAGAATACGAACTAATTTGAATATGTTACAATCAAATATTTTCAATATTTCATTCTGATTCCCTACTCTACATTTTTCGGTTTAATAATCTGTAAAAATAAGAATGCTTTAAAAATTCTTTCTAAGGGGAGGCAATATGACAGCCGCAATAATATCCCGATATTTTTACAACCGGATTTTAGTGAATAATGTATTTCTATTTATAATCCTATCCTTAACTATTTACAACAAATTTGTATACGCACAAAGCAGCGACATAATTTTTGATCAGATTTTTCTTCAACAGGGATTATCCCAAAGTATTGTTAAATGTATATGTCAAGATAAAAACGGATTTATGTATTTCGGAACCGAAGATGGTTTAAACATTTACGATGGATATGAATTCAAAATTTTAAGACATGATAAAGATAATGTAAATAGTTTAAGCTATAATGATATAAATACTCTATTAGTAGATCATAATGGAATTATTTGGATTGGTACTTTTAATGCAGGATTAAATAATTATAATCCTTCGAATTTCAATTTTAACAGGTTCCGGCATAATCCTAAAAATAATAAAAGCCTAAGCCAAAATAATATAAATGTAATTTTTGAAGATAGATCCGGATCGATTTGGATTGGAACCGATAACGGATTGAATAAAATTATTACTGATACTATTAGTAAGACATCTTACTTTTTAAATTTCTTTAATGATCCAAAGGATATTACAACTCTCAGCGACAATACTGTCTTATCTATCAACCAGGATAAAAAAGGAAATTTATGGATTGGTACAAATTCAGGCTTAAACAAAATTGATCATCAAAATCTAAGTTCAAATAGGATAGAATTCATTCGTTTTTTGTTTGAACCTAAAAACAACAGCAGCCTAAGCAATAATACCGTAAGATCAATTTATGAAGACAGTAAAGGCATAATATGGATTGGTACAGACAACGGATTAAATAAGAAAATAGAAAAAAATGGAAATATTTCATTCATCAGCTTTAAAAACAATCCGGATATAAAAACAAGTATAAGTCACAATGAAATCTATTCAATAAATGAAGATTTAAATGGGACTTTATGGATTGGTACGAACGGCGGCGGTATTAATTTACATGAAAGAAATGGAAATAAATTCACAAGGTATTTAAATAATCCTCTCGATCTGCGTTCATTAGGCTATAACGAAATTAGGTCAATATATAGAGACAAAGCAGGAATAATGTGGATCGGAACTTATGGTGCCGGAGTAAATAAAGTTGCAAGAGGCGGAAAACAATTTTTTCACTATAATCATATTCCTAATGATTTAAACAGTATTAGCCATCCAATTGTCTGGGCAATATATAAAGATGAAAACGACATTCTATGGATAGGAACTCATGGCGGAGGATTAGACAAAATTGATCGGAAATCTAATTCAATAAAACATTATAAAAATATTCCCGGAGATAAATCAAGTTTAAGCAGTGATATAGTAAGAGTAATTACTCCTGACAATAAAGGATTTTTATGGATTGGTACAAACGGCGGCGGTATAAATAAATTTAACAAATCTACAGGCAAGTTTAAAAGGTATTTGCATGATCCATCAAATCCCAACAGTATAAAACATAATGATATAAGAAAAATTTATCAGGACAGATCAGGAGTAATTTGGATTGGAACTTACGGTAAAGGATTGGATAGATTTGATGAATCTACCGAAATCTTTGAACATTTTATAAGTGATCCAAACAATCCCCACAGCTTAAGCAATGATTTTGTCAGATCAATTTATGAAGATAAAAAAGGGAACTTCTGGATAGGAACAGAAGGCGGCGGATTAAATAAATTCGATAGGCAAAATAATTCATTTAAAGTATATAGAAATGAACCTAAAAATATAAACAGCATTAGTAACGATTATATATTTACTATTCACGAAGATAAGAACGGATTTCTTTGGCTTGGTACCTGGGGAGGCGGATTGAATAAATTTGATCCCGCAAATGAAACATTTAAAATTTATACGAATGAGGACGGCCTGCCGAGTAATGCAATTTATGGTATTCTGGAAGATGAATCCGGAAATTTATGGATAAGTACAAACAATGGCATCTCTAAATTTAATCCATTCAAAGAAGTATTTAAAAATTATAATATTAAAGACGGACTTCAAAGTAATGAGTTTAATGGCGGTTCATACTTTATAGCAAAAGACGGGGAAATGTTTTTTGGCGGGATAAAGGGATTTAACTCTTTTTATCCTTTAGATATTAAAGACAATAGTTTTATTCCGCCTGTTGTAATTACATCTTTTTTAAAGTTTAACAAAGAGATAATATTTGAAAAACCAATTTACGAAATAAAAGAAATTGAACTTTCTTATCTGGATTATGTTTTTTCATTTGAATTTTCAGCACTCGATTATACAGCTCCCGAAAAAAATCAATATGCTTATAAAATGGAAGGTTTAGATAAAGATTGGATTTATACAAACTATGATAAAAGATTTGCAAATTATACAACTCTCGCTCCCGGTAAATACATTTTTAAAGTAATTGGTTCAAATAGCGATGGAATTTGGAATAATAATGGAGCGTCAATAAAAATTATTATTCACCCTCCGTTCTGGCAGAGTTGGTGGTTTATTATATTAATTTTATTAGTACTTATTATAACTGCATATTTTCTGTACCGAAGAAGATTAAGAAACATAAGACTTAAAATTGAGTTGGATACTGCACACAATGCACAAATGTCTATAATGCCTTTAGAAGATCCAATAATAGAAGGGCTTGAATTGTCCAGCATTTGTCTGCCTGCAAATGAAGTTGGCGGAGATTTTTATGATTACTTTTACATTAATTCTAATGAAAATAAACTCGGAATTTTTATTGGGGATGTCTCCGGTAAAGCGATGAATGCTGCGATGACCGCAGTTTTAACAAGCGGAATGTTAATTACCGAAACTTGTAAGTCAGATTCAATTGCTGAAATTTTAAGCAAAATAAATTTGCCGTTGTATCATAAAACAAAAAAGAACATGTTTACTGCTGTATGTTTAGCAACTATGAATACAAATACAAAAGAATTCACCTTTTCCAACGCTGGTTTAGTTAATCCGGTTTTGAAAACAAACGGCACTGTTGAATTCTTAAAATCAAATGGACCAAGATTTCCTTTGGGTGTAAAAGAAAATGTTAATTACGAAGTAAAAAATATTCAACTAAAAAAAGATGATGTTATTGTTTTTATGACAGATGGAATTCTGGAATCTCAAAATAAATTAAAAGAACTTTATGGTGAACAGCGTCTTATAGATTTGCTTAAAAATATTAATACACCAAATCTAACCGCAAAAGATATTAAAGAATTAATAATAAACGATACACGCAAATTTTCGGGTAAACATCCGCAGTATGATGATATTACAATCGTTGTAATAAAAGTAAATTAAAAACAATATTATTTACCGTTTTGTAAAAAATCTGTTAACAGTTCAAAATATTTATCTTTTTGTTCAATGTAGGGATTGTGCCCGCTTTTTTCAAACATAACAAATTTTGCCTGCGGTGCATATTCTTTAAATTTTATTGAAAATCTTGGAACAGCGACTCTGTCGAATCTTCCTTCAATAATTAAAGTCGGCATTTTTAAATTTTTTAATTCTCCTCCTAAAATCGAGTTTTGCAATATCTCCGCCGATAATAAAATCTCCGTCATAACCGACTAACTGATAATAAACTTTAGGATTAAAACTTAAAGAATCATGACTGAATTTATCATGAATTTGAAGCATCATAAAAATATAAAAGTCCGGAAGGAACTTGATAAACTTTTTGATGTTCCGGTGAACTTGAATTATATCCTTCATTCCTAACCTTCATTATTTTTTCCCATACTTCCGGATATTGATTTTTATTTCATAATTACAACTGTTGTCATTTTCCTGCCACATTTCCCCGCTGTAAAATGAATTTGATAAAATCAATTTATCAACTGATTTGGGAAATTCCAGGGCATATCCTTGTGCAACCATTCCGCCGTAAGAATGACCGAGAACGCTCCATTTATCAAATCCTAAAACTTTTCTTAATCCTTCAAGATCTTTTACATCTCTTTCAAAAGTATATTCACTCGGATCTTTTGCTCTGTCCGATCTTCCTCTTCCGAAAGCATCATAATAAATTACTTTAAAATTTTTAGCAAGTTCGTCAAACCAGGGTGTAAGATAAACATGACTGTCCCCGGGTCCGCCGGGAATTATAACAATAGGCTCTCCTTGACCGATAACTTTATACCATATTTTTGCTCCGTTTATTTCTGCAAAGTTTCCGGGATTATTTTTTTCTTGTGCAGATGAATATGAAAAACAAGAAAATATAAAAACACTAATCAATATTGTTATGAAAAAACGATTATAAGAATAATTAGTTTTCAAAACAAACCTCTAAGATTAAATTCAAAATATAAATTACTACAATTATGTTGCAACAGGAATTCGATTTCTATCAATCCAATAAGCCCAAATAATAATAAGCCACTGCATTAAACCGGCATAACCAATCGCTTGAACAGAAGGCGGCGGCGGTCCGGTTATATTCAGAAAATATATTAAAAGTAAGAAAATCACTAATCCCCAAAAGCCAAAAGATCCTTTTTTATTTTTTGCTTTTGTTGCTATCATATAAAGATAAGCTCCGGCACAAAAAATTATAACTTCAATTACTGCAGAAAAAATTAACGAATTCCACAATCCAATCCCGACTTTTAAACTTGTCCAAGGTGTTAAAGGCAAATCAGGAATGTGAACAATTAAATCTAATACCCAATGACTAATTACCAGCAAGCCAAGTATAATAGAACTTCTTAAATTTCTTTTTACTAAAAAATATATAAATCCGAACAGTAAAGCCCAGACAATTGCAAAAAATAAACTATGGGAAAAAGGATAATAAGTAAAATCCAGCGGATTACTGGCCGTTAATCCCGGTTCAATTTTTACACGTTCAATTCCAAGTAAAATTAAAAAAGGCCAAAGAAGATCCAGAAATTGGGCTGCGAAAAACATTGTACCAAGAGATGGCATTGAAACAACTTTTTTGCCGGAAAATCCTACTCCATAATGTCCGATGAACATATAGATTCCTTAAATTATTTAATAAATTTCATTTAAAGCGCTGCAGGATAACGAAAATTTTTACAATTAGAGTAATTTACTATGGATGCAAATTAAAATAAAGCAGTAATTATAAATTAATTTTCTTTTTCTATTTTTTGAAGAGAAAGATAATTAACTAATTGCATGCATAGTGAATAAATTTTGACAGAGGTTAACTTAAAAGAAGAAATAATTTAAATAGACAAATTCTTTCCGCGAAAAACATGTTACAAAAATCCTTCAAATTTCAAAAAATGATTTTTATTTAATCACATTAAATAAGGATATTAATATTATTCGAGAGAAAATGTTAATCCAATTCCCAAAACGCCATCAACAACTTGTTTTAATTGATCCCGCAGATAAATCTGATAATATAATTTAGGTGTAAAAGTTTCATCCTGCCATTGGAAACCTAAGCTTAATAAGTTAACAAACCTGTCATCAAAGTTATTAACATCCTCACTTAAAATTGCAATGCCGGTTAATTCCACATTAAAAAATAATTTTTCAACTTTAATTCCTCCGTTTATACCGTAGTGTGCATAAAGTTCTGTTTTTGCATGACTATTTCCTGTTGGAATTACTAAGTTAGGTCCGAGTTCGAGACCAAGATTAAATCCATCTTCGTACATCTTTAAGAAAGCAAAATTGAAATAAAATCCTGTTGATTTAACAGTATACTTTTGAAGGTTATAATAATCAGCTAAAATGCCATATCCGCCAGATTTTTCATCTGCGGTTGGTAAAAATAATCCAAAAGTAATTATACCTTTGGGATTCGATTTCATTTTGGGTCCGGTTTGAACACCTACAAAAATATTTCCAATTCCGTTTTTGTCATAACTGTAACTGTAATTGTAATTAAAATACGATAATGTATATTTAAATTTGTAAACAGACGTAAGGTATATTCGCTATCAAATTAAAATCGGAGCTCAAAGGAATATTGCAGTATAGTTGATAATTTGCAGTAAAAAAAGAAACATCCCCGTCAGTTTGATAAAAAGGTTTATTGAATAAAAAACCGAACTGATACTTGTCACTGGGTATCTGCTGTAGATTTATATTTTGTGCTTTTAAATTTTTAATAGAAATAAATATAATTAAACAAACAAGAACTGTTTTTATAATATTCTTCCCCATTTTATCTCTCCTTTTAATAATTAAAATGAAGTTAAATGATTAAACCTTTTGATCGGAATATTTCTTCTGCTTTTTTAGAATCTTCAACTGTAAATGCAGACCTAACCCATTTGTTTTTATAAATGATAAGAAAGATTTTATCTCTTTTAGGACGTAATTTATCCAATGGATACCAGGTCCTGAAATCTCCGGTACCCTGGATTCTCCACTTCCCTCTCAATAAAGTCGGTTTGTGAATTTCCATTCTTTCAATATCTTTAAACAAAATTAGTTTTTGCTTCATGGAAGGGAAATAATAATTTTTTAGCGTCAATGAATTATGACCTATTTCAATTAGTTCATCGTGATATAGACTTTCTATTTTCATCTTGATTACTTGATCTTTTTTAAACTTTAACTGTATAAACAAATATTTAAATTATATAATTAATTTACTTTAAAAATATTAATAATCAGATTCATAAGTGCCTTTAATAATAAAACTATTTTTCGGGGCTAAAATTTCTGCATAAGTTTTGCTAGTGTCATAAATCCCTTGATATTTAAATTCATTTAAATCAGGTGGAATATTTTTACCAAAAGGCTGAAGGACAGGGAAAATAATTTCTTCGGTTTCCTGATCAAATGTATAACCAATCCTAAAATCAAAATTACCATCACTTCCTAAATTTCCTTTTTCATCAGTTTTATCAAAACCAAATAATTCCAATATTCTTTTACCATTTATTGTGTTTGTTTCTGTGCCGTCGGATTTTTTTAGAAATATATCCAGGTTAATATTTCTAACTGGGAAATAGCCAGAATCAATTTGGTAAAAATTTTTCATTTTTAATTTCCACGCTTCTTTGTAATTAGGTTGAAGATTCGTTGGTTTAATCAATTTTAGAACACCTTTGGATTTAGAATTATTTACAAGTTCAGACATGAATTCACCATAGTAATTATCATAGCCTAAAGTAGATGGATTATTTTGAACTTTGTAAGCTGCTGCTATTACATCTGGCTCGTGAATTGGAATTAGAAAGGTAATATAACCGGTATGAGGATGAAATATATATTCACTACCTAAATTTAGAAGTCTAAATCTGGCTGATTCTACTTTACCTGGAATAATAATATTATTAAACCTTATGGAATCAGAATATAGTTGGGATGAAGTTCTGGATGGTAAATTTATATATGCTATGGCATTAATGGCATTTTGTCCTTGCTCAATAGTATTTGCTGAAATATATAATTCAATATCTGTTATTGTATAATTTGGATTTACTATTGGAATAATATTTCCATAAAACTTATTAAATAAGTTTAGCCCTGATGTTGTGTCTGCATAGGCAGTATCTAAAAAATAATTATTTTCTGAATACTGCATAAAATTAATTTCAAAGGAATGCTGAACTCCGTTTGTTGGTGAAACCGGATTGCAAGTTTCTTTTTTGCAGCCGGTAGTAAAAACTACCATAAATAAAAAGGAAATTAAAAAAGAGATTTTTATTACAGCAGGATTATTCATTTTACCTCCCATTATTATTTTCCGCTCCATTTAAACTAAATAGAAATTCCCATTAAAAATTATTGATAACTTTTTTCAAATATTTAAAACTCTTCCTTTTTAACTAAAAGGATATATTAAGAAAACAGTAATAATTTATGAGTAAAATAACTTTTAAATCGATTCATAGCAATGTCAATTTTTAAGATTTAATATCAAAATAGTTTTGAATTATAAATTATTAACTTCAAGATCAATTGTCTTTTTAAGTTTCTGCACACCCGCCTTTAATTGTTTTTTATCGAATGCAGTATATCCTAACAGTAATGCAGGTTTTTGTTTGAACTTCAATACATATTCCGAAATAGGATATGCAACTACGCCGTTTTTAACCGCTGAAACTGCTGCTTTATGATCATCAAGTTTTTCCGGGAGCCATGCAATTAAATGCATTCCCGCATCAGATGATTTTACCTTTACAAGATGCCCGATTTCTTTTTCAATTTCATTAATTAGAAATTCCTGTCTTTCTTTATACAGAGTTCTCATCTTTCTTATGTGTCTTGTAAAATATCCTTCTTTTAAAAATTGAGCTGTTATCATTTGTTCAAAAGTCGGGCTCTGCCTGTCCATCATAGATTTTGCAGAAACAAAAACATCAAGCATTTGCGGATCAGGTAAAACTAAATACCCAAGTCTTAAACCGGGAAATAAAACTTTGCTGAATGTTCCCAAATATAAAACACAGTTATTTCTGTCCATTCCCTGCAGCGATGGTAAAGGACTTCCCGAATAACGATATTCACTATCATAATCATCTTCAATAATCCAGCATTTATTTTTACTTGCATATTGTAAAAGCTGAATTCTTCTGCCAACACTCATTGTTAAGCCAAGCGGAAATTGATGAGAAGGACTGGCATAAATTAATTTTGGAATAGGATATTTTTTAGAAGAATAATCAACATTTAATCCTTCTTCGTCTAAAGGAGCCGGAAAAATCTTTGCTCCGGCAAATAACATTGAAGCTCTGGTTCCAAAATAACCGGGATCTTCGTGCCAAACAGGATCGCCATGACTTAATAAAACTCTCATTATTAAATCTAATCCCTGTTGAGAACCGTTAACAATAATTATCTGATCGGCATTACAGTTTACAGCTCTGTAAGTTCTAAGATATAAAGCAACCTCTTCACGCAAAGGCTTAAAACCTGCTGCATCTCCATAACCTAAATGTATATTAGAAAAGGTTTTGGAAATTTGATTATTTAATTTTAACCAGGTTCTAACAGGAAATTGATCCAAAGAAGGAACTCCGTTTTGAAATGGAATTATTTCTTCTCTGTTTGTATTTCTACTTACTAATCCGGGCGAGCCAAGTTGAGTAATTAAATTAGTTTTTAATTTTTTCCCGGATTTTTCCCTCGTTATATTTTCTTTAACATTTAAAATGTTATCCGGAATTTCATTTATATATGTTCCCGACCCGGTTTTTCCTTTTATATAACCTTCAATAAGTAATTGTTCAAAGGCCAGCACAACTGTATTTCGCGATACATTTAATTCCGCTGCTAATGCACGGGTGCCCGGAAGTTTTTGTCCTGGAGAAAATTTCCCTTCAAGTATAGCTTTTCTAAATGTATCATATAATTGCTTATAAAGCGGAGTACTTAATTCAGTATTAATTCTTAAAGCTACAAGCGGTAATTCTTCTTTTTGTTTCGGCATAACATGTCCTAAAAGTGGTATCATAAAAATAATCAATAATGGCTCTTTTTTAAAGACCTTTTTAATCCTATTTTTACTGCAGAAATTAAGACATCAAATAAAATTTAAAAATAATATTTTTGTTTAGACTAAAATTTTTCTAAAGGAATATTCATTGAAACCAAAACACTGGCTGTTGTTTATTTTACTCGGAGTAATTTGGAGTTCATCTTTTATGTGGATCAAAATTGCTTTGAACGAAGTTGATCCAAATACATTAGTTGCTTTCCGCGTATTATTCGGATTAATTTTTTGTTCAGCGGTTATCTTTTTGCAAAAAATAAAATTGCCAAAAGATTTTAAAGACTGGCTGCCGCTGTTAATTTTGGGAGTTACAAATTTAGTTATTCCTTTTTACTTGATAGCCTGGGGTGAAAAAACTATTGATTCATCCGTTGCTTCAATTTTAGATTCTACAGTTCCGTTATTTACAATTATAATTGCTCACTTTTTATTAAGTGATGATAAAATGACTTTTCACAAAACACTTGGATTATTAATTGGTTTTTTGGGAGTAATAGTTTTATTAAGTAAAGATATCGGAAACTCATCAAATTCTATTGAAGGACAAGCAGCAGTTGTAATTGCTTCAATGTTTTATGCAGTCAGCGGTGTTTATGCCCGTAGAAAAACACAAAACATCCCGGGAATTTTAAGAAGCGGCGGACCTTTGTTTTCGGCTTCAATTGTTATGTGGATTTTTACTTTTTCAACAGAAAGCCATGTTCAGGTACCGTCGTTAAGTATTACCTGGATTGCGCTGCTTTTTCTAGGTGTTATTGGTTCTGGAGTTGCCTTTATCCTACTATTTTATTTAATCCATGAAATCGGTCCGACTAGAACAAGTATGATAACATATTTATTTCCTTTAGGCGGAGTAATTTTCGGGGTCTCTGTTCTACATGAACAGATTACCTGGCAGCTTTTAGCCGGTGGAATTTTAATTATATTCAGTTTAATTGTTGCAAATATGCAAACAAAGAATAAAGCTATTTTAGCAAAAGCAAAGTAAAATATTTTTATATTATGAAAATTTAAAAGGATAAGATGTGGATAATTTAAAAATAACCGAAAGAACAAAAGTTAACAGGCTTCCTAAAAGAGCATCTTATGATAGAAATGTTATTTACAATATTCTGGACAGCACTTTTATTTGTCATATTGCTTTTAATATTGAAGGTCAGCCGTATATTATTCCAATTGTGTATGGAAGGAAAGATGATAAAATCTATATACACGGATTAAAAACAAATAGAATGTTTAATTCATTTAATTCCGGAAAAGATGTTTGTATCTCCGTTTCATTAATTGATGGAATTATTCTCGCCAGATCGGCATTTCATCATTCTGCAAATTACCGTTCAGTTATAATGTTTTCAAAACCGGAATTGATTTTAGACCAGAATAAAAAATTAGAAGCTTTAAAAAATATTATGGAACATTTTATTCCCGGCCGGTGGGAAGAAACCAGAAAGCCAAACGAAAAAGAATTGAATGCAACTTCCGTTTTTTCATTTAAAATTGATGAAGCTTCAGCAAAGATACGAGAAGGCGGTGCAAATGATGAACCGGAAGATATGGTTTTAAATATTTGGGCTGGAATAATTCCATTAAAAATTACTGCTGGAAATCCGATTAAAGATGAAAATTTATCTAACAATATTGAACTGCCACATTATCTTAAAGAATTTAAAATTTAGTAACCAATTTTTTTTGTAGTCTACAATGAAAGGAATAGAATATGTCAAATAGAATATCATTAAAAGAAACGGCACCGGATGCATATAAAGCAATGTTAGGATTGGAAAGTTTTATTGGAAAAACAAAATTAAATCCAATATACAGAGAAATGATAAAAGTCAGAGCTTCGCAAATAAACGGCTGTGCTTACTGCATTGATATGCATACAAGAGATTTAAGAGAAGTTGGTGATTCGGAAAGAAGAATTTATGCAATAAGTGCCTGGAGAGAATCTCCTTTATTTAATGATGAAGAAAGAGCAATACTGGCTTTTACTGATGAGATGGCTCATATTTCTGTAAATGGAATTTCGGACGAAACATATAATAATCTAACTAAATATTTTGATGATAAAATTATAGCAGATATTATCATGATTAATATTACTATAAATTCATGGAACCGCTGGGCTGTTAGTACTCATTTAGAATTTAATGAATAGTTCTAACTTTATCTGATTTTTAAGCATTATTATAAAGGAAATCGAAATGAGTGAATCCGAATTAAAAAAATATAATTACAACGGTGCACGTTCAATGGTTTTAATGCATGAAAGTTATATGAAATCATGTTATAAAACCTGGCTTGAGGCAAAGAAATTTAATTTAACTTTACCCGAAACAGATGATGAGGATTATAAATCATTGGACACACTATTTAGTCATATTTTAAGAGCAGCTCGTAATTATATGATCTGGATATGTAAAAATTTAAATCTACCGGATCCTGAAATTAATAAAGAACCCGGGCCTGATAAAGCTGAAGCTGAAGCAGAAAAATATTTAATTCATTTATTTGATAAGTGGCGGCTGCCTTTAGCAGTAGTTCCGGAAGAATATTTTCATGATCCGACTTTTAAATCTAATTGGGGAGTTCAATATTGTATAGATGCAATGCTTGAACATGCAGTTATGCATCCGATAAGACATGAATATCAGCTTAGAAATTTAATATCGGAACAATTTGGTAATAATTAATATTAATTAAAAGAACATAATACTATTGTTCAACCATTGCAGGTTTGAATACATTAAGACTAAAGTATACCGTAAAATAAGTTAATATTGATAAGACCACTGCGATAATAAAACTTCCAAGAAGTATCAGCATCAAACTATCAGAACCAAGTGACATTATCTTATTAACGGAAGGATTAGTAAAAATATTATTTAATCTGTTCCAGGGAAAACTGCTTCCTGTAATAAAACTGCCAACATTTATAGAACAAAAATAAATTGGAAGAATTGTAAAAGGATTGGAAATATAAGTTGCAGACCAGACTAAAAATCCGTTACTTCTTTTATAAAATGCAAAGGGAATTACAGCAAAAGTTTGCAGCCCATACGGGACAAAAATACCGATAAAAATTCCCATGGATATACTAAATGCAATTTCTGCCGGCTTAGTAAATTTTATTATTCTGTTAACTTTCGATTTCGACTTAACTAATTTATCTGAAAATTTCATCCGTAAATTCATTATTGTTTTCCCGTGAAATATAAATTTCAATAATTATCAAAACATTACCTATATGTTAATGAATTATTAATAGTTCGTTATCTGCTAAATTTTAAGTGTTAGATTTATCACTTGTAATAATTATTTAACCTTTTTCTAATAGTAACATTAAATAAAAGTAGTATGTTAGTCCTTCCCAAAATTAAAGGCTTTTTATGCAATTGATCGATGAAAAGAGTGAAATAATAAACTTTCAGAAGATTGCTCAGAATATAAGACCAAATCCGGGAGAAATTCCTGCAATTCCCGGTTTGGATATTTACGGAGAAACTATTCCGCTTTTAGATGAAGTAGGCGGTGATCATATAATTTATATGGATTTTAAAGAAAGATTTAATCTTGACAAAAGAATATTACTTGCCGGGCAGGCAAATAAAATTGAAAAAGTTGAAAGATTAAATAGCTTAAAATATAAAGCCGGTATTTTACTGTCCGATGTTTGCGGACATAGCATTACTGATTATCTTTTAAATGCAATGCTGCATCAATCATTTCTTGTCGGTGCAAGTTATGAGCTAAATAATAATGGAGAAATTACAATTGATCTTTTTGAAACAATTAATCAGAGGTTTCACCAATCTTCCAGCATAGATAAATTTATTACAATGATCTATGGTGAAATTCAAAATAACGGCGACTTTAGATTTATTTCTGCCGGTCATCAGCTTCCATTAATATTTTCAAATGAGTATAACACAATAGTAAATATTGATAATCTTAACTTAATTAATTATCCGCCTATCGGTACACTTCCCTCTGAATCGTATATTGATAAACAAAAAACTGAAAATATGCTTGGATTTAAAAAACGATATTCTCTCAATAAATTAAGCATGATGGGTTACGGAGATATTTTACTTCTTTTTACAGATGGTTTTACTGAACAAAAAAGCGGACAATTAAACTATATTGCAAGCAGGCTTGAACAACAATTAATCGCAACTAAATATTTATCTGCAAAAGATATATTCACCGGAATTAAAGAAGATTTTAAAAAGTTCTGTATTGAACCCGATGACGATGCAACAATTATAATTATTAAAAAAGTTTGAATTAAATAAAAAAGAAATTAAATCAAGTTACTTATTCAATTGTGAATCTGTAATTTCGAATGCACGGCGATATTCAATTTCAAAGATATTTTTGACGTATAAATTACTTGTGAACTCGATAATGAAATTCTAAAAGTTTTAGATAAAAAAATTGATAATAATTATACCGAATCACTTTATAAAAATTATAAATCCGATAATGTCTCAATTTTTTAACAACTTTAGAATTATTAACTGATAAATATTTTCATATAGGAATGTTCTTCCAGTATTTTATTCATTCGGGAATGAATCCTTATTTAACTTTACAGATTGCTTATTCATACCTTTTTGCCGGAAATAGAGTAAAATTTAATGAGACTTTAAATACTGTAAATAATTCTGCTTCACCAACCAACACTTTTCCTGAAACAAATCATCCTTTTACAAACGGCGGAAGTATGGGCGACGGACACCACGGCTGGGCAGCTTCGGAAAATGTTCTCGTAGCAGCAGATTCATTCGCATTTGAACAAAATAATAATATTTACATTCTTGCCGGCATTCCGGAAAATTGGTTTACGGATGGAAATGAATTCTATATTAAAAAATTAAAATTTGATTCCGGAGAAATAAGTATAAATTGTTCGATTACACAAAACATTAATAACTCATTGCAGCAGACATCTTAAGTTTCTTATCCATTTTTGTCTTGTCATAAACTTCGTTTTTTATTTTAATATTATCAAAGGGATGAAGATGATGAATTTCTATATTTACACTTAAATCATCAATTGTAATTACATTTACATTTATTTGATTTTCAATACTTCCTTTAAAACTTCCACCCGCATTGGAAAACCTTATGCCTTTTCTAAAATAAGTCTCCGATTCATGATAATGTCCGTGCAGAACAGCATCAATTTTATACTCATTAAATAAATTAAACAGTCTTTTTTTCTTTCTTAGTTTCATCGTCTGTTTTTCTATATTCTGCCAAATATCGCTTGATAAATTTGTCGGTCTTACTTTTATTTTATTAAAATGATGATGTACAAGTACGATTTTATTTTTAACATCTTTATGAATTTCAAGCAGTTTGGTAAATTCTAAAATCTGATCTTCATCAACTAAACCGTTTGAGGCGAAAGGATTTTTTATACTTGAAAATTGTGCATTGGAGTTAAGTCCGAAGATAACAAGATCATCAATCTTTTTTACAAAAGGATATAAATCTTTTTTAAAGTTATTAAAATCATTTTCAAAAACTTCCGGGAAAAAATTATAGAACTGATTTAATTTTTCTTTGTAATTAACATTTTTGCATTTATCTGTAAAAGTAAAAATATCGTCTGCAGTTTGAATTCCGCCGAAGATATCATGGTTGCCGATTATAAGCGAAAGTTTTTTATAATTAAGTAAGTTGTATTTATAAAATAAATTTCTTATTAAAAGAAAATCTTCTTCATCTGCATTGTTTGTTAGATCGCCTGTTACAGCAAGATGATCGACTTCCAAATCGCGTATATACTGAAGTGCATATTCAATTTCCGGCAGATTATTTCTTCTGAAAAGAGTTGTCAAATGAAGATCCGAAATATGAGCTAATTTCATTACCCAGGATAAATATTTTTTGATTCTTGCAGAAAACTAATTGTTAGATGTTAACAAATAATAAATTTAGTGTAATGAAATTATTAAGGTGAGCATTAATATATAAGTATAGATGCAAATAATATTACATTATAAGTGGAGGTGGCGGGAATCGAACCCGCGTCCGAAGCCAAGACACAAAGAACGTCTACACACATAGTCTGTTTTTATTTTAACTTAAAGGTACCAAACAGACAAGGATCGCTTTAAGCTTGTCCGTTAAAGTTTCGCTTTATCGATACGGACACTCGATTCGGCTATCGTACCTAAACGACGTTCTTCTTAATCCCGGTACGAGAAAACTAAGAGAACGGCTGCGTTTTTATTTACGCAGCGAGGGCGTAATTATATTCGCCAGTTATTATTTTATCCCAATTTTTTTACGTGTCTTCGGGGAACACGATGTGCAGTTCTAAGATTCTTCGACCCCGTCGAAACCAAATTCACCCCCAAATTGCATTATTCAAAGAACAAATTATTTTAATGCGATTTCCACTTTACATCAGGTATATTAAGCGAGTAATTTTCATATCTTGCCAAAACAAAAAATAAATCAGATAATCTATTTAAATAAATTATTATCTCTTCACCGATTTCCTGCTTATCCGATAATGTTATTACTCTCCGTTCGGCTCTTCTGCATATTGTTCTGCATACGTGTAAGAATGCTGCTCCTTTTGAACCTCCCGGTAAAATAAAGTTTTTTAATTCTTCAAGTTTCGAATCAAACTTGTCTATCTCATCTTCCAGCTTTTTATAAAACTCCGGAGCAACTCTCGGAGTATTTACACTTTTGTTTTTAACATTTTCCGGAGTTGCAAGATCCGAGCCGAGAGTAAATAATTGACTTTGTATTTTTTCCAGTAAACTAAGAACTTCTTTATTTTTAACTTCTGTAATGGTCAATCCTATATACGAATTCAACTCGTCAATAGTTCCGTATGCTTCTATTCTTTCGGAATTTTTAGGTACTCTTCCGCCGGCGAATAAGCTTGTTTCGCCTTTATCGCCTGTTTTTGTGTATATCTTCATTTTTTAAAAGGTACTTTAACAATGTTTGCGGTTACGGATTTTCCGTTAACTTTTGCAGATAATTTTGAACCTTCATCTATAAATGATTTTTTAACGTAACCAAGTCCTATATATTTTTTCAATTTATATGAGTAAGCTGTAGAAGTTACAACACCGGCTTCTTTTTCATCCAGCGTTAACAATTCAACTGGTTTTTCAGGATTAACTTCCTCTTCGAAAACAAGTCCGGTTAAATGTTTTTGAACTTTATCATAAGATTCAAGTCTGGCAATTACTTCCTGCCCGATATAACATCCTTTTTGAAAATCAATTTGTCCGGTTAAACCTGTTTCATGCGGATTAAATTGATCATTTAATTCATTTGGAGCTTCCGGAATACCGTTTTCAATTCTATATGAATTATATGCGGTTTCGCCAATCAAACTAAAATTAAAAGGTCCTTTGTTTTCAACAGAATATTGTACAAACTGTTTTGCATTCTGAGGATCAGCCAAAACCCAAAATTTAATTTTTCCATTTTGATCTTCCAGTTTCAATAAAAAGAAGATCATTCCCTCGGTACTGTAAATTTTAAATGAATTCGGATTTATGTTATTCACAGTATTTCCGCAAATAAGAGTGACAAAAGCGTCCGCCTGCGGACCGATTAGTTCCAGCAGCATATATTTACCATTTGCATCAGCAACTTTAACATCATCGGTTATAACATATTTATTAAGCCAGCTTATTAATTTCGGTTTATTTTCAGAACTGCAAATTAATAGTTGATAATCTTCAAAATTCATTACAGTTGCAGTATCAATTATTCTTCCTTTTTCAGTAGTAAAAATTGTATTTGTAATACCTTCTTTCGGTAAGTCTTTAATTGAGTTTGTGGAAATTCTATGCAAATAATCCAAAACATCCTTACCTTTTAATTCAATTATACCGATATGAGAAATATCTTTTAACCCGACACCGTTATATAAAGAATCGACTTCATTTTCCATATTATCAAAATTTTTAATTACTTTTTTCCCATCCACAACATCTACATTACCGCCTAACGATTCGAGATAGTCAAAAAGCGGAGTAGATATATCACTCAAAGTCTGCATTTACTCTCCCATTTATTTAGAACTTTTATTTTCATTTCAACCTTAAACTTATATTTCCTTAATTTAAAATTAAAACATTTAATGGATAAATACGAAGCTCAAGAAGTGTTTTCCTATTAAATTTTTCTAATTAAAAATTTAATTCTTGAGGAAAATCCTTTGGAAAAACTAGCTACTATTGAACTATTAAAGATAAGAAAAAAAACTAATAAGGACGAGTCTGTTTTGAGTTCCTTGTATTAAAATAAAGCTTCTTTTCAGCATTCCAGATAAATGCAACCGAATCCTTTGGATATATTCTATTTCCAAGATCATAATAGATATATTCATAATAATCCGGATATTTATCATTATTCACATTGGCAAGTGTTCTTTGGAAATTGATTCCTTTATAAGTCATAAGAAGATGCGGCTCGGAAGTAAGTCCGTTTATTAAAAAGTAATTATAATCGATATGCCCAATACCCTGTGCATAATGAAAATCTACTTTAATAAAAGGTGTACCATCGTATTTCCAGTAATCTAATTTTAACCAATTAAATCCACCGTGAGATGGAATAGGCGCTTCCCAGACAAGGGAAAAGTTATTATTCTGGCATTCAAATAAAGTTAAATAAAAAAACGCGGTTCCTAGTTTTGTACTGTCAAGATTTACAAAACTCTGATCATAACCTACAATATTTTTTGGTTCGATTAGTCTTTCTCCAGGTTTGGAAAGCGCAACTACGGCAAAAATATATTTTGAATTATCTCCATAATATAAAACTGCCGGACGCGGTATATTGTAAGTAAATGTTTTGTCAAAATCTACGATGTAACTTCCTTTAGGATAATTATCCAATACATACTGCATTAAAGAAATTGTATCACAAGGGGTTCTTTCTTTTGCATGCTTTTTTTGAACTTCAAGATTATACTTTTGAATTTCAGAGTCTCTATCTGGAGAATTCGCAATATCATTTGAAACTGCATTTCCGGTAGGAACTTCTTTTTTTTCTTCGCTGCAGGAAGAAAAAATTAAAAAAGTTGATAAAATAAATAATAATAAAATGCTGATTTCTAGTTTTTTCATTTTGTATATATGTTTTTCGGAATATTGAAAAATCAACAACTATGCCGATTTTTATAAAATTACTATCATTATTTTCTTTTATTTATAGCGAATTTTCAAATAAAAAGCCGGAAAATTATTTTATCCGGCTTAAATATTTTTCTTTATTTATTTAATCTATCTCAAAACAAGACAATTTAAGTTGTTGAAAAAATGTTCATAAAATAAGCTGAGCTCATAATACCTAACTTAAAATGATTAAGGCTGAAATGTTCATTCGGAGAATGAAGATTTTCTGAATCCAAACCTAATCCCATTAGAACAACAGATGTCTTCAAAGTTTTGGCAAATGTAGTTACAATTGGAATTGAGCCGCCTTCTCTCATAAAAACTGTTTTTTTACCGAAAGCATTTTCCATTGCTTTTGATGCTGCAAGAGTAGCTTTATCATCCAGTGAAGTCATAACAGGATAAGCACCATGAAGATCCTGCACAGAAATTTTAACAGATTTAGGAGCTAATTTTTTAACATACTTTGTAAACTGTTTTGCTATTTTATTAGGATCCTGATCAGGGACTAATCTCATACTTATTTTTGCAGTTGCTGAAGACGGAATAATTGTCTTTGCTCCTTTTTCCGTAAAGCCGCCGATAATTCCGTTGCAGTCTAAAGTCGGACGAGCCCAAAGTCTTTCAAGAGTAGTAAATCCTTTTTCACCTTGTAATTCTTTTACACCAAGTTCTTTTGCGAATTTCTTCTCGGAGAAATTTAACTTTTTAAAATTTTCTCTTTCTTTTTTAGATAAATTTCTAACATCATCATAAAATTCAGGTATTCTAATTTTGCCGTTTTTATCTTGAAGTTTTGCAATCATTTGCGCAAGTATATTTACAGGATTTCCTACAGCTCCGCCAAAGCTTCCAGAATGTAAATCTTTGTTTGGCCCCTGCAAATTAACTTCCATGTAAGCCAATCCTCTTAAACCATAAGTAAGTGTAGGAACTCCAGGTGCAAATAAAGAAGTATCTGAAATCAAAACTGCATCGCATTTTAACAGATCAACATTTTGTTTTATAAAAGCTTCAAGACTTTCACTGCCGACTTCCTCTTCACCTTCAATAATAAATTTAACATTTAAAGGAAGGCTTCCATGAGTTTTAAAAAATGCTTCAACACTTTTAATGTGCATAAACATTTGTCCTTTGTCATCTGTAGCTCCGCGCGCCCAAATTTTTCCGTCTTTAATAACCGGTTCAAAAGGCGGGGAATCCCATAACTCAAGCGGATCGACCGGCTGAACATCATAATGCCCGTAAATTAATACTGTCGGTTTTCCCGGAGCTCCCAGCCATTCACCATAAACTAAAGGATGTCCTTCTGTTTTAAATACTTCAACTCTTCCTATTCCAGCCGATTTTAATTTTGCAGCAACAAAATCAGCAGCTCGGTTAATATCACTTTTGTTTTCCGCCAAAGTACTTATACTTGGAATCCTAAGCAGTTCTTTCAATTCATCAATATATACATCCTGATTTTTCTTAATATATTCAATTACTTCTTCCAATTTACACACTCCTTTATTTAATATGATATTTGAATATTACCGGGACAAAATTTTTGAAGTTTTCAATTGTTACCGGATCTAGTTTACTTAAAATTTCCTGTGAAGGTATAAAATAAGTTTTCCACGGATCATCTACAAAATAAATATTTCCATTATCGTCAAGTGAAACTCCTTCCAAAGAAGCTACGTAATCATACATTGGATAATTAGGTATAGATGATTCCAGTTTAAATAAGGATAAATTTTGTACTTCTAAATTCGAATCTAAATTAAAATGAAAAGCTGTTTTATTGTTCCTGTCAATTCCGTAAATCGAATTATTTTTATCCGAATATAATCCGCAAATAGTATGAATTCCAAAAGGCTTTGTATTAATTTGTTTTATTATTTTATAATTGTGTTTATCGACAATAAAAAACAAAGTACTGTCAGCAAAAATCCCTTTTTCCTGAAACCCTTCTAAACCTAAATATAAATAATTAGAATCAACAGCAACTCCTTCATAGCCGATATTATTGTCGGTGTATTTTAAGAAAAGATTTTTGGGTTCTATATTTATTTTTTCGATTGAATTAATAGTATCGTTAAATACATTATTATTAATGAATTTTACACTATAAATTCCAACAAAGTTTTTGAAATTCTTTCCGTTTCCTTCGATTGATAAATAAACATTATTGGTATATTTATCATAAACAAATTCTTCAAAATCTTTTTTCGGGAATGAATCAAGATATGTTTGAACAGAAGGAATAAAATAAATATCCGTAAAATGAAAAACCGTATCATCAGATATTTTTAAGTGATGAAGTTTTCCTATATCATCAGCTAATAAAAATTCTTTTGTGTTATTGTTTACAGAACCAATAAAGTTTATTGATGAAGTTTGATCTGTTGAATAATTACCGGTTTTAAGCCAACGGGGATAATTATTATCTTTTTGCAAGTCAAGTTTTTTGTTTTGTTTATTAACCGAACAACCTGCGAGCAAAATTATTACAAAAAAAAGGAATGACTGTCGCAGCATTTAAATTATGTAAATAATAGTTAATTGTAATAACAAATATAGTAAATTGTGGCTTGAATAATCATTAAAATTCAATTTCCTTGTTAAACTTTTTAAGCTTATTTATATTGATGTAATGATTTTATATAAATATATACTAAGAAATCACTTAGCACCGTTTTTCTTTTCGGCTGTTACATTAATGGGAATATTTCTTCTCCAGTTTTTAATGAAATTCGCCGATAGACTGGTGGGAAAAGGCCTGGGTATCTGGGTAATTATTAAACTTATAGTTTTTAATTTATCTTGGATGGTGGTACTTGTAATCCCGATGGCAACTCTGGTGGCAACCTTGATGGCTTTCGGAAATATGTCCCAGAATAATGAAATAACAATAATTAAAAATTCCGGTGCAAGTTTGTACAGAATGATGGCCGCCCCGCTGTTTGCCAGTATTGTACTGGCTTACCTTTTGTTTGTATTTAATAATGATGTGCTTCCCGATGCTAATCATCAGGCAAAAGTTTTAATGGAAGATATTTCAAGACAGAAACCAACTTTATCTTTGGAACCGGGAATATTTTCGCAGGAAGTTCCTAACTATGCAATATTGGCTAGATCTATAAATGAAAAAACAAATGAACTAACCGACGTTGTTCTGTATGATTATTCCGATCCGGTAAAAGTGGAAGTAGTAACAGCTAAAAAGGGTAAAATATATTTTTCCAAAGATCAGTCAAAATTAATTATGGATTTATACGATGGTGAAATTCATGAATCCGACGTTCAAAAACAGAATTTATACAGAAGATTAATCTTTGTTAAACATAGAATTACAATGCCGGCTGATCAGTTTACTTTCCAGCAATCTTCCTTAGGAGGAAACAGAGGAGAAAGAGAATTAAGTATTCAAGCAATGAATGCAATAATTGACAGTTTAAATATTATTGGAAATAAATATCAAAAGGATTTAGTAAATGACACAAAAAAATATTTGTTTACGGATTCTATTTATATTCCTGCAAAATCAAGTTTAACAAGAGAAGATATTAAAAGGAAAAACAAATTAATTTATTCAAGAATCATGGATCAAATAAGAAGCACAAAAAATGTAGTTGTTTCAAGTTACAATAGATTAGATTATATAAAAAGAGAAATCGATAAATATTCAGTTGAGGTTTATAAAAAATATTCAATCCCTGCAGCTTGTATAATATTTATTTTAATAGGGGCGCCTTTGGGAGTAATGGTAAGGAAAGGCGGTTTTGGAGTTGCGGCGAGTATAAGTCTGTTTTTCTTTTTGATCTACTGGGCATTTTTGATTGGAGGTGAAAAGTTAGCTGAAAGAGAATTCTTTTCACCGTTTTGGGGAATGTGGTCTGCAAATATTTTCTTAGGAATTATTGGAATAATTCTTACAATAAAAACAAATCAAGAAACCGTTACGGTTAATTTTAATTTCATCAAAAGATTAATTCCGAAACAATGGAGAAGTATAGAAGAAGAGCCGGATGAAGATAATAGATAAATATTTAACCAAACAATTTATTCAAACCATTCTTTTCGGTTTAATTGCATTTACATTAATTTTCGTTGTAATTGATTTGATGGAAAACCTTGATGATTTTATAGATCAAAAGGTTCCCACATTAATAATGTTTCATTATTATCTTGTTTTTTCTCCTGAAATAATAAAACTGATGACTCCGGTTGCAGTTTTATTTGCGGCTCTATTTACTGCAGGCAAAGCTGCAAATTTAAGTGAACTGACAGCTCTTAAAGCCGGTGGCGTTAGTTTATACAGATTTATGGCTCCTTTTTTAGTTACTTCTCTAATCATAAGCCTAATTTCTATTTACTTCGCCGGATATCTGGTTCCGATGGCAAATCAAACAAAAGTAAATATAGAAAGAAAATATCTTCACAAAGGATATAATTATTCTGGAAGCAATATCTTTTTTCAGGATTCAAAAACCAGGATTATAAACATTTCATATTTCGATGACGGGAATAATCAGGCAAACAGAGTAAGCATACAAAATTTTGCAAAAAATGATCCGACTAAGATTGTATCCAGAATCGATGCATTTAAAATGACTTATGATTCTTTAGATCATGACTGGCTTGCACAGCGAGGAGTTAAAAGAACATTTACAGATTCGAGCCAAACTGAAAAACCTTTTAATGAATTAAAAATTACTAATTTAAATTTTACTCCAAAGGAATTAAAAACCAAACAGCAGAAACCTGAAGAGATGAATTTAAGTGAACTTCATACTTTTATTAAAAACCAGGAAAGAGCCGGAAACGATGCAACTTCTACTTTAATTGAATATTATTCCCGTTTTGCTTTTCCAATGGCAAGCATAGTTGTAGTTTTATTCGGACTACCTATTTCGGCACAAAAAAGAAGAGGCGGTTTGGCTGTACATGTAGGAATAAATATTCTTCTTACATTTATTTATTTAGTATTTATGAAGATTAGCCAGGCCTTTGGAAAGAACGGAGCCCTCGATCCTCTTTTAACAGCCTGGCTTGCCAATATAATATTTTTAGCAGCAGCTTTAATTAATCTTCCAAGAATAAAGCAATGATTAATTAATTTTCCAACTTGAACCTATAGAAACCGAAATTTGTTTTGTATTATTCGGAACTATTAAACTCTGCATATCAGAAGTTGCCAGATGCAATTCTATCAACCCAAAATCAACACCTAATCCAAAAGCCCATGAAAGACCTGTTAATCCGCCGTAAGAAATTCCTGTCCTAAAATACGGAAGCCAATTCAAAGGTTTCCATTCGGCACCAATTGAATATCTTGGATTTTTGGAATTTCCGGGTAAATCATTAAAACCTAAATTAAAATCAAAAGCTAAAAGCAAAGTACCTGGAATTCTATCATATTTTCTATTAAATAAATAAGAAACTCCAAAACGAAATGCGGTTGGTAATCCAGTTTTAAAATCGGATATCTGTTTACTTGTCCCGGTAATCTTGTTTTGTAATGAATCTATTTGATCTTTATTAGTTATATCATCTAAATAAATTTTACCAAAAGATGAAAATTGTGCAGCATTTTTATACCATTTAATCATTCCAATATCTGTAACGGCAACTCCTAAGTTTAAGACATTATTTACAGAAGCAGAAAATCCTAAATCAAAACCATATCCAATTCCTGCTGGATCAGGAAAAACAGTAAACCGGTAATCTCTTTTAATTTTATCAAAGTCATAATTAACACCCAAATCATTAGAAAAAGAAGAATAACCTAGCAGGTCTGCATTTCCTTTTATTGTATAATCATCTGCAGTATTTAAATAAGTATTAACCCTTTCCGAACCGATATATGAAAAGCCGGTTACTAATTTCCCCGTTATTCCAAATCCAAAATTATTGAATATGCTTTTGAATAAAGAAAGTGAATGTGCATATGATAAAGAATAATCGCGAATCCACCAGCCTTTAACATCTACCTGATCCAGGTCGTAAGTTTTTCCAATTTCATTTCCGTTAAAAGCTAAATCTACAATTGATTTTGGAAATTTTAGAGACGTTCCTAAAAAATCTGTAATTGAAAAACCGAATACACCTGCATATTTATTATTATAAGTAAAAGAAAACAATCTGCTTGAAGCATTTCCAAATATAAGTCCTCCATTCTTAAGAAGATCGTTTAATTCTGTCTTATCCTCAGAATTCAAAATCCGGCTTTTTCCATTAACTCCTCCAAAGTAGTAATTAAAATCAGCTAAAGTCATAAAGTTCGTTCCGGTTCTGGCAGAAATGGAAGGAAAAGGAATCCAAGTTGAAAAGTTTATTGATCCTGTTTTGCTATTAATTAAATTTGCAGGATTAATCCCAATTGCCAAAACACCGGAATTAATTGCATTATAAGTTTTTGCTAAACCGGAACTGCGTGCATCTGCAGCACCAACAGATCCATATTGACATATTACAGGAATATTTATTAGTCCTGCTAATAATAACACGTATAAAATTTTTCTCATCTAAATTTATTTATTAGTTACCACCTAATTAATTTTGTAGTTTACTTTACTGTAAACTTTTACTTTAAACCAATCTGAAGGACGTACAACAACAATCGGAGGCGGATCATTATATGCTTCTTTTGTTCTCATACTAATAGAATAAAAAGCATAATAAGCTTTGGATAATTCCGAAATTTTTGCTGAGTCTAGTTTGATCAAAACAGGTGGATTTTGATATGGCTGTATTACTTCACCGTTTGCATCGGTTTCTGCACCCAAGAAGTAAAGCGAATCTGAATTCTGGTCGTTTGAGGTTAATGTAAACAAGGGTTTGTAATTTTGGTCGGCTAAAACTATTTTTAACCAGCAGGTTAAAGGTACTGCATTCCGGAGTTCAATATTAACATCGCCAGAAACTCCGTTTAACAATTTATTTCTATCTTTATCAGAAATTTTAACTTCTGTTGTATCATATATATTTGATTTTCTCAAGGCAAAAAAACTTTTAGTTGAAAAGTCACTTTTAACATTTACAGAATCCTGACTTGTAATGCTTCCATAAACAAAATCCGGGTTCATAATATATTCAGAAATAAAAACAATCGAGTCAGGAAGAAAAGTTATAAAATTTGTTACATTACTGTTTTTTTCATTAAACAATTTTGAACAGTTTCCGTTTTCTAAAGTTAAATCAAATACACTGCTGCCGGTGCTGTCTTTAAGTAAAAATATACTACCGTCATTTTTCTTTCCGATAATTTTTAAATTTTTCATTTCAATTGGGAATGAGTTTGAAAGTGCAGAATAATAATTCGCATCCAATAAAAAGTCTGCTTCTCTTAAAACAGAACTGTCTCCAAAATCTATTGAAGTATTCGAGGCAAATTTATATGCCGCCCTTTTAATTCCTAAGGATTTAGGCGGGAGTTTACCTTCAGCATAATCAAAGAAAAGATCTGAAACATAAAGGTCTACAAAAATTACAGCATTTATATTATTTACAGAAACTGCTTTAACTTTAATTCTAATTTTATCGTTTAAACTATCAGGTTGATCATCTGGACGGTGATAAGTGTTATTTTTTAAATCATAATTTTCCGATATGACGCTTCCAGCAGGAATAGAATATTGAAATTCTACATGATTTCCATTTGATTTATAAACGCCAGGAATAATAATATTTAAATTAACTATTGAGCTGGAGGGATTTTTAATTTTAATTTTAAAATTTCCGGCTTGGAATTTTGCTTTTTTTATTTCAGATCCTTCAGGAAAACCTAAATATATTTCCGATGTATCCCTACTAGATGTAAGGACAGGATTATTGTTAGAAGAATCTTGTGTTGATTCTTTTAAAAAATCCGTAACATTTGTATTAGCTAAAAACCCATCCGATTCTAAAATATAAATACTGTCTGTGCCGTTGGTTTTGTCAATCCTAATATATTTTTGTTTCTTAATAATATCATTTAAAGTATAGTAATCATTTACTACGGGAATATTTAAATCTACATCCCATTCCGGAAGCAGAACATTTTCCGGAACTTTAAAACAACCTGTTAATAAAAATGTAAGAGTTAAAGAAACCCCAATTATAATTAAGAAGAACTTCCGCATTCAATCCTCAGTAAATTACATTAAAATTCTGTTTTAAATGCGCGAATTTTATGCCATGCAATGAAGTACTTTTAAAGAAAAAAAATAAATGTTTTTAAATTGGTAAGTGTAAGAATTACGAAATGACTTTTGTAAGTTATTACTGAAGTAAAAAAAAGTAAAAGCCCGGTATAAACTTATGCCGGGCTTCTTCGATAATTAATGTTTAATCAATTTACCTTTTCATCTTTTTTGAATGGAGTAAATCCGAAATGCTGATTAGGATGAGTATCGATTTTTATTTCACCAAATTTTGATTCGAATTTATCAATGTTTTCTTTTAAAGCTTTCAACAGCATCTTTGCATGCTGTGGCGTTGTAATTATTCTTGCATGAACTTTTGCTTTAGGAACACCCGGAACTATTCTTGTAAAATCAATAATAAATTCTGCAGGTGAATGTGTAATAATTGCTAAGTTCGAATAAATACCTTCGGCTTCTTTTTCGCCTAACTCAATATTTATCTGCTGCTGTCCTTGCGGTTGTTGATTATTCTGACTCATGACATTTCCAATCTTTCAAAAGATAACTGTTATTTTTTCCTTAGTTCATCCGCTTTATTAAATGCATTAGTTGCATCATTCTGCATTCCTAAAACAGTATAAACCTTTCCTAATAATTCCCAGTTGGAAGCTTCATCAGGATTTAATTGTACAAGTTTTTCAAGATGAGGTAAAGCTTTCTGGAATTTTTCTTTATAATTACTTTCTTCTTGTCCGTTTTCTTCTGCATCTTTATTAATCTTTGCACCCCATTTTACATAGGCTACTGCAATATTATACAATGCATTTTGATATTCAGGATCTATATCCAGTGCTTTTTGAAATTGCTCAATAGCTTTTTCATATTGATTTGTTCCTAATAATAAAACTCCATAGTTATATCTGTAATATTGGTTATTAGGATCTTTTTCAACTCCGGTTTTAAATGCATTCATTGCAACTTCAGCTTTACCTGCAGCAATATATGCATTTGATAAAGTTAACAAAATGTCTGAATCATCAGGGAACAAGTCTCTTCCTTTTTCCAAAACATCAATTGCTTTGTTGAAATTTTCCATAGCCTGAACACTGTCTTGAACATTTTTTGTTGATTCGAATTGACTTCTTAAATTTGTTCCTTTGTTATAATAAATTTCACCTAAGAATTTATAACCGTCTAATGATTTTTCTTTATCAATTAATTTTTTCAAAGGATCAATTGCCTGATCATTTTCGCCAAGACTCATGTAAACAAACGCTAGATTTTTATAAGTATCAGCCGAATCCGGTTCAATTTTTACTGCATTCTGAAAAGCAACTATGGATTTATCATAATAAACTTTACTACTATCCTTATTAGCAGCTTTTCCTCCTTTTTGGTAATATGTTACTCCTTTATTAAAAAGAGTTGCCCAGTAGTATTGTTTTTGTTTGATAATATCATCTTTATATTTATTGCTTATCTGTAAAGACTGATTATAAGCATCCATCATTTTACCATAATGACTCTTGTTCACCGTAAACATAACCCATCAAATAGTATCCTTCATCACTTTTAGGATTTTTTTGTACTTCTCTTTCCAAGTGCTTCCAAAGCTTTATCATAATTTTTCTGTTTAATATATAATCTAGCACTTGTAAGGTCAGTAGAAGAACATTCAAATCCAAGAAACATAAATGCTAATAATGATAAAACAATAGCAAACAATTTAATTTGACGCATTTTAACTCCGATATTATATCATTAATAAATTTAAATTTAGTATAATAAGCTTCTAAATTCAAGAAAAAGTAATTCTATAACTAACAAAAATAAACATAAAATAGATATTAAACACAATCAAAAACAAAATTATGATAATTCGGTTTAAATTGATTTTACCACTATAATAAGATATTTTTACTATTTAAAAGGAGGCATTTTTGACGACTGAAGAAATCATTAAATCAGTACCTAAAGTTTTACTTCATGATCACTTAGACGGCGGTTTACGTCCTCAAACTGTAATTGATTTAGCTAAAGAATTAAAATACAATAAATTACCTACTAATGATCCTGTAGAATTAGCTCATTGGTTTCATCGCGGAGCAAATAAAGGAAATTTAGTGGAATATCTTCAAGGTTTCCAGCATACAACTGCTGTTATGCAGACTAAAGAATCACTGGAACGCGTTGCTTATGAAATGATGGAAGATATGAAAAAAGACGGAGTTTGTTACGTAGAAACCAGGTTTGCACCGGTTTTTCATACTTCCAAAGGCTTGTATAATGAAGATGTTGTAAATGCCGTTCTAAACGGTTTGGAAAAAGGTAAAAGAGATTTTGGCGTTGGATTCGGTTTAATTCTTTGCGGCATGAGAAACATGAAAAACACACTTGAAATTGCCGAGTTAGCAGTGAACTTTAGAAATCAAGGAGTTGTTGGATTTGATTTAGCAGGTGAAGAAGGCGGTTATCCTCCCAAAAAACATATTGATGCTTTCCAATTTATTCAAAGAGCAAATTTTAATATAACTATTCATGCCGGAGAAGCATTCGGCAAAGAATCCATTTGGCAGGCAATTCAATGGTGCGGAGCTCATAGAATAGGTCATGCAACACATTTAAAGGAAGATTTTACTTTTGATAAAGACGGCAACGTTGTCGGATTTGGAGAACTGACTCAATATGTTTTGGATAAAAGAATTCCGCTAGAGATATGTCTGCTTAGTAATGTACATACTGGTGCTGTTGATAAAATTGAAAACCATCCTTTTGGAAATTTATTTAAAGAAAGGTTTAGAGTAACGATAAATACAGATGATAGATTAATGAGTGATACAACAATGACTAAAGAATTTTTGGTTGCTGTTGAAAACTTCAATTTAAATTTGGATGATATTGAAAAAATCACAATTAATTCCATGAAATCTGCTTTTATTCATTATAAAGAAAGATTACACTATATATACGATATAATTAAACCCGGTTATCAATCGGTAAAAGATAAATTACTTTCATTCAAAAATTCTACTGCGATTAAAAATGAAAAAACTATTCACAAATTATAATTTTGAATTTGATAAAAACGAAAAAAAACTTTTAACTACATTTTGTAAACAAACTTTAAATCAAGTTGAAGGAGACGATAAATTTTTTGGCGAATCCAGAAGCTTTTAAATCTATTATTGAAAAACTTCAAAGTGATAACGAAACAATTAAGTTAACTAAAGATGAAAGAACCCGTTTGCTTAATCAGTTAAAACATAATGTTGATTATTTAGCTGAAAAAATGAAAAAGAGCTGGTTTATAAAGAAATGGCTTTATAAATCATTATATAATCAATATGATAATTTACTCGAAAAACATTTTAAAGGTTAATCATGAAAAACGAAATTGATAAAATGGAAATACATGCGCCGCGCGGTGTAAATATTTCGTGTAAAGGTTGGATTCAAGAAGCAGCTATGAGAATGCTTATGAATAACCTTGATCCGGAAGTTGCAGAAAATCCCGCTGAATTAATTGTTTACGGCGGAAGCGGAAAAGCAGCCAGAAACTGGGAAGCTTTTGATGCAATAATTAATTCACTAAGAAAACTTGAAAATGATGAAACTCTATTAATACAATCCGGTAAACCTGTTGGAATTTTTAGAACCCATGAAAATGCCCCGAGAGTAATAATATCAAACGCAATGCTTGTTCCTCACTGGGCTACTTGGGATGAATTTAGAAGACTAGAGTCTCTTGGGTTAACAATGTACGGACAGATGACTGCCGGAAGCTGGATTTACATTGGAACGCAGGGAATTTTACAAGGTACTTACGAAACCTTTGCTGCATGCGCAAAAAAATATTTTAACGACTCATTAAAAGGAAAATTTGTTCTTACCGCAGGATTAGGAGGAATGGGAGGTGCTCAACCTTTAGCTGCAACAATGAACGGCGCCGCTTTTTTAGGTATCGAAGTTGATAAAGAACGAGCACAAAAAAGAATAGATACAGGTTATTTAGATGTTCTTTCTGAAGATCTGGATGAAGCTTTAAAATTGGTTTTGGATGCAAAACAAAAAGGTGAAGCTTTATCAGTTGGAATTATAGGAAACGCAGGAGAAATTTTACCGAAGATCTTAGAAAAAAATATTATTCCGGATGTGTTAACAGATCAAACATCCGCTCATGATACTCTAAACGGATATGTACCGATGGGCATAAGCTTTGAAGAAGCAAAGGCTTTAAGAAAGTCTGATCAATCAAAATATATCAGTCTGGCTAAAAAAACTATTTCTGTGCATGTCAAAGCAATGCTCGATTTCCAGAAAAAAGGAGCAATTACTTTCGATTACGGAAATAATATCAGGGGTGAAGCTAAAGAAAACGGCGTTGAAAATGCTTTTGATATTCCCGGATTTGTTCCAGAATTTATTAGACCTTTATTCTGCGATGGGAAGGGACCATTTAGATGGGCAGCTCTATCTGGAGATCCTGAGGATATTTATGCAACGGATGAAGCAATTAAAAAAACTTTCCCGGAGAACAAACAGCTTTGCAACTGGATCGATATGGCTCAGAAAAAAGTACATTTTCAAGGACTTCCATCCAGAATTTGCTGGCTTGGTTATGGAGAGCGTGCAAAGATGGGTAAAATTTTCAATGACCTTGTTGCAACAGGTAAAGTCAGCGCTCCAATTGTAATTGGAAGAGATCATCTTGACTGCGGTTCCGTAGCATCTCCAAATAGAGAAACCGAAGGAATGAAAGACGGCAGCGATGCAATTGCAGACTGGCCCATATTAAATGCTTTATTAAATACTATCGGTGGAGCCAGCTGGGTTTCAGTTCATCACGGTGGCGGAGTTGGAATTGGAAATAGTATTCACGCCGGAATGGTAATCGTTGCGGACGGAACAAAAGATGCTGAGAAAAGGCTTGATCGCGTTCTCACCTATGATCCGGGAATGGGAATAGTTCGTCATGCAGATGCAGGTTATGAACAAGCAATTTCCAATGCAAAAAAATTCAATGTTAATATTCCAATGCTCAAATAAAGAATAATAATTCAAGAACTTAAAAATAACGGGAGTTCAAAATGAAAGTAAGTGTATTAATAGCAGATAAATTCCCTGAAGAATATATTCAACAATTAAAAGATCTTAACTTGGAAGTTAATTATTCTCCTAAATTAGGAGAAAATGATCTGCCTGAAGCAATAAAAGACAAAGATATTTTAGTTGTTCGTTCAACAGTTGTAAATGCAGATACAATTAACAAAAGTAATAATCTTAATTTAATTATCAGAGCCGGTGCCGGTGTAAATAATATTGACATTTCAACGGCAAATAAAAAAGGTATTTATGTTGCAAACTGCCCCGGAATGAACTCTGTTGCAGTCGCAGAATTAGCAGTTGGATTAATGCTTTCCTTAGATAGACGTATTCCGAATAATGTAATAGATTTCAAAAATGGAGTTTGGAATAAAGCAGAATATTCAAAAGCCCAAGGATTAAAAGGAAAAACTTTGGGAATTATCGGTGTTGGAAATATCGGTAAAGAGGTAGCCAAACGTGCTTTAGCTTTTGATATGAATGTTTACGGAAAAGACATTTCGAGAATTGAAGGAGTTCAAATTAAAGATTTTTCTGAAATGGATAAACTGGTTCCTATGTGCGATGTAATTACTTTGCACCTCCCTTCCACTCCACAAACAAAGGGACTTTTCAATAAAGAAATGTTCGGATACATGAAACCCGGCGCATTTTTAATCAATACAGCTAGAGCAGATTTAATTGATGAAGATGCAATGCTGGAAGCTATTAAAGAAAAGAATATCCGTGTTGCAATGGATGTATTTAAAGGTGAACCGGAAGGAAAAACTGGTGAAGTTAATTCAAAGCTTCGAGATAATCCTAATGTTTATATTACTCATCATATTGGTGCTTCTACAGAACAAGCTCAAAATGCTGTAGCTGCAGAAACTGTGAGAATTATTAAAGATTTTACTACAAGCGGAGTTATTGCTCACTGGGTAAACAGAGCTAAGATTACAGATGCACATTATCAGCTGGTTGTTAAACATTTTGATAAACCCGGAGTTCTTGCTTCAATATTGGATTTAATCCGCGATGGAAATATTAATATCGAAGAAATTGAAAATATAATTTTTGATGGTGGTGTTGCTGCTTGTTGTACAATGAAGTTAAGAGAAGCTGCACCGGCAGAAATGCTTAAACAAATGAAAGAAAATCCAAATGTATTAAGTGTTTCTCATATAGCCTTATAATAATTTATTTAGACTTATTTGAACCGCTTTGTTTAAACTCAAAGCGGTTTTTATTTTTAAACAAATTTAACTTCAATTATATGTTCAATTAATCCGTGATAATAAGGTAATCTTAACAATTGCTTTATTCCGTCTACATCATTGGGATCAAAATCATAAACAATTGATGATACATTTTGCTGAAAGTAATTTGTTACATCATCTGATAGATTTAAAGGCAATTTTCCCGATTCAACAGAGTTGTATATTTTATTACTTATTCCTTCCACTAATTTTTCAAATTCTTTAACAGAGCCTTCCGAATTTGATGCTGTAATAAAATTTACAAAAGGTAAAGAAAGCACTTCAATTATTTCATCAGAAAAACTAACTGCAGAATCAAATTTACTGTCTGGAAAAATTTTTATCTCCGGTTAATAACAAATTAACTTCCGAATATTTGGACTCATCTGTTAATATTTTAATTTCGATATCATTACCATACATTTCTTTCATCAAAATTTTAGCAACAATAACTTCTAATGAAGAAACATCACCACTCAAATAAATTTCTTTTAATTCTCTATTACCAGCGTTAAAATAAAAATATGAGTTGCATAAACTTCCTTCAAATGAAATTCCAAACTTTGAAGAGACTAAAAAATTCCTGTAATTTAGAATATCAATGGACGGAATTAATCCGACAGCATTTTTATCTTCATTTAATTTGGATGATATAACAGATGCGGGTAAAAATAGAACTTCCTCTTTCTTATCTTGAGGAAAATTATCAAAAATTAATTTTGTAAAAATATTATTCGGGAATATAATTTTCATATCATAAAAAAAAGCCGCTTTTGAGCGGCTTTCAACTTAATATTAGACTTTCTTATTTTTAATACGCGCAGCTTTACCCGAAAGACCTCTCAGATAATAAAGCTTTGCTCTTCTAACATCACCTTGCTTTAATAATTCTATCTTAGCTATTTTAGGTGAATTAAAAGGAAAAATTCTTTCCACTCCAACACCGCTGGAAATTTTTCTAACGGTAAAAGTTTTATTATTGCCGCTACCTCTAATACTAATGACATCACCTTCAAAAGGCTGCAGTCTTTCTTTATCACCTTCAATAACTCTTACATGCACTTTAATATGGTCACCTGAATTAAACACAGGTAAATCAGTTCTATTATGTAAATCGGCTATAATATTATCTACAGTATTCATTGCTTTCTCCACTAACTAATTATTATATTTTCTCCATTTCTCGGTTAAAATTTTTGATTGCTCTTCTTTCCACTTTTTAATTTCTTTTTCATTACCTGATAGGAGAATATCGGGCACTTTCATTCCTCTAAATTCAGCCGGTCGAGTATAATATGGAGCTTCTATTATTTCTCCATCTTGAAAAGAATCGTTTAATGCAGCTTCGCTGTCGTTTAAAACTCCCGGAATCAATCTAACTATAGCATCAATTATTACTAATGCAGGAAGTTCGCCTCCTGTTAAAACATAATTCCCGATTGATATTTCATCGGTTGCAAATGCTTCCCTAACTCTATCATCTATTTCTTTATAATGTCCGGTTACAAAGAGCAAATTTTCAGCAAGCGATAAATCATTAGCAATTTTCTGATTAAATAATTTTCCTTTTGGAGTGGTGAAAATTATTTTGTCAAATTTTATTTCTTGCTGAAGTTTTTCAATACATTCAAAGAACGGTTCAGGTTTAAGCACCATTCCAGCGCCACCGCCGAAGGGTTTATCATCAATTTGCTTATGCTTGTTGGAAGCATAATCCCTAAGATTGTGAATATTAATTTTTACTTTCCCTTTATCCTGAGCTCTTTTAATAATACTTGTTTTAAGAGGACTCATTAACAAATCGGGAACAGCAGAAATAATATCAATCCTCATCATTTTCATAGAGAATATCGCCCGGCTTCAAAGTCAAAATTTTATTTTTTGAATCAAAATTATCAATAAAACTCTTAACAGCCGGAATTAATATCTCTTCTCCATTAGTATCTTCAATTACATATACATCATTAGCCGGAAAATTTAAAACATCTTTAATTTTGCCAAATACATCAGAATTACGAATAACTTTACTTCCGATTAAATCATGAACAAAAAAAGTATTTTCCGGAAGTTGAATCAGATCATTTTTATCCACAAAGATCTCTTTGTCGATTAAAATTTCCGAATCATTTTCTTCATCAAAATTTTTAAACTTCAATACAAAGAAATTTTTTATTTTTTTTACATCTTGGACAAAAAATTCCTTTTTATCTCCAAAAAAGTCCAAGAACACTTTATTCAGAGAAAAGAAACGATCCGGAAAATCCGAAAAAGACTCAATCCTAACATAACCTTTGTTGTTAAAAACCGATGCAATCTTAGCAATTAAATAATAGTCATTCACAAATCATCTTTTAAAAAATATTAATCCAATATTTCTAAAATAGCCCTTTTCCCTTCCTTAGCTGCAATAGCTGTCAACAAGGTTCTCATTGCTTGTGCGGTTTTTCCCTGCTTGCCGATAACTTTACCGACATCTTCGGCTTGTACTTTTAATGAAAGTACAATTTTGTTTTCTTCTGGGTTATTTTCCTCAATAACAACGCTATCGGGATTATCAACCAGATGTTTGGCAATGAATTCGATAAATTCTTTCATAGAAAGAAGCCTCCTATTGTTAGAGTAGGGAGCATTTGAATTATCGTACAAATAAGAAATTGCTGATAAATATTATTCTTTACCGGCAGATTCTTCTTCAGAAGCAGCGCCCTTTACTTCTGCTGTACCTTCTTCAATTTCTTCTTTTGCTTCTTCTTTAGCTGATTCTTCTGCAGCAAGAGCTTTTTTACTTTTCTTCGTAACTGCTTTATTAGATTTAGCTTCCTGCAACTTAGCCCAATTTTCTAATTCAGACTGAATTTTTTCTTCGGGCAATCCTTTTTTAATCAGTTCTCTTTTTAAAGTTAAACCTTTCTGTCTAAATAAACTTTTTACAGTATCGGTTGGTTGAGCTCCGTTATTCAGCCAATAAAATGCTCTTTCCTCGTTTATTTCTATAGTATGCGGATTTGTAAGAGGATTATACAAACCGATTGCTTCTAGAAATTTGCCATCTCTGGGTGATCTAGAATCAGCCGCAACAACTTTGTAAATAGGCTGTTTCTTTTTTCCCATTCTTCTTAATCTTAACTTAACCGCCAATTATTTGAACCTCCAAATATTAATACACTATTTTTCAATTAAAATTTAAATTAGATAAAGCTGAGTTATTAAAGCCTTTCTTGCTTAATTTACTCATCATTTTTTGCATTTGATCGAATTGCTTTATTAAGCGGTTTACGTCTTGTATTGATGTTCCGCTTCCTCTGGCAATTCGTTTACGTCTTGAGCCATTTAAAATTTTTGGTTTGGCTCTTTCCGCAATTGTCATTGAATTAATAATGGCTTCTACTTTAACCAAAGCATTATCATCAATTTTGGCATTTTTCACCTGTGATCCTACTCCAGGAATCATTGCCAAGAGCGATGACAAAGAACCCATTTTCTTTATAGCTTTAATTTGCTTAAGAAAATCATCAAAATCAAATTTATTTTTCTTTAATTTTTCCTCTAGCTTCTCAGCTTCGGAAAAATCGAAGTTTTCTTGCGCTTTTTCTACTAATGAGACAATATCGCCTTTTCCCAGAATTCTCGATGCTAATCTTTCAGGATAGAAAGATTCTAAATCCTTTAATTTCTCACCATTACTGATGAATTTGATCGGTTTTCCGACTACAGATCTAATGGATAATGCTGCTCCGCCGCGAGCGTCACCGTCCAATTTTGTGAGCACTATTCCGTCAAAATTGACTTTTTCGTTAAAAGCTTTGGCAGAATTTACTGCATCCTGACCTGTCATAGAGTCTACAACAAATAAAGTTTCTGACGGAAGAACGATATTCTTTATATCTGCAACTTCTATCATCATTTCTTCATCAACATGCAACCTGCCGGCGGTATCGATTATTACTGTATTAAAATTCTTTTCTTTAGCATAAGAAACAGCTTCTCTAGCTGTCTTCCTTGCATCTTTTTCTTCTATTGAAAACACAGGTAAACTTATTTGTTCACCCAAGGTTTTTAATTGATCAATAGCTGCAGGGCGATAAACATCAGCAGCTACTAAAAGAATTTTTCTATTCTGATCTTTTAATTTTTTAGCCAGCTTAGCACTAAAGGTTGTTTTTCCCGAACCTTGAAGTCCAACAATTAATATTGTTGTAATCCCGGAAGCATTCAATTTAATTTCTGTTTGAGATCCTCCTAAAAGTTCAGTCAGTTCATCATGAATAATTTTGGTAATTAACTGACCTGGAGAAATTGAAGCAATAACTTCTTTACCAAGTGCTTTAGCTGTTACATTTTCAATGAACTCTTTCGCGACTTTATAATTTACGTCGGCATCTAATAGAATTCTTCTAATTTCTCTTAAGGTTTCCGAAACATTTTTTTCGGTCAACTTTCCCTGTCCGGTAACCTTTTTTAAAGTCGTATCTAATTTTAAACTTAAATCTTCAAACATTACAATATTTCAATAATATCAAAATTTTCTGACTGGGAAGATCTATTAACATCTAGCCATTTTCTTTAAGAGCATTTGCTCCGGAAACAATTTCCAAAATTTCTTTAGTAATAGCAGCTTGTCTTTCTTTGTTATATTTCAAATTCAATGTTCTGATTAATTCATTTGCATTTGTTGTTGCATTATCCATCGCAGTCATTTGTGCACCGAGAAACGCCGCGTTAGTTTCCAATAATATTCTCCAGACCTGGGCGACCAAATGTTTCGGCAGCATGCTGTTAAAAATTGAAGATTGATCAGGCTCGTATATATAATTAGTAAAAGTTTTCTTTTCTTCTATTTCTAAGTTTTCATTTAACGGAATAGGAAGGAATTGTTCAATTACTATTTTCTGCTGAATAATGGATTTAAATTCGTTATAAATAATAACAATCTTATCGTAAACACCTTTTAAGTAAGAGTCGATTAATTCTTTAGAAATTTCAAGCGCGTTTTCAAATTCTACATTTGCAAATAGACCAATCTGCCGACCAAAAATTTCATAATCATTTTTTTTGAAAAAATCGTTTCCTTTTTTACCGACGCAATATATGTAAGGCGTACTATTATTTAATTCTTCTTTTATATATCTAACTGATTCTTTTATAAGATTAGTATTAAAGGCACCGCATAATCCTCTATCAGCAGTAACCACAACAATCGCAACATTATTAATTTCTCTTTGAACAATGTAAGGATTAGTTAAAACATCCTCTTCGGTAATTAAATGAGATAAGTATTTCATAAACTTTTCTAGCATAAGGTCTGGCATTTATAACATTTTCCTGTGCACGTCTTAATTTAGCAGCAGCAACCATTTTCATAGCTTTAGTTATTTGCTGTGTACTTTGTACACCTTTTATTCTTCTTTTTATATCTCTTAAAGTTGCCATAAAATATTATGCTGTTTTAGCTTCTGCCTGGAAAACTGATAAAAATTCTTCTGCTGCTTTTTTCAATTCATTAATAAGTTCATCACTTAATTGTTTTTCTTTCTTAATCTTATTATAAATATTATTGTATTTTACTTCAACGAATTCTAATATTTCGGATTCAAATCTTTTTACATCACTGACAGGAATACTATCCAAATATCCGTTTGTTCCCATGAATATACTTACAACTTGCTTTTCTATTGGATAAGGTGAGTATTGGCCTTGTTTTAATAATTCAACAAGTCTTGCTCCGCGGCCCAATGTTTTTTGAGTAGCTTTATCCAAATCAGAACCGAATTTAGCGAAAGCTTCCAATTCTCTGTACTGAGCAAGGTCCAACTTCAAACTTCCGGCAACTTTTCTCATAGCTTTTATTTGTGCATTACCACCAACACGGGAGACTGAAATACCAACGTTAATAGCCGGTCTTACACCTGCATTAAATAAGTTAGATTCCAAATAAATTTGTCCGTCTGTAATTGAAATTACGTTAGTCGGAATATAAGCAGAAACGTCGCCCTGCTGTGTTTCAATAATAGGTAAAGCGGTTAAACTTCCGCCGCCAAGTTCATCACTTAATTTTGAAGCTCTTTCCAATAATCTTGAGTGAAGATAAAATACGTCACCAGGATATGCTTCGCGTCCCGGTGGTCTTCTTAATAATAATGATAATTCTCTATAAGATGCTGCTTGTTTGGATAAATCATCATAGATTACCAAAGCATGTTTTCCGTTATCTCTGAAAAATTCTCCTAATGTTGCACCGGAATAAGGAGCAATAAATTGAAGAGGAGCCGGTTCCGAAGCAGAAGCAGCAATTACAGTTGTGTAAGCCATTGCCCCGCTTTCTTCCAATTTAGCAACTACCTGGGCTACAGTTGAGCTCTTCTGTCCAATTGCAACATAAAAACAATAAACAGGCTTAATACCAAGTTCTTTAGCTTCGTCTGTATGTGTATATTTTTGATTAATAATTGCATCAATGGCAACTGCAGTTTTACCGGTTTGTCTGTCACCGATAATTAATTCTCTTTGTCCTCTACCAATTGGAATCATAGCATCAATAGCTTTAATACCGGTTTGAAGAGGTTCTTTAACCGGCTGTCTCTGAATTACACCGAGAGCTTTACGTTCAATCGGCATAAATTTTTCAGTATTTATTGGACCCTTACCATCAATCGGAATTCCCAAAGGAGTTATAACTCTTCCCAGCATTTCTTCGCCAACCGGCATGGAAGCAACTCTTTTAGTTCTTTTTACTGTATCGCCTTCTTTAACTAAAGAAGAATCACCGAAAAGGACACAACCAACACTATCTTCTTCAAGGTTAAGCACCATTCCAAATACATCATTAGGAAATTCAACTAATTCGCTAGCCATTACTTTTGACAGTCCATATACTCTGGCAATTCCATCGCCAACCTGAAGCACGGTGCCAACATCATAAATATCTACTTCACTTTCAAAACCTGAAAGTTGTTTTCTTAATATAGCGGAAATTTCATCCGGTCTAACTTCTGCCATTTTCTTTTCCTTTTTTATTTAGTTTAATGAGGCGCCGCCTCTCATAAACTGTTTCTTTAAATTTTCCAATTGATGCTTAATTGATGCATCATAAACAGTATCGCCGGCTTTAGCAATAAAGCCACCGACCAATTCACTATCTACAGAAAAAATAAATCTTACTTTTTTATCAAGATATTTCTCTAAATTATCTTTTAAATTTTCTTTTTGATCTTCAGTTAAATTAAAAGCTGTTTTAACACCGACTTCTAAAATACCAAGTTTTTCATCTCTTAGTTCAATAAATCTTTTCGCAATTTCGATTAATAAATTTTCTCTTCCTTTGACAGATAAAAATTTTATAAAATTCACCGTTTCTTTATTAATTTTGCCATCAAATATTTCCAAAAGAATTGAAACTTTAACATGCGGTTTAATTATCGGGCTTTCAATCATAAGCTTCAGTTCCCTGCTGGAATCTGCGGCAGAGATAATCAAACGAAAATCACTTGTTATTACATCAAGCAATTTCTTTTCAATCATTGCATCAATAAAAGAAGCTGCATATCTCTTTAAAATTCTGGAATCGGCCATAATTAATTTTTATTAATTTCAGAAATATATTGATCAACAAGTTTTTTATTTGATTCCTTGTCCAATTTTGCTCTTAATATTTTTTCAGCAGCATTAATGGAAATTTCTGCAACCATCGCTTTCAATTCTTCAAAAGCTGCTTCTTTTTTCCTATCGATTTCCGCTGAAGCATCTGAGATTATTTTATCAGCTTGTTCCTTACTGTCTTTAAGCATCTGCTCTTTTAACTTTTCGGCATAAGCTCTGCTTTGATCAATAATTTTTTTTGATTCTTCTTCTGCTTTGGAAATATTAGCTTTATTTTCTTCTAAAACTTTTTGAGCTTCCTCCTGTGCTTTTTCCGCTTTTTCAAGAGAATCGCGAATAGCTTTTTCTCTTTGATCTAAAGCAGTCAGGATAGGTTTCCAAGCAACTTTTTTTAATACAATAAGAAGGACAATAAAAGTAACTATAGTCCAGATTACTAAACCCGGGTTTACTTCAATTAAATTAATGCCTTCCATAATAACAGCATTAACTGCTAAAATAAAACTAATAAACATTATTAGTTTCCTTTACTAAATTTAAGATTTTATTGCTAATAGAATACAAATAACCAATGCAAAGAATGCGATACCTTCAATAAGGGCAGCTGCAATGATCATACTTGTACGAATTGGTCCGGCAGCTTCCGGTTGTCTGCCCATTGCTTCCAAAGCTGATGCAGCAAGTTTACCAATACCAAGACCTGCTCCGATAACTGCTATACCGGCTCCAATACCGGCACCAAGCCAACCTAAATCCATTATTTTCCTCCTAAGTATTTTTGATTTTTATAATTATGTATTAAAAATATTTTAATGCTCAGGGTGCATTGACATTCCGATAAACAATGCAGTAAGCATGGTAAAAATATATGCTTGAATTAAAGCAATTAGAATTTCCAATAACTCAATAAATAAAGTAAATCCTACAGCAACCGGCGAAACATAAATTGACTGCAAAATAAATATTAAACCAAGCAATGAAAAAATTACAATATGCCCCGCAATCATATTAGCAAAAAGACGTATACACAATGCAAAAGGCTTTGTAAATAATCCTAAGATTTCCAAAGGAATCATTATAATTAAAATCCATCCGGGCATACCAGCCGGGACAAGATTTTTCAAATAACCAACGAAGCCGTTGCTTTTAATTCCTCCTAGTTGTATAGCAACGAAGGAAATAATAGCTAAACTTCCGGTAACTGCTAAATTGCCTGTCGGAACAACTAAATTCGGAGCCGGAATTAAGCCAAACATGTTTATGAAAAGGATAAAGAAAAATAAAGTAAGCATGTAAGGCATAAAAGCCTCATATCCCTTTCCAATCGAAGGCTTAACAATTTCATCACGGACAAAAATCACTATTATTTCGAAAAGATTTGAAAGTCCCTTTGGAATAAGGGATTTTTTATATCCCTTAGAAATAAAAATGAGCAGCAGCAATAAAATAAGCGCAACAACCCAGACATAAAATATGTCTTTAGTTATCGATAAATCGATACCAAATAGTTCAAAATGCGGCAGATGAAGTTTACCCAAAAAGATAAAAATCAATGGAATTAGAATCCATTACATGGTGCAAAATCCAGCCGCCCCCCTTGTCTCCGGCGTTTTTCAAGGAGTCAACAACTGCTGTTGTATCAGAAATTGGACTAAAAAGCATAAAAATGTTTAATTTTTTCTAGAATTTAAGTATAAAATCTCAATAATTAAGTAAAAAACATAAAAAAAGAAGATTGAAAATATAAAACTATTCTGACTTAAATCCAAAAATTTCAAGGAGATAAACACCATTAATAATGTCAAAATAATCCTAAAAACCATACCTCCAAATATAAATTTGAAGAAGGTTTCATTCTTTTTATTCATACCGATTTTTATACTTAAGATACCAAGCAAAAAATTGATACTGCAGATTAAAAATGCAGATAATATTGAAATAAATACCAGGTATGAAATTTTGTGAAGCGTAAATAAAATTATAAAAATTAAAATTATAGAAATGAATTAAGACTAAACTTATAAATAGAATTTTTTGATTGGCTTTCATTTATCGGATTTTATAACGGTTTTTATAAATTGATATAATGCCGTTATGATTCCTAAAAAAGAAAAAATTACAATTAAATATGGACTAGTATTGAGTTTTTTATCGAGATAATAACCAACAGCTACCATTATTCCAACGGTAGCTGCTAGTTGAATTCCAAGGCCCATATACGGAGCAATTTCCCGCATCATGCCCCTTAAATCTTCCGGGACTTTTTTTTTATCAGCCATTTTTTTTCTCTGGTGACGGCTGCTCTGGCTTAAATGGTAAATTATCTTTTGCTTTGCCATCCATATGGCTATTACCGTCAAATTTTGCTCCGGCTTCAATTACTAATATTTTAGTGTAGATATCACCTTTTAAAACAGCTTTATCTTCAAGTACAAGCTTTTCTTTTGCATTTACGGTTCCGAGTACTTTTCCGCCAATAGTAATGGTATCAGCATTTATTTCTCCGTTTATTTCACCGTTTTCTCCTACGGTTACATTTCCTCCGGCATTGACGTCACCTTTAACATTTCCGTCAACTCTTACGTTCCCGCCACTTTTAAGCTTTCCCTCGATTAATACACCGGAACTAATTATAGTTACCTCGTCCCTTCCAACGAATTCATCTTTGTTTGTTTTCAATTTGTGACTCCTTTTATTAATTATTAATTAATACATTCTCCGGATCTATCGGATAACCATTTTTCCAAATTTCAAAATGAAGATGCGGGCCTGAAGTTATTTCACCGGTATTTCCGCTAAGCGCTATAATTTCTCCTTGAAGAACAACATCCCGTTGTCTTTTCAATAATGAAGAACAATGTTTATAAACTGTAATATAATCATTTGGATGACTAATTATAATCATGTTTCCGTCTTTAAAAGTAAAATCTGAAAAAATAACATAACCGTTTGCAGCAGCATAGACAGGGGTACCTTTTTTAACAACAAAGTCTATTCCAAAATGTCCCTTATCCGGTTTAAATCCACGACTAATAAATCCATCAACCGGCTTTATAAAAAAGTAATTTTTACTAGAACTTGTTTTCGAACTATCGGTAAAAAATAACTTTTTAAGAATTAACAATAAATCTCCGCCATAAGGATTTTCATTGTTATTATAATGTACTATCATGAAAAGTTAAAGAATCTATTAATGCAGAATCTCCAAGTATAATTGCATATTTTAATCGATCATTTGTATTCTTTAAACCCTCTAATTCTTTTGTAAGAAAAAGAAGCTTATTATTTAATTTACTTACCTGATGTATTTCTGATTTTGTAATCTCCCTACCCGGCGAATAAATTAAATTACCAAGCCCCGTAAAACTTAAAAATAAATATCCAATCAATGCTACTAAAAAAGTATATCCTACAATCCAGGAGATTATTCTTTTTGATGATAATTTATGCGATTTTGTCGAAGCAGTCGGATCATCGGGCACAATTATCAGGGAATAATTTCTATTCCGTTTTTTATCGCCTTTTTTAAAAAAGTTAAGATTCATTTAAACTTTTTCATTAAATCAGAAAATTTAATTTTTCCTTCTCTAAGAAGTTTTGGTGAATAATTGCTTAAATCTATTAAAGTAGAAGCTTTAATATAAGATTTTTTTTCTGTATAAAATATTGCATCAATCTCGGAACCGAATTCTTCTTCTATCATACTTACCTCAAGAAGCGGTTCAGAATTACTGCGATTAACACTTGTAGAAATTAAAGGCATTTTTAATTTAGTAAGCAGTTTCAAACAAAACCTATTGTTCGGTATTCTAAATGCGGCTGTTTCAGAGTTAAATAATTTGGATGATTTAGGATTTAATTTTAAAACAACTGAAACCGGATTAGGCCAAATAGAAAGTAAAAAATCATAATGTTTTTCTGAAGCAACATCGACGTATTTTAAAAGATTGTCGATTTGATCGATAAGAAATATAAATGATTTATCTTCCGGTCTCTTTTTTATTTCATTTATTCTATGAACAGCATTTTCATTAAAAGGGTTTGCTCCGAAGCCATAAATTGTATCAGTAGGATAAACAAAAATTTTCCCTTCCAAATAATATTTCATTGCTTCTGAAACAGCTTCATTCATGTCATTGTCAACATTTATCATTTGTGCATCTTTAGTTTTAGTCATTCAGCATTTCCTCAATTTTAATAATAACCTTCTCAGGTTTTAACTCAATACCGCAATCGAATGTTTTCAAAGGACATTCATCATATCCGTGAATTCCGCACGGCTTACATTTTAAATCATCAAAACTTAAAAAATAACTTTTATTATTGTAAGGATAAAACCCAAATTCCGGTACAGTTGAACAATAAAGTGTTAAAACAGGAATATCTGCAACGGCTCCAAAATGAGTTGGTGCACTATCATTAGAAATTAATATTATTACTCTTTTTAATAATTCTATTGATTCAGCAACTGAAAATTTACCTGCGGTATTTATAACTTTTTCTCCAAATTCAGAAGCTAATTCATCACAAATTTTTTTATCTTTTTCACTTCCAATTAGCAAAATATAATCAGCTTTTTTTCTTAAAAAGTCAATAAGTTCAGAATAATATTTTTGAGGATAAATTTTTGTATTCCATATACTTCCTGGAGCAATTGCAGCAAAAGTTGAATTTGCCTTAAAACTATTTATAAAATCATTTATGCTGTTTATAATTTTATTATCAAATTGTAGTCTGGGACGAATTTTCCAGTTATCATTTGAACAATCAAATCCAATTAAATCCAAATTTCTCTGTACTTCATGATGATTATAGTTATAAGGGATCAAATATTTATAAACATGTTTAAAGCTGCTATTATCAAATCCATAAGATTTTTGTATGCCTAATTCCATCACCATTAGAGCTGTTCTTAATGATCTATGAGGAGAATAAACAATATCATAATTATTTCTTTTAAGTTCTTTAACAAATTTAAAAGTAGATAAAATTGATTTTTGTTTGTCCTTTTTGTCAAATAAAATAACTTTATTTACCGGCGGCGAATATTCAAAAATTTGTTTATTAGAAGGAATTGTTAACACATCAATATTACTTTCGGGAAACATTTCCTTTAGTTTTTGAATCATCGGCAAAGTTAAAATTGCATCTCCGAGGAATGCAGTTTGAAAAACCAAAATATTTGTCATAGAATTAATATTTCCATCTTTTATGCATCCAGAACCATTGTTCAGGATGCTTTCTTATCATTTCTTCTAAATAATTAGTATGTCTTTGGCTAATTTCTTTGATCTTCTCGTTTTCATCTTCAGGTAAATTCTCCGTTGAAATTTCGATCATTTCAGTTAAATAAGTAAAATCGGGCTGACGTACAGCAATTCCCATTAAAATAGGAGCTCCGGTTTTTAAAGCTAAAGCCGCGGGGCCGGTATAAATTGAAGCTAATCTTCCAAAAAAATTTACTCTTACACCTTCAGCAGGACCTCTTTGATCTGCAATCATAGCAACAATATTTTTATCCTTTAACTCTTTATAAATTTGTCTTATTGAAACTCCTAAAGGTACAATTTTATTTCCCCACAGAGTTCTAGAATTATTAAGCCATTCTGTTACATATGGATTTCTTTGCGGTTTAACAACCACAGAGAAAGGTATATTTAGTTTAATTGCAAAGGCCGCCGCAATATACTCCCAATTACCGAAGTGTGCGGACAATAATACAACGCCTCTACCCAGATTATATTTATCTTTTACTAAATTATGATTCTTAATTTGGGTTGAATTTTTCATCATCTCAGAATTCATGTAAGGCATATATAATATTTCTACTAAAGTAACAGCAAAACTGCGGTAACAACGAAAAGATATTTCTTTTATTTTTTTTTCAGAATAATCCGGGAATGCATGTTTTAAATTATCAATTACTGTTTCCTTGCGAATCGGAATTAAATAATAAAACAATAAAGCAATCATTACAGAAAATTTTCTAGAAATTTTTAATCCAAGGATTCTAAAAAAGAGACTAAATGTTAAGAATAAAATATATTCAAGCTTATTTTTCATTCAATTAAAAAATAATAAATTCTAAATGTTAAAAATAAGTAAATGAATGGATAATTTATATGATAGGTTTAAAATGATTTAAAATAGAACCGGAAAGAAGAAATTAAAATTTCTCCTTTCCAGTTTAAAAAATTAAAGCTGCTGAATTCTGTTCATCCAATTATCATCTCTGATTTCACCTCGAGCAGTTGAATGTAAGAGGACATAGTCATTAAATCCGGTTAAATCACCAAATACGAATTCAATTCCACCTTCTAAATCATTATACTTCCAAATTTCGTAAGGTTTAGTATTGGTTTGATTTGGATATCTGTCGACTTCAGAAGGTTCACCATATTTTAGATATATTCGTCCTCGGTCAGTTTTCCAGCCTTTTCTATTTATTGCTCCATATTTTTGGTCTGCAATTTTTATTCTTTTTAAATATTCTTCATAGTATTCATTTTTGGGAGTTGAAGGTGTTTGATCTCTTGAGGTCCAGAAATTGTACATAAAATCTCTTTTCCCCTCAGCAGTAGTTAATTTACCATACTGATCAATTTCAGCTCTTGTAGCAATATATCTTGATTTTGCAAATAGATCATCCAGTTCTTCTTCAGACATTACACCAAATTCGGAGCTTAAAGATTTACTTGTAAGTTGATTAAGAGTATCCGTATTAACAACAGTTGGATTATAAATAAAAAATTTCTTTGAAGATGAAATTCCATAATTCGCACTGCTATCTATTAAAGAAATTATCAATACATAAGCATCGGTTGGATATTTATTTACCGGTATTGCCCCGACTTCTACCCTAGAAGACATATTATGTTTTATATTTCTAGCTTTTTCATAAACTAATTTACCTTTGCTGTTATAAACAGATGAGATATATTTTAAAGGTTGCCCTTGTGTAGTTTTATCTAAATTGTATAATTCACAATAATAAAATAAAGCAGGCTGTGTTTCTCCAAATAAAACATTTGGAATTGGTGTTACTTCATAATGATTTTTATAAAATATTGATTTCTTGTTCTGATTTTCCTGTAGAATTTTTGAGGATAATTCAATATCGCTCAGAGTAAGTTTTTCAGTATCAAATTTTCTAACGTTAATAATTTCATTGTAAACATTTGCGGTTGATGAATCGTTACTATCCGAGCCGGAAATTTTACAACTGTAAATTCCATGAGGTATAATAAAACCCAAAACACCAACCAAATATTTACTAACAGTATCTTGCGTACTTACTTTGTTATCTAACTTCCAACTTTTATCAAAAATAATTTTATGCGAAACAGTATCCTGAAATAATATTTTTAAGATACCGCTTATTTGTTCGGAAGAGTCTGTTTTATAAACCGGCATTGTACTCGGATCAAATGAATAATAAAATTCGACATAGTTTGAAACCGAATCATAAGAAAATTCAGCATAATCAAACTCAAATCCGATTTTTTTACTTTGATTATTTTGTGCCGTAATTACAGAAACAAAGAAAATTGAAACAAAAAAAGTAAAAATTATTTTTTTCATATCTTTTGCCTAATAAATATTCATCATGAAATAAAATAAAAAACGGCGCATATTACAAGGTAAAAAGCGCCGCTATAAATATATTTATGTTGTTTTTATAGAGATAATTTTACAGTAAATATATGATTCGCTGTAGGGAAATCTTTAACATCTCTATATGCATAATCAAAAACTATCCCTATATTGCCTGAAGTTTCATATTGGACACCTGCACCAGCAGTAAAACCATAAATTGACTGGCTTGTATTTTGTGTCATTAAGTTATATCCGCCTCTAATAAAAAAGGTATTGATAAAACTGTATTCTAATCCGAAATGAGCAACATCTTCATAAGCATTATTTGCTGTATAAGTCGCGCCAATAAGCATATTATTTTGTTCATTAACTTGATAGTCATATGATAAACTCATTTCAAAATAACTGGGTATCTGAAATCCTTCTGTAACAACTTCATAATTGCCGCCTTGAGCCCCAATTGTTGTACCCGGTACTCCAGTGGTTGTTTGTAAATCCGAACCGCTGAACTGCATGTTTGTACCAACATTTTTTATAGATGCTCCTATAGAAATATTATCATTAAATCTATATTGCACACCCATATCAAGCGCAAATCCAGTAGCATTTGTATTCTCAATTGATTCATTAATAAGCTTTAAGTTTGTTCCGACTGAAATTCTATCCGTTATTACTTTAGAATAGGTTAATGTCGAAGTCAAAAAACCTGGAGAATACGTTTTACCTGTACCATCAGGAAAATCGATTGTAGTAACAGGTATTTGGCCAAAATCCAGTGTTTTAAAACTTAAAGCAATTGAGCCCAAACCACCTAAACTGGTTGATATTGCAAAATAAGAAACATTGATATCAGCGATATAAGTCATATAACTAAACATTGCTTCTGTACGAGGTGTTAAGTCTAAACCAGCAGGATTATAATAAATTGATTCCAATCCAGTCAAACTAGCAAGGAACGCTCCACCAGTAGCTATACCTCTCGCACCAACAGGTATTAATAACTCTTCAGCGCCAGTTGTACCCTTTCTAGCATCGTCACCTGCATAAACCGAAACACAGAAAACGATTAAAATTAAAAATGTAATAAATTTTTTCATTTGTCCATACTCCAAAAATTTTAGTAATTTAATCACTGGAGCAATGTTAAAGTTAACACTGCTCCATGATAATTTTTAGTACCTCTGTAATTGTTTTTGTGGCATAATTATCGAGAATTTTAGAATTTTTTCACCATATTTTGGAGAAGATACAATTGCTATGTATAATCCCGATGCAACTCTTAAACCAGCTTCGTTCTTCAAATCCCATTTAAGAAATGGAGAAGTAACGGTTGATTTATCTGCTGTTGTTAATGTTCTCAATTTATTACCAGAAAGGCTGTAAATTTTAATCGTTACATCTTCAGGTAAATTCGAGAATGTTACAAACGGATCATCCGGTGCTCCATTTGTATAACTTGTTGCAGGGTTGAATCCAAACAACGGATTCGGGAAAACATTTACTTTTTCAAATAAGGCTTTCTTATCTGCATCGTTTAGTACCCCTCCCTTTGAAGTTTTAAATCTATATACATCGGAAGAAGTATAAGGATAAGTAGTAATTGGAATTATAAGCTTATCACCATTTTGATAGAAATCATTTGGTGAGTTTTTTTCTAAACCAACTACATACATAGCATTAAACCACTGTGATGATGCAATTGACTTTTGTTGAGGTGTAATATTTGGAGCACCATCCGGGATATCAAATCCTCTTATTACATCTCCCCAAACAGTAGTTCCGTTGAAATCACCACCGGTATATTCCATTTGACTTCCAGTGGGATCATAATCAGCATTAAAGATTACAATAACTTCGGAAGTTGCTAATAATGAATCTGAAGGATCCCATTGACCATCTGGATTTCCACCTAATTGCTTGCTCATTTCAATGAATCCAACTGCAAGCTGCTTTTCTTCATTATAAGCAGAATCTACAACCCATGCAGTAAATGGAACGTCAACAAAACCTTGTCCTAACATACCAACTGGTCCATGTCCGACAGTATCACTTTCAGTTACGCCCTCAGCATATGTATATGTAAACTTATAGCTAGTGGGCAATGGATTAGCTTTAATAAAACCATTAAGATAACGATAAGCCTTCCCTGTGGTTCCGAAGCGCAATTCAACTCTTCTTAGATCTTCTGCATGAATAGCGTTGGACCTAGCAGCATTATTATTGGGTAAAGTAATAGCGCTACCTTGAGGGATGTCTTTTCCTACATAATATATACCAGTGCCGTTTGCAGCTGCAAAGTTTGGATACCATTTATTCGCAGCTGGTTCATATTCTGTACTTGTTAATCCTATAGTTGGTGTAATTTGTTTTACCCTAGGTATAAAACCATCTATTAAAGTACCGGAGACATCTTCACTTCCGAAAGTATAGTCTTTTGAAGAATCAACTTTTACTGTGTTTGCTGTAATATCGGTAAGATTCCAATAGGTTGAATATGAAGAAGAACTGGAATCTTTAACAAAAGTCACCTCATATTCATCCCCGGTTAAACTATTTTGATCAACAACATCATATCCAACTTCACCATTTGAAGGTCCGGTGATTTTATTAGCCGATTCAAGTGGAAGAGGAGGATCATACAGATCCGAAGCCATGGTTACAGGTGTAATCTTTTGAATATTTTCCACCTCTCCAACAAAGGCTGTTGAGTTTACATAATAATCACCAACGGTTCCGAGTGGTTGAGTCGGATCGTTTTTAAAAACTAATGCTTTATAATTTAAGCAATATGAAGTAATAGCAAAGTAATATGGTTTGCCTTTAACTAATGCACCTCCAGTAAACGGATCTTCTGTAATTCTTATTCTTAATCTACCTGTTGCAGGATCACTGTAAACGGTACTATCCATTTGATGGATAGAATCCGGAGCAGCATATAAAAGCTCGATACCGCCAGTATTACTGTTTTCTTTATAAACATCATTAATAAAATCTCTTTTAGTATATCGACCTACCAATACCCTATTTTGCTGGTTATTAACAGTCTCCGAAGTATTATTTGTTTCATATGCAAAGATATTATAACCTTCAAAATGCAGATCATATGCATCTGTTTTATTTACATATGAAACCTGAGGTGATGTATCCCAAGTTAAATCAATAAAATTATCACCTGTTTTTACTGTTGGATTAACAGGTGGTGCTGGAGATGGTGCTTCAAAATTATGGTCAAAGATAAATTGAGCTCCATCATCAATTCCTCTTGCAACTGAAATAGAGTTGATAGCGTTGCTTCCTCTTCCTACTACATAAGCAACAACAATTTCTTTTACTTCATTTTTCCTCAGTGTAAATGGACCTGTATTCTGCATTTGTCTCTGATCTTGTTCCGAAGTCATGATCCAGCCAATTCCCGTAACGGGATCTCCGGAATACCAAAAACGATTATCAATATCGGCACAATTTATACCGCCGCCAACTTCACTATATGCCCAATTACATGGATCAGCTTCATTACCTACTCTATCTAAACCAAGCATATAATTTCTTGCTTCTGTAACGTTCGAAGGATCATTTAGATCCGGATCACCGTTAATATATCCGACAAAAGAGGAAATAGGCAGATTTTTAGCGCCAGGAAAATCGACAATACCTTTTAACTGACCTCTTACACTATGAGCAGTATCAATTGGGGTATCACCCGCATCAAAGATTCCATTTCCATTATTATCCGTAAAGGTTACTCCGGGTATATAAGATTGAGGTCCGGAAAAGAAGTCAATAATCATACAAGGAGGCTGGTTGCCATATTGATCATCAGGACCATTATTATAAGTATATCCACTATTTCTTAATGTATCACTGCCAATTAAGTCATCAGTTGCATTACCAATATCTGGATCTGCCCAGACACCAAAATAACAATCTGTTAATGCATCTGGATCATCGGGTTTATTTAATCCTACATATTTAATTCTATATCTTACAAAAATTATATTTCCAATAGCACCAGCAGAAGCAAAAGCAAAAACAGTTTGTCTCACTTCTATTCCCAAAGGACCGGTTTCAACCCAGCGTCTTTGAGCTGCCGGAACTGCATCATTATACACACACCATGCAGTTTGATCACCTAACAAATCAGGAGCATCCTCGTCCGGATCCCATTTACCGTTTCCATTTAGATCGACAGGATCATACTGACCATCTCCATTACCATCATAAAAATCGGCACCAAGCGCCACAGCATCTTTCCAATCCTGCCAGCTTGTACCGAATGGTTCATCTTGTGCATCAATGACATAAATTTGATTTCTAGGATCATTTTGGCCCTGCTCAACAGTTCCCGCTAAATAATCAGTTTCAAGTGAAGAAGTAGCTTGTGCATTTGCCCAAACTGTACCGTTTCTTTTTCCACTTAAAAAGAAGCCACCTGAATAAAGGAAACCGTGACCGTAGGCTCTTCCTAATGTTCCGTCAGGAGGAATATTAACATCTGCAAGTACACCTTTATTATTAAAGGGCAGATTAATGTTATTAATATTCATTCTGTATGCATCACCCTGTTTACCACTTGAAGTTGTTTTATTTAATCTGTAAACAGGTTTATTTACATCACCACCGCCTCTTTTATCGCCTTTAAAGCCGTAAATCAATGATACCATTAATCCCAAGACGGCAATATTTTTTATGTAGTAAATAAATTTTTTAAATCTCATTTTATTTTTCCCTATAAACTGATAAAAATGTTTTCAACAAAGTTCATTTTATATCTTGTTAAGATCAACTTTTAATCCTAATCTAATCAATCTCGGAATTCCATAATTATCCGGGTTTAATTCCAGCGATTGATAATCTTGAATATATCCTTCACCTCTTTGTTGAGAAGTTGCCATGCCTTCAGCTGTATTCAGCCATCCAGTAGTATTTGGACTACCAGTTGAACGATAAACGCTTGTTACATTATCGGCATTAAATACATTTTGGACCCAAATATAAGGTGCTAATTTCAATCCGCCAACATAGAAGGCCTTTTCAACTTTTAGATCAACTCTAAAACTAGAAGGGCCGTAAGCAGAATTGATGTAACCTTTAGTTTGAGAAATAATGCCATTATCGCCGACCAAATTCCATTTATCAACTGGAGTATAAGGTCTACCACTATTAAAGGAAAAGACAGCATTAGCATTTAACATTTCAAATACACCTAATTCACCTTTAGGTATATAAAAATCTACAATGGCAGTAGCAGTATGTCTTTGATCAAAGTTTAGAGGAGCAATAACTTTAGGTGGAGTATTGTCCTGGTTTCTAAATACTGCAGTCTGACTTGAACTTGTAGAAGAACCCGTACCTTCAGCAATAGAGAGTGTATATTGGAGAGATAAACTAAAATAATTAATCCTGTTTACATCCAATGAGAAAGCAAAACCTTTTGTAGTTCCAAAATCCGCATTTTCAGGATAAATGGCGTTTAATAATTCACCGCCAGGGATTCTTTGAAACTTATGATTTTGGACATTAACTAATCCTTTGATATTCTTATAAAATGCAGTCATATTTATTGCTGCATTAGTACCGAACATCTGTCTAAATCCAACTTCATATTGTAAAGTTTCTTCCGGCTCTAATCCACCATTTTGTCCAAATTGTGGTTGTCCGGTGATAAAGTTATCATAACTATAAGGACCGGCATAAACATCATTCAACTCCGGTAACTGCAAAAACCTACCAAACTGAGCATGAAATACGGTTGATTCGGTTACCGGGAATCCTAAACCGATTCTCGGTGAAATTTCTACCTGGGGATCTCTTAAATAAAAGTCACCAGGATCGAATGCATTTGGATCAGTTCCGCCATAAAACGGAAGAGCAGGATTTTTTAATACATAAGATTTAACATCATAGTAATCCATACGTAAACCCAGATTCAAAACCAAATCTTCTAATTCAAACCTATCCTGGATATACGCATAACCTAATAATGGTTTTCTTGGTCTTAAAAATTCATTAGGATTACTAGAAGTAGTTTTAGTCTGACCGGTTACATCATATCCATAAACAACCGGCTGCAAATTTTCAAATTTTTGAACAGTTGTTAAACTTGGGTCAACACCATTTAACTGCTGCGGGTAAATAAAATACCCTCTATAAGTATGGTATTCAACTCCGCCGCCAATTTCAAAAAGATGATTTTCAATTTGAGATGTCAGATCAAAATCAGCAGACATAGCATCATCTAATCTATGCTGATATAAACCGGTAGCATAGCCATAAGGTCTGAAAATACCATTTGCATCAACACTCTCAGTTCTTAATCCAGGTCCGAGTAATGTTACACCCAGTTCATTCGCCCATATAGTACTGTCTCCATATGCAAATAAATTCTCCTTAAAGAAAGGACTGAAACGTTTAAATTCAAAGGTTCTATATCCTAAATTCAAATTCCAGAAAGTATTTGCACTAATTGTTTGAGATATTCTGCCACTGAACGAATAGTTTTGGGATTTTGTAGCATCCATAAACTGCGAATCTTGCTTTGCCATTCTTAGATCCCAAACTTTACCATTGCTAATATTTATATTTGCACCGAAATAAAGAGAGAATTCACCTAACAGATGTTTTGTTCTTCCAGTAAATCTCCATACATCAGACGGGTCATTTGGTCTAGCAGTATAAGATTTATTAATGGAAGGAAATTCCATCGTAATAGCGCTTGGATTAGCATCTTTGTTCCACCCTCTTTCAGCAGATAAAAATATTGTGTGGTTGCTGATTCCAGGGATTATTGGTCCACTAACATTTAATGAATATAAATTGTAGCCATAATCATCTAAATAAGTAGATGTAATTGCTTCTCCTGAAATACTGTAAAATGGACTTCCGGATTTAGTTGTAATACTAATGATTCCGGATTGTGCTTGACCATACTTGGCCTCGTAGCCTCCAACCTGAAATGATATCTGATCTACAGCATTATCACTAACTTGTGCAACACTTCCTCTGTTATAAAGATTATTTTGTGGAACACCGTCAATAATATATAAAATTTCAGAACTTCGACCTCCTCTAACATTCAAAGCCGCATTTCCTGCAACTCCTCCGCTACCCTCTTGAGATACAACGCCTGCCTGAAGAGAAGCAATATTTGTAACACCTCTGACAGGTAATCTGTTGATTTGATCAGAATCAAATACTTTTACAGTATTAGTAGCTTTTTCTTCAAATAATTTTTTATCTTGAACTACTACCTCTGGGAGCGTAAAATCTGTTGATAATTCAACATTCAATTCATAAGTAATATTCGGAACAATCCGAACATCTTTAATTGTTTTAGGTGCGTACCCGACATAGCTATATTTTATATCATAAGTACCAGGGGTAATATTAAGGATAAAATATTTGCCGTTTATATCCGTGGCTGCACCCATTTCAGAGTTTAGAATAACCACATTTGCACCGATCAAAGGTTCTTTTGTATCGGCATCAACGACCTTACCACTTAGTTTCCCAACTCCAGATTGAGCAAAAACCAGAGAACCGGAAAATAAGAGGAGTATCAAAATGAAAGTTTTTGTAAACAAATTTTTCATCTCTTCTCCATCATAGTTTGTGTACTAACATTTTTTTTCAGGTAAGAAAATTTAGTGAATATTCATAGAAAATAATTTATTCATTCCCCTAAATCTTATCCTTACCTTAAATATAACAAAGGGCGGATATCTCATATTTCAGAGAAACCCGCCCTAGTAAAATAAACAAAATATTTTACTTCAACAACATCATTTTCTTAGATGCTGTAAAGTTTCCTGCTGTAATTTTATAAATATATAATCCGGATGCTAATTTTGATGCATCGAAATTAATTGAATGAGAACCAGCAGGCTGAACTGAATTAATCAATGTTGCAACTTCACGACCGAGCATATCATATACTTTTAATGTTACATTGCTTCTTTGTGCAATAGTAAAAGAAATTTTTGTACTCGGGTTGAATGGATTCGGATAATTCTGATCTAAATTATAAGTAAAATTATTATTTAAATCATTTCCAACACTTGTAATCGGTTCAGTAAATACAGGCACAGATGCATATATATATAACATGTGGATTAATGATGAATTAACTAAACGTCCAGTATTACCAGCTTCATACCAATACATGCTAAATGCAGTATATGTTCTTTCGGTTGCAGTTTCGGTAACAGCAATATTCGGAGCAAGGTGGCCGCCATCTTCGTTCATATCCGGTGAATCTGTTAAATTCATTGGAGCTGAATAATCTGCATCCATTTTCCTATATACCATATATAGATCGCATGTAGTATCTACAGGTGATTTATAAATATATTGAGAAACGAAGAAATCTCTATCAGCATTAGTTGCTATAAAAGGAGCAGGACCATCTTGACCTACAGCTGGATCTTGAGCATTTCCAGCAGCATCATTTGGAGTAGTGTACATTGAAGAATCGCTTAAATTATCAGCAATCATCTTATAATCCCACACACTAGGATTTTGTGATGTTTCATATAATTCAACGATTGCGTTCTGGCCATATTCTGTTGTATCTACATAGTGAGTTAATCCAATTACAAAATGAACCATACCATTTTTATCAACATTTACATCACCCGAATAACTGACAAATGCATCGCCTTTTTTCCAATCCCACATTTCATCATACATAGCTAAATCCGGAACTGTTCTCCAATCAGCGACGACAAAATCACTCCATGTAGAACCGTTATCAGTTGATACACTATAGCCAGGGAACCAGCCATTAGCAGTAGAATCTGTAGCATTATAAAATGATCCCATAACTGCATAATAAACTTTACCATTATAGCAAACGCCTCCCATGGCAATATTTCCGTTGTCCTGGAAAACAGAACTAGCCCATTGTGGAGGATCAATTTGATCTACTGTTGAATAATCTTGTGTTCTAAATAATCTTAATGAAGCATCATCCTGATTATCGGATACCCAATATATATAACTATTATCTGTAAAAGTAGGAACATTCGAACTATAAGCTAGGCGGACCTTGATCAATAGCAGCAAAAGCAGATGTTTCCATTCCAATGGTTACTCCATAGCCTAACCATCCAAATGTACTTGGATTTAATTCCGGCCAAGCAAAAGCACCCCAAAGATCAGCTAAATTTGTACTGCCGCTTGGGTTTACAATCAGGACATACTTGGATATCTGGCTGCGATTTGAGATGTAAATTGATCTTGAACAGAAGTAGTGCTTCTGACCCAGGTCATTCCCATATCTGTAGAATAATTCCACCAAAGTTCACCACTGCCTTGTGCATAAGTGTTAGCATCACCACGATGAACAACTGCAGCAACTCCAGATACCGGGTCAAAATCAACCGGATTAAGAGTTGGACTTGCAGGTCCAAAACTGTTAGACATTGTATCAACAGCAATATAAGTAGCGGCTGTTGGTGAATTCTGTTTTAATTGAATGATGTACTATTTTACCATGTACATTAGGATTATCAATTTTTAGAGGTGCTTTATGCCGTGCAACTTTATTCTGTGCATTTACCATGCACGCCATAAAAAGTACAGATAGTATAATTGTAGAGAACTTTCTTAACATTGTCTTCTCCTTAGATTGTGGATGAATTATTAGTTTAAAAATTTGTATAGACCCTCCCGCGAAACATAAATTGTCTTAAAAAAATGAAAAAATTCAAACGTAAAATTAAAATACAATTTACGCATTTTTTAGTCAAGTAGTTTAAATATTTTTATTTTAAGTATGAATTACGTTATTTTATCAAAATTGTCAAGTGACAATTATTTCCGTGCTTTTAAATGACCACACAGGTCACATTTCTAACATCGGATAAAGATCTAATTTTTTCAACTATTTTCAATGAAACTGGCTTGATCAATATTGATTACGGTTAAAGATTCTTTACCTTCTTCAATTCTCCCTAAAGATAAACCTGCAATATTTACATTCTCTTCCGATAATATTTTGCCGACATTTGCAAGAACTCCGGGTTTATCTAAATTAGAATAAATCAATAGATTACCTTCTGGTTTAAATTCCAAAAAATATTCATCAACTTTAACAACTCTTATTTCATTTGTTCCAAATATTGTCCCCGATAAAGATTTTCTACTTGCAGAAGTAATAAAATCAGCTGTTATTAAATTAGTATAATTGAAATGATCTCCAGTTTTAGTCTCATTTACTTTTATACCTTTCTCTTTAATTAATAATGGTGAATTAATTAAATTTACCGGTTCACTTACCTGGTTTAACAAAAATCCTTTGAGTAAGGCAGCACTTAAAACTTGGGATGCATTATGCAGAAACTCACCGCTGTAATTTATATTAATTTGTTTCAAGTTCCCTTTTTGTAATTGCGAATGAATTGATCCAATATTTTCAGCCAGCATTATATATGGTATAATTTCATTATCGTTTGCCGCTTTTAATGAAGGAGCATTGATAATACCATACGTTTCTTTTTCCGTTAAATAGCCGGTTATTTGTTCTGCAATTTGAACAGCAACTTTTTCTTGCGCCTCTTCTGTTGATGCACCTAAATGAGGAGTACAAACTATTTTTGAATGCTGAATTAATTTACCTTTGAAATCCGGAGGTTCATCTACATAAACATCAAAAGCAGCGCAGGAAACTTTTCCGCTTTCTATTGCATTCACAATATCATCTTCATTTACAATTCCGCCTCTTGCACAGTTGACTATTTTGACTCCATCTTTACACTTATTTAAATTTTCTTCCGATATTAAGTTTTTTGTGGAATCATTTAGCGGAACATGAACCGTTATTATATCAGATGAAGCGAATAGATTATCTAGGTCAACAAGTTTTATTTCCAAATTATGAGCAATTTCTTCAGATAGTAAAGGATCATAACCTATTATGTTCATGCCAAATGCTTTTAATCTTACCGACACTTCCCTTCCAATTTTGCCCAATCCAATAATTCCAAGTGTTTTACCGAATAGTTCCGAACCTTTATATTTTTTTCTATCCCATTTACCTTCTTTTAATGAATTATTAGCCTGAGGAATATTTCTTAACATTGACATTATTAATGCAATAGTATGTTCGGCTGCAGAAATAGTATTGCCGCCGGGAGTATTCATAACTAAAATGCCTTTTCTCGTGGCAGCTTCAACATCAATATTATCAACACCGGTACCTGCCCTTCCTATTATTTCCATATTATCCATTAAAGAAATAAGTTCGGAAGTTACTTGAGTACTGCTTCTTACAATTAAACAAGAATATTGATTAATTATTTTTTTTAATTCGGCTTCCGATATGCCGGGTTTATAATCCACAGTATACTCTGCGGATTTTAAAATAGATTCACATTTCTTATCTATCGAATCCGAAATAAGAATTTTTTTCATTTAAGTTTGGGGTTATATTTGTTGTTTAAGATAAATATCCTAAACCACAGCATTAAGTTTTTGAACAATATGGTTTTTAGGAACGGCACCAATTATTGTTTCTTTTACTGTCCCGTCTTTAAATATTAATAGAGTTGGAATACTTCTCACACCATATTTAATAGAGGTCTGTTGATTATTATCAACATCTAATTTCCCTACCTTTATTTTATCATCATATTCATCTGCTAATTCTTCTATAATTGGTGCAATCATTTTGCAAGGTCCGCACCAAACAGCCCAAAAATCAATAAGTACAGGTTTATCTGATTTAATTACTTCTGTTTCAAAATTGTCATCTGTAATTGTAACTGGTTTCATTTTTTCCCTTATAATTATTTAAATATCCATTTTACTTTCAGTTGAATTTTTTTGCCCCACAAACTGAACAACATCTTCGCCTCCGTCGGCATTTATTATTCCTCCCGAAATCCATTCGCCGCCGTCATTTGATAAAAGTGAAATCACTTTGGCAACATCCTCCGGCTTGGTTAATCTGTCTCTTGGGTTTTTTCTTTTAGCGACTTCTATCATTGGAATATTTCCGGGAATTTTCCTTAAAGCAGGTGTATCTGTAACTCCAGCCATAATTGCACATACTGCGGTTTCATATTTCCCAAGTTCGGATGCAAGTTGTCTTACATGAGACTCCAAGCATGCTTTAGCAGCAGATACAGCACCATAATATGGAATTGTTGAATGACTTCCGGAACTTGTCATAGCAAATATTCTCGACTTTTCAGCTAATAGATTACTAGATACCAAGGACTGCGTCCAATAAACTAATGAATGTGCCATAACATCCAGTGTCATTTCCATTTGAGCTTTTGTTAAAGCTTGTTCTTTTTCACTTGGAATAAACGGTTTTAAAGTTCCGAATGCTAATGAGTGAAGTAAAATTTTTACAATCGGTTTGCCGTTCGATTTTTCTTTTATAACATTTATTACTTCATTTCTTTTTTCTTCATCGGCAGCATTAACATTAAAATATACTGCATTAGAACCTAAAGATTCAATTTGCTTTTTTATTCTTTCAACATTAGGCATTGTTGCCTGACGATCTAAATGCACACCAAAAATATTATATCCATCTTCGGCAAGTTTAAGAGACACAGCTTCTCCAAAACCCGATGAAGCCCCCAGTATCAAAGCCCAATACTTTCGGTTTTCCTCAAGTTTCATAGATTACATTTACCTTTTACTTTTAATGAGAAAATAGGGATCAATAATACAAAATTGGTATAAGTTATACAAATAATGTATTTTATTAAAAAAATAATTTATAATCTTAAATAATATATAATTTCGCTTTATTACCGAAGAATTTTAAAGATTTTTTGCTGATTTGATGGAAATCATTTTTTGCTGATGTTAATTGAATCCGTACCTAAAATTTCATTTACTGAATTAAAAAAATCATTTGTCAATTTTATTTTATATTCTTTTAGAAAATATAACTTAGCTTTATCGCCGTTATTTATTAATTGTAAATAGAGTGGAATATTTCCTTTATTACTTTCAAAAACTTTTTTCAATTGAAATAATTTTTCCGGATTATTTTTCTTTTCATCAATTATTAATTTTATGCTTTGTGTAAACCTTTCCTGCGCTTCTTCCAAAGGAATAACTTCATCTATATGAAGTTTAATTGCATCTCCGCTGCTTTCAGGTTTACCGATTATTAATACACATTCTTCTTCTTTTACAAATCTTCCGAAACTTTCATAAACTTTTGAGAACATCAGAGATTCACATGAACCGGAAAAATCATCTAAAGTAAAAAATGCCATTGTTCTTCCGGATTTATCAATTTTAGTTTTTAATGAAGTTATAACTCCGCATGCTCTAACATTATCCATATTTTCTAATTTTTCAGGTTCACCAAGATGTATTGTTGCTAGAGATTTATATGCAAGTTCATATTTTGTTAACGGATGTCCGGTTATATAAAATCCTGTAACTTCTCTTTCTTTAGCCAGTAATTCTTCAGATGACCAGGGTTCGCAATAAGGAAGTTCAGGTTCGGATATTTTTACTTCTTCTTCAACTTCTCCAAATAAACTGTCCTCTGCAGCCAAAGTAGAATTTTTAACTTTGCTTCCAAAATCTAAAGCCGCTTCTATTACATTAAACAAACTTGCCCTGTTTTTATCAACCGAATCAAATGCGCCTGCTAAGACTAAACCTTCTAGTCCTCTTTTATTTACAATTCTCGTATCTACATTTGCACAAAAGTCAAAAATGCTTGTAAAGTTTCTTCCGATATTTTCTTTAGCTTTTATTATTTCCTGAACGGCAGGAATTCCGACATTTTTTATTGCCGACATTCCGAATCTTATTTTACCGTCTTCAACATCAAAATAAACAGAAGGACTATTAACATCCGGCGGAAGAACTTCAATTTTTAACTTCCTGCATTCATCCAAAAAGACTGAAACTTTATCAGAGTTGCCGAATTCATTTGTTAAGTTGGCTGCTAAAAATTCAGAGGTATAATGTGCTTTTAAATAAGCTGTTTGATAAGCAACAAAACTGTAAGCAACAGCATGACTTTTATTAAAACCATAGTTTGCAAATTTATCTATAGCTTCAAAAATTTCCTGTGCAATTTTTTTACTGATTCCGTTTTTAGCCGCGCCGTCTATAAATTTAACTTTCTGTTCCTTCATTGCAGCAAGATCTTTTTTACCCATTGCTCTTCTAAGTATATCTGCTTCGGCAAGACTCATTCCGCCAACTTTATTTGCAATTTGAATTACCTGTTCCTGGTAAACTATAATTCCATAAGTTTCTTTTAATATTGATTCCAAAACCGGATGAAGATAAACAACTTCTTTTCTGCCGAATTTTCTATCTATAAAATCATCAATGAATTCCATTGGTCCCGGTCTGTATAATGCATTCATCGCGGCAAGGTCATTTAAACTTGTCGGATTAAGTTTGCGCAGGTATTCTCTCATTGGGCCGGATTCAAACTGGAACACGGCAGTTGTTTGTCCTTTTGCAAAAAGCTGGTAAGTTTTTTCATCATCAAGGGGAACAGCATCAATATCTATATCAATATTATGATTTTTTTTAATTAAATCGATTGTGTCCCGGATAATTGTTAAAGTTCTTAATCCAAGGAAATCCATTTTCAACAATCCGGCACTCTCGATTTCCTTCATATTGAATTGGGTAACAATTTCTTCTTGAGAAACTGCAGTTGCAAGAGGGACATAATTGCTAACATCTTCCGGCGTGATTACAACCCCAGCCGCATGCTTAGAAGCATTGCGGTTCATTCCTTCCAAAACTTTTGCATATTTAATCAAGTTTTGAATGTCAGGTTCCTTGGAATCTTTAACCCATTTTAATTCCGGAACTTCGGCAAGTGCATTATCAATAGTAAAGACTTTCCCGAATTTAGAAGGAATAAACTTTGTAATTTTATTTACGGTTGGAATTGGAATTTTAAGAACTCTTGCAACATCGCGAATAACTGCTTTTGAAGATAATCTATTAAAAGTTATAATCTGGCTGACACATTCGTTTCCATATTTTTTACGAACATAATCGATTACTTCACCGCGTTTATCATCCGCAAAATCAACATCAATATCGGGCATGGATTTTCTTGCCGGATTTAAAAACCTTTCAAACAATAAATTATATTTTAAAGGATCTATATTTGTAATTCCCAAAGTATAAGCAACTAAACTTCCGGCTGCACTTCCTCTGCCGGGACCGACAGGAATATTTAAATCTTTAGCAGAATTAATAAAATCCTGAACAATTAAAAAATATCCGGAAAATCCCATTTGTTTAATTGTATCGATTTCAAAATCAAAACGTTCTTTAATTTCAGGAGTAATATCTTTAAATCTTTTTGATAAACCTTCTTTAGCAAGTAATTCGAAATATTCATCAAGATTTTCCGCGGGAGAATCTTCAGGAATCGGAAACTTCGGATAATAATGTCCTTCAAAATCTAAATTTAAATTGACCTTTTCTTCAATTTCTAAAGTATTTTCAATTGCATTTTTATAATTCTTAAAAAGTTCAATCATCTCATCGGAAGATTTAAAATAAACCTGATCAGTTCCGTACCTTAATTTTGTGTAATCAGCTCCGTTCTTATCAGAAAGCAAAAGTAAAATATTATGCGCAATTGCATGATCTTTTTCTATATAATGGCAATCATTTGTCGCGACTAATTTTATTCCCAATTCTTTTGATAACTTCGGCATTCCTTCAAGAATCGGTTTATCAACTTCCATTCCGTGATCTTGAATTTCCAGATAAAAATCATCTTCAAAAATTTCCTTATATATTTTTGCAACTTCTCTTGCTTTATCAAAATTTCCGTTAACAAGATGAGTAGAAACAACTCCGCCCGCGCAGGCAGAAGTACAGATTAATCCTTCTCTGTATTTTCTAAGTAATTCTAAATCAATTCGCGGTTTGTAATAAAATCCTTCCGTATGACCAAGTGTGGAAAGCTTTGATAAGTTTTTGTAACCTTCTTTGTTTTTTGCAAGAAGAATTAAATGATTATAGTGTTTGGATTTTTTTCTGCCGTTTCCGTTTTCGGAATTTCCTTTATCGAATCTTCTTCCTTCCGTAACGACATAAGCTTCCATTCCAATAATCGGTTTAATTCCTTCTTTGGTTGCTTTTTTATAAAATTCCGGAATGCCGTACATAACTCCGTGATCAGTTAAAGCTACTGCATGCATATTATGTTTTTTAGCGGCTTTAACTAAACCATCTACAGTGCAGGCACCATCTTGAAGACTATAATGAGTGTGGTTATGAAGATGAACAAAATCTGACATTTCAAATCTTTTCTAAAAATTTTTCAACAAATACTTTATCTAATTTCTATTTTTCAAACAAGAAAATTTAAATCGAATAAATTATAACCGGAATAAATTATTTATGTCCGGTATGCCCGAACCCTCCTGCTCCTCTTTCGCTTTCGACTAAATTTTCAGATTCAACAAATTTAGCAATATAAACTTTTGATAAAACAAGCTGTGCAATTCTATCACCGCGTGTAATTTTAAAATTCTCTTTTCCGAAATTCATCAAAATAATTTTTACTTCGCCGCGGTAATCGGAATCAATTGTTCCGGGAGAATTTAAAACCCCTATACCATGTTTTGCCGCAAGTCCGCTTCTTGGTCTAACTTGAATTTCATATCCGGTTGGAATTTCCAAAGAAAAATTTGTCGGTACTAAGATTAAACTTCCGGGCTCAACAACTAAATCATCTTTTATTGCAGCTCTTACATCCATTCCCGAACTTCCGGAAGTTGAATAAGCCGGTAATGGAACATCATCAAAATCGTTACTAAGTTTTTTTATCTTAACAGAAATTTCTTCAAACATATTTTTAATAAAGATGATTTATTATTGATCTGACACGAGCCAGTTTTCTTTTTATAAATTGAATTTCTTCCTTTTCTATAACAAGGAAAAATATCAAAGCGGAGAATAAAATTAATAGTAAGAATTTATAAATCAAAGTTAAATAACCATTATAAAATAGATAATAATAAATTCCGCCGACAATAAAAATCGAAATAAATAATTTAAATAATTTTTGGAACTCATAATTTATTTTATAAATCTTACGAGTAACTAAATAAAAACCGATTGCAATAACAAAATAAGCTGCAAATGTTGCAAAAGCCGCACCCATAATTCCGAAATAAGGGATTAATAAGAAATTTGCTCCGATATTAACAGCGGCTCCTAATCCGGTAATTAATAGGAAAATAGATGCTTTTTTCCGTAATATAAATTCCCGCAGTAAAAATTACGTAAATTCCATTAAATAAATATCCGAAAAGAATAATCGGAACAATCGGAAGTCCGCTCCAATAAGCAGAACCGATAATCGATCTCCCGAAAATTTGAATTTTTACAACATCATCAATAAATAAAGAAAGTACGATTAATATTACACTTCCTATAATGGTAAAATAAGTTAGAACTTTTGAAAAAACTTCCTTTGCATTTTTTTCTTTTGATTCCTGAAGGAAAAACGGCTGCCAAGCATATTGAAACATATTTACAAAAAGCATCATAAAAATGCCAAGTCTGTAACTAGCTTTGTATATTCCGACCGTTTTAAAATCAGTCAAATATGTTAGAATCGGAACATCGATTACTTGGATCAACATAACTGCAAATCCGGCAGGCAAATATGGAAGTCCGAATTTGAGTAATCTTTTTAAATAGAAAGAAAAAACATCAAGCTTAAGACTTTTAATAATTGTCGGTGAAAGCAGAATCAAAGATGAAAAAGAAGCGACAGCATTACTGATTAATATTGCTTCGATTCCCCACTTCAACTTTAAAATTAAAATTAAGTTTAGAGTAACATTAATTAAAATATTAATGATCTTATATGCCGCAAACTTTTTTGCTTTTCTTTCTATTCTTAATTTTATAAAAGGAAGTGAACTTATCGCATCAAAAAATAAAATTAAAGCTACATAGATGATTAAATGATAATAACCGGAAGGAATATCAAGTAATTTTCCGAATGAATTTCTTAAAAGAATTAAACTAATTCCAAAAGTTAGTGCAACTAAAAAAACAGAAATATAAGGAGTAGAAAATTTATCTTTGCCAAGTTCAGGTTCATCGGTAGAAGCAAATTTTAGATAAGCAGCATCCATTCCGTAAATAAAAAATATGTTCATTATCGCAATTAAAGCATAAAGATTATTTACGATTCCATATTCTGCGGGAGGAAAAATATTTGTATAAAGCGGAACCAGCAAAAAAGTAAGAAACCTGCCCACCATTGTGCTTACACCGTATATTGCGGTTTCTTTTGAAAGCTGCTTTAATTTATCAAACATTAATTTTATTTATTGATTAATCGCTTACTTCTTATCAATTATAAATTTGTTATTTCGAGAGAAATGTCTAACGCTTTAACGCTGTGAGTTAATGCTCCGACGGAAATAAAATCAACCCCGGTTTCTGCAATTTCTTTAACGGTATCAATATTTACCATTCCGGAAGCTTCAATTTGACATCTGTTATTAATTAATTTTACTGCCTTTTGCATTTCGGATATTTCAAAATTGTCAAGCATTATTATATCAGGATTGCATGATAAAGCTTCTTCAACTTCCTTTAAGTTTGTAGTTTCAACTTCTATTTTAAAATTTTTATCATTTTGTTTGTTGTAATCTTTGCATGCATTTATTGCTTTTGTAATTGAACCTGCGGCAGCAATATGATTATCTTTTATAAGGAACATATCATATAGCCCAAAACGATGATTTGAACAGCCGCTTAAATTAACAGCCATTTTATCTATTATTCTTAAACCGGGAACAGTTTTTCTTGTATCTACAATTTTTGCTTTAGTGTGTTTTATTTTTTCCGCAAAAAGATTTGCTGAAGTTGCAATTCCGCTCATTCTCTGGAAAAAATTTAATGCGGTTCTTTCGCAAGTTAAAATGGATGAAGCTTTTCCTTCAACAGTTGCAACAATGGTTTTATTTTGAACTTTATCTCCATCGTTAAACAATTTTTCGAATACAAGATCTTTATCAAAATATTCAAAAACTTTTTTAACTATTTCAAAACCGGCAACAACTCCGTTTTGTTTTACAATGAAAACACCTTTAGCTTTTAATGATTTCGGAATTGTAGCTTCAGTTGTAATATCGCTTTCACCTAAATCTTCGGTAAAAGCATTTTTTATTATTTCATTTATTTTTTTTTCAAACATTTTCTTTCACAAAATATTCTTTAATAGAGTTTATAAAAAAATCAGGAGGTCTTGTTAATTTTTTGTTTTCTGCTTTTAAGAAAACCAATTCTATGTAACCTTCCACAATAATTACATTTCTTTCAATGCTTCTTATAACATGATTAAGATGAACTTTTAATTCAGGCAGTTTTTCAACTGTGGTTTCAACTTCAAGAAGTTCATCATAAAAAGCGGGATTTTTAAATTTCATGAAAGCCTCTGTTACGGGCATAAAATATCCGTGCTCTTCAATAACTTTATAAGTAAGATTTAGATCGCGCATCATTTCCGATCTGCCAACTTCAAAATATTCAAAGTATTTACCGTTATAAACATATTGCATTTGGTCGGTATCTGCGTATCGAACTCTAACTTCTGTTTTGTGTTTAAGCATTTTTATTTTTGATTATTTATTGAATACAAATTTATTAAAAAGGAAGGTTAATTATAGAACAATTTAAATAACTTTCATTTTAAATTTTAATTTAAATTTTGTTTAAAATTAAAAATCCCGAATAACTCGGGATTTAAGAAAAAGTTTTAATTGAACTTTACTCAACAAAATCTCCCATTTTACCGAATTTTTCCAACCGGGTTTCAATCAACTTTTCCGGTTTTATTTTGATAAGCTGTGCAAGTTCTTCTTTTAAAATTTCTTTTAATGTTTTAGCAGCTTCCTGATGATCTTTATGAGCACCGCCCATCGGTTCAGGAATTATTCTATCGATTAATTTTTGCTCCAATAAATCCGGTGCAGTAAGTTTTAATGCTTCTGCGGCTTGTTCTTTATAATCCCAGCTTCTCCACAAAATGCTTGAGCAAGATTCAGGACTTATAACAGAATACCAGCAGTTTTCCATCATTAAAATTCTATCGCCGACACCAATTCCCAAAGCACCGCCGCTTGCACCTTCTCCAATAATTACAACAATAATAGGAACTTTTAATCGGCTCATTTCAAAAAGATTTTTTGCAATTGCTTCTGCCTGTCCGCGTTCCTCGGCTTCCAATCCCGGAAAAGCTCCGGGAGTATCGATCATGGTTATAATAGGTTTATTAAATTTCTCTGCAAGCTTCATTAATCTTAAAGCTTTTCTATAACCTTCGGGATTCGGCATTCCAAAATTTCTGTAAAGATTTGATTTTGTATCTCTTCCTTTTTGGTGTCCGATAATCATAACTTTGTAATCATCAATTCTAGCAATTCCGCCTACAATTGCTTTATCATCTTTGTAATTTCTATCTCCATGCAATTCAACAAACTCATCTGTCATTGCATAAATATAATCTAAAGTATAAGGCCGGTCGGGATGTCTGGCAAGCTGAACTCTCTGCCACCTAGTAAGATCTTTATAAACACTTTCTTTAAGCTGCTTAACTTTGTCCTCTATTTTTTCTATTTCACTTCCGATATCCAAATCATCCGAAAGTTTTCTCATTTCATCCAACTTAGCCTCTAACTCATAAATTGGTTTTTCGAAATCTAAAATTGTCTTTGCCATATTAGTAATTATTTATTCCACATTTTTAACAATGATTTTCCAAGGATTTCCAAATCAAACCAAATGTTTTGATTTTTAGCATAATATATATCAAGGTTTTCAAAATCGACATTATTGCTGCTTTCAATATACCAAAGTCCAGTTAATCCTTGTTTACCTAAATCAAGTTTATCTTCAGGTCTTTTTTCTTTCGGTCCAACAAAGCTGTAGCCTTTGTTAAAAATGCCGGGAACTTTTAATATAAAATTAGTAAAATCAGTTGTTTTCTTTTTTAGTTTATTTGATAAATATATGAAAGGATAAATAAAAAACAAAACAAAGGCGGCAAGTGTATAATCAAACATATTCTTAACAAATTTAAAAAACGGATCGGAAATATGATATTTTATATTAAAAAGCGGTAAATCATCTAAAATGGAAACTGAAGTTTTTCCCACCAAAAAATCCAGATTATTTCCGACAAGTTTAAATTCGACATTTTCATCCTGACATGTAGAAACAACCGACATCATCTGGCTATAGGATAATTCATTTGATGAAAAAATAACATCGGTAATTTTATTTTCTTTTATAATTTTATAAATATTTTCAACACTTCCTACAACATTAAATCCATCAATATTTTGTCCTATATCTCTTTGGGATAGACCAATTAAACCGACAATAGAAAACAAATCAGATTGTTTAGATTTTAATTTATTTGCTATTTGAACAGCAGAATTATTAATACCAACTACAAGAGTGTGTCTATTTGAAGGCCCGGAACCTTTTATACCAATTTTGAAGAATAATTTGAAAAATACTCTCCATGCAGTTAATGTAAAAAACAAAAAGATATAAGTTATAATTACAACAGCTCTGCTGTAAGCAAATTGTTTAAAGAAGTAAGTAAAAGAGGATAGTAAGAAGAAAGCTAAAAATATACCTAAGAAATTTTTTAAAACTGAAAGTGAATCCCTTTTATAAACACCTACTAAAGAAACCGCAATAATATGAAGTAAAGCGGGAACATATATAAACATAAATTAAATATTCGTCGGGAAATCCATACCATTTCCTTAATATTGAATAAAGATATTCTGCTGCAAAAAAGTGATATATCAAAAAATATAAAATCAAGTATAATTGAAATTACGACCAATTTTCTTTTGCCTAAAAAAGCAAAAAATTTTCTAAAATCCATTGCGATCCTTAAAATTAATTTCAACCAAAAAAGAACTTGACAAATGTTTTTTAACAAACAAATGCATTGCGTTATAAAATATCTTAGTTTCATCAAGGCTGCTTCTTTTTGTACTTTCGCCTTTATAATGAATTATTTGTGCATCATGAACATAAAAAACTTTATAACCGGCTTTTTGAACCCGGTAACAAAAATCCAGATCTTCACCATACATAAAAAATTGTTCATCCAGTCCGCCGATTTTTTCGTATACTTCTCTTGGTAAACATCATAAAAGAACCGGAAATTGCATCAACTTCATAAGTTTCGTTTTCATCTAAATATGTAAGATTATAACGTGCAAATAATCTACTATTAGGAAATAATGAACTTAATCCAGTTACTTTACAAAATGAAGTCCATGGCCCCGGAAAACTTCTTCTGCAGCCAATTGAAATGTCCCATCCGGATTTAAAATTTTACAACTAGCCAATCCAACTTCTTTACTTTCTTTTAGGAAATTAATCATTCTTACAAGAGTATCTTCTCCAACTACTGTATCCGGATTTAATAATAAAAGATAATCTCCTTTAGATTTTTTTAATCCTATATTGTTTGCTTTACTAAATCCAAGATTTTCTTTATTTGCAATTAAAGTAACTTCCGGGAATTTACTTTTAATAAACTCTACACTTCCGTCTTCCGAACAATTATCGACAATTATTATTTCGTAGGAAAGATTTGCAACAGCTTTATAAATGGACTGAACTAAATTTTGAAGAAATTCTTTAACATTATAATTAACAATTATTATAGATAGGTCCAATTTATTACCTTATTATAATAGCCCGAATATGCTTTTCAGCCTTAATTTCCAAACCATTAAAACAGCTTCGCGTACAATTTTTCTTGACATTTTAGAATTACCTTTAACACGATCAACAAATATTATTGAAATTTCGCCAATCTTAAAACCTTTTTTCCATGCTTTAAATGTCATTTCTATTTGGAATGCATATCCGTTTGATTTCACTTTTGAAAAATCAATTGCTTCCAGTACTTCTCTTTTAAAACACTTAAATCCGCCGGTTGCATCTTTAATTGGCAGTCCGGTCACTACTCTAGTATAACCATTTGCAAAATAGCTTAACAATAATCTTCTCATTGGCCAATTAATAACATTCACTCCGTGTAAATATCTGCTTCCCAGAACCAAGTCATAATTCTTCATTGCATTTCAAAAAGTTTTTAATTTCTTTAGGATCATGAGAATAATCTGCATCCATTTCAAAGATATAATCATAACCATTTTTTAATGCGTATTTAAATCCTTCAAGATATGCTGTTCCAAGACCCTAGTTTTCCTTTCTCTTCTTATTAAATGAAGTTTTGGATTTTGTTTGGATTCTTCCTCGACAAAATTTCCAGTACCATCTGGAGAATTATCGTCAACGATTAATATATCTACATCTGAATATCTTTTATTTAAATCCGGAATTAATTTTTTAACATTATCCAGTTCATTATAGGTTGGAATTATTATAAGTGATTTTTCAGGCATTCAATAATATTTATATAAAAAATTATTAAAATGATAGATTAATTATAATGTCCTTTTCCGAAAAGGACAACAAAAATGGTTCTGAAAAATAATTTTAAAATCCATTCTCAAAGACATATTCTCAATATAAAAAAGATCATAACGAAGTTTAATTTTTACATCTTCTACGCTTTCATCATATTTATGTTTTACCTGGGCCCAGCCTGTTATGCCCGGACGAACTTTTAATCTCCTTTTATAGTAGGGTATTTCTTTAGATAATTTTTCAACAAAAAAAGGTCTTTCCGGCCGAGGCCCAACAATGCTCATTTCACCCTTTAGAACATTAATCATTTGCGGTATTTCATCTAAACGTACTTTTCTTATAATTCTGCCAATTCTGGTAATTCTTGGATCATCTTTCTGAGACCAGATGGGACCTGTTTGTTTTTCAGCATCTTTGTTCATAGATCGGAATTTTATCATAGAGAAAATTTCTCCCTTTACTCCACATCTTTTTTGTGTGAAAAATACAGGACCTTTGCTATCTAATTTTATTAGTATTGCAACTAATAATTGTTACAGGCAGAGTAATAATCAACATAAAAGAGAAACAAAAACATCAAGTAATCTTTTTAATTCTCTTTTCCCATTCCGGCATTAACTGCGGCATTATATCGATAAGCGGAATTCCGTAAATCTGCATTGTTTTAGCTTGTCCGCTTAAAATTTCATAAAGATCAGGAACTATTTTTAATCCCACATTTTTATTTTCACAGCTTGCTATTATTTCTACAAGTAAATCCTGTCCTCTTTTTCTAGAGCAATAATAATTTCCTTAGCATTTTTTTGATCAATTACATCCAGGCAGATTTTTTATTGAATCAATTACATTAAAATCTTTGTAATATTTTCCCAAGATTATTTTCATTAACCGAAATAAAACCCATGAACATCAAGCCCAAGGCTCTATGACTTGTAATTTCATTGAAATACTTCAAAAGCTTTTGGATTAAATCCTATAATCAAAGCATTTCTTCTTCCTATTCCTTTAATTAAAAGATTTCGCTGAAAACTTCTGACAAATATTCTTCCACTTCCTACAAGCACCAAAAACAAACCCCAATAAATAAATACAAGAATTCTTGAATTAGAAGATACTCCATGAAGGTAATCATCAATAAAGATTATAAAGAATAGTAAAAAGATTCCTACAAAACTTGCCTTAAATAAAGTAGAAATTTCATCAAACCGGGAAGCGGCAAACCAGGTACGATACATTCCGACAAAAGTAAAAATAACAAGCCAATAAAAATAAACAACAAGCATTGGAATGAGAAAATCCGGCATAATTATTAGCCGGAACCAGCCGGTTTGAACTCTAACTATAAAATATATTATCCATGCTAAATTAATAGTTATAAAATCAACAGAAAGGATTAATATTTTTTCGGTTATTTTATTCATTATTTAACTTGCAAGTACAAAGTTTTTTACAGCTTTAATTTGATAAATGAATATTAACAGGAATTAAAAATTAATCCTTAACATATGCAGTAACGCAAAATAACTGCCCCAAAATTTCAACATCATATTTTGCGAATCCGGAATCTTTAATAAGTTTATCAAGTTGTTTTTCAGAATAAAAGTATACAGGACAACCTTTAAGTTTTAATCTTATTTTTCTAACAAAAGCCCGCCAGGTGGACGCACGGGGAAAACTAGCAATTACTCGATCGTTAGATACTTCACACATTTTTTTCAGCACTTCCAATGGTTCACTAATATAATCATATAATCCAATTCCAATCACAACATTAAATTTTTGGCTGGTTTTAAACTCCAGCAAATCGCCAACTTTGAAATTACAGCGGTCAGTCATCTTTTCTTTTTCCGCACGATCTTTACAAACGTCAATCATATTTTCTGCAATATCAATTCCGGTAACTAGTGAAGCGCCTTGTTTAGCAAATTCTATTGAATATATACCTGTACCGCAGCCAACATCAAGGAATGTTTTTCCTTCAATTGGTTTGCTGTTTTCAATAGTGTATTTAAATCTGGCATACATATCCCATCTAAACTTTTTGTCAAGCCAGTTGGAAAAACCGCTTTTGCCGTGTGTATATATGGAATCAAATGTTTGAACTTCTTTATCCCAGTAATTCTTCTGCTTGACGAGTTCCTGGTTCATAAATTTCAAAGCCTCCTTTAATGTATGAAATCTGAAATTGTGTTAGTAATTTTTCCAATCTTTTTTCTGTTCTGCCAAGATTAGAATAATGCCTAAGTTTTTTAGAAAACGACATTTCTTTCTTAGGTTGATCCGGATCGAGTTCCCAGGGATGAACATAGAAAATAACCGGACGACCTTGATTGTTGCATGATTTTAATTAATTTTTTAGTTATCTGCATAAGGAAAAATTCTAAAATATGCTCCTCCGCTGCATGGAATTCTTTTACCGAAGATTTCAGCAACACTTAACGGTGCTTCTAAAATATCATTAAATTTATGGATTTTTAAATCCGCTTCAGGAATTCCATAATCCGGATGGAAACCGATTGGATAAACAGACGAATCATAAATAATTCCGTGTTCCTTTAATATTGGCAGAGCCCACAATGTTTTTTTGGTAATAGTAAAAGATGGAGCCCGGAATCCCAATATTTTATTATCTACGATGGAATTCATAATTCCCATGGCCTTTGATAAATCTTCATTAAAATCATCAGGTGTCATTTGAGTAAGTAAAGTATGGGAATATCCATGAGTTGCAATTTCATGACCTTGCGATTCAACTTCTTTAATCAAATCCGGAACCTGTTCGGCAATCCAGCCAAGTACAAAAAATGTTGCTTTAACATTAAATTTCGAAAGTAAGCTTAAAATTTTCTTTGTATTCTGAACTACTCTAAGTTCCTGTTTATTCCAATCTTTAATATTAATATTTAGATTATAAGCGCAAAACCAATCTTCCAGGTCGACGCTAAAAACATTCTTCATTAAATTAATTATTTTGAATTAGCAAAAATGATAAAATTAAATATAATTAAAAGTTATTATAGATAAACGGGGAAAAAATATTCAAAAAATTGTCTAATATTATATAATCTATTATTAAATAATGCAGAAAAGAGTGTTAAGCGTTTTTTCAAAGAAGATTAAATGGTAAAAATCACACAGTCGGTTCTGTAAAAAAAATTAAAATTCTTTTAGATTTAGTTGGTTATAAAAGTCTTTAACAATTTTAGTTCTGCTATATTTATTTCTAGCAGTTTCTTTACCGTTTTTTCCCAAATCAGAAATTAGTGATCTATTTTCATTTAGATACCTAATTTTCTCAGCCAACATTTGGGAGTTTTCAGGCTCAATATAAATACCGCAGTTTGCTTCTTCAACAATTTTTCTTGCTTCTCCATCTACGCAAATTAGTACCATTTTTTCAGAGGCCATTGCTTCATAAAGCTTAGAAGGAATTGTTATTTCAAAAATTTCATTTTTTACTAAAGGAATTATTACCGCATCAAAAACAGAAATATAGTCATTAATTTCTTCTCGAGGAACAGGAGGCAAAAGCAATACATTATTTAAATTATTCTTTTTTATAGAATCACTCACTAGATTTTTCTCAACTCCGTCACCGATTATAACGTAAACAACATTGCTCAAATCCCGCGTTCTTTTTGCAGCTTGAGTTATAATTTCAATTCCCTGACAAATTCCGATGTTACCTGCATATCCCAAAATCAATTTGTTTTTTAATTTATATTTCGTCAGTATTTCATTTGACTGAGATCTTTTTAAAAATTTGGATTCTTCTACAAAGTTTGGTACGAGAAGTATATTTTTTATAAAATCATATTGTTGTTTCAACTTTATTAGAGTTTGATAAGTTGTTACATTTATTAAATCACTTTGTTTATAAATATACTTTTCCAAGCCCGTTGCTAATTTAATTACCAGCTTGTTGCGTAAATAACCAAGTAGAATTATTGATTCAGGCCATAGATCACCTATATCAAAAATTAACTTTGCAGATTTAAATTTTTTAACTATAACACCCACAATACCGGTAAATAAAGGCGGAGATATAGTTAATACATAATCAATTTTTTTAATTTTAAAAATTACGAATATTAACGAGGACAGAGTAAATGAAAGATAGTAAAACATTCGCTTTATTGCATTTCCTCTATCAGAAGCATAAACTAATGTCCGGCAAATATTTATATTATTAACTTTGCTTACTTCGAATAATTTAAATTTAGAATTTTTATTGTTTTTTACCATTAAATAGCTGGGGAAGGGAGTCAAAACAGTTATATCAACTCCGAGGTCTGAAAGTTCTTCAGCAAATCCAGCACTTCTTTGAGAACCGCCACCAATTTCTGGGGGATAATATTGCGTAATTATCAGTAGTTTTTTGTTTACCATGTATAAAAGTTAAAATTATTTAAAAGTCTCAAGTTTTACTTGAGCAAGAATCATTTGCTATTATTTTCAAAATCTTTTCAGAAGCGCGGCCATCCCCGAATGGATTGTTATTTAAGAAAAAATTAAAATCATCAGAAATTTTCTCATTTACATCTTCAAATATTTCCAGAATTACTTCTTTTTGAATACCGGTTAAAAAAGCATAACCACTATTTACAGCTTCCATTCTTTCAGTTACATCTCTTAAGACCATAATCGGCTTGGCAAAGACATAAGCCTCTTCTTGTATTCCACCTGAATCAGTCATTATAAATCTGCAGTGTTTCATTACATATACAAAATTCGCATAATCTAAAGGCTCAACTAAAATAAAATTTTTTAAATTACCTAAGTACTTATTAACCGGAATCTTCACATTAGGATTTAAATGTACAGGATATACAAAGGATAAATTAGGATATTTGTCAGCTAGGTCTTTAAATGTTTCTAATATTCTTATCATATCTTCCCCAAATTTCTCTCTTCTATGCATTGTGACCAGGATGAAATTTTTCTTTGCTTTAATCATGTTTATCACTTCAGAAGGTAATTTCTTTTCAATTTTTAATTGGAATGCGGGATTGGTAAATTTTTCATTCATCAGATTTACAGTATCAATTACAGTATTGCCCGTTAAATATATTTTTTCCTTTTCAATTCCCTCTCTTAATAAATTTTGTTCGGCCAACTTTGTTGGAGCAAAATGAAGATCAGCTATCAATGAAATAAATTTTCTATTTAATTCTTCAGGAAAAGGGCTATATTTTTTTTTACTTCTCAAACCTGCTTCAACATGAGCAATTTTTATTTTATTATAGAAAGCAGCCAGAGACATAACAAAAGCACTGGTAGTATCTCCTTGTACTACTACCAGATCAGGTTTAAATTTCTTTGAAACATCTTTCATTTTTAACATTGACGATGCTGTTAATTCAAACAAATCTTGATTCTTTTTCATCAATTTCAAATTATAATCAATTTTGATTTTAAATATATTTAAAACCTGTTCAAGCATTTCTTTATGCTGACCGGTTGAACAAATAATACTTTTATAGTTTTTATCTTGTTTAATTAACTTAATTAATGGAACAAGCTTAATTGCTTCGGGTCTTGTACCAAATACTATTAAAATTTTCTTTTTTGAAATCATATATTATTTTGAATTAAAATCCCGATTTTGTTTACAATCATTTTCTAATGCAGAACAAAAAATTTTTATTCTATTTATTAAAATAGTGATAATTCAAACTAAGTTTTTTGCCATCTCATCAATTAATTGTCTTTGTTTTTTGAGAGTGATTCCTATATCAAAATTATCTTTTGCAAATTGATAAGCTTCTTCTGTTTTTAAATTTAATTCATGAAAATTGGTAATCGCATATTCAATTTTCTCAATTAAATCTTTAGTATTTTTATTTTCAAACAGCATTCCATATTTTCCATTTTTAGTAATTTCTCTATAAGCAGGGATGTCTGAAATTATTACAGGAATTTTTGCAGCCATTGCTTCCACTACAGTATATCCAAAGCCCTCTACAATTGATGGGGAAATGAATAAGTCAAAGATATGAATTATTTTACTTGCGTCTGATCTTGATCCCGTAAAAATTATTTTATTTTCTAATTTTCCTGATTTTAATAATTCTTCAATTTCAAATTTTATTTCCGGTTCGGTTTCATCACCGCCCACAAATATTAAAATTAAGTTTTTATATTTTTTCGATAATTCTAAAAATGCTTTTGCTAAGTATTTTTGGCCTTTTCTAAAACTAAATGTTCCGATGGTGCCGATAACCAATGAATTAGGTGCAATTTTAAATTCTTTCAAATAATTATCTTTAAATCGCTTATTATTTAATATCATATCAATGTCCACCCCATTATAAATTACTTCAAATTTATCTTCCTTTATTTTGTCATGTTTTATGCTAAATTCTTTTACAGCATTTGAAACAGCTATAATTTTATTAGTCTTGATAGATAAAATCCGATTAATTTTGTGATGAATTGAATTCAACCAAAAGAAAAGATTATGGTAAGTAATTATTACTACGGGTGTTTTAGCTAAAAACGCAGCAATTCTAGCTATACCTGCAGGGAAAAAGTCATGTGAATGAACTATATCGATTTTTTCTTTTTTTAATATTTTATAAAATTTAAGTATTTGAATTAAGTTCCTAAAAAAATATTTAATTGAAGTGCTGTTTTTTGCATTTAATACATAAATATTAATTCCGTTTTGCTTAAAGTATGATGTGTTGCCACCTAATTCTAACAAACAACAAATTGAAAAATCAAAATAATCTTTGTCAATTGATTTATAGAAATCTTGAATATATTTTTCGGTTCCTCCAAAATTAAGACTGTTATATACTGTTATTATTTTAATTTTTCTTTTGCCTGGCAATTTTTTTCCTATTAAAGATTACATCAAATTCAAATTATTTAATGTATAATTGTAAAAGATATTTGTAAGTATTATAATATTCTTTCCTTCTATTTTTAGATGCAAAGAAAGGGACTGTAATATATCTTAAAGAAATCGTTAAAACATTTAATATCTTTAATGTTAATAATTTTATTTTTGAATAATTTTTTTTGTAAAACAATAGCTGGCTTTCGAGGTTAATTCTTATCCTATTGATTTTATTTTGATTAGTAACTTGTCCTCCAAGATGAATAACTTTTGCCTCTTTAAAGTAAAAAACTTTAAAACTTGTATTATTTTTGAGACGATAACAAAGATCAATTTCTTCGGAGAATAAAAAAAATCTTTCATCAAAAAAACCAATTTCATCTAATGCCCTGCTTTTAATCATCATACAAGAACCATAAACAAAATCTGTTTGATAAAATAATTTGTCCGAAAATAAATGACGAATTTTTTTGGTCAGTTTAAAACCAATTTCTCCTAATCCAAAAAGTTTTGTTAACTCAGAAAATATTCCGGGAAACTTTCTTGCGGATTCTTGAACAGAACCATCTTCATTAAGCATTAGAGGACCAACAATACCTGCATCTTCATGCTTAGTCATAAAATTTTTTAATTTAATTACAATATCTTCTACTAAAATAGAATCAGGATTAATTAGTAAATAATAATTTGCTTTATAATTTTTAAAGACATAATTATTAGCATTGCCGAAGCCATAATTAGTGTCCAGAAAAATAAACTCCACAATTGGAAATTTCGGTACTAAATCTTTAATGCTATTATCAGCGGAACAATTATCAACGACAAATATTTTACAGTCCTTTAAATTTACGCAAGAGTTTATAGAATCTAATAGCGCTTCAACTTCCTTGGTTAAATTATAATTAACAATAATTATGGAAACTTCTATCATGTGTTTATTAATTGAATATATAACTTCTTATAACTTGCTGCCGATTTATTTATAGATAAATTGTTTTTAGCAATTTCAGCACATTTTTTATGAATAGATTGATCCGATAAAAGATTTAAAATTTTCTGCAAACTATTTAAATAACTTTTGGCATTGTCATATTCGGTTAATACACCAACTTGATATTCAGAGATAAATTGTTTTGTATCACCAATTCCTTCAGATATAAATACAGGTAAACCGGCCGCAAGATATTCACTAAACTTAATCGGAGAAGAAACTTTATTTATCACATTGGGCTCTCTTATCAAAATTCCAAAGTCTCCTAGAATTAAAAATTTACCAAGTTCATCACCAAAAGCAGTTTTTATTAAAAAATCTTCTTCATTAATTTCTTTTTCATGCATAATTTTTAATGCGTCGTCGGCATCAGGAGTAAGAATTAAAAAATAAGCATTATTTTCTATGCTCTTAAATATTTTAAAAATCTCGGCAATGATATCAAATTTCTGCCATTTAACAATTGTTCCTGAATAAACCATAACCACACGTTCAGAAATTTTATTTTTTAGTCTTTGTTCTATTCGTAAACTTTCATAAAATGATATTCTGTTGATATCAAATCCATTATTTATTACTTCAATTTTATCCGAAAGTTTACTCCTAAATTTAGAATTTTTATTAAGTAAGTATTCCCTAAATTTTTCTGATACAACAACTATTTTATCAGAATATTTAATACAGACTTTTTCATTTATTTTTTCAAAATTTGCTCTTAAGTTTATTTGATTATTTGTCACTTCCTCACTTAAAATTCCTCTATTATCAAATATTACTTTTACGCCTGTAAATAATTTGACAAATAATCCGATTAAAGTGGGAAAGTTACTTCTACAATGAATAAGTTCAATATTTTTTTCCCTTACAATCTTTAATGTTTTCAATGCTCCAAAAACAAGTATTGAAAAATAGCGAAATGGTTTAAATTCAAAATTAATTTTTACTTGAAATAAGTCTGCATAATTTTTTAATTTTTCGAATGAAGAATTAAAGAATTTTTTTTTGTTCGGGGATACCTCTAAATTACTTTCAAATGAAAGAATAAAATATTGAATTCCTTCTCTGCTATTTAATATTATTTGTGGAATTCCCTGAGATTGCAAAATGGGGTTGCTTATTGATCCATCTGTTATAAATAATACATTCATTAATACAATTATTCAAAAATCATTAATTGTTTTTAAGGTTGTGAATAATCTCAAGATAATACTTCCTATTATTATTCTTTTTTATGTGATAAGGTACTTAAGAGTAAACATTAAAATATTTGTGTATTTTATTATTGTGAAACATTTTTTCCTCTATAGCTATCTTTAAATAATTCAAAAATATTTATCATATTTTTTTTGTCAAATATCCAGATCATAGTAAAATAAGTGATAATTCCAATTACAATTAGTACAATAAAATTGAACATATAACTAATTTTATTCTCAAGAAACATTCTATATAAAAAAGCAACCACAAACATTATTAAACATGATAAAATGATTCTCCAAAAATTTCCAATAAATTTTAAAAAGCTCAAATGAACTATTCTTAATGGCAAAAAGAATACAGGATAAAATAAAATTAGTGTGGATATTAAGTAAGATAATGCAATACCGATTACACCCCACTTTAATCCTATGAAAAATCCAGTAATTGTAATTACCCCTGAAAAGACACCCCAGCCGAACATCCAATTGGTCTTACCCGTCGACATATAAATAGATCCTGTTGTTGCAGCAATGGATTGAATTAATCCAACAGGTGCTAAAATAATAAGTAATTGTGTTAATAAATTTATATCCCATGAGTTAGAGAAGAAAATTGTTACAAAATATTTACTAACTGCGATCATTCCTATCATCATAGGAAAAGTTAATAAAGCTATGGCATGGGTAGATTTTAAATATATTTCTCTAAACCTAATGAAGTCATTTTTCAATTTTGAATATAAAGGAAACATTACTCTTGAAACAATAGTTGTTACACTTTGGAGAGGATAAAGCATAATTTTATATGCTAAATAATAATTTCCTAATTGGTTTTCCCCAAGAAAACGTCCAATCAACATATAATCTGCATTTCTTACAAAATAATTGAATATACTATAACCCACTAAATTAAGGCTGTAATTTGATACTGATTTGATTTCGATGATTGAAAATTCAAGACCGGGAAATATTCTCTTATATGATTAATATTAAAACAGTAAAAATAAAATTGTTAATTAATGCCTGAAAAACAAGACTCCATACGCCATAATTTAACAATGCTAAAACTATTCCGAATACAGAACTTATTAAAACAGAAATTACTTCAATTTTTGCTAAGCTATTAAATTCCAATTCCCTTTCCATAAGGGATTTTGGTAAAATACCGAAACTTGATATAAAAAAAAGAATTGATAAGGTTTTTAGAATAGGTATTATGTCGCTTGAATTAAAGAAAAGTGAAATTATTGGAGCAGTAAAAAAAATTAATACAGTAAAAATAATTCCAAATATAATATTTAACCAAAATATACTAGAAATTAACCGTTTATTGATTTCCGTTAAATGAATTAATGCAGCCGATGTACCAAGATCTTTAAATATATCGATAAATCCGGTAATGACTAAAGCCATCGCCATTAATCCGAATTCCCCTGGTTTTAGTATATTAGCTAATATTAAAGTGGTAATATACTGAAGCAGTTGCCTGCTTATTTGAGAAATGGATGTCCATTGTATTCCTTTTAATGCAATTGTACCTAGCTTCATTCAAATTTTATATTAAATATCCTTAATATTAATAATTATAAATTTCAGTAAACTATTTTGAACTTAGAATTTCTTTATAAATATAATTTAGTTTTCCATTTTCTTTTTCTAAATTAAATCTCTTTCGACTTTTTTCCTTCCGTTCACTCCAAATTCATTCATCAACTTTCAGCATTTTAATCATTGCTTCAAGTATGCGTCTACATCTTTTTCAGGAACCAAAAAGCCATTTATCCATTTTCAACTAATTCTGGAATTCCGGAATGGATAAGTGCTTATTATAGGCAATCCGGTAGCCATGGCTTCTGTTATAACCGTAGGGATTCCTTCCATGTCACCATTTTTTGCAATGACACTATGGTGCACAAATACATCTGCCGATATTCATCAAATTATTCACTTCGTCCTGGTAAACCAAACCAGGGAATACTACTTTTCTGCTTATACCAATCTACATTGATAACGATTTCATTTCCTCTAAATAAGCGACCAGCACCTGCTAAAATTAATTTCGCATTTAGAATATTTTTTTAGATAATTTTTCAAATGCTTATAAAGTATATTTATGACCTTTCTTTTCTACAAAATTTGAAACTTGTAAAAACGTAATTTTTTTATTTCTCTGCTATTTTTTCACCAATTGTTTTACGATTTTCAAATTTATAAGTGTCCGTAGGAATTCCACATCTTACAATAAATGATTTGGACTTTTCAAGTCCCATATTAAAAAATATATTTTGCATATAAGTTGAAGGTGAAATGATATATGCGTATTTAATCAATAGCTTTATTAACTTCTTGTAACTTTCATACCTCAATAATGAAGATGCATCGTAACCATGGAATGAAACTATTAATGGTAAATTTAACTTTAAAGAAATAGGCAGTACTTCTATTCCGGAAGGCCCAAAATGAGCATGAATTAATTTACTATTACTATTACTAATAATATTGGAAATATGAATTCTTTTAAAGTAGATAATTTTGGCTCGATATTACGATGATTATAACTTGGTTTATTTAATAAAATTTCCTTTAATCTTGATATTTTTATACTATAATTACTTTGAGGTAAACAATAAATTTTATCATGAGGGAAAATATTGATATTTTCACAAAGCCTTGTACAAATCACATTCACATCAAACTCTTGAGATGCTCCCAATAACTGCCTGTAAATAAATGTCATGGATGGTGAGAGATAATGTTGATGATAAAAGGTAATACTATCCATCAGTTTTTACTTTTCTGTTTATTTTTTTACTTTCAAAATCAACAAAAGCAATTAAAATTGCTATTATTACGCCATATTTATATTTATTAAGAGATGCAGCAAAAAATGCGGCAAATATTAAACCACAAAATGAAGTAAATACAGCCAACCCTAATATTTTTATTTTAATTTCCTGTGCTTGGTTAAATATTTTTAATGAGTTTTTTAATATCAGCCAAAAGAACCAGCAAAACAATAAAAAGCCAATAATACCTCCTTTCCAAATCAAATAAAACCAAGTACTATCCAAATAATATACTTTATCGTTATTGTTTTTAAATATTTTATATTTTACATAATCTCCTAAACCACTTCCAAATAGTGGATTCTTAATAAATTTTTGATATGCGTAATAAGCTAACTCAACTCTCATTAATAATGATACGTCCTCACCAGGATTAGCTAAAGTTTCTGCTCTTTTCTCTATTTGTGTGTTATTAACATTTGCTTTTCGAATTGAACCATGTTTGGATAAAAATAATAGTGGTAATAATAATATTATTCCTAGTATTAAAAATTTAAATGCAAAATTTTTTTTCGAATATTTTAAAAAATAATAAACAGAAATTACTACAATTAATGCAGCACCAATCCAAAGGGTTCGGGTTTGAGTAAATATTAAAGCTAAAATGTTAATTAAAAATAATGACAACCAAAATATTTTGTATTTTTTTTGAAATAATAAAAATGCAAATGAAATTGCTATCATTATTAAAATCAAATTCGATTGAAACGTAACTACTCGTAAAAAATCACCAACAAATGCAAAATAGATATATTCAATAGCAACGACTGTTATTACAACTCCAATAGCTTTAAATAGTATAATAAAATGCTCTTCTTTCTCTATAATAAACGAGATTACTATTGCTAATAAATAATAGTAAATATGATATAGCTCTTCGATTACTGCAAAAAATTGATGTCCTTTAATAAGTCCATATACAGCAGAAAACATAAAATAAAAAGCAATGATTAATAGTGGAATTTTGAGAGGAGATTTGATTTCTGTCTCAACATTTTCATTCAGTAATTTTAAAAATGAAATATAAATTACAATGTAAATGAAAATGTCCTGGATCAAAACTCCTTTTAAACCATAATGCAAGTTCTGATTGAAATAAACTAATGGAATAATATTAAGAATTATTAAATATAATGGAAAGTTTTTTAGATATATTAAAAATAATAGTGTAGTAAATATTAGACCATCAATAGCCAGTACAATTATTGTGGATTCATAAAAAACTGAACAAATTAAAATTTCAATAATTAATAGTAATGCCGCAATTAGAAAGAACAAATTCCAATATACTTTATCAGCCCTTAAAGTAAGATCCATCAAATTAAACTTTTAATAATATAATTGTATTGTAAATGTCAGTATATTTTACAAATATTTGAAATGATTGCTGCCCGAGTGAGAAATAAGCTCAAGCCTTATTTTTCCATTTAAAGATATTTTTTCTGATATAACTAAATTTTTCGTTCTCGTTTAACTCTTGATTTTCTTTTATATATACAAAAATAAATGCAATCAGAAGTATTCCTATTGTAATTATTCCTGCAGTTAGTATTCTTTTAGGATAACTTCGCCTTTTATGCGGTACTGCATAGTCTATAACTTGAAGTATAGGCACATTCTTTTGTTCCTGAAATTTTGCCTGCTCGTAAAGCGGTAATTCAAATTCCAAGTATATTTGAATAAATCTCCACATCTCTAAATCGTCTAAAATATTCCACTACCTTTTTGTGGAAGTTTATTCAAGGAAAGAAATGAATTAGAAGTGTCTTGACCGCTTTTTATATTTTCCAATTTATCTGCAAGTTCTTTAGCTGTAATTTTTGCATTTAAAAGCCTGAGAAGAGTTTTCCCCATAAATTTTTCCGTAAACAGATTGTTCAACTTGCTTTTCAGCTAAACTTGCCTGAAGTTTGCCAGCTGTTCTAAAATAGCTTTAGTTTGATTTTCTGCTTCAAACATTCCGGTTCTTTCCTGGAATCTTTTCATCAGATTTTCAGCTTTAGCCAGACTGTCTTTAACTTCCTGTACCCGGTTTTCAAGGAAAATTCTGTTGTCCTTAGATTTTTGAATTTTTAGATCTAATATTTCTTTATTTAATAAACTAACAATGTAGTTTGTCATTTCAGCTGCTAATTCCGGAGTTGGTGCAGACACCGAAATACTATATGTAACTCCGTCATTATTAAGATCTGCATTTATATTGCTTTTAAGTTCTTTAAGTGTTTGTTCTTTATAATCAACTGCACTTGTATCCATCTTGTATACATTTACTAAATCGAATTTTTTTATGACCTTATCTAATAACGTGCGGCTGTATACAACTGAATTATATAAATCAACATCAGTTCCGGTGCCCATACCTCCTAAGTCAATGGGTAATCCTTTTAAATTAGATAAAAATCCTGAAATTCCGCTTGTATTTTCTTGCTGGGAAGGTAATATTAAAGCAGAGGATTCATACTTTTCTTGAACAAAAAAGTATATTGCCAAATAACATAAAATCATTGAAATGATAAAAAGACCGATAAAAAACTTTTTCCATTTAACAAGTATTACTAATAAGTCTAAAAATCCAAAATTTTTATTATCCGACATTATTAACTTCCTGATGAGATTTTAAATTGATATACTTTTGTAAAGTATTCTTCAAACTTAACACATTTTTGTGAGTTATAACAACATTATTTTTAATACACTTTGTAATTTTTTGATTAGATTTTGCTTGATTATTATCATCCGTAATAATTTTGTTATAGATTTTTAAGCAATTTTTTATCTTTGAAAGCTTGACATTATTTAAGATTATTTCAATATTTAATCGTAATTAATAGAGGATTTATTATAGAAATTTGCTACAAGTTGAAAAATTGAACTTTTTTAACCAGAGTAGCAGATTTGCGCCGATTTAGACATTTCTCTGGTCGGTTTTTTTATTATTAAGGAACAATACTTTTTGGGAGTTAGTATATAGGGAAAAATTGATACCTATTTTAATGTAAGGCATCCAACAACAACGAAAGGAAGACAGCGATGAAAACCGTGAAAGCAAAAATAGAAAATCCTCTATCTGATCTCATCAGTGATGATATCTATGAGCTTTTAAGTTCTCAGGGCTTAATCGACGAAAAATCTGTGAGAGATTATCAGATAAGGAAAAAATTCAAACAACTCAGAGCCAGTAAAGTCAGCGCCGGCGATGCAATTGATTCTATTAGAGAAGAATATCCCTATTTACAGTTCGACACTATTAGAAAAATTGTTTACCAAATTAGTAAATAATTTGTTAACTGAATATTTAATATCGTATTTTATTTTCAATGACTCTTTCAAAGGGTTCTCCCCTGCCCTTTGATGGAAACGAGTCGGGCCCAGTGGTTCCCCATCGCTGGGCTTTATTTTATTTTTAGGAGTTTAATAATGGCAAAAAAAGTTAAAAGAAAAAATATAAAATCTCAAAAAAAGGTTCATACCTCACCTTTTAATATCTACTGGACTAAAAACAATTATTACTTGCTTCTAATTGGAGTTGTAGTAATTATAGCCGGCTTTTATTTTATGAGCGTTAAACCTTGGGATAGTTCTGCTTCTCTGGTTGTTTCACCAATTCTTTTAGTTATTGGTTATGTTTTGATTTTTCCTGCTTCTATCCTTTATAAAAAGAAAAAACAAGCAGAAGAAAATACTGCTGAAGTAAAAGAAGAAAAATAAATAAAATTTATTAATGGCGGGGGTGTTATATTCATTCTATATAGCACCTTTTTAAAATTAAAGATTTCGCTTTAATTTATTTCTATAATCAAACCATTCTGTTTTGACAAAATTAAATTTTAAACAATTAACCGAATTAAAGTTACTTCTATCAGTTGATGGAATCGGACCCGGGAAAATTCGTATTCTGCTTTCAAAATTTAAAACCATTTCCAATATCCTTAATGCTGATTATCAAACACTTCTTCAAGTTCCCGGAATTTATAAAAATCTTGCACAAAGAATTGTAAATATTTCCAATAATGAAGAAATTATTAGAAATAAAACTGAAGAAGAACTTGAAGCCCTGAATAAACTTAACGGCAAAGTCGTAAGCGTTTGGGATAAAGAATATCCAAAAATTCTTAAAAAGATTTATGATCCCCCATTATTATTTTATATGTTAGGTGATTTTTCAGAAAGAGATGATTTTTCTGTTTCAGTTGTCGGAACGAGACAACCAACTAATTACGGCAAGCTTCAAACTGAAAGAATTGTTTCGGATTTGTCCGATCAGAAAATTACAATTATCAGCGGACTCGCCAGAGGGATTGATTCAATTGCGCACAGAACTTCCTTAAGTAAAAACAATAGAACTATTGCAATTATTGGTTCCGGCTTGGATGTTATTTATCCCCCCGAAAATAAAAAGCTTTTTAATGCAATTAAAGAAAACGGAGCTGTAATTTCGGAATTTGAACTTGGAACCCAGCCAGATGCACAAAACTTTCCAAGAAGAAACAGAATTATATCCGGATTAACATTAGGAACAATTGTAATTGAAACCGGAGTTAAAGGCGGAGCAATGCAAACAGCAAGATTTGCCTTAGACCAGAATAGAGAAGTTTTTGCTGTTCCTGGGAACGTCGGAGTAAAACAATCCGAAGGAACAAATACATTAATCAAAAAAGGGGAAGCAAAATTAATAGTTGATGTAGAAGATATTTTAACAGAATTAGATTTAAAACTTAAACCAATTTTAGGCAAGAATATTCCCAAACATCAAACCGAGCTTACTTTATTCGAAGAAAAAATTATAACTAAATTAAATAGCGAACCTATTCAAATTGATAAGATTGCAAAACTGGTAAATCTTTCAACATCCGATTGTTTAGTTCATCTTTTATCATTGGAATTTAAAGGATTAGTAAAACAGCTGCCAGGAAAAATGTTTGCTCTTTTATGAAAATGAATTTAGTATTTCTTCTTTCCCTTCCACAAAAAACTTAACCAGTCTTTCAATCTTTTCTCTTGACCATTTTCGGTAGGGAAATAAAATTGCTTGTTTTTTATTTCTTCAGGTAAATAATTTTCTTCTATAAAATGATTATTAAAATCATGAGGATATTTATATTCTTTACCATAGCCAATATCCTTCATCAATTTTGTCGGAGCATTCCTTAAATGAATTGGTACCGGATAAAGAGGATTCTTATTTACTATAGAAATACGCATTTGAAATTCCAAGATAAGATGCATTGCTTTTGGGTGATGATGCAAGATAAGTTGTACATTGAGCAAGAATAATTCTGGCCTCCGGCATTCCAATTTTATCAACAGCTCCAAAGGCTGCTTCAGCCAAAACCAAACCATTTGGAGAGGCATTTCCAATATCTTCCGAAGCTAAAATAACCAATCTTCTTGCAATAAATAACGGATCTTCTCCGCCTTCCAGCATTCTAGCTAACCAATATAAAGCAGCATCCGGATCGCTTCCTCTTACACTTTTTATAAATGCTGAAATAACATTATAATGTTCTTCTCCTGCTTTATCATACACTATATTTTTCTTTTGAACTACATTTTCTAAAACTTCTTTATTTATTTTTATCGGATCAGAATTTATTTCCTGAGTTATACTTGCTTCCAAAATATTTAATAAAGTTCTTGCATCTCCGCCGGATAAATACATTAAAAAATCTCTGTCAATAGATTCTAAATTTAATTTTGAAATAAACTCATCTTTATCTGCAGCCATATCTATAATTGCATTCAAATCATCTTTGGACAATTCATCTAAAACAAAAATTCTAACTCTGGATCTTAACGCCGGAATTACTTCGAAAGATGGATTTTCAGTTGTTGCACCAATTAATATAATTAATCCGGATTCAACCGAGTTTAACAATGCATCCTGCTGTGCTTTATTAAATCTGTGAATTTCATCTATAAATAAAATTGTTCTTCTGTTTAAGCTGCTGATTATTGGAAGCAATTTGAATTATTGAACGAATATCTTTTACACCGGAAGAAACTGCATTAATTTGATGAAAATCTGAATTGGTTTGCGAAGCTATTATTTTTGCAATAGTAGTTTTTCCTGTTCCCGGAGGACCCCAAAGGATAAAAGAACTTAAAGTATCATTTTCAATCATTAATCTAATTGGTTTACCGGGACCAAGTAATGATTTCTGCCCTTGAAATTCTTCTAATGATTTTGGTCGAATTCTTTCTGCAAGCGGAACTTGCGGTAATTTAATCTTAGACATAAATATTATTTTTCTATTACTTCTATACTTTTCTCCCCTTTGCGTATCATATCATATTTTTCCCTGGCAACTTTTTCAATTTTTGCAGGAACTTTATTTCTCAATGAATCTATTTCTTGTGAAAGGTTTTTATTTAAGGTATCTACTTTCGCAATCTTTTCATTTAAAGAGTTTATTTCACTTTTCAGCTGAAGATATTTAATCAAACCTTGTTCATTAAATAATAAATACAATAATCCGATTATAAATACAACCGCAAAAAGATAAAGTTTAAATTTTTTATTTTTCATTTAAAAAACTTACAAACTTAATTTTATAATTTTATCAATTAATTCCTCGAAAGAAATTCCTTCCGCTTTTGCCATTTTAGGAACTAAACTAGTAGATGTCATTCCAGGTAATGTATTAACTTCAAGACAGTAAAATTCGTTTTTTTCATTCATCCTAAAATCCACTCTAGCATAAGCACTGCAGCCTAAAGAATTAAACGCTCTTAACCCCTGCTCTTGAATTTCTTTTAAAAACATTTTGAGGAATCTTTGCCGGAACTTCATATTCGCTCATTCCCGGCTCATATTTACATTCATAATCATAATAACCATGTTTAGGTTTTATTTCCAAAACATTTAAGGATCTGTTTTCTATAATTCCAACGGTCAATTCTCTCCCCGGAATATATTCTTCAATTAAAGCTTTTGAGGAATAATTATGTGCAAGTTTAATTGCATCTTCTACAAAAGATTCTTCGGAACAAATTGTTAATCCGACGGTAGAGCCTTCATCATTTGGTTTGATAACACAAGGATACCCAATTTCATTTTTAATTTTATTTGCGATTTCTTTTAAATCAAAATTATTTTTTTTAACTGTTATCCATTTAGGAGTGTTTACATTATTTTTTTGAAATAATACTTTGGATAATTCTTTATCCATGGAAACAGCGCTTGATAATATTTTTGAACCTGTATATTTAATTCCGCGTAGTTCTAACAATGATTGAATTGTTCCGTCTTCTCCCCATTTTCCATGAAGTCCTAAAAAAACGATGTCCACATCATCAAATACAGGAAGGCTAACCGCATCAATATAATTTTTATTTGATAATTCAGAATAATCTTTTTTTGCAAAAAAGTCATCTGCATTTTTTGGCTGGTTTTTACCGTAAGCCGGATCTATTAAAACCGTTTCATATTTTAAATTATTTAATGCCTGCAGAATAGACTTTGCAGAAGATTTCGAAACTTCACGTTCGGGTGAGGTTCCTCCCAAAAGCAAAGCGACTTTTAATTTTTTATCTGGCATAAATTGAATTTTATATTTAGTTAAAAGATATTTCGTTCGTCCTGCTGAATTCCGTAAGTATCTTTAGAAATTTTAATAAGTTCCATAACTTTATCTTTTGGAATTCGATCGACTTTACCCAGCAGTTTAGAAATAAATAATGTTTTTGCAGTATGTTCCAATTTATCCATTTTAAAGAAAGCATCGTCTAAAGTCTTTCCTATAGTTACAGCGCCATGATTTTTCAATAAAAAAGCCCATGCATGTTCAATGTATGGTTTAAGAGAATTCGGTAATTCTTCTGTAGAAGGAGTTCCATAATCGCAAAGCGGAACTTTTCCAATTGTTAATATTACTTCAGGAAAAACATTATCAGTCAAAGTTTGTCCGGAAACAGAAAAAGCTGTTGCAAAAGATGGATGACAGTGAACTACGGAATTAATTTCTTTTCTATTTTTATAAGCAAACAAATGTATTTTATATTCCGTGGATACTTTGCCCTTTCCCTCGATCACATTTCCGTTATTATCAATTTCTAAAATATCCTCTTCTGTTACTTCGCCTTTACAAATTCCTGATCTTGTAATTAGAAAACGATGATCATTAATTTTTACAGAAAGGTTTCCATCTTGTGCAGCAACAAACCCCTTTGAATAAACCAGATGACAAATTTCGACTAATCTTTTCTTGATTGACATTTCCTTTCCAGTTCTTCCATTAATTTAATATTGATCAATCCGTCATAACCGGTAGCAGGCGGTGTTTCATTTTTTAAGAAAGAATTTTGAACGGCTTTTAAATACCGCAGCATTCTGTTTGATCTTTTTCGAAATGCTTTTTTTGCTTCGCCTTCGAGCATAATTGTCAATTTGGCAGGAACATTTTTCACACCGACTAAGTTATCAATACTTACCGCGCCTTTGTGCCCTAATATTTCAATTCTATTAAAAGCTTTTCTATTATTTCCGGACACTTTAAAATAACCGTAACCGCCGTTATTAAATCTTACAATTGCAGAAGCAAAATCCTCTACTTCACTTTTATAAATTATATTATCCATAACTCCATCAATATAATCTATTTCTCCGCCGAATAATCTTAACAGATCGATCATATGAGTTCCAAGATCTCTTAAAACTCCGCCGCCGCTTAATTCTTTTTAAATCTAAAGTTGCTTCCGGGCGGAAAATCAGAATTAAAACTCATATTTATTGAAACCAATTTTCCAAGAATTTGTCCGTCAATTAATTCTTTAGCTTTTTTGATAAGCGGATGAGTTCTATATAAATAATTAACGGCGAGCATTACATCGTTATCCAAACATGTTTTAACCATTTCTTCAGCTTGAGCCGATGTAATCGATAAAGGTTTTTCACATAAAATATGTTTTTTAGCTTTTGCAGCTTTAATAACTTGTTCGTAATGATCCACATTTGAACTTGCTATATAAACAGCATTTATATCAGATCTTAAAAAATCATCATAATCAGAAAAATATTTTGATGCTCCGAATTTATCAGCGACAGCTTTAGCTCTGGAATTGGTTTTACTATATAAAGAAACCAAACTGCTTTTTCTTAATTGGATTAAGGCAGGTATAAAAGTGTGTTCCGCAAACCAGCCGCAGCCGGCAATTCCCCATTTAATTTTTTTTATTTTGGTAGATGTATTTTGACTCATATAAATATTTTTAAAATATATTAAGCTATTTGCTTAAATAATTTTAATCTGTCCATTAATTTTTTAACCGGAGTTGAATTTTGTAAAATATAAAAATGAACACTGGGAACATTTTTATTTAATAACTCTTCAACTTGTTTAGCAGCCCATTCCACACCAATATCCATAACATGTTCAGGTTTTGCTTCATAAACCTCCTCAGCTAATTCATCGGGAATATTAATGTAAAAATTCTTAGGAATATTTACTAAATGCGATTTTAATGTTAATATTTTTAATCCTGGAATTATTGGAACCTTTATTCCGGCTTCACGGCATTTTTCAACAAAATCAAAATAAACTTTATTATTAAAGAACATTTGTGTTACTATATAATCCGCACCGGCATCAACTTTAGCTTTTACATTTTTTATATCAATGGAAAGATTGGGAGCTTCAAAATGTTTTTCAGGATATCCGCCGACTCCGACACAAAAATTAGTCGGCTTTGCATCAAGCAGACTGTCTTCCAAATATTTTCCGCTATTCATACCAACGATTTGTTTTACCAGATCAGCAGCATAATTATTAACACTTCTGCCTAACGGAATAGGTTTTTTATAACCGCTGTCGTCACCTCTTATTGCTAAAACATTTTCAATTCCCAAATAATTTAATTCTATTAAGAAGTCTTCTGTTTCTTCTCTGGTAAATCCTTTTGTTAAAATATGAGGTACGGCATCTATGTTATATTTGTTTTGAATTAATGCGCAAATACCTAAAGTACCCGGTCTTTTTCTTTTTACTTTTTTCTTTATTCCGGCAGAAGTTTCCTCGTAAATAACTTCCGCGGAATGACTTGTTATATCAATAAAAGGCGGACGGTATTTTAAAATATCTTCAATTACCTGAAGCAGACTTTTAATATCTCCGCCCCTTGTAGGCGGAATTAATTCAAAACTTATTAATGGATCCTTTGCTTTCTCTAGATGTTCAATTACTTTCATTCTTAAATCTAATTATTTATTAATCGTGTAAATTTACTATTAATATAATTAAAACTACATAGTTTTTGAATAAATCGAAATGGTAATTATTATGATGGAAATTAAGATTACTGCCTGATGATTTTAAATACTTTGTTCTTTGAATTTTTTATAGATTTATCATCGGTTTTAATATTTAAATAATACCCGTCTAACCACATTTTTGTCATATCTCTGTAATGATCGCTCAAAACATTTCCGGATTGTCCTGTTGTTAAAATTAAATTGAATTCATCCGGTTTGGAAAAATCATAAATAAATCTCATTGAAGGGCCAAGTATATTTTCAAATTTTTTATGATTGAAAGCCGGAAACTTATCATTATTTATTGTAAAAGAATATTCCGTATTAAAAATTGTTGTGCCGTCTCCTCCGATACTATAAGGCCCAATATCAATATAGTTGTCAACTAAAGAAGAAAAACCGCTGAATGTATGTTTGAAAATAACTTTATGCAGTTTTCCCCATTGCCATTCTTTTAGATCTTTTCCGAACTTGCCTTCTAATTCTGTTAAAGCATCGGAAAGTGATTTCCTAATTATATCGTCTCTTGTTTCAATTTGTGGAGTTTTAATATCATCGAACCAGCTTGATTCCGGATTTTTCATCAATTTCATTATACTTCTATAGGGGACATTCTGCACAAAGACAAATTCATTATAAAGGTCTTCACCCATTTCATCCATATAAGTATTTATTAAAAGATGATTCAGGAAAACAGCATATATTGCCGGAACCTGACTGTATTGATCCATTTCATAATTCCAATCCTTAAATAATTCCAATGCAAGTTTTAGATTTTTATCAGTTACTTTAACATTTTTAAATGCATTAATTAAATAAGCAGTCAATTCTTTTGCATAAGGAGAAATAAAATCCAATTGAAATTTTTTATAATCTTTTACAGATAGTTTTGGTTTGGAAGTTAAAAGTTCCTCAATTCTTTCAATTCTGGATGAAGGTTCCCATAAATTAGAAATATGATATTTGAAATTCTTTTCTGTTTTATTATTTGCCGTTGCAATAAAATTTTGAGCAGGATTAAATAAACTCGGCAGCTGATTTTCAGGAACAAATCCTTTCCAATCATTTTTATTAGTCGTTCCGTCAAAAATAAAAGTTGTGTTATTGTTTTCTCGAATAGGAAGTCTAGCACCGAATAAATATCCAATATTACCCTCTTTATCGGCATAAACAAAATTTTGCCCGGGTACGCTGTAGAGACGAACTCCTTCTTTAAATTCCTGCCAATTTTTTGCGGAGTTAATTTTGTAATAAGCAAGAGTTTCATCGCTGAAATCATTTCCCAGCCATCGCATACTGATTGGTTGAGTTTTAAGGTTTTTATCATTATAGACAAAATTATAAGGATGAATATCAGAGATAATCGGTCCGCGGTAAGTTGAATTAATTTCTATTACTGCATCGGTGGAATCTTTTACTTTAATTGTATCTTTATAACTTTTTATAGGATACCATTTATCATTTACCAAATATTTAGTTCCGGTTGAATCGAACTTCTCAAAATAAAAATCGCAATCATCTTCCATTATATTTGTAAGAACCCAGGAAATATTTTTATTTTCGCCGATTACAATTCCCGGAACGCCCGGCAGTGTTACTCCGGCTACTTGGAAATTATTTGTTTTAATAACTGCAGCATACCATTTACCCGGAGCACTAAAAGAAAGATGCGGATCATTTGCAATTATTGGTTTTCCAGTTGCTGATAATTTCCCGTTTATTACCCAATTATTTGAACCGATATGAGTGCCCTGAATTCCCATAAATTCTCTAAACTCTTTATCGGTTTTTACAAATGATGATTTTACTTTTTTGTATTTTTTTATTTCTTCGGGTATAATAAATGGAGCATCATCCGGATAGTCAGGCATAATTTCCTGAACTTTATCAATTCCGTATTTTTGAACCAGGTCCGTGAAACCGAAATCCGTCCACCAGCTAATATTTAATTCCCATGCCATCATTCTAATAACAACCAGGCAGTCTTCCGGCTTCCAATATTCGGGATCATAACTTAAAACATCAAATTCAATCGGAAGATGTCCCTTGTTATTTCTAATATAAAAATTAACTCCGTTTGAATATGCTATTAATAATTTTTTAGTTATGGAACTCATTTTTGAATAATTTTCATCGGCAAACTTTTTTATTCCAACAGTTCTAAACATTTCATCAAAAGGTAAGGTTTTGGAACCGAATATTTCACTCAACCTCCCTTCTCCTGCTCTTCTGGCAAGATCCATCTGGAATAATCTTTCTTCTGCATGCAAATATCCTAGAGCAAAAACGGCATCCTCATAATTTTTCGTAATTATATAAGGAACGGCCATACTATCTGTATAAATATTAATATCATTCTGGATCTTTGCTGATTCGGTTTCACCTGAATATTCAGGTAATGAAGAAATGAGCATATTGTAAAAAATGAATCCGCCGATAAGAAACACAACGATAAAGGTAACAACAATTCCAATTAATATTTTAAGCCACGGTTTCATTTTTATTTATCTTTTTCAAATTGCACTTTTTAAAACCATTAAAACAACAGCAAGATAAGGAGTTATAATTGCGATCGAGTCCCACAAATTCCATTTTTTAGATAAAGAATTATAATCATCCCAGGAAAAATTATCTGCATTTAATGTCTTTATTATTTGTCTTTGAATGGGGATTATTTTTGACATAAAAGCATAAGCAGAAATTATTAATAAAATTATCGACCAAAAAATCCATGAGGTTTCAATTAAGGAATAGTTACCCTGCATTGCTGTTCCCAATCCAAAGATTACAACTCCGGTTGCAGAAGGCATTGTGAGGATTCGATCAAAATTTAAAATGTTTTTAAAAGTATCGCTTAATTTTATTTTATCCTTAGATTTTTCAGCATTATTTTTTTTGAATCTGCTTATGGTTATATTTCCAAAAAAAACAATCACGGCAATTATATGCAGCAGTTTCCAGATTTGATAAATCATATTTATAATAAAAATTTTATAGAAAGATAAATTTGTATAACAAATATATTAATTACAGAAGTATTTAGAAATGAATAAGGAAGAATATAGAAAAGAAATACTAAATAATTAAATTAGAATTAATCTGGCTGACTCATATGCTGCATTTGTTTGTGGTGCGACATAGTTGGACTTAAATAAGGGATTCCAAGGTTCAATCCTCTTAAAATAAAAATTACTGCAAGCAGAACTGCAAAAACAGGAGTGAGTCTGGAAAGTTTTTGCCTAAAATTTAAAGTAACAAATTTACCGAATACAGAAGCAGCAAACATTGTTGGAATTGTTCCGAAACCGAAAAACATCATAATCAGCATTCCGGAAATAATACTGCCTGAGGCAATTGCTCCGGCAAGAGCAACATAAACAAATCCGCATGGCAAAAATCCATTTAAAATTCCAATTGATAGAAGTGAACTCAAAGATGTTTTCTTGAATAATTTTCCAATTTTGATTTTGAATGGATTAATAATTTTTTGAATTATAGGAACTCCCAGCAAGTAATTCCGATATTTAACAGGAATAAGGACAGCAATTAAAATGAAAACACCTAATAAAATTGATAAACTTTGCTGGAATCCCCACAACATTAAGCTCTTTCCAAGTAAGCCGAAAATTCCTCCCATAATAGAATATGAAATAACTCTGCCGAGGTTGTATAAAATTCTACCTAAAAAGAATTTAATATTTGAAGTACGGGGAATTGGTAAAGCTAATGCAATTGGTCCGCACATCCCGATGCAGTGAAAACTTCCGAAAAAACCAACTGCTAAGGCAGCCCAAACTTCTATACTCATTTTAATACCTTAGATTTATTAGATATTAATTAATATAAATTGACTTCTCGGAATAATACTCATCATTATTCATTTTCCATGAAACTTTCAGTTTCCAGTAACCTTTTTCAACTTTTGATATGTTAACCACCTGCTCTCTTTTATGATCAATTTTGATTGGAACTTTAAAATCTTTTTTAAAGTCGGATGGCCTGTAAAAATATAATTCGCCATCAACGTTTGAGGAATCAGGAAAAGTAACAACCAGAGTATTATTTAAAATATTAACTTGAATATTTTCGTCAAGAGCATTTGTCCTTTTTTCAGTATCGATTTGCTGCTGATATTTAACTTCTTTATCGTAATATTTATCCGTTACCAGGTCTACATCTTGATTCATCATATACAACACAATACTTAATAATATTCCCATAAAAAGTATAATGGCAATAAGAATACCAAAGCCCCAGTTAAATTTAATTTTCAATTCCTTCTCCTTCTTCAACCGGACCTAAAAACGACGTGTTGATTTCTTTTATTAATTTATTACCTGCATAAACTCCTATTTTAATAGGTGTACTCATTGTTTTTATTTCATCTTTTGGAAGGATTATTAAAAATTTAGCATCATCAATTTCTTGTGATTTAAGGTTTAGGTCATTACCAACAATTTTTATTTCACCTTTAATGTTTTCCAATTTTATTTTAAAGGGAACATCTTTGAAAGTTTTATTGACTAAGTTAATATCATAAAGATTACTAAGTTTATTATCCGGCTGTTCCTGGAACAACAAACCGGGAGTTCTTAAAATATTTATGCTAAAATCTGTTCTTGTTGCTAATAAATATCCCAGCAAACCGACTAAAACAGTAAGTACAATAGAATATCCAATCATTCTTGGAGTAAATTTAAATTTAGTTTTTTTCTCAATTCCGTTTAACGAATCATATCTAATTAATCCTTTTGGACGATGCACTTTCTCCATAACATAATCGCAGGCATCGATACATGCGGTACAGTTTACACATTCAAGCTGAATTCCGTTTCTGATATCAATTCCAGTAGGACATACATCAACACATAATTTACAATCTATACAATCGCCCAAATTTTCCTGGTTTTCATTTTTCTTAATTTTACCTCTTGGTTCTCCTCTAACATTATCATAAGCAATTACAATAGAATCTTGATCAAGCAATACTCCCTGCAGTCTTCCATAAGGACAAACCAACGTACAAGCCTGCTCACGGAAATAAGCAAACACCCAGTAGAACACTCCTGAAAAAGCTGTTATTGCTATTAATCCTTGAATATGTTTTCCTGGCGGATCAGTTACAATATTGATTAATTGATCCATTCCGATTAAATATGCAAGGAAAAAATTTGCTATGATAAATGATAATGCGAAAAATATTGAGTGTTTGAGAGTTTTCTTAAATAATTTTTGTGAATCCCACGGCGCATTATGAAGTTTTTTCTGCTCCATATAATCGCCTTCAATCCAGTATTCTATTTTTCTGAAAACCATTTCCAAAAAAATTGTCTGTGGGCATGCCCAGCCGCAGAATACTCTTCCAAAAACAACAGTGAATAATATTATGAAAACGATAATCGCAATCATAGCAATTACAAACAGATGGAAGTCATGCGGTCCGAAAGGAATTCCGAAAAGTATAAAGTTTCTGTTTAGAAAATCAAACAATACGAAAGGATGTCCGTTTACTTTTATAAATGGAGTTATAAAAAGTATAGCAAGTAAAATAATACTTACAACAGTTCTTGCATTATAAAATTTTCCAAAAGGTTTTTTAGGATAAATCCAGTTCCTTTTACCTTCTTTACTTACAGTCGAAAGCTGATCCCTAAACGATTCGTTATCTTTAATTTTTTCTTCAGTCATAATAATTACTTTGTAGTTTTATCATTTTCTTTTTCTGGTTCGTATTTTGTACCCTGCGGCGGCTTAGCATTAGCCGGATGAGTTCCGTGCAGAGAAATTACATAGCTGGCAACTTCCTGAATTTCTTTTGGACTTAAAATATTTTCCCATGTAATCATTCCTTTTGCTGGAACACCATATTTAATAGTTTTGAAAACATTTTTTATTCCCCCGCCATGTATCCAATAGTCATCTGTTAAATTAGGACCGACAATTCCGCCTGCTTCCGGCCCATGGCAGGCTACGCAATTAGTTTTAAATATGTTTTTCCCGGCACTTAATGCAGCCGGATCTTTTAAAAGAGTAACAGTTTCTTCATTTATTACTGCCCCAGTTTTTACCATTTCTTCCTTCTGCAAAGCTGCAGCTCTCATTTCATCTTTATATTCTTCTGCTTGAAGTTTACCTGTTTTAAATACATGGAAATTCAATAAATAATATATCCCGAATATAATTGTAGCATAAAACAAATAATTAAACCATGGCGGAATTCGATTATCTAACTCTTTAATTCCGTCATAATCGTCCTCCAATAATATTTCATCTTCCTGCTCAATTGGAGTTGCGGCAACTAAATGATCTTTAAGTTTCTGCCAAATTCCCAAAGCTTTCTGTTCTCTTTCAGCACTTTCTTTTTCTCCCCCAAATCCATAATAGAAAAGTGCAGCAAATGAAAACAGGATTATCAAAAGCAGAAAACCGATCATGTAATCAATATATGTTTGGCTTATACCTTCAGGTTCCGCAGTTTGTGCCAGTACAATATTTGAAAAGGTTAAAACAAATACAGCCAGCTTATTTTTATTAAATAAATTTTTAAACTTTTTAATCACCATTATTTTCACCCGAATAATTATTATTAGGATTATTATTTGAGTCTAGAGGAAGTTCCTGCATTTTCTTTATGTATTTTTTATCAATCTTAAACATCCATAGAAGCATTATTACAAAGAAAATAAAAAATACCAGTAAAGAAATAATTGGATAAATCCCTATCCCTTCTATATCTTTTAAATAATTACTGAACATTTAATCATTCTCCTTTGTTATTTGGTTGAACTTTTATATCCGTTCCCAATCTTTGCAAATATGCAATCAAAGCAATTATCTCTTTATTTTTTTCTGCAGGGACACCTGATTTTCTTAAATCTTTAGTGATTTCTTCTGCTTGTTTTTCCAAATCGGAATTTGCAATATTTTCATAACCTATCCGGATATGGTACTCCAAGACTTCTCATTACATTTATTTTTGTCGCTGTTGTTGAAGTATCTAAATCGTTTGTAAGCAGCCACGGAAAAGCAGGCATAATTGAACCCGGCGACATTGATCTTGGATCCTGCATATGCAAATAATGCCACATATTCGGATATTTTTTACCTTCTCTATGAAGATCCGGTCCGGTTCTTTTTGAACCCCATAGGAATGGATGATCATAAACATATTCGCCTGCTTTTGAATATTCACCATATCTTTCTGTTTCGGATCTGAATGGTCTGATTAATTGAGAATGGCAGCTTACACAACCTTCTTTTATATAAATATCTCTGCCTTGCAATTCCAATGGAGTATATGGTTTTACACTTGCAATAGTCGGGATATTGGATTTAACCAAAAACGTAGGAAGAAATTCTACAATTCCTCCAATCAAAACAACAACCGTTGAAGCTACTAAAAACTGCATCGGTTTACCTTCCAGCCAGCGATGTCTTTTCCCTTTAACAAAAGGATCTTTGAATTTAACCAATGCCGGAGCCTGAGCAGTTTCTTCACTTTCAAAAGATCCTTGTTTTGCAGTTTTGTGAAGGTTATAAACCATAATGATTGCACCGCTAAAATAGAGTAGTCCGCCAATTGCCCTGATAATGTACATTGGAATAATTTGCAATGTAGTTTCCAAAAAGTTAGGATACTGCAAAGTTCCCAGCGGTGTGAATTGTTTCCACATTAAAGACTGAGTGATCCCTGACCAATACATAGAAGAAGCATAAAAAACTATTCCAAGTGTACCAATCCAAAAATGGAAATTGGCAAGTTTTTTCGAATAAAGATTTGTTTTATAAATTTTTGGAATTAACCAATACAGGATACCAAAAGTTAAAAATCCATTCCATCCTAAAGCTCCAATGTGAACGTGTGCAATTATCCAGTCCGTAAAATGCGCGATTGCATTTACATTTTTTAATGAAAGCATTGGACCTTCAAATGTTGCCATACCGTATGCAGTTACAGCAACTACCATAAATTTAAGAATGGGATCCTCTCTTACTTTATCCCAGGCACCTCTCAAAGTCAACAGACCGTTTATCATACCTCCCCAGGAAGGAGCAATCAGCATAATTGAAAAAACAGTTCCTAAAGATTGTGTCCAATCCGGTAAAGCTGAATAAAGAAGATGGTGCGGGCCAGCCCAGATATAAATAAATATTAAAGCCCAAAAATGAATTATTGACAATCTATAAGAATAAATTGGTCTGTTTGCGGCTTTAGGAAGATAATAATACATCAAACCCAGATATGGAGTTGTTAAAAAGAAAGCTACGGCATTATGTCCATACCACCACTGTACAAGTGCATCTTGAACACCTGCATAAACCGGATAACTTTTTAGGAAGCTTACAGGAATTTCAATTGAATTTACAATATGAAGAATCGCAACTGTTACCCAGGTTGCAATGTAAAACCATATTGCAACATAAAGATGGCTTTCTCTTCTTTTTATAATAGTACCGAACATATTTATACCAAATGCAATCCAAACAATTGCAATTGAAACATCGATCGGCCATTCTAATTCAGCATATTCTTTACTTGTTGTAAAGCCTAACGGCAATGTTAAAACAGCAGCCAGGATAATTAATTGCCATCCCCAGAAGTGAAAGTTGCTGAGAAAATCATTGAACATTCTTGCTTTACAAAGGCGCTGAAGGGAATAATAAACTCCCATAAAAATAGCGTTTCCAATAAAAGCAAAAATAACCGCATTCGTATGCAGAGGTCTAATTCTACCGAATGTTGTAAAAGGTAAATTTAGATTCAATGCAGGGACAAAAAGTTGAGTTGCGATAATAAGTCCGACCAGCATTCCCACCACGCCCCAAACAATTGTGGCCAGTGCAAATTTTTTCACTATCCTATTATCGTAACTAAAAGTTTCCAACTCCATTTAGAGCTCTCCTTATTTTGTACTGGAATTTGTTTTGTCTTCTTTTTGTTCTTTATTATTTAAATTGTTCTGATCTTTATCGTCAAATAAAATTCTAACGGAAGGAGTATATGTATCCTTATATTGTCCATTCTTAACAGACCATAAGAATGCGATTAAAAAACCAACAGCAACCATCAAGCTGAAACCAATTAAAACTACTAAAACCGAGATAGCAGACCTCTTCTTTTTGCAAAATAATTAGTTGATAAAGTTGCGAATAATACAACGGAAATTGAACTGACAGGCATTAAAATAGCGGCGACAATTGGAGACAACATACCCTGAACAGCAAATCCTAATCCGATCAAATTATATAAAAACGAAATACCAAAACTTACAAGAATTATATTTATACTTATTTTCGAGAATTTTAAGAAACTATTTAGTTTATTCAGCATATTTGCTTCCAAAATTGCATCGCAAGCCGGTGAGAAATTACTAATGTTTTCTGTAACGGTAATTCCGACATCACTTTTACTTAAAGCCCCTGCATCATTTAAACCATCACCTATCATTAATACTTTTTTATTTTCTTTTTGAAGTGAATTAATAAAATTCAATTTGTCTTGAGGAGTTTGATTAAATTTCAGCTTAGTTAAATCTTTAAAAAACTTGGAAATATTTTTTTTCTCTCCTTCATTATCGCCTGATAAAAGATATACATCATTTTTTTCAGAAATATTTCGAATTAATTCATCAATTCCTTCACGGTATAAATTTGCAAACTCAAAATACCCATATGTTTTTTCATTTATCGAAAGATAAACTTTTGTATCAAGACTATTTTTATCTTTTTCTGAAAACGAATTGATATTTTCTAAGTACTTACTTGAACCAATTTTAATTTTATTTCCTAATACGGTTGCAGAAATTCCTTTTCCCGAATGTTCTTCATAATCCGTTACATTCAATTCTTGTTTTACATTTAGATAGTTAAAAATCATTCTGCTTAAAGGATGAGTTGAATTTTTAACAACAGCATGAATCATTTCTTTTTGAAAAGTATTCAATTCATTTCCGGTATACTTAATCTGATTTTTCCCGGTTTTGGTTATTGTACCTGTTTTATCGAAAACAATTGTATCAATCTTTGCAAGTTCTTCAATGGAAGCAGTGTTTTTTAAATAAAATTTATTTCGTCCGAAAATTCTTAATGAATTACCCAATGTAAAAGGAATTGACAAAGCCAATGCACATGGACAAGCTACAATTAAAACAGCAGTTAAAACATTTAGAGCAGTATTTACATTAATTGTCATCCAAATTGAAGATGACACAAATGCAATAATTAAAACAATAAAAGTAAAATACTTGCTGACGTTATTTGAAATTGTGGTAAATTCACTTTCATTTTTCTTAGAAAAAGTATCGTTATTCCATAATTGTGTTAGATAACTTTGGGATACTTCTTTAACAACTTCTAACTCAATTGCCGATCCGGTTTGCCTTCCTCCGGCATAAATTAATTCTCCCATAACTTTTTCAACAGGTTTGGATTCTCCTGTTACAAAACTGTAATCGATACTGCCGTTTCCGTTAAATAAAATTGAATCAGCCGGAATAATTTCATCTTTACGAATAATAATTCTGTCTCCGACTTTGAGCTTTGCAACCGGGATAGATTTTTCTTCATTTTTATTTTTTAAAATAACAGAAAGCGGAAAATATGATTTATAATTTCTTTCGAAGTTTAGTGAATCATAAGTTTTTTGCTGGAATAACTTTCCAATCAACAAAAAGAAGATTAATCCTGATAAAGAATCAAAATAACCTGCACCGGCATGAAAAATTACTTCATATGAACTTCTTACAAAAAGGACTAAGATTCCCAAAGATATTGGGAAATCTATATTGATTATCTTTTTGCGAATTCCTTTATATGCAGATACAAAATATTCTGAGGCTGAATAGAAAAATACCGGCAGTGCTAAGATCAAATTCAGATACCCGAAAAATTTTCGATAAAAAGTTTCTGTTACATTTATAGATAAATATTCCGGGAAACTGAGAAGCATAATATTTCCAAAACAAAAAGCTGCAATCCCTATTTTATAATAAAGTTTTTTATTTGAAACATTTTCAGTTTTTTTATTTGTAGAGTCTAAATTTAATTGAGGTTCATATCCAATAGATGTGAGAATTTGGACAACTTCTTTAAGGCTGATTTCATTTTTTAAGAATTTTAGGTTTACTTGTTTTTTTAGAAAATCAACCGTTGAGTTAACAATATTTTCGTTTATCTTGTAAAGATTTTCTAAAAGCCAAATACATGAGCTGCAGTGCATTTGAGGGATGAAAAAAGTAACAGAAGAAAACTTATCATCTTGAAAATCAATTATTTTTTCTATTGTTTCATTATCATCAAGGAAATCGAATTTATTACCATAGATATTTTTTGGTGAGATTCCGGGGTTCTGATCAATATTATAATAATTGCAGAGTTTATTATCATTTAATAATTCATAAACAGTTTTACATCCAAGACAGCAAAAGAATTTATCATCAATCGAAATTGAATTATCGGGACAAAAATCGCCGCAATGATAACATTTTATATTTTTCTTTATGTCCTTTGAATAAGCCATTAATTAATACGTAAATAAATACATAATATACCATTTAAGTCCCCTGGATTGATTGATGACATGAAATTCTTGCTAAACAGAAATTATGCCATTTTATTAACTATAAAAAACTAGATTAAATCTTAATAAATAGCTTTTAAATGATATGGATTTTCATTTCTTGGAAAACATATTTTTGAATACTTCTCATGCATGAGAATACAATTCAAGTTGATATTTAAAGACTTTTTCAATTCCCTTTAATATTAGAAATTTGGATTTTCTAATTATTATAAAATTAAATTTTAATTAAAAATTCGGTTTAATTACCATCAAAACAACAGCCACATAAGGAGCAAGAGTACCAACTGATCCCCAGACATCCCATTGTTTAGAAAGTTTTTTATATTCTTCCCAATTGAATTTTTCAGGGTCTTCGGAAAGTGCAACAATTTTTTTCTGAATCGGAACCACTCTTGCCATAAATGCAACCATAGAAATTAACAACAAAATAATAGACCAAAAGACCCAGCCTGTTTCTATTAGATTATAACCACCGTGTAAAGCTGCACCAACCCCGAAAATTATAAGAATTGTTACGCCAGGCATTGTAAAATATCTGTCTGCTTTAATTATACCTTTAAATGTATCAATTATTTTTTGAGGCTCTTCAGTTCTTTCAGCCCTTACTTTCCAGAACGGACCAACGGTTATATTACCTAGAAATACAATAGCTGCTAAAACATGTATCAGTTTTAATATTAAATAAACCATGAATTTCCTTAGATTGGGGAGAATTAAAATTTTTGATTGATATAGTTTAAAAAACAAATATTTAAAATCAAAGCTATTTAGGATAATATATTTTTGATAAGAATGAGGATCAAAAAAAAACCCCGATCAAAGATCGAGGTTATAAAATAAATTTGGCAGCTACCTACTCTCCCACACACCTGCGCATGCAGTACCATCGGCGTACAGGGGCTTAACTTCTCTGTTCGGAATGGGAAGAGGTGTAACACCCTGGCTAAAACCACCAAAATTTAAACTTTAAGTTTCAACAAAACGGAAAATTTAATAAACAAAATAAAATAGAAAGACTGAAAGAGCTGAACCTTAAAAAGAAGAGCAAATCTGTGAATAAAAATTTAATGGCTAAGTCTCACGACTTATTAGTACTGCTCGGCTGAATGTATTACTACACTTGCACCTGCAGCCTATCAACCTCGTCATCTCCGAGGAGTCTTTAGTCCATAAATGGAGGGATACCTAATCTTGAAGCGTGCTTCGCGCTTAGATGCTTTCAGCGCTTATCACAACCGTACATAGCTACCCAACGATGCCGCTGGCGCGACAATTGGTACACTAGAGGTATTTGCCGATATGGTAGCAGAATATTTCGAATTCGCTGCGGTCATGATTTTTCAGCCAGCCCAGCAGGAATTCACCCACCGTGTGGGCCCGCATAAATGACGATACATAGCCGATTCTGATTTTTTCGCCTGACATCAACCCGGGCATCGAACGGGGCCCGGCCCAATCAGGGTAATTGGCCGCCATGACCCGGCTGACGAACTTTCCGTATTTTACCTGCAGATCGCGATCATCCCGGCCCTGGTATTGCAGGTAAAAATTCGTCGTACTGGCGATGCCGTCCATGGTGCGGTTTTGCTGCTCTCTATTGTCCAGGTGCATGCAGCTGATCAGGCAATCTAAGTTTTTGGTAAATCTTTGCCGATGGACCGCAATGTCATTTTCGGTTTCGTATAGCATTGGCAGAGAGAGCAGGTACAGCCAGCGGGCGGGTGCATAATCGGCATTGATATGCAGAGCCTGTTTGAAATATTGGCGCCCTTCGTGATATCTGCCGAGCAGTTGCAGGGCAATTCCCAAATTGTAGTGGGCTTCCACCAGATTTGGTTTCAGCGCCAGGGCCTTCTGATAGCAGGCGATGGCTTCGGATATTTTATTTTGATCTTTGAACAGCAGTCCCATGTTATTGAAGACTTCCGGAAAATCAGGTTTTATTTCCAGGGCCTTGCGATAGCTGACTTCGGCATCCCTTAACCTGGCCTGCCGGAAAAATGTCAGGCCCAGGTTATAGTGAGCCTCGGCAAACCGGGGTGCGATGCGAATGGCAGTTTGCAGGCTGGCGGCAGCCTGTTTATAACGTCCATGATCTTGCAGCTCGATGCCCAGTGAGTAATAGGCTTCAACCAGGTGCGGGTTTTGCTGCAGGGCTTTCCGGTAGCAGGTTATGGCCGCCCCGGAATTCCCCATATTTTTATAGGATAGACCCAGATTATAGTGTGCTTCGGCAAATTCCGGTTCCAGAGCGATGGCTTGTTGGAAACAAGCCGCGGCGTCATCGAAGCGGGCCATTACGTTGAATACGCTGCCCAGGTTGTTATGGGCATCCACATGATCGGGGTTTAGTTGCAGGGTCTTTTTATACCAGAAAGCAGCCTGCTCGGGATTTTTTTGCAGCAGGAAAATGCTGCCGGTGTAATAAGCCGCGTCGGCAAGGTACGGGTCAAGCCGGCAGGCTTTCTGAAAACAATCTAAGGCCGCATTCATCCTTCCCTGGTTTTGGAACTCCCTGCCAAGGCGAACGTAGTCAGCCGGGGTGGAGGCATTTCCGCATGTATTCGAGTCGCTCAAAAACGCATGCGATGTCAAGTAATCGGTCGGTATCGACATATTAGATTTTCCCGAATTTTCTTTACGTTGCTGATATGGTGCTGTTGATATAAATTCCATCTCTTCGAAATGGCGCTTGGATAATCGGTCTTCACCCACCGGGTGCGGTTGGTGGCAATAAAATCATGCAATTATCTTGCCACAAAGGCAGTCTCGCGGCGGCAACCAGTTAGATTTGCGATGGCTGGCGGGTCAACTTTTAAATTGGATGTAATATCAGCAAGAAATGCCGTGAGCCGAGGAATGACTGTCATCCCAACGGTGTCGGGATATGAGTGGTTCACCCGGTTAGCGCGATAGGTGAGGAGAACATATTTGTTGGCTACCGGCCCATTGGATCCTTATGCCACTTTGGATTCCTGTTCGTTATTGATTGAGGGGCGCTTTCTAAGACCGGCCGCTATGTTGTTGTTAATATTAATAATGACGGTAAGCTTGTCAGGGGTCGGATAGGCCATGGATTCAAAAATTCGCCGGTCAATAAATGCACTCAGGGTGAGAACGTCTACCTTCAGCTGGGTCGGCAGCGGATTGTCTTCCTTTGCAAGCTCGCTCTGCAATATGCTCCAGATGCGCTGGTTGAATTTCAAGGCCACCTCCAGTTTTCCCTCCCGGTCGTCGGTATCCCAATTGTCTTGGCACTCTTTGAGCTTTTGAGCTGCTTTGGTGAGAACCGCAGCTTCCACGTCACGGCCGGACATCGTCGTCTTTTCAACAGATTCATACGCTTTTAATAGGTTACTGTACACGGCTAATTACCTCCTGTTCATAATCTATCAGAGTTTTAGTGGCCTTGAGTGCCTGGTAATACCTTTGGTTTAAAATGTGTTCACTGATAACATCGATCAACGCGGTCGTGCTAGGTGCTGCCTGAACAACGTCCCGGACCAGATTCCAGTATGTGTTCTGGTGGGTCTGCAGGTTTTCTTCGTCTATGTACATGAGCTGGATGATAAAATATATTTTGCGGCAGGGAGAAGTTGCTTGATCCTCGCTTAATATATCCTTTTGTCGCAGGATCGGAACCTTGTTGTCAACGAGCAAATCACAGCTGATGCTATTTCCGTTGGTGACAACGGCACCGCCGATAATCATGCGTTCGTCTGGTTTGAGGCTGATCTTGAGTGCCATTTTTTTTGCAAGGGGTGAAACTAAAGCTAATATGGGTCGAGGAATGGAGGGGGATTGCTCCCCCTCCGCTATGGTGTTCGTTCAGAATCACGCGATCTTACGACTGACTGCTGCTAAAACAGCCTCAATACCGACTGGGCTGCCTGGGATGCCAGACTCAAAGAGGTGGTGCCTAAAGCCTGACGCGTTTGCAGCATCAGCATGTTGGCGCCTTCCTCGTTCATGTCGGCATTGGTCAGGTCGGCCGCTCCGTCACGCAGCGTATTGATCATATTCCCAGTGAAATCCTGACGGGCGGTGATTACGCTTAGATTGGTGGCCAACTTACTGGCTTCGGTTCTCAGGGCTGAAGTGGCGTCGTCAAGCCGGGTGATAGCAGAGTTGAGGTTCATCCTGTTGGCAGTTCCGCCGGCGCTGACCCAGTCATTGGCGGAAAAGGTCATCAGCGACAGGGTGGCACCCTGGGAATCGGCATCAAATCCGGTGATGGTAAGCTTTGAGTCACCGGTTTCATCGAACTTGACATCATAAACCACCGCGGTGCTGTCCAGAAAATTGACCCCTTTATATCCCGAGTCGCCCGCAAGGTCGTCGATCTGGCTCAAAATGTCAAAATACTGCGTTTCCAGCGTATTTATATTGGAAGTTGTATCACCGGAAAGAGCGGAAGTCGCCAGAGATTTGGCCGCAGCGATCAAGTTCACAATGGCTTCGATGCCGTTGTCTGATGCCTTTAACATCTGGACAGATTCCGACATCTCATCTTTTCTGGATGCCAGGTCGTTGGCGCGTTGCTCATGGCCCTGGGCGGTAAAGAAAGCAACCGGATCGTCCAGAGCAGTGTTGACCTTTTTGCCCGAGGCGAGTCTTGTTTGGGTTAACTCCATCAAGTTGTTGGTTTTCTGCAAACTAAACAAGTTTTGACGCATTCCTGACGTTAATGTAATGTTTCCGTATGCCATGATTTTTCTCCTCTTCTAGGTTTTTTTATTTTGGCGTTCTTGCCAATTTTTTTAAATCCTGCTGATCGATTTTTTTGAAGGGCAAGCAGTCGGTCTTGGTTATCCCCCCTCCTTTCGTGACCGTGATTTTGCCTTCAAGCCCTTTATCGGGAAAAATGGCCGGGACTTTAGGACTTTTTTCTTTATTTTGATTTAACTTTCTGTAATACTTGATAATGCAGAGCTTTGGGTTCTGGGTTCCGGGTTCTGGGTTCTATGTTCCGGTTTCCGGGTTCAAGGTTCGGGGCTTGGGGCTTCGCTCTTCGAGCTACGACCCCACAGGTCGCACTTCGGGCTGCGATCCCACACGCAGGGTTTACTGTTGAGGCAGATGATTGGAGAAAAAATGACAGAAGGCCGCGGACAGAATGCGGCCTAAGGTGGAAATCAGTTTCGGATAACTTCTAGCTTCAAAACTAAGGTGGACAAGCAAGGATCCTTGTGGCATTTATAGCGATCAAACCGACTGAGTTAATGATCATTATTTTTCTTATCAACCCATCAGCCAGTCAACGATTCAACGATCCCTTGCTTAGAGGTTCTGATGATTAATTTAAGCATCGATGATATCAAGCCCGGCATGATATTGGCCCAGCCGGTTCGCAACCCCCAGGGCGTATTGCTGTTGGAGGCCGGTGCCCGGATATCCAAAAAAAATATTCGCATTTTTAAATCCTGGGGGGTTCACGAGGCTACGATCAAGGGTCAGATGAGCCAAGCAGAGGACCGTCCCGGAGATACGGAATACCGGGCAAAAGAATCGGTTGAACAGGAACTGAAAGAAAAATTTCAGCGATGTATTGGATGATCCGGTAATGGTTGAGATTTTTAACGCTGCCAGCAAGCTATTGATGCGGGATTTCCGGCAATAACGGGAGCGAAAATGAGCCTTCCTGATTTGAAAAAAATCATCGCCCGAATCGACGATCTGCCGACCCTGCCGCGAACGGTTTTAAAAATTACCGAGTTGGTTAACGATCCGCAATCATCGGCCAAGGATATCGCCCGCATAATTACCGACGACCAGGTGCTGACAGCCAGGCTGCTGAAGCTGGTCAATTCTTCCTTTTATGGGTTTCCCCAGCGAATCTCCACCGTTAACACCGCCATTGTGCTGCTTGGTTTCGATGCCATTCGCAGTTTGCTGCTGACGACTTCCGTTTTTGATTTATTTGCCGGCCGCAACAAAAAAAACAGACAGGATCAGGAAAAATTCTGGGATCATTCCCTGGGATGTGCGGTGGGCGCCAAGGTGATCGGCAACTATCTGCGCCATGATAAAATCGAAGAACTATTTGTCGCCGGACTTTTGCATGATATCGGCAAAATTGTCGAGATGCTGTATTTGCCGGATGAGTTTGCCAGAGTCATGGCCGCGACCAACCAACAAAATATCCTGATGCTGACCGCCGAGGAAAAGGTTCTGGGTTATGATCACGCTGAAATCGGCCAATTGCTGGCAGATAAATGGAATCTCCCGATCAAGCTTGAACAGGTCATTGCCCATCATCACCAACCGGCTTCGGCCGGCAGTTTTATAATGGAAGCGGCAATTGTTCATCTGGCGGACATTTTATGTCGGGCCCTCAATATGGGTTACGGGGGAGACAATAAAATCCCCCCCCTGGACCACTTCGCCTGGCAGAGCCTGAAAATCAAAGCCGATTCCTTTGAAGTGATCATGGAAACCATGCAAGACGAGTTCACTGACATCAGCTCGTTTATCGCTTAGAAACTGGATGCTGGATGCTGGATGCTCGATGCTGGATTCTGGATACTCGATACTGGATACTCGATGCTGGATGCTGGATGCGTGGTGCGGGGATTTTCGATTGCGTATTTGAGATTGCAGATTTCGGATTGAATTGACGAAATAAGGCAGAAGTGGGTTGCGGCATAACACGTTCCGTGCAAGCTGATAGCTCAAAGCTGAGAGCTCAAAGTCCAAGGATAAGATCGATTTTATTGGTGCGGGTTGAGGGTACGGGTTGCGGGGTAAAAGGATGCGGGTTGCGGGCATGGGGCAAAGGGCAGGGCGCAGGGCGCACGGAGCATAGCGCATGGCGCGTAGGGCAGGGTTTATTGAGTTCGGAAGTGGGAATGCGGAAGTCGGAAAAGATGCAGATCATGAAGCTGCACTCTGAAATCCCAAATCCGCGATCGAGAAATCTCCAATTCCTCATCCCTCCAAACATCCTACCGATTTTATCTTTTCATTTTCCCACCTTCTCACCCTCTCACCTTCTCACTTTCTCACCTTCCCACCTTCCATCACCTTCCTGCCTTTGGTGCTCGGATTATTTTTCGGTCGGGTTGTTTTTTTTGCAGAATAGAGATGATGCTTTGCATTTCGCACATATTTAGTCTGATCTGTTTTCCGGTTGCCGTAAATGGTATGAGCCGATCTGCATGCCCGGCATTGCATCCGTCAAATGGAGGCTAACTGATTAAATTCATAAGTCGATCGGTCAGAATGACATTCCGTCGGTGGCCCACTTGGGTCAGCGGTAAACTTATCACCGAGTGGGTGTTTGGCCGTTGAAATGCAATTCGCGACGGTTTCAGCTGACCATTCGGTCTTGAATCTTTTGCAATATGCAAAAAAATAATGGTGGGCTGCGGCCCCATACCGGCGGATGATTCGCTGGATTTCAGGTGAGCGGTCTTTTTGATAATTTATCCGAATGGCAGTCTAAAATAGTGATCCCACAAAATGTGGTAGCGACCCATCCCTGCAACATACTTCATGTTGAAAATTTTTGCTGCAATTCATTTTGACCGGAAGCAGTTGTTTACAGCCCGTCGAGTCTACCTCTCAACTACGGCATAGATATTGCTACCTTCCTTAGCTGCCTGATTGGAACCATCAGGCAACTCCAAGGTCATTTTTTTTCTGCAAGTATACTCGGTTAATAAAATATAGCTATTTTATTGGTGATCAGGACTTTATACTTTACTGATGCGAGGAGGATGGTGTGCAGAACGCAGCCCTACAAAAAACCAAACCGGATGCTCCGAGACAATGCGAAATTCAATTCAAAGAAGATAAAGAAGAATACGGTTTTTACGGTATTATCGGTCAAAGCCGTAAAATGCGTGAAGTGTTCGATCTTGTCCGAAAAGTAGCGGATTGCGACAGCACCATCCTTTTAAATGGGGAAACCGGGACCGGCAAAGGCATGGTTGCCCGAGCCATTCACCAGAATTCCAAGCGTAAGAATAAACCATTTATTTCAATTAATTGTGGGGCAATTCCTGAGAATTTGCTGGAGAGTGAACTATTCGGCCATGTTCGCGGCGCTTTCACCGGCGCGACTTGTTCAAAACAAGGCAAATTTGAATTGGCTGACAGCGGGACGATTCTATTGGATGAAATCGGTGACATGAGTTCCGATCTCCAGGTTAAGGTTCTAAAAGTGCTCGAAGAAGGTGAGTTTGAACAGGTCGGTGGTGCTAAAACCATCAAGGTCGATGTCAGAATTGTCGCGGCCACCCATCGTGATCTCAGTGATGAAGTCCAAAAGGGCAATTTCCGCGAAGATCTCTATTACCGGCTTTATGTTATTCCGTTGATGCTGCCGTCATTGCGGGATCGCAAGTCGGATATACCGTTTCTAATTTCCCATTTTTTGGCGCAGTTCAATCAAAAAAATGATCGCAGTGTCCAGAAAATTGCCGACGAGGCGCTGGACATGATGCGAGGCTACGCCTGGCCGGGCAATGTCCGGGAATTGAAAAATATGATGGAGCGGCTGGTTGTTTTAATAGGAAGCGGAGAAATTACCGCCCAGGATTTGCCCGCCGAAATTAAAGCCACCCATAAATATGAACCGTCAACCACCATCGAAATATCTGATGAAGGCATCTGTCTGAACAGTGCGGTAACCGAGTTTGAAAAAGCACTGATCCTGCAGTCGCTCGAAAAAACCAAATGGGTAAAAAACAAAGCTGCCAAGCTTCTGCACTTGAATCGAACCACCCTGGTTGAAAAAATAAAAAGACACCACCTGCAACCCTGCAATGCCTGATGGAATTGAAAAATGAAGATTGAATAATGAATAATTAAGGTATCCTATCATTTTAATTCATCCTTAGATCTTCAATCTTCAATTTTCATTCTTCAATATTCAGTTCCCGCCCCATCCACCCTGCCGGGATTTAGATAAATTACATTTCAAGCCGGGCGTCAACGCAGTGACTCATTTCATCCATATATTGACTGATTTCGCGACCTTCTGCCGGCCGACAGCTCGACCCAAATAGCACAAAAGAATTTGATATTATTATGTTTATTGTGCTCTGAATATTGGCGAAATTTGATTGGCCAATGGCATGATAATTGCTCATATATAAACGGTTTACCTAATATCACCATACGGTAGTCGTTCAGGAGTTTTCTGCTTCACCTTTCAGGCTTCCGACTTCGCTCTTCGAGCTATGACGGGACAAGTCGGAGGGCAGGCAGAGTTCAGAGGTTCAGGGTTTTATTGTCATCACAAATACTCCACTAAAAGGGGAGAATCGTTTGCAGGATATGCCGCCGATCCTAGTCGTTGACAACCAGCCGGACATGCGTGCCAAGCTCGAGCAAAGTTTGAACCGGGTCGGCTTTCCGGTGGAAAGTGCATCGGATGGATCGCAAGCCCTGGATATGTTCCAAGCCGTTAAGTACAGCATGGTGATTGCAGATGAACAATCATCAGGGGTTGACGGCATGACCGTTTTAAATTCGGTTAAAAAAATATCACCGCAAATTCCGGTAATTATTACGACGGCCCAGGGTTCCGTGCATCATGCGGTTGCAGCGATGCAGGCCGGAGCCTGCGACTATATCCTGAAACCGTTTTCATTTGACGTCCTTGAAAGAACGGTTAAAAAAGCGATCGGTCCCCGGGCGGATCGGACTGGTTTAAGGCCTGGCGCTGAAGCGGTTCAGATCCAAAAAGCCGGTAAAGAAATCATAACCCGCAGTTCGAAGATGACAGATATTTTAAAGCAGGCTCAAAACATTGCTCCCAGCAGCGCCACGGTGCTCATTCAGGGCGAAAGCGGCACCGGCAAGGAGCTGCTCGCGACTTTTGTTCACAGCCACAGCCGGCACCCGGATGCACCCTATGTCGCGGTAAACTGCGCGGCCCTGCCGGACACCCTGGCCGAAAGCGAATTGTTTGGCCACGAAAAAGGATCATTTACCGGTGCGGTCGGGCTCAAAATCGGAAAGTTTGAATTGGTCAAAAGGGGAACCCTGGTCCTGGACGAGATCAGCGAAATGGCCCTGCCGCTTCAGGCTAAATTATTACGGGTGCTGCAGGAAAAAGAAATCGATCGTGTCGGCGGCAGTCACCCAATTCCAATTAAAGCCCGGGTTATCGCCATCAGCAATGTGGACCTAAAAAAAGCGGTGAAAGACGGTAAGTTCAGGGAAGATCTGTACTATCGCATCAATGTGATCCCCTTGACGCTGCCGCCGCTGCGGCAAAGAAAGGAAGACATCGAGCTGCTGGCCCGCTATTTTATGGAAAAATACTGCCGGCTGAATCATAAAAAAAATGTCGAAATCGACGATGCTGCCATGGATGTATTGTTGAACCATGCCTGGGAGGGCAATGTTCGTGAATTGGAAAATACCATGGAACGCGCGGTGCTGATCGGCAGCAATCAGCATATATCAGTTCAGGATCTGCTGTTGGACGATTCTGAAAAGAGGACTGAATCCTCAGATACCATGCGGGTTAGAGCGGGTCGCACGGTACGCGATATGGAAAAAGAGCTCATCTTCCGGACCCTGGAGGATGTCAATGATAACCGAACCCAGGCGGCCGAGCTTTTAGGAATCAGTATTCGCACCCTGAGAAACAAACTGCGTGAATACAAAGCAGAATATTTGAGCTAAAAGCTCAAAGATGTTGTTTGGTACGGAAATTGCTGTTTATCATGTTTTTGGAATATTTGACTCTTTTTTGGAGGGATAGAAAAAGTGCCGACCGATGGAATTTTTAACCAAACTATTTCCTTATTGGAAAAATCCCTGGATTTGAGATCTCTGAATCAGCGGGTGCTGGCATCTAATATCGCCAACATGGATACGCCGAACTATAAAGCGGTTGAACTTGAAGTCGCGGAAGAAATGAACCGCAAAAAAGAATCAAATCCAGGTCTTTCCCTGGTGCGAACCCATGCCAATCATCTGCCGGTCAAACATCAGGCAATGAATCGGGTAAAATTAAAAGCAGCCAAAGCCCCCGAGTTCAGCTTAAGAGGCGACGGCAATACCGTCGATATCGATCGCACCATGGGGCAGTTGGCCAAAAACACCTTGCTGTTCAATGCTGCGACTCAGCTTATATCCGCTAAATTTAAAGGGCTAAAGAATGCCATGAAAGGAGGAACCCAATAATGGACTTTTTTGATGCGCTGAATACCAGTTCTGCGGCGCTAAGTGCCCAGAGACTGCGAATGAATCTGATTTCAGGCAATCTGGCCAATGTCAATACAACCCGAACCAGCCAGGGTGGCCCCTACCGCAGAAAAGAGGCAGTTTTTGCCGCCCAGCCGCTTAACCAGTCCTTTCAGCGAATACTGGCGGATCGCCAGAATAATAGCATCGCTTCCGTCAAAGTTGCCCGGGTCATCGAGGATCGCAACCCGCCGGTCATGAAGTATGACCCCCGGCATCCGGATGCCGATGCCAAGGGCTATGTGGCCATGCCGAATATCAATCTGATGGAAGAGATGGTGAACATGATTTCTGCCACCCGGGGCTACGAAGCGAATGTCACCGCCCTGAAGGCAGCTAAAGATATGGCCTTAAAAGCTCTGGAAATAGGACGTTAATAATGCAAAACATTAAAATACAAAATCAGATTCAACCTTTGGCAAGGCCGAATACTATCATTAATCCGGTTCAGCAGCCTCCGTCAGCTTCTTTCGGCAAAGCGCTGCAGGAGTCCCTTGAGCAGGTCAACCGGCTTCAGTTGGAAGCGGATGCCAACATCAATGACTTGGCCACCGGCAAAAAGACCGATATTCATCAGACGATGATTGCCGTGGAGAAGGCCAGCGTGTCTTTCGAGTTGATGATGCAAATCCGCAACAAAGTGATATCAGCCTATGATAGCATTATGCGCACGCAGGTCTAAGTAAGGTGTCAGGTGTCAGGTGTCAGGTTTCAGGAAAAATTGTTACTGAGCACTGAAGTCGAAGTTTTGTGCCGTAATTGGTTCGGCGCAACTGAGGCTTGGCAAGGATTAGTTTCTCTGAGACTGGGATTGGGCAAGGAATTTTGTATCTTAGAAATGATTTGAGTGAATTTTACGTCAGCGCTTTTCTTTAAATAGATAGCATCCCTTAACTTTAGGCATTTTAGGCATTGGTGGAGAGCCCCAAAAAGCAGCCAATAGCTGACTGCTTTGCCAAAGCCTTATCCGAAAGGGAATACTTAAGGAGTCACTATGGAAGTCCTTCGCCAGATATTGTCACAACTCACAGCGACGTACAAAAACCTGAGTCGCGGCAAGCAAATTACCCTGATCGTTTTAGTACTGGGATCTTTTGCGGGCTTTATTTTTCTCATGAACTGGACCGGCAAGAGTGAATTTCATCCGCTTTACAGCAAGCTGAGTCCGGAAGATGCCGGCATCATTCTGGCTAAGCTCAAAGAGCAAAAAATTGAATATCGCATCGCTTCCAACGGCACGACCATTTTAATCCCCCAGGAGTATATTTACGAAACCCGAATGGATCTGGCATCCGAAGGGTTGCCCCAGGGCAGCGGGGTCGGCTTTGAAATTTTTAATGAAACCAAGCTCGGGATGACGGAATTTGCCCAGAATGTCAATTACCAGAGAGCCCTTCAGGGGGAATTATCGCGCACCATCAACCGGATCGCGGAAATTGAAAGCTCCAGAGTTCATATCGTCCTGTCCGAAAAATCGCTTTTCGTGGAAGAAGAAAACCCGGCAACGGCCTCGGTGGTGCTGGAATTGCAGACCGGCAAATGGTTGAACCAGAGTCAAATTAAAGGCATCGTGCACCTGCTGTCTTCCAGCGTGGCGCGCCTGAGTCCTGAAAATGTAACGATTGTCGATCAAAATGGCAAGCTGTTGGCCGGCCTGCAAGATGATTCATCTTTCGGAAGCCTCAGCTCAAATCAACTGGAATACCAGACCCGGGTTGAAAAGAATCTCGAAAATCGCGTCCGGACCATGCTGGAGTCGGCTTTGGGGGAGGATAAGGCCATTGTCCGCTTATCCTGCTCCTTTAATTTTAAAAGTCTGCAGAAAACAGAAGAGTTATATCTGCCGGATAACCGGGTGGTCCGCAGCGAACAGGCTTTAAAGGAATCGACCAGTTCGCCGGAGATGGCGCCCCAGGGCGTGCCGGGTATTCGATCAAATATTCCGGGAGATATCGCGGCCTCCAATGAAAACCAAACGACTGCGGCCCGGAATTCCATATTCGTAAAAAATGACCGCACCGTCAATTATGAAATCGGCAAGGTGATCAATCACATCACGGAACCGGTGGGTGAAATGACCCGGGTTTCGATCGCCGTTCTGGTTGACGGCACCTATCAGCGTGTCGAAAATCCAGCAGGCAAGGTCGATTGGAATTACATTCCCCGGACCGCAGAGGAAATGCAGAAATTTGAGAACATTGTTAAGCGCGCGGTGAATTTTAATGAGACCCGGGGCGATGAAGTTGAAATCATCAACATTCCCTTTGAAAGCACCAAACTGGCCCTGCAGGAGGAACCGGCGGATGCAGGAAACTGGCTCAGCCTGGTAAAAAAATACCAGCCCTACCTGAAATACGGCTTTCTGAGCTTGTTCTTGATTTTGTCCTTTCTGTTTTTCGTCAGACCGCTGGTGCGATGGCTGACGGAATACTCTTTCGGCGATCTGGAGCTGTTCAAACAACTGCCCCGGACCGTGGGTGAACTCGAAGGGCAGTATGACCCGACCGCCCAACGGCTGACGTTTAGAGATCAGGCCTCCCAAATGATTGCCAGCGAAAAAGATGCATCCATCGGGGTCGTGCGGGATTGGATTAAAGAAAGCTAATGGATCCACGAAATATATCAGGCTCTTTAAAAGCCGCTATTTTAATACGCTCCCTGGGCTCAGAGGTTGCGGGAAGGATATTCGACAACCTTTCGGACGAGGAGAAACGGGTGGTGCAGGGTCACCTGGATGAGATGGGGGCCGTATCAGCGGATGTGAGCGAGTACGTGGCCAAGGAGTTCATGGATACCGCTGCCATGAGAGCGCACATGGCGCAACTGGCCCCACCGCCGAAGCCTGATAATCAAGCCAACGGTGACGATGCTGAGGGCGAGCTCGAGGGGATGAAAGCAATTGAATCGCTTGGCGCTGATGAAATCTATGAATTAATTAAAGATGAGCATCCCCAAACGATTGCCATCATTATCATTCATCTTAAGACGCCGGTTGCCAGTGATGTTTTATCTCAATTATCAGATGAAATAAAAACCGATGTTGCCGTGCGGGTGGCCACCCTGGACAAGGTGAACGCGGACATGGTTGAAGAGGTCAATTTCGTTTTTAGCGAAATTCTGAAAAACAAAAAAAGCTCGGTGGCCAATATCAGCGGCGGTATCGACCGTCTGGCCGAAATCCTGAATCAAACGGATGAAATTTCAAATGAGTTGATTTTAAACGAGATTGAAGAGAACGATCCGGAAATGGCGGCCCAGATCAAACAAAAGATGTTTGTATTCGAGGACCTGGTGCTGGTCGATGATCGCGGATTCCAGAAACTGCTGCGCAAAGTCGAAACAATGGAACTTGCCATTGCACTCAAAGCGGCATCTGAAGAAGTTAAGGATAAAGTATTCAGAAATATGTCGGAGCGTGCCGGCACCATGCTGCAGGAAGAAATGGACGATCTGGGGCCGGTCAGGATGAAAGAAGTCTCCGATGCCCAGACAACGATAACCAATATTATCCAGGAAATGGAAGCCAAGGGAGAAATTATAATCAGTGGACGCCGAGGAGAAGAGATTATTACATAACCCTGGAGACGGTCCCTGCCAAAGCCGTCAGATCGATTTCAGGTTGCATTATTTTCCGGATATTCCGGTTGATGATCCGGATAGTGTCCGGGTGTGTGTGCCCCTGGAAGATAAGTTTCAACGGGTTCGCTATGATCACGGCGCCTCAAATTGCCCTGATCTGCCTTCCGGCGACGATAATGATCCAACCCAGCCCAATAAAAATTCCGCCTCCACCGGCAGATTCGATGCCCAATCCTATCAGGAAGGGTTTAACGAGGGGTTGGAAAAAGGCTTAAATGAGGGCGAAAAGATCGGATCCGAGCGGACGGCCCAAAAACTCGAACCGGTGTTGGACAGCCTCCGGCAAGTGCTGTTGCAGCTAAAAAGTCTGCGGCAGGATACTTACCAAAGAATCGAAAAAGAGGTTGTCGAACTGGCTCTGGCCATCGCCCGCAAAGTCATCTGTCGTGAAATAGAGGTGGATAAGGAAGTGGTTGTCTGCGTCGCCCGGGAAGCGCTCGCCAAAGTTGAAGACCCGGGGAGGATAACCATTAAACTGAATCCCTCGGACCTTCAGTTTATCAACGAGACCAAGTATCAACTATCAGAGATGATAGAAAATATTGACAACGTCACGCTGGAATCCGAAGACCGCATCCAAAGCGGCGGCTGTGTTGTTGAAACCGATTTGGGTCAGATAGATGCCCGGATTGAACACCAGCTGCAAGCCGTCGAAGAATCCTTTCGATCCGCGCTGGAAAAATCAACTGCTAAAACCCAACCCGGATAAACTGGAGAGAATAGCCACAAAGGCACCAAGACACAAAGAAAAAATGTTTACTATAATTAAACTTCGTGCCCTGGTGACTTGGTGACGAAAATATTTTGTTTGATAAATCCTTCGCAAACAGCATGTGATTTCAATAAACATTTTATAGCCCATGGACAACAGTTTTGATTTAACCAAATATCATACCTGTCTTGAATCCGAGTGTCCCATTCGGGCCGTCGGCCGTGTTACCGATATCGTCGGGCTGGTAATTGAAGCCCACGGCCCCGTCTCGTGCCTGGGAACCGTCTGCGATATTTATACCACCCGCAAGAACACGACCATTGCCGCCGAGGTTTCGGGCTTCAAAGATAACCGGGTCCTGATGATGCCGCTGGAAGAAATTCACGGCATCGCACCGGGATGCAAAGTTGTGGCGCGTCAGCAGCGGGCCCTGTTGCCGGTGGGACCGGGTTTGCTGGGCCGCGTAATTGATGGCCTCGGCAATCCGATTGACGGCAAGGGGCCTATTGCGACTGAATGCGAATATCCAATTTATGCGACTGCCTTGAATCCGCTGCAGCGCCAACGCATCCGTCAGCCGCTGGATCTCGGAATCCGGGTTATCAACGGGTTGCTGACCGTCGGGTGCGGCCAGCGGATTGGCGTTTTTGCCGGATCCGGAGTCGGTAAAAGTGTGTTGCTGGGGATGATCGCCCGCAAGACCAAAGCGGATGTGAATGTGATTGCTCTGATCGGTGAGCGGGGCAGGGAAGTCAATGAATTTATCGATAAAGAACTCGGCCCGGAAGGTCTCAGCCGATCTGTAATTGTCGTTGCCACCTCGGACTGCTTGCCGCTGATACGGATGAGAGGGGCTTTTATCGCCACGGCGATTGCCGAATATTTTCGGGATCAGGGCCGCAATGTCAATTTCATGATGGATTCGGTCACCCGTTTTGCCATGGCCCAGCGGGAAATCGGCCTGGCCCTGGGAGAGCCGCCGACCACCAAGGGGTATACCCCCTCGGTCTTCACCATCCTGCCCAAATTACTTGAACGGGCGGGAACTTCGGCCCATAGCGGCACCATCACCGGATTATACACCGTCCTGGTGGAAGGTGATGATTCCAACGAACCGATTGCCGATGCGGTGCGCTCAATTCTGGATGGTCACATCAATCTGTCGCGAGATCTTGCCATGCAAAACCATTATCCTGCAATCGATGTGTTGGGCAGTATCAGTCGGGTGATGGTCGACGTTGTCGATGACCAACACAAGCAAAACGCCAATCACTTTAAAGAAATTTTGGCGACCTATCGCAAGGCGGAAGACTTGATCAATATCGGTGCCTATGTATCCGGCAGCAGCGCTAAAATTGATCATGCAATTGCAATGATCGATCGGATAAACGCCTACTTACGCCAGGATATCGATGAGACGGTCTTGTTCGACGACAGTATTGCGCAGTTGGCAGGTTTGTTCGAAAAGGCGGAGTAATTACCATGCATCGATTCACATTGGAAGCACTTTTGAACCACCGGCGCCACCAGGAAGAGGTCTGCCAAAAGGAACTGGCTCAGACCGAGAGATTGTTAGCCGATGAGAAGGGCAAACTGCGTCGTTTGAAAAATGAAAAGCGTGATAATATTGAAAAATTGCAGATCAAGCAAAAAGATAAACTCAACGTATCCGATATAATCTTATCTGTGAATTATATCCAGCAGTTGTCGGAAAAGATCGAGGAACAAAAAAAATGTGTCCAGGAAGCCACTCAGATGGTCAACCAAAAACGCCACGAGTTGATCACCATCGTCAAAAAACGCAAAACCCTGGAGAAACTCAAGGAAAAGGAGTGGCTGGCCTACCAGCAAAAAATGATGCAAACCGAGCGTAAACTCATGGATGACGTGGCATCAACCCGGTACGCACGGAAGATGTAACCAGGGTTCAGAGGTTCAAGGTTCAGGGTTCAGGGTTGCGGGCATGTGAATGCAGGGGGCAGGGTGCGGGAAAAGCCAGGAAGATGGGAAGTTGAGAAGCGGAGAAGGTTAGAAACTGTGGCAGCTCAATATAGGCACAGGGCAGAGCGTATAGCGCATGGGGTAGGGTGCCTGGAGCATCTTACATGGCGCGCAGGGCAGGGTGATTTTAAACATTTAGGCCTGCCCGCTAGTACTTTGTCGTAATCCTCCTTTTTTTCAATGCGCTCCGATCATGAAGTTACAATCTCGCAATCTGAAATCCGATATCCGCAATCGAATAATTCCCAATCTCCCCCTTCCTATCTTCCTACTTCAATCATGTCCGACTTTTCGCGCCTGACTTCCAAGACACCTTCCCCCTTCCGCATTCCGATTTCCGACTTCAGTTGCCTTTCCCGGTAAAGTTTGCCACCCATGGGAAATTATTGCCCCTGAATTTCGGGTCGGATCTCCTTCAGGCTATCGAACAACATGACTCCGATCGGATAATTCGTGAAACCTCTTTGAAATTTTAATAGATATTTCTATATGTTTTAGATAGTTAAATAAAGCTTAGCGATATCGGATCCGGGTTGATCGATTTTTTTAAACGTTTGGCACGCTACCTGCTATTAGGGAACCTGAATAAGTTTAGCCACGAAGACACGAATGTTACTCAACCCGGAACGCTGAACCGCTTAACTTATGGTGTAAACTTTGAGGAAATTGATTCATGTCCCTTGACTTGTTTTTTTCGCAACCCGTTGCCCAGAATCCGTCGACCGGAATTCCGAGCGACAAGATCGGACCTTCCGGCTCGAATCGATCGGATGGAATTCAATCATTTCCTGAATCGCCTGAAGGTGACCACGATAATTTTTTAAGCACCTTGAAGCAGGTGGCCCAGGACCAAAACCCAGCCCGGCGGCCTGATCCTGCCGCTGAGTCTCGCTTAACCAAGCCCACCGCCGCTGTGGCGGGTGGCAAAATTGATGATGTTTCCGACCATGAAACCTCACCGGTTGATACCGCCGCCCCAACTGAACCGGATGAACAACCGGATCCAATGGCAACCGAATGGAATTTAGCCGCATTTATCAAGCTGCTGGAGAGGATGGGATTCAATCATGCAACTGACCCCCCCGACTTGCCGAATATAGCGGATGTCAATCCAGCAGACGCCGACCTGATATCTGCCATTGAGTCGCTGATTGCGCGGCTTCAGCAAGACCAAATCGGGCTGACTGCTGATCTGAAGTCGGGTCTCGAACAGTTGCAGCAATTCATAACCACTGCCCTCAGGACCGGTGACGGAGTTTCAGGGCCGGGCCTCAATCCGAGTCAGATCAGCGAGCTGGTGCAAATTAAGCAATTGTTGAATGGACTGACTGCGGGCATCCGGGCTCAAACAGCAAATTCCGACCTGCTGCTTGGGGCTGTAAAAGCCTCCTCGGCAATCGCAGCAGAAGCAGAAGGCAGCGCCGGGACGGCGCTGAAATCCCCGGTGATAAACGATGGTCCCTCAGGTCCCGCATCCATACAATCTGTTGAACAATCTGCCGTCCGGTCGCAGCCGGAAAACCGAAGTGATGCGGATCCGAAATCATCAACCGATTCCCAGCCCTTAGCTGCTAAAAACGACCCTGATGCAAAAGCCGCCCAGGCAGTTGAAACTGCCGCTGCCGAAGCTTCGAAAACCAAAGCACCACTGGGTGCCGGTCGTGAGCCCCAGCATACAGACCGCAGCGAAGTGCCCGGCCGGATTGCCACGGCATCCGACCGTAATCAGACGGGCATACCGGACGCCGCATCTGTTAAACCAAACGCATCATCCGGTCCGGACCCGGCGGTCGTCAAAATGTCCGAAAGCCAAAATCAAAGCGCTGCCGGCGCAGAACCGCTGTCGAAAGTCTTTCAGGAAACTCAACTGGCCAAGGAAGGGGGGGTGAAGGCGGCCTCCGGCGCCACTGAGGAGACCGCCGCTAAGGTCATCAAAACAGAAGCCGGCACCAATGATAGCGGTCTGTTGAATTCATCCGGCCAGAACCTGCAAAAAGCTGCTGAACCTGCCGCCGTACAAAAGGACACTGAAGCCGGTCAGAACGGTCTTCGCAATCAAACCCTGGATCAGATCGTACGCAAGGGTGCAATACTCCACAGAAACGGTCAGCACGAAGCCCAAATCGAACTCAAACCGGATTTTCTCGGTCATATCCGGATGCAGGTGATTTCCGCAAACCACCAGGTGACGGTCAAAATCCTGGCCGAACATGGGTTCGTCAAAGACATGATCGAGAGCAATATTCACCAGCTCAAAGCTGATTTGCAGCAGCAGGGGCTGGAAGTCGACAAACTGGAAGTCACGGTTTCCCGCGATGCGCAGGATTCCGGCAATGACAAAGAGAAATTTGCCCAATCCAAAGCCAGACCCAACAATGGCAACCGGCAGAACGAAGATTCTCCGGCTAAGGAGAAAAAACGGCAAACCGCAGCGTCGGTTCGAACCCCAGTCGGCGCTGCGACCGTGGATTATTTTGCATAAGCCGCTTATAACCTTTGAGCGATTTAATGCCAACCCGAAAAAGGTAGATTAGACATGCTAACCAATGAGATTAATTCAAGCGCAACAACTGGAGCTCTGCTCTCCACCGCCCAGTCCAACGTCATGGGCAAGGATGATTTTTTAAACCTTCTGATTACCCAATTGCAGAACCAGGATCCGCTGAACCCAACCGACAGTACCGAGTTCACGGCCCAACTGGCCCAGTTCAGCTCACTCGAGCAGTTGGGCAACGTCAATGAAAATTTGATGGAATTGAAGCATTTTCAGGCCTCGATCAACAATTCCCAGGCGGTTGGGCTGATCGGCAAAGCCATTACAGCGACCGGAAATTCGATTCAGCTGACCGATGACGGGGCGGTGCAATGTGATTTTAGCCTCGATCATGATGCCGCGGTGGTGGTGGCCAATATCTACGACAGCACCGGCAAATTTGTGGCGGATTTTGAGAGCCGGAATCTGAGCGACGGACAACATGCAATGTTTTGGGACGGCACGGACAACCAGGGTAATAAAATGGCCAACGGGAATTATACGTTTGAAATCCTGGCTGCAGATGCCAAGGCGCGGGACATCGGCAGTACAACTTTTTTCAGCGGCACGGTCGATCGGGTGACATTTGAAAATGACACATCATATTTGATATCCGGCAATCAAAAAATTGCTCTGGGAGATGTGATTGAGGTCGCTGAGGTTAACAAAGCTGAAGAAATCGGCAACCCGAATTCAGATTCAGCTGACTCGCAACCCCAGTCACCAAACCCCTTAATCAATGGAGGAAGATAACCATGATAGGATCTTTATTTGCAGGAATTTCAGGCCTTAATGCCAACGCAACGGCCATGACGGTCATCGGCGACAACATCGCCAATGTCAACACCACCGCCTTTAAAGCCAACCGCGCCTCGTTTGCCAATGTACTCAGCCAGTCTTTGGGAGGCTCGGCCGGCAACGGCATCGGCCGGGGGGTCGAATTTTGGGGCACCAGTCCCCTGTGGACCCAGGGTTCGCTGGAAAACACCGGCAGCGCCACGGATCTGGCCATCAATGGCAAGGGGTTTTTCATCATGCAGGATAGCACCGGTTCGAACTACTATACGCGTGCCGGTCTGTTTCATCTGAATGAAGCCGGGGACATGATCAATCCGGACGGCTACCAGGTTCAGGGATACGAGATCGATGCCGACGGCAATCGGGGCAGCCTGACCGCGATCAGCATTCCCGGCGAAAGAATTTCTCCGCCTTCCGCCACCACCGAGTTTTCAGTCGACGTCAATCTGGATTCCCGGACAACTCCCAGCGGTTCCTACTCAGCCTCCCAGTCGGTTTTCGACTCGCTGGGCAACGCCATTCCATTGACCCTGACATTTGCCAAAACAGCCAATGTCCGGGAGTGGTCCGTGTCGGCCTCCATCCCGGCTACGGCCGGCAGCGGCGTCGCGTTTAATCCCGCTTCCGGACCAACCGCTGCGATAACCATGACCTTTGATTCCGACGGGAATATGATCGTCCCGGCCAGCGACCCGACCATGCGGCTGACGTTAACCAACGGGTCGACGAGTCCGCTGGATATTACCTGGGATCTATACGATGACACCTTGGTCAACAATGGGGATATCACCGAATTCGCATCACCATCCTCCACGACCTTCCAGCGTCAGGACGGATATACGTCGGGTGTTTTGCGCAGTATTGCGGTGGATGAGGACGGCATTGTGACAGCCGCCTACTCCAATGGCCAGTTGACACCGACCTTCCAGGTTGCGCTGGCCGATTTTCCCAGCTATGATGGTTTAGAAAAAATGGGCAAGAATCTGTATGCCGAATCCCTGGCATCCGGGCAGCCGTTGCCGGGATTTGCAGGCAACGGCCGGCTGGGAACCCTCACTCCCAGTGCCATTGAAATGTCGAATATCGACCTGGCCCAGGAGTTTGTCAAGATGATCACCACCCAGCGTGCATTTCAGGCCAATTCCCGGGTCATCACCACCAGTGACGAAATTTTATCGGAATTGATTAATATTAAACGCTAATAACAGATAACCCATCGCCGGGCGGCCGGGAAACTGGGATAACGCTGAAAAATTCCCAGCCGCCCGGCTTCCGCGCCTCCCAGCAGCAGGCTATTTGAGATGTGGCAGAGATACTGATCTTTTTTGAAAAAGGCAGGAGCTGTACGATGATTAAGGTAACCCGTTTAAATGATGCCGTTATGGTAATCAATGTCGAAAAAATTCAATCCCTGCAGGCAACGCCGGATACGGTGATCACTTTCACCAACCATGACAAACTTATGGTTAAAGAGCCCCTGGAGGAGATCTCCCAACGCATCGTTGCGTATCGGCGCGCCGTCAGCGGCAATTCCGGGGTTGAAGCTTGAAATTTGCGATTTTTTTCGTCAAAGAGTTGACTAAAAACTGCCAAATTTGACACTCGATTCAAGCGGTTGGGCTGCGCTGCGCGGCTTAGAACCTCAATTACGATTGGTAGCCTTGATGCACCGACTTACCCCTTCCCAATTATTTTCAATTTAAATCATACAGTTCAGCCGCATTGGCGACCCACGGCTAGCCTTTGAAGCGAGCCGTGGCGCTCCAGTCGGTGGCACAATACTTGCTTTCATATCATATCGATTAAATTTGTTTTGCTGTTTGGTTCCCGGCGGATTTTGACCAAAATCAATCGTTGCCGGGTACTTAAAGGAGCCTGCGTTTGGACATTGCTACCCTCATCGGAATCCTGGTTTCCTTTGGTCTGGTGATCGTTTCGATTCTGCTGGGCGGCGACGGAACCTGGTTTATCAATGCGCCGTCGTTGATGATTGTGTTGGGCGGGACCATGGGGGCCACCCTGCTGGCTTATCCGCTGGCGGATGTTTTGAGTGTATTCACGGTGGCCAAAAACGTGTTTATGCACAAATCACAATCCGTCAGTGAGCTGATTCCCATGATTGCCGAGTTTGCCAGAAAGGCGCGCCAGGAAGGGATACTGTCATTTGAATCCCGGCTGTCCGAGATTGAAGACCCTTTTCTGGTTCAGGGTATCCAGATGGCCATTGATGGCATGGAATCCAGTGCAATCGAAGACGTCATGACCACGGAAATTATTTATGTGGAAGAGCGACATCGGCTGGGGGCGGATATTTTCAGCACCATGGGAACATTCGCGCCGGCGGTCGGCATGCTCGGTACCATCATTGGCCTGGTGCAGATGCTGATGCAAATGGAGGATCCCAGTCAAATCGGAGCGCCGATGGCGGTGGCGCTGTTGACGACCTTTTACGGTACCCTGCTGGCGAACCTCGTGTTTATTCCGGTTGCCGGTAAATTGAAAACCAGAAGCAAGCAGGAAATATTGTTCAAACAAATGGTGCTGGAAGGTGTCGTTTCGATCCAGTCCGGTGACAACCATCGGGTGGTGGAACAAAAGCTGAAGGCCTTTATTGCGCCCAAGGCGCGTTTGGCAGCCAATGCCGAATCGGCTGCCGCCTGACGAATAATTGGTAAATCAGAATGACGTTCAAAAAGAAAAACGCCAGTTTCAAAAAAGACGACGGATCAGCCGGCGGCGGCTGGGAAATTGTATATTCCGGCTTTGTCCTGATTCTGCTTTGTTTTTTTATCATGCTGAGCTCTTTTTCGAGCGTCCAAGAAGCCAAGATCATGCGATTTGTAAAATCCTTCGTTGAATCCGTCAGTATTCTACCGGGGGGGCTCAAAGCTGACGGCGGTGTTGGCGTCATGCCGATGTCGGCCGATATGGTGGCTAAAGATAGTCCGCTGGCACGGATTTACACGGATTTAAAAGCGCTGGCCGACCGGTTGAATCGCAAAAATGATATCGTGGTGGCATTCTCCCCCAAAGGATTGGTGATGCGTTTGTCGGATAAAGCCTTGTTTGATGCCGGCAAGGCGGCTATTTCGCCGCCGGCCGTGGCGCTGCTTCAAAAAATTGGTGCCATCATCGCGCAAACCGACTATGAAGTTCGCGTCGAAGGACATACGGACGATGTCCCGATTCAAACCGCTCAGTATCCTTCGAACTGGGAATTGTCCACCGCCCGGGCGGCTAATGTGTTGCGATACCTGATTGAAACATACCCGATTTCCAGCAAACGGCTTTCGGCGGTAGGTTTTGGCCAGTATCAGCCGCTGGTACCCAACGACAGTCCAATGCACCGGGCCCGCAACCGCCGGGTTGAGATCGTTTTTCTTAAACCCGTTAAAGCCGGCCGTTCGCCGGAGGCCGGCCATGAGTAAACGAGGTGTCCAACAAGCACCACAGGACAGCGGCAATTCAGCCGGATGGCTGACGACTTTCAATGATCTGATGACACTTTTGATGGTGTTTTTTGTGCTGCTCTTCACGATGGGATCCATGGACCACAAATTGATGAAGGAATTTCAATATGCCTTGCAGAGCGGACTTGGCGTGTTGGGGCCCGGGTCAAAGGCATCCATCGCCGTGCAGCAGCCGCGCACACCGATCTCGCAACCGGGTCAGTTGACCCAGGCGATAAACCAGCGGGCAGCAGACGGCGAAATAGTTGAGACGGATTCAATTGACGAGGCCCTGGGCGAGTTTGCGGCGCAACCCGGGATTAATGTCAGTTATTCGAAAGACGGGGTGCACATCGCCTTTGAAGATGGGTTGTTTTTTAATTTCGGCAAAGCCGACATCAATTCGGGCGGTTTTGCCTTCTTGGATAAAATGACGGTATTGATCCGAAAAATTCCCTATGCGGTGCGGGTTGAAGGCCACACGGATAATGTGCCGATTCACACCACCCGCTATCCGTCAAACTGGGAACTGTCCATCGCGCGCGCCGTCAGGGTCGTGAAATATTTTGTCGATGTCGGCAAGATTAATCCCCAAAGGCTTTCCGCGGTCGGTTACGGCGAATCGAGGCCCCTGGTGCCCAACGATTCAGCAGCCGGGCGTGCTAAAAACCGACGGGTGGAAATCGTTTTAGCAACGGAGGATGAGAAACAAAATGTCCAATAAGATTCTCATATTACTGATTGGTGTTCTAATGGTTTTGATGCTTGGAATGGGCGGTGGCCTGTTTTTGATGTGGAACAAGCTTGCCACCATTAATGTTCCGGCCAGCGCCAATGCCGGCGGCCAACCCGGTCAGGAAGGCTCTTTGGAACAACCACTCGGAACCATCTATGCGCTGGATACCTTTATCGTAAATCTGGCCGATAAAGGCGGCAATCGCTACCTGCGAATTACCATGGATCTGGAGCTGGGAATTCCCGAACTGGAATCCGAAATTGAAAAACGGCTGCCTCAGATTCGGGACAGTATTTTAATGATTCTGCCCTCCAAACGCTTTGAAGATATTAGTCCGGTGGAAGGCAAGATTGCGCTGAGAGATGAAATCCTGAAAACCCTCAATGGGTTTTTAGTCCAGGGAGAGATCACCAATATCTATTTCAAAGAATTTGTGGTCCAGTAAAGGCGGCCGGTATGTCGGAACAAATATTATCTCAAGAGGAAATCGATGCCCTCCTTTCGGCGATGGATAAGGGCGAGGTCGATCTTGAGGAAGAAGCCAAGCAGGAAGCTGAAGTTCTGGCCTATAACCTGACTTCCCAAAACATCATGCTGCGAGATCAATTTCATGCTTTGGAAGAAGTCTATGACAAGTTGTCCAGATTGATGGCCACCACGTTTTCAGCTTTGCTGCAACGGTCGATCGAGGTGGATTTCGTCTCGACCGAAATGCTTAAATATACCGAATGCATCAGCGCTTTTTCCAACCCGACGAGTTTTACCATCTTTACGATGGATCCACTGATTGGATCGGCCATGCTGGCGACCGAGCCCCGCCTGGTATATTCACTGATTGATTGCATGTTCGGCGGAGACGGTAAACCCACCGAGCGGATGCGCGAATTTACGCTGATCGAGCAGCGAATGATGCGCAGATTTGCCCAGGAGGCTTTAGCGAATCTGCAAAAGGCCTGGAATATTGTCGGCCCGATTACGGTGGCCCTTAAAAAAAGCGAAATAAATCCTGAGTTTGTTCACCTGGCGTCTCCGAATGATCTAGTGGTGGTGATCGTTTTTGGCGTCCAGGGCCAGGAGTTTTCCGGCAACCTGCACATTTGCATTCCCTACCTGATGCTGGAACCCATCAAGGACAAATTATCATCGAAATACCTGCGCGAAAAAGACATGGAACATAACTGGAGTGAACAGCTGCAAATGCTATTGCAGGATACCCCGGTAACGCTGATTGCCGAACTGGGAATAACGACTCGCAGTGTGAGGGATTTATTGGATCTTCAAGTCGATGATGTCGTTCAACTCAATACGGGGCCGGAAGACCTGGTGACCCTGGCTGTTGATCGTATCCCCAAGTTTTTCGGTTATCCGGGCATCATTAAAGGCAACCGGGCGGTTGAGATTGCCGCACTGCACCAGAATAAGGGAGGCAAGAAATAGGCATGGCCATATCCGATGAAAACTTAGCGCAACCAGAACCCATGGATTCTGATTCAAATGCATCACAGGAGACTTCCGCCGGCAATGCGGCACGCCCGTCCCGGGACGCTTCGCCCGGGGATGGGTCTGTCAACATGGACTTTGTGCTGGACATTCCCCTGGAAGTAACCGTTGAACTGGGGCGAACCAAAATGTTGATTAACGATTTGCTCAAGCTGGGCCAAGGTTCGGTGATTGAACTGACCAAGCTTGCCGGTGAAAGCCTGGAGATATTGGCGAATCAAAAACCCATCGCCCGGGGGGAAGTCGTTGTCGTGAATGAGAAATACGGGATTCGCCTGACTGAAGTGATCAGTCCCATGGAACGTGTTGAGAGGCTGCGATGAATTCATCTCCGGACATGGTCAGCGGTGCATTTCAGATGCTGACGGCACTGGGTATCGTGCTGGCAGGGTTGCTCTTCGTTTTTTATTTTATGAAACGCTATTTAAAAAGAGATGCCGGGGGCCGGAGCAGGCAGCTAATCAAGGTGATCGCCAATCAGTATATCGGGGTAAAAAAAATATCGCTCTGGTTGAGGTCCCCGGAAGTATCCTGGTGGTCGGTGTTTCCAATGATAAAATTTCCCTGCTGACCAAAATCGAGGATAAAGCAATTATAGAGGCGATCCAACAGGAAGCCGGCGGCACGCCAGCGACTTTTTCGGATCACTTGCAGCGGATGACCGCCCGCTTCAAATCGGTTAAAACCGGCGCAGGCAGAACTTGAGCAGCGCGAGTTTGAGGAAAATGATCATCCAGATGGCTATCCTAAATATAAGAATCAGCCAAAAATTTTCAAACGGCGTTGGCTGCGCCGGATTCAAGAAAATCGGCAGCCTTGCCGTGCTGATTGCTGCCGGATTGATTTTTTGGGCGGCGCCTGACAGCTGGGGGGCTGATCCGGGCTTGGCAACGCCCTATTTTTCGATCGGGGTCAATAACACCGAACAACCGGGGGCGCCGACCGTGACGCTGCAGATTTTTTTGCTGATGACGGTGCTTTCCCTGGCTCCGGCGATCATGATCATGGTGACGTCTTTTACCCGGATCGTGATTGTGCTCTCACTATTGCGCCGGGCCCTGGGTACCATGCAAATGCCGCCGAATCAAATAATGGTCGGGCTGGCCTTGTTTTTAACCTTTTTTGTGATGACGCCGGTTTGGGAACAAATTAATCAGCGTGCACTGCAGCCTTACCTGGCTAAAAAAATCAGTCATCAGCAGGCGTTTCAAAATGCGTTGTCTCCGTTAAGGGATTTTATGTTTAAGCAGACCCGGGAAAAGGACCTGGCCCTGTTCGTTGACATCGCCAAGCTCAAACGCCCTAAGAATGTGGCGGATATTCCAACCACCGTGCTGATTCCGTCTTTTATTATCAGCGAAGTGAAAACAGCGTTTCAGATCGGACTTTTACTGTACGTGCCTTTTTTAATCATTGACATGGTGGTGGCCAGTGTTCTGCTTTCAATGGGGATGATGATGCTGCCGCCGATCATGGTGTCATTGCCCTTTAAACTCATGCTGTTCGTGCTGGCCGACGGATGGTACCTGCTGGTGGGCAGTTTGGTGAAGGGGTTTGTTTGATACTGGATGCTCGATGCTGGATACTTGATACTCGATACTGGATATACTGGATGCTGGCTGTTGGCAAATTGAAAGAGGTTTTCCGCCGCAGGCGGATCAGGTTTCGGGATTGTGGTGGTAAACGCAGGGTGCAGGGAAAATTAACTCGGTCGTCTGTCCTCTGTCCTCTGACTTCTGATTTCTGTCTTCTGATTTCAGAGTGATTGCGAATAACCAATAACCAATAACCAGTAACCAATAATCAATCACAAAGAGCTAACCCAATGACCCCAGAATTCGTTACCGGATTTTTTTTCGATGCCATTAAGACGGCAATTATTTTGGCAGCACCGATGCTGTTGGCCGGTCTGGCCATTGGGTTGTTGGTCAGCATATTTATGGCGGCCACATCCATCAATGAGATGACGCTGACGTTCATACCCAAAATGCTGGCTGTTGCGGTTGCCCTAATTTTTTTCTTTCCCTGGATGATGCAAACCATGGTTAGTTTTACCCAGAACCTGTTTGAAAACCTGATGTTTTATGTGCATTAACAATGATTACGCTGAGCATTCCATTACCGCAATTGCAAATGTTTTTTTTGGTATTTTTAAGGGTCGGCGCCATATTGATGACCATGCCGGTATTTGAAAGCCGAAGTATACCGCATGTGTTTAAGCTGGCCCTGGCTTTTGCGACCAGCTTGATTCTGTTTCCGATGCTGAAATTACATCCTGCGCCGCTGTCGAGCAGCATCATTGGGTTGGGAATCGGTGTGGCCGGAGAAATTATGCTGGGGCTGGCGATCGGATTTTCGGTTAAATTAATTTTTGCCGGCATACAAATGGCCGGGCAGATGGCGGGATTTCAAATGGGAATGGCGCTTGCCAATGTTATGGATCCGGCCCAAAGCCAACAGATACCGCTGCTGGCGCAATTTAATAATCTGGTGGCATTGCTGATATTTTTAGCACTCAATGCGCATTACTGGTTTATCAGGGCCCTGACCCAGAGCTATCGGCTGGTGCCGCCGTTTCAGGTTCACATTAACGGCTCTTTAGCCGAGCACCTGATCCAACTGGGCGGCAATATGTTCGTGATTGCGATCCAGGTGGCGGCACCGGTCACCGCAGCCCTGCTACTGACCAGTGTTGCATTCGGATTGGTGGCTCGCACCGTGCCCCAAATGAATGTCTTTATTGTGGCCATGCCGCTGAAAATCGGTGTCGGACTGCTTTTTCTCGGGTTTAGTCTGCCGTATTTTGCCGCATTTTTAAAAAAAATATTTCATGGCCTGGGGCTCCATATCGCGATGATGCTCAACAGCATGTCAGCGTTTCAATAACACACAAAACCGTCGGAGTAAAACGTTATGCCGGAAGGTCCGGGTGGGGAAAGAACCGAAAAAGCAACCGCTAAAAAGCGGTCCAAGGCCAGAAGTGATGGGCAGGTTGCTCAAAGCAAGGAAATTTCTTCGGTTATGATTTTGATGACCGCACTGGGGATTTTTTATTATGGCGGAGCCTGGATATTCTGGACTTTATCAGAAAATATTAGCGGGGTTTTTCAGAATATCGGAACCCTGCGCTTTACCAATATATCGGATGCCAGTGCTTTTTCAGTGGAAATTTTATTCCAATACCTGGCAGTGATGATGCCTTTTTTATTGCCGCTTGCAATTGTCGGCTTTATCGCCAATGTCATGCAGATCGGCCTTGAATTTCATCCTGAGGCAATGGGGCTGAAGTTAAGCAAGATGAATCCGATATCGGGCATGAAGCGCTTCGTGTCCCTGAAATCATTGGTGGAGCTGGCAAAATCCATCATAAAACTTTTGTTTATCGGAAGCATTGCCTACTTGCTGGTGAAAAGCGACATGGAAAAATTTCCCGTTCTGATTCATCAAGAGGTGGGGCAAATTCTGGTTTTTATCGCCCGGGTGGCACTAAAAGTTTGTTTTTTTGTCTGCCTGGCGATGATCGCTTTGGCGGCGCTCGATTATATCTACCAGCGCTGGCAGCATGAGCAGGATTTAAAAATGACCAAGCAGGAAGTCAAAGACGAGCAAAAATCATCATATGGCGATCCCAAGGTCAAGGCCCGAATCCGGGGCGTTCAATTGGAAATGGCGCGCCGCCGCATGATGGAGGCCGTTCCCGAAGCCGATGTGGTGATTACCAACCCGACGCATCTGGCCATTGCCTTGAAATTTGACGCGCGGGAAATGATCGCACCGCGCGTCCTGGCCAAAGGTTCCGGGCACATTGCCCAGCGCATCAGGGAAATTGCCGTCGCGCACCAAATTCCCCTTGTCGAAGAAAAGCCGCTGGCCCAGGCGTTGTTTAAAATGGTTGAAATCGGTGAATACATACCGGCTGAGCTCTATCGGGCCGTAGCCGAAGTGCTGGCTTATGTGTACCGGCTCAAGGGGATGTACGCTAGAATGACGAATGAAGATATGATCGAATGATCCACCGAAGGCGTAAAGGTATTCTATCAATTTAAAAAAAAATTATAAAAGACGGAGCGAAGCGACTGCCACCATTCGTCATTCGACATTCGTCAATATTCATTAAAAAATATGACAGCAGCCCAACAAGTCCAATACGGCGGGGAACTGCCGGCTATTACGAAAAACAGCGATCTTTTCATGGCGCTGGCGGTTGTGGGAATCCTGGTATTTATGGTAATCCCGCTGCCGGCGGTGCTGCTGGATCTGCTGATCTCATTTAATATCACATTTGCGCTGATCATTTTGCTGGCTTCGATGTACACGCAAAGGCCGCTGGAATTGTCGGCCTTTCCCTCTATTTTACTGCTGATCACCTTGTTTCGGTTGTCACTTAACGTCGCTTCCACCCGCATCATTTTAATTCACGGCAATGAGGGGTCAATGGCGGCCGGCAAAGTCATTCAGGCTTTTGGCAATTTTGTGGTGGGCGGCAATTATCTGGTGGGAATTATTGTTTTTATCATCCTGGTGGTCATTAATTTTATGGTGATCACAAAAGGTGCCGGACGGATTGCCGAGGTGGCCGCCCGATTCACTCTGGATGCCATGCCCGGCAAACAAATGAGTATCGATGCCGATTTGAATGCCGGCCTGATCAATGAGCAGGAGGCCAAGGATCGACGCGAAGAAATATCAAAGGAGGCCGAGTATTACGGCGCCATGGATGGTGCCAACAAGTTTGTGCGCGGGGATGCCATTGCCGGCATCATCATCACCCTGGCCAATATTCTCGGTGGCCTGGCCATTGGAGTTTTCCAGAATAAGATGGGGTTTGGCGACGCGGCCGAGACCTATACGCTGCTGACCATCGGCGACGGCTTGGTGACTCAGATTCCGGCCCTGATTGTATCGACCTCAGCCGGAATCATCGTCACTCGCGCCGGTGCTGAATCAAACCTGGGCCGGGAAGTGACATCGCAGATCTTATATCAACCGCGCGCCATCGGCATCACCGCCGTTGTCCTTTTCGGGTTTGGCATCATTCCCGGCCTGCCGTTAATGCCTTTCTGGGTTCTATCGGCGTTAGCCGGTGGTCTGACGTACCTTATCCATCGCGCCACCCGGCAGCGACAGCAGGCGGAGCAGGACGCAGAACTGTTGGAGGAAGCACCGCCGTCCCTGGAGTCCCTGGACGCTTTGCCGCTGCTGGACACACTGGCCATTGAAGTCGGCTACGGTCTCATCCCGCTGGTGGATGCGGATCAAAACGGGGAGTTGCTGGAGCGCATCAAATCGATCCGGCGCCAAATGGCTCATGAAATCGGCATCATCGTACCACCCGTCCATATTCAGGACAACATGCAGCTGAAACCCGGACAGTATTCCATTCTGCTCAAGGGCAATGAGATCGCCGGCGGTGATCTGATGACAAACTACCACCTGGCCATGAACCCGGGTAAGGCGGATGAAGACATTGACGGTATCCCGACCCAGGAGCCGACCTACGGACTGCCGGCACTTTGGATTAAGGAAAGCGTTAAAGAATCCGCGCTTGCCAAGGGCTATACGGTTGTTGATCTGGCGACGGTGATGACCACGCATCTGTCTGAAATCGTCAAGCGTCACAGTTATGAATTTCTCGGACGACAAGAAGTTCAGCAATTATTAGACAATTTGAAGGAATCCCACCCCAAAGTTGTCGAGGAATTGATTCCGAATCTTCTGCCGTTGGGAGGGGTGGTGAAGGTGCTGCAAAATCTTTTAAGGGAACAAGTCCCCATCCGTGACTTATTGGCGATCCTGGAGACTTTAGCCGACTGGTCGCCGGCGACCAAAGATCTGGATCTGTTAACCGAGTATGTGCGCCATGCGCTGGCCCGTACGATTTCTAAAATGCATTTAGCCCATGACGGAACATTGCCGGTGCTGACCCTCGACCACAGTATCGAATCGGCAATGGCCGCAGCCGTCCAGCCGACGGATCAAGGCACCCTGTTTGCACTCAATCCAAATGTAGCCCAGAAAATTGTTAACAATCTGGCACAATCGATCGAAAATTGCGCCGCCTTAAATTATCAACCGGTTGTTGTCTGTTCCAGTCAGGTCAGAGGCCATTTCAAGAAACTCGTTGATCGATTTATACCCAACATCACGGTTTTATCCTATGATGAGATACTCAGTAATATTGAAATCCAATCATTAGGCACCCTGGAGCTAAACGATGCAAATTAAAAGATTTGAAGCCAAGAATATGACGACCGCGTTGCGCCTGATCAAAGGCGAACTCGGTTCCGACGCAGTAATTTTATCAGCCAGGAGCCTCAGGAAAGGTAAGGGGTTCTTCGGATCGATGAAGTATGCCGGGGTTGAGGTTACCGCAGCCATCGATACCCGGGAGACCCAATTAAAAGCCGGCCATGCCGGGGGGACGCAAACCGCCTACCATAAATTGCTGAACAGCCAGTTGTACAAAGACAATCAGGCGCCGGAAGCAGACGGCAATTCGTCCGCTGGGCCGCCGGCCTATGGACGGTCTTATCCTAAAAAGCAGCGGCCCAATAACCAGGTTGAATCAAGTAACCAGCGGGCATTCTCTTTTCTGTATCAGCAGATGCTGGCCCAGGGAGTCGACCGTCAGCTTGCATCCGAATTAATCGATGAGATCAAACGAATTCCGGCCCCCCAGGACCTCGTGGCGAGCGGCGATCTCAATGCCCATCTCAAATCGATATTAGAAGATATGGGCGTCTGGGCGGATCGCAACACTTTTGTGAATGGCAAGCCTCATATGGTCGCCTTAATCGGCACCACCGGTGTGGGCAAAACGACAACCATTGCCAAGTTGGCGGCTCAGCAGACCAACCGGTGTCAGAAACAGGTGGCCGTCATTACGATTGACAATTATGGAATCGCAGCCAACGAGCAATTAAAAAGCTACACGCGCATCATTGGCGTCCCCCTGGAAACCGCCGTCAACCCGTCTGAACTGAAACAGGCAATTAAGAAGCATAAACAAAAGGATATAATTTTTATCGACACGCCCGGCATAAACCCCAATAGCCAGAGCCAGATTCGGGAGCTTGAGTCATATTTTACAAAGCTGCCGGAATTGCAGAAACACCTTGTGGTCAGCGTCGCCACCAAAGAAAAAGATCTCAGAAAAATTCTGCTGGCCTTTCAAGAGGTTGGCGTGCAGCGCTTGCTGTTCAGCAAGATTGATGAAAGCAAAACATACGGCAATATGCTCAATGCGTTGATCCGAACCAATATTGCGCTTTCATTTCTAAGCTGCGGTCGCCGGGTTCCGGATGATATTGAAGCCGGATCGATTCAAAAACTGGTCGACTTGATTTTTCAGGTCAAGAACCTGGACCGCAATCCGGCGGCCGAATCCTTTAAATTAAAGGATCGGCGGTCGCTGGAAGTTCAGGAATCGAACCTCAATCGGCCGTATTTTGTGGCCAATAAAAATTCCGACATCTATCACCATACGGACTGCAAGTGGTCGGATAAAATAAAACCCGAAAATATTATTCAGTTTGCCAGCAATCGGGAGGCTGAGGCCCGAAACTTTTTGCCCTGTCGTAGTTGCAACCCGGACCGTCTTGAAAGCGATCGCAATGCGGAATTGAAGACTACTGCGCGAAAGTTTTCTAGTTACCATTAATCGTTTCAACCAGGAGGAGACGAACCATAATGAGCGTGAAAGATCCCTCTGATAAGGTGATCAGCTTATCCCGCAGACGTCAACAAAAAACCGGACCGTCCGGGGCAAAAACCAAGCCAAGGCGTATTTCCAGACCCCGGGTTATTGCAATTACCAGCGGCAAGGGCGGTGTGGGCAAGACCAGCATTGTCGCCAATCTGGGATACGCATTTACCAAATTCGGCAAAAAGGTCCTGATTCTGGATGCCGATCTGGGATTGGGAAACCTGGATGTTTTGTTGGGGTTGGCGCCGAAGTACAATTTATCCCATGTTATCATGGGTGAAAAGACGATTGAAGATATTCTGATTGAAGGTCCGGGGAAAATGAAAATATTGCCGGCTTCCTCCGGCATCCAGGAATTAACCAATTTGACCCGCAAACAAAAAATCAACATCCTCACCCAATTGGATCATTTAATCGATAGTGTCGATGTTTTATTTATTGATACGGCGGCGGGTATTTCCTCAAACGTGATGGATTTTAATGCCACGGCCCAGGAAATTGTGGTGGTCGTTTCACCCGAACCCACATCGATTACCGATGCCTATGCCCTGATGAAAGTACTTTCACTAAAATATTCTGAAAAAATATGTAAACTGTTGGTGAACAAGACCACCCGACCGGAAGAGGGGCGCGAGGTATTCCGGCAATTGCATCTGGTTACCGATCGATTTCTAGATATAAATATCGACTATTTAGGATGCATTTTCGATGACGAAAAAGTTACCCGCGGCATTAAATGTCAAAAGATTGTCAGCGAACTGTTTCCGGATACCCAGGCCAGCAGATGTTTCCGGGATTTGGCCCGCAAGATCTCGGCCATGCCAGCGCTGAACTTGCCCAAAGACGGGAGTAATTTATTTTTGCGACATTTGGGAACAGACTCAAAGAAAATTAATATTGAAGAATGAAGATTGAATATTTAAGGAATACGGTCGTTTTAATTTTCGTTCCGGCTGTCACTGTTCATTAGACGATAGGGACGGCATTTATCAGCTCGTTATGTTTACAAAACTGAGGATTGAAGATTTAGTCTATCTATAACCGTAAAATAAAATGATTGAAATCCTCAAATATTCAATCTTCAATTTTCAATAGTCATTCAGTTAATTAGTCATTCCCTTGGGGAGATAAAAAATTTATGGCACCGGCACCAACACCCGCAAAACAATTAGACAAAAACGCACCTTCATATCGAGATCAATTAATCTCCGAATACCTGCCCTATGTTAAGCGCATTGTACATCGGATCGCGGTCCATTTGCCTTCCACGATTGATATCGATGATTTGATGAATGTCGGTGTTATCGGGCTGATTCAAGCCGTAGACCGCTACGATCCCAAAAGAGACAACAAATTCATGACGTATGCCGTTTTCCGGATCAAAGGGGCGGTCTTAAGTGAACTCAGATCGCGGGATTTTCTATCCAGATCGAATAGACGCAAAATACGTGATCTGGAAAACACTTTTCTCAAAATGGAGCAGAAATTAGGCCGCGAAGTTGACGATCTGGAAGTTGCCCAGGAGCTGGGGGTCAGCGTTGAGCAGGTCTACCGCACCAAACAAATGTCCAATATTTCCTTTATCAGTTTTGAAGAGCTGGGATATTCTTCGCGGGATGAAAAAGAAAAGCTGATGAGTTATCTGGTGGACAATGATGATGATGCGTTAACCTTAACCCGGCTGAAAGAAATACAGGAGGCGGTGGCCAGGGCGATTGAACAATTGCCGGAGAAAGAGCGCCTGGTAATTTCACTATATTATTTAGAAGAGCTTACCATGAAAGAAACGGGCAAGGTTCTCAGTATTACTGAGTCAAGGGTATCGCAAATTCACTCCCAGGCCGTCAGGCGCTTGCGGGCTAAACTCAGAAAAGAGAAGTTAATAGACACGACAAGCAAGAATCCCTAAATTAAAGAAACATCGGGATTTCCTGCCGCGGTGGGATTAAAATTCTATAAAGTGAAATTTCATTGAGAATCATGCCGCCTAAGCGGCAAGCCGACACTAAAATTGCCGCTAGATGCAGTCTTGCAGGTAAATCCGTGCGGAGCAAGTTAATTGATATTCGAGTTTAGCAATTGGAGATCAGGTGTGAGGCAAGGAGCTGAGATGGTAATTCAAATGCCGCAATACTGGGATGCTGCGATCGATGGCATCCAAATAGTCTTATGTTTTTTAATCCTGGTATTTATAATTCGAAGTCGGAAAAATAGCCGGAAATCCGCGCAGGATAAGGCATTCAGGGATTCCGGCCAGAGCTTCAATGTCCAAATTTTTTACCAAACACTAAAACAACAGATTGATCAGGCCTTTGCCGATATCGCTGAGAGTATTGCCGCTGAACACCGCAGACTGGACCAGGCCCTGTCTAGCGGCGTTTCAGCAAATCCGAGATACGATATCGCGTCATCCCCTTCTAATTTTCATTCGTCTGTCAATTCGGAGATTTCTCCGCTAGCCGGCACGGCATCAGACAGTGATCCGCTGCATGAACAGATCCAAAAACTGGCCGACAAGGGCATGTCCGTGCGTCAAATTTCCGAAGAACTGAAAACGCCCCTGGGTGAGGTTGAACTGGTTCTGAGCCTGCGCACCAGTTTGGATAATTGAACGTCTCGGAATTTCTACAAATTAAGAACATTAGAATTATTATGTCTTTCGAATTGGCCCTAAAAATGGAATAATGGAATGATGGAATGATGAACGCTGGAATATTGGTTCTCAAATGGATAAAAGGCGTTTTTCTTCATCGTCAATCCATCGGTGGCGGGAACAGCAATCCAACATTGCATTACCCCAGAAACCATTATTCCACTACTCCAGTATTCCATCAATCCAATTGTGAGCGAAGCGAACTAACACACCCGGTAAATATTTCCTACCTCAGTGACTCAACCCGGCAAAATTCGTGCGGCAGGCCGCCCAATGATCAATGGGATGGCCTCATAACTAACGGTTTAAAGGTTTCCAGCAGCATTTTCTTCTTGGTATGTCTCTTGCATTATTCTCTATGCGGAGCTCAGCGATTTCCGACCGGATGCTAAAATTTTCGGTCGCGCTGGACCGCAAACGCCCATAACCTTCAAGCAAAGGATAGTCGATGAGTGGTGACATCTATATCGCGGCGGCCGGTGCCTTGGCCTGTGAAAAACGGCTTCAAATTATTTCCAATAATCTTGCCAATGCCAATACCGTGGGATTTAAAATGGACTGTGGGCAGATGAAACAAATTAATCCGGCTGATTTGCCCAGCCAGAGTGCCCAAAATCCGGCGGACTTGGCCACATCACGGGCGCACTTATTTTGGAATAACTTCAGTATGTATACGGATCATAGCAACGGCGCCTTAAAACAGACCGCTAATGATTTTGACTTGGCCTTGGTCGGCAAAGGATTTTTTTGCGTGCAAACCCCGGATGGTGTTCACTATACCCGCAAGGGTGATTTTACACTCAATTCCGAAGGCGTGCTGGTGACCCGCAATGGATCGCCGGTGCTGGGAGAGGGGGGTGAAATCACAATTAACGGGACGGCCAATCCGCAAAAATATGCCAAATTTGCCGTCGACGAGCAGGGCAATGTTGCGGTGGACGGCCGGCAGGTCGGCCGCCTTCGAATTGTTGATTTTGCGGACACCAATCTGCTGAGCAAAGCGGGGGATACGTTGTTTAAGCTGCCGCCTGCCGGAGCACCGGAGATCAAAGCCGAGGGTGTTAAAGTCAGCCAGGGCTTTATCGAATTGTCCAATGTCGATTCTGTCAAAATGATGACGGAAATGATCGAAGTCCTGCGGGGATATGAATCGTATCAGAAAATCATTCAGAGCGCCGACGAAACATACTCCCAGGCCATTAATCAGGTGGGATCCTTAAACGGATAAGCACCGGGTGCAACGTCGTCAAATACCGGAGAATGTTGCCGACAGCCACCCGCCAATAACTAATAACCAATAACAAATAACTTTTATCATCACCGGGAGGACAAATGATACGCAGTTTATGGACTTCAGCCACCGGCATGAAGGCGCAGGCCCTGAATCTGGATGTCATCGCCAATAATCTGGCCAATGTCAGTACCGCCGGATTTAAAAAAAGTCGCGCCGAATTTCAGGATTTATTGTACGAAACCATTCGACCGGCCGGGACTCCTTCCAGTCAGGACACCCAGGTACCGACCGGTATTCAACTGGGACACGGCACCCGGCCCTCCACGGTCTTGAAAATATTCTCCCAGGGTGATCTGGAACATACCAAAAACGAACTCGATCTGGCTATCGAAGGCGATGGTTTCTTTCAAATTGCCCTGCCCAGCGGGGAAACCGCGTTTACCCGAGACGGTGGGTTCAAGTTGGACAGCGAAGGGCGCATCGTCAATGCGGATGGATTTGCCATGGAGCCGGAAATTTCAATTCCGACAGATACCGTATCCATCGCGGTCGGCATGGACGGTACGGTCTCGGTCCTGCAAGCCGGCGAGACGACTCCGACCGAGGTCGGAACCATAGAACTGGCCCGTTTTGTCAATCCCGCCGGTTTGATCGCTACGGGCAAAAATTTATATACCCCATCTGAGGCATCCGGGGTCGCAATGACCGGTACGGCCGGAGAAGACGGTTTGGGAGCTATTTCCCAGGGGTTTTTAGAGATGTCCAATGTGACGGTCGTCGAGGAGATGGTCAGCATGATCACCGCCCAGCGAGCCTATGAGGCCAACAGCAAATCGATTCAAACGGCCGATGAAATGCTGGCGATTGCCAATAATGTTAAACGATAAGATTAGAAATTAAAGGAAAACCTGTTGAAATATAACAAACAAAATATTTTGAAATTTTACACCATTGTCTGTCTGGCCGGGCTAATGGTCGCCGGGATGGTCACTGAAATCATGGCGGCGGCAGCGACGCGGGTCCAGGTTTCAACCATGACTCAAATTGACGGGGAGCAAATTCTTTTGGGTAAAATTGCCAGGATCGAAGGCCAGGATCCACTTTTGATTCAACGGATCGGCAGTGTTGTTATCGGCCGATCGCCCCTGCCCGGCAAGCGGCGCGAGTTTGATGCCAGCCTTGTTAAACGGCGCTTGAAGCAAAATCAAATCGATCCGGATCAGCTGGTGCTTAAAATTCCTTCCCGGATTGTCGTTGAACGACGTTTTATCGAAATCAGTCAGGCAAAGATAAAGGCCCTGGTATCCGATTATATCTTGCAGAATATCATAAACAACTTCAGTGATGCCCGCATTAAAGACATCCAGGTTTCTGATAATCTGATATTGCCCGACGGTCGGATTACCTATACCGTCAAGCCGCCGGGCAACGATACCCTGGCGGGCAAAATTCCGTTTACGGTTAATTTCGATGTCGACGGCAAATTCTACAAACGGGTCTGGACCAGCGCCACCATCGAAATATTTACCAATGTCGTGGTTACCAAAAAACCCCTGGGCCGCCATAAGCCGATCAGCGAGGATGACATTGAAATGCAGCAAATGGATCTGGCGCAACTGCCCTCCGATGTTATTACTGATCCGGAGGTGATTCTCGGCCAACGCACCCGCCGCACCATCGGGTCCCATACGGTACTGCGATCGAATCTGGTTGAATTCCCGCCGCTGGTCAAGCGTGGTGATATCGTGGTGATTTTGGCTGAAACCGGCGGATTGAAAATTACGACCGTCGGCCAGGTCAAAAAGAAAGGCCGGCTTGGTGAGCGTATTCCGGTGATGAATTTTGACTCTAAAAAAGTTCTCTATGCCCAGGTGCTGGATTCCAACACGGTCAAGGTTGAATTTTAATAGTTATCTTCACTTCTAACAGGCAGGAAAATATGCAGACCACTACAGATCGTTTCGTGACAGCCTTTTGTGCGGTAATTTTGTTGATCGGTTTCAGCGCGTGCGCCGGCAATCGCAACAATATCGAATATGAAATGGAAAAAATGGCGGTCAAACAAAGCATGATCCCGCAACCCGTTGTGAGCCATCGCGCTGATTCCGATGGATCCTTATGGCAGGCCGGCAGTTCTTTTAATGGCATGTTTATCGACACCAAGGCCCGCAATGTCGGGGATATTGTCACCGTAAGAATTGAGGAATCCGCCAAAGCCACCAATAAAGCCAACACCGAAACGGAGCGAAGCTCCAGCCTCGAGGCCGGAATCGAGAAATTATTCGGCCTGGAGGACTGGTGGCAAAACGATATCCTGCCGGATATCGGCGGGAGTTGGCCCAAAATCAATCCCTTCGGCAACCCGTCGGTTAAAGGCAATCTTAAAAGTGACTTTACAGGAGACGGCCAAACCTCACGCAGCGGCAGCCTCGACGCCTTTATTACCTGCCGGGTCATAGCGGTCCTGCCCAACGGAAATTTAAAGATCGTCGGTACCCGTGAAGTCATGGTCAACTTCGAGAACCAGATGATCATTTTGTCAGGCACCATCAGGCCGCGGGATATTGCCGAAGATAATATCATCCTGTCCACCTTTATATCCGATGCTAAAATCGCCTACAGCGGGTCCGGGGTTGTCAATGATCGGCAGCGTCCCGGGTGGCTGAGCAATTTGATGAACACCGTTTGGCCTTTTTAATAGCTGAATTTTGTACCAAAATTCAGCTATTAAAAAATTGAAAAAATATTTGGTGATCACTAAATTAGAAAATGAGAAGATCGGAATGGAATTCATGCTTGGATCGAAATTGACAAGGCTTGTTAAAACAGCGATTTTAACATTTGCGATCATTGGGGCGGGTTTGCTGTATTTGGCCGGTCCCGCCCATGGGGTGCGGATCAAGGATATCGCCGAAATCAAGGGTGTCCGTTCGAATCAGCTGGTCGGCTACGGTCTGGTCGTCGGGTTAAACGGCACCGGCGACAGTAATAAAGCGACGTTTATGGTTCAGTCGATGGCCGCCATGCTGGAAAAGATGGGGGTCACCGTGCTGCCGGAAAATATCAAAGTCGATAATGTGGCGGCCGTCATGGTGACTGCCAATCTGCCGGCTTTCGCCCGCACCGGCAGCCGAATCGATGTTCTGGTAAGCTCTATCGGTGACGCTGAGAATCTTCAGGGGGGAACGCTGCTGTTTACCCCGCTAAAGGCCGCCAATGGCCAGGTTTATGCAGTTGCCCAGGGGCCCATCAGCACCGGCGGTTTTCAAGTCGGCAGTGCCTCGGGTTCCGGGGTCCAAAAAAACTTCCCGACGGTGGGCCGGGTTGTCAGCGGCGCCTTGATCGAAAAAGAAATTCAGACCAATTTCAATGCCAAACAATCTTTGACCCTAACCTTGCACAATCCGGATTTTACGACTGCCTCCAGGGTGGCGCGGGCCATTAATATTGCATTTTATGAACCCATCGCCCGTACCCGTGATGCCGGGACCATTGAAGTCAAGGTTCCCGAAAATTACCGCGGCAATACGGTACCCCTGGTGACCAAGATCGAAAAATTGGGTGTCACGCCGGATGCGGTTTCCAAGGTGGTCATCAATGAGCGCACCGGCACGGTCATCATGGGCGACAATGTCAGGATTTCAACCATCGCCATCGCCCACGGCAATTTGAGTGTCGAGATCAAGGAAGATCAACGGGTTTCCCAGCCGTTGCCGTTTTCAAGAGGCGGCCAGACGGCAGTTGTTCCGGAATCCGAGGTGATGGTCCAAGAGGGTAACAATCCGATATTTTTGGTGGAATCCGGCGTTAGCCTCGGTGAGCTGGTTAAAGCGTTAAATGCCCTGGGGGTTTCACCACGGGATTTAATTTCCATATTTCAGGCCCTAAAGGCGGCCGGTGCCCTGCAGGCGGAACTGGAGATCATCTAATGGACGAAATTAAATCACTATTGTTGCCGGCCACCGCTCAGTTTAACCGGCAGTATCAAAATCAAAAAATTGGCGCTGCCCTGGAGGCCGCCAAAAACCCTGCCGCCGACAGGACCGACCCTAAATTGCAGGCGGCCTGCAGCGAGATGGAGTCGTTATTCATCAATTACTTATTCAAAGAAATGCGCGCTACGGTCGATAAATCCGGCTTTATCAGCGGTGGCCGGGCCGAAGAAATTTTTACCTCCCTGCTGGATGTTGAGTTGTCACGCAAAGTATCGGGTGCCGGCGGCATTGGGTTGTCAGCGATATTGCTGGAACAGCTTGGCGGCCACAAAGATTAGTCGGATAAATTGTCGATGAGATTTCGTTAAGGGCCTAAAGCTTTGATGATAATTGACCGATAACAACCATGTGAAATAGCGTTTATACCCGGGGAAATCAATAAAACCATGAATTCGACTCTGGATCAATTGATAGGACTTCTCAGGCAGCAAAGCGGTCTGTACCGATTCCTGCTGGTTGTCATCGATCAGGAAAAAGAGGCGGCCGTTCGATCGGACGTCAAGGCGCTCAATCAGGCGGGAATTGATAAAGAAAAACAGCTGCTTGAGATTCAAATTAAGGAAAAGGAACGACGCCAACTGGTGGCACGCCTGGCAGCGGAACAGGGGCTTGAGGCGGCGAATCTTACCCTAAGCCAGATATCGCAAGAACTAGGCGGCCCCCAAGCCGGAATTCTGAGACGGGTCAGCCGGGATTTTCTGTCCCTGCTGAGACAGGTGCAGGCGGCCAATCAGCGCAACCAATATATCGTTGAGCACACGCTGCAGCTTTTGAGAGGTTCATTTAACCTGCTCAATGAATTGATGACGCCCAATACGGTCTATTACCGCACGGGCAATATTCAGCGTGCCAAATCAACCGGCCAGCGTGTCTGTAGTGAGATATGATGATTGATCCGCAAGCCATGGAATCGGTCGGGATGGTTTGCCGTGAATTTCACCCGCTAAAGGGGATTTCAGCATTTATCGAACTCGCGTTGCCTGCCGAATTCGGCCAGCATGCCGCGTCCAGACTAAGCCGCATCGTTCGCTTGGATTTTGCGACCGGATAACCGAGCCGGTTATCAACCGCAACGGCAAAAAGAGAAATTTATGAAGCCGGTGAATGTAAAAGATATCATTTCCAAAATCAAATCGTTTCCCAGCATGCCGGCGACCGGCGCAAAAATGCTCAGGATGCTGGAAAATCCTGAAACCACGGTGGATGAAATCGAAGATGTCCTGCGCCACGATCCGGGACTAACCGGGAATGTGCTGAAACTGGCAAACTCGGCATATTTCGGGATTCCTTCCAAGGTTGCCTCAACCCGACAAGCGGTTTTGCTGCTGGGATTAAAAAAACTGATCCAGCTTGTAATCGCGTCCTGCGTCAACGCCGTGATGGATATGCCGGTGCCCGGCTATAATTTGCCGCCGGGAAATCTCTGGAGTCACTCGATTGCCGTGTCAATCGCGGCCGAAGCCCTGGTCAAGGATAAAAAGGACATCGAGGTCGAAGACATTTTCACGCCGGCCCTGCTGCATGATATCGGCAAGTTGATTTTGGGATATTTCGTAAGCGATGCGCAGCAGGACATCGAAAAAATTACCAACACGGGGGTGCCCTATGTGGTGGCGGAAAATATGGTGCTGGGTACGGATCATGCAGAAGTTGGCGCTCAGATTTTAACCCAATGGTCTTTCCCTTGCCAAGTCGTGGATGCCGTGCGATGGCACCATGATCCCGATTTTCCGGAAAAAGCCGGGTCGGCTACGGATATAGTTTATTTAGCTAATTTTTTGTGCCAGGCCGATGAGGCCGGCCATCAAAATGGAGCTTACTGCGCTGATTTATCACCGGCAGTAATTGAGCGGCTGGGGCTGGATGTCAGTCAGTTTGAAGCGGTTAAAACCAGAGTAGCCCAATGGGTAGAGGAATTATCGGAAGCCTTGACCTTCAATTAAGCCAAGGAGCGTGAACCCGGTAAGGGGATAACGCATGCCCCAAGACCTGAACCATACGGTTTGATGCTGGATATTGTGCCCGTGGCCAACGTAATGTGTCTGAAAATCGGAATCGCAATCGGCCGGGACGGTCTGCAGCATCAGCCCTGCGGGGCGGCGGCAGAACGGCTGGGGCTGGCGCCCGGCCATCTCGAAAAAGTGGCCGGCCAGACCCTGCAATGGGTGGAAGAATTTTCGGAGGTTTTAAGCAATGACTAAACGGGTCGGAATTTTTGCAGCTTTAGGATATTCCGCTTGTGGTCATTGCCTCCGAAGGCAGCCAAAGCCCCGTCAAACGATTAGTGGCCCAAAAAAAGGTGGTTGATTATGACAGATATATATGGGGTGCTCAATGTCGGCAGCAAAGCCCTGTTGGCCCAGCAAAAAGGAATTTACGTTACCGGCAATAACATTGCCAACGTCAATACTCCCGGCTATACGCGGCAGCGATTGAATCTGTCCAGCGATGTGCCGGTGAACACCGCTGTCGGGCCAGTGGGCACGGGTGTCACGGCAACTGATGTGGAACGCGTCTATCAGCGGTTCCTGGGCGTTCAGATTAACAATGAAATCCAGACCCGGGGCAATTGGGAAGCGCAGCAAGATATGCTCGGAAGAGTCGAAATGATCTTCGATGAATCCGGCGGCTACGGGCTGAATCAGGCCATGAGCGATTTTTGGACCGCCTGGCAGGACCTGTCCAATAACCCCTCCGGACCGGTTGAACGCAGCGTGCTTATCGCCAAGAGCCAAATTTTGGCGCAGACATTTTCCAAGAATTATCAGGACCTTGAAATGATCCAGCGGGATATTGACACCGTGATAGAGGGGGCCACCGCTGAAATCAATGCGCTGTCGGAGAAAGTCGCCCACTTGAATCAAAAAATCATTCAGATGGAAGCCGGTGGTGCGACGGCCGCTGATTACCGGGACCAGCGTGAGGTGCTGCTTAACGAGCTTTCGGACCTGGTTGATATTGACAGCTTTGAAAATTCCGTCGGCGGTGTCACGGTTTCAGTGGGCAGCGGACAACCCCTGGTGGAAGGTACCGACGCCTATCGCTTATCCACCCAGCTAAACGCTGCCGGCAATCAAAATATCACCTGGATCGATGCTGACAACAACACGGTGGACATTACCGCCAACATTTCCGGCGGCCGGGTTAAAGGCTGGTTGGATGTCAGAGATATTGATGCCCGCAATTATTTAAATCGGCTGGATACCCTGGCTCAAAGCCTGATGACCGAAGTCAACGCCCTGCACGCCACCGGCTATGGCCTCGACGGGTCAACCGGCAATGATTTTTTTACAGCTGCTGGGACGGCCCCAGCCCTGAACATTCAGGTCAATTCGGCCATTGTGCTGGATGGACGGTTAATCGCCGCTGCGGAAAGTTTCGATACCGTACCGGGCGATAAACCAGGGGACAACGGAAATTCAATCGCCATCGCGAATTTGATGACTGCCCGGACCCTGAATAGCAACACGGCAACCTTTGACGCTTTTTACGAGTCATTAATCGGCGATGTCGGCTACGAGGTCCAGCAAGCCGGCGCGTATTCCGAGCATCAGTCCGAGATGGTCCATCAACTGGAGAATTATCGCGAATCAATTTCGGGAGTTTCCATCGATGAAGAGATGATCAATCTGGTAAAATACCAAAATGCCTACCAGGCAGCCGCCAAACTAATTTCGACAGCTGATGAGATGATGCAGACGGTATTGAATATGATATAGACATAAATTGAATATTTTCATTATTCAATAGTCATTTCCGGCTTGGCCGGGTTAGGAGGCCCCATGCGGGTAACCCCAAAAATAACGACCAGTAATTTTATACGCAATATCCACCAACAGGCTGGAGATATTCTCAAGGCTCAGGAGCAGATTGCCAGCCAGAAGCGGATCAATAAAATTTCCGATGATCCGCTTGGCATGGGGCGGGTGCTGGGCTATCGGTCAAATATTGCAGCGATTGAACAGTATCAAGAAAATATTGATCAGGGAATCAATCAGCTGGAATTCAATGAGATAACCCTGGACCTTGCATCAGACCTGGTTTTAACGGCCAAAGGCCTGGCGGAACAATATAGCGGTTCGAAAATTACTGCTGAAGAAAAGCAATTGGCGGCCGATCAGATAAAGGATCTCTATGATCAGGTCATCAGTTTAGCCAATTCAACCTATAACAATAATTATATTTTTGCCGGTCATGCCACCGACACCGCACCATTTTCCCGTGATGCCGATTTTAATGTCACCTATCACGGTGATGACGGCCAAGTGCGGCTGATGGTCGGCAACAACGTGGAGATTACCTATAATGCGGATGGCAGCAAAATATTTCAAAATGCAGCCAATGGCGGGGTTAACTTATTTGACGAACTCAAAAATGTAATCGACGGCCTGGAAAATCCCGATGCGACGGCCGGCAGCGCTCAAATTAAAGCAACCGTCAGCCCCCTTTATGCTGCCCGGCAGCAAATAAACAGCCGGCGAGCCGAGTATGCACCGGCCCTTTACCGCCTGCAGTACACGGACGAATACTGGACCAACTTAAAGCCCAAGGTGCAGGGGACCCTGGCAGATACCGAACAAGCGGATATTGCCAAGACGGTTATGGAACTGACCAACTTGGAAGTTGCCTATGAAACCACACTGGCGACGGCGGCCCGAATCATCCAGCCCAGTTTGATGGATTTTTTGCGATAAGGCAACACCATGTTTAAAAAACTGATCATCAACGGATTTTTGATATTTTTGATAATCTTTACCGTCCAACCGGCAGCGGCATTTAGTGGCAAAGGCGTCGTTCAATTGAAGCAAGCCGGCGTCAGCGATCAGACTATTGCAGTAATTGCCAGAGAAAAGGTGATCGAGACGGCGGCCTTCAGTATCGCTGATATTGTGGCCATGAAGAAAGCCGGGGTCGGTGAAGCGACCCTCCAAATGCTGGTTAAAGAAGGTTCTTTTCTTAGAAATTCGGAGCCGATCGTTTATGGGGACAGCACGCGCTCGATTCGTTTTACGACGGTGCAGGACGTGATCGAACTGAAGCAAGCCGGATTGAGCGATGAAGTCATTCAGGCGATCATTGCCGTGACCGGGGAAAGGTGCTATTCCCAGCAGGAAGAAGCCTATGATCTGTTGCGGGGCATGGGTATCGTCGTTGACACCCGCAATGGCCGCCGGGCGCCTGAGAAAGCGCGCCATTAGAAGTCGGAAGTGGGAATTTGGAAGGTGAAATGAGACCGTGCAGAGGGCAAAGCGCAGGGGGCTAATGAAAAAATACAGAACTGAGGTTTGAGGACGGAGGACTGAGTGTGATGCTAAAAGCTGATTCAACTCAATAAACACGATAAATTCAACAAACTTAATAACTATTTTGACACAATCCGCAATGAATCCAACCTGTCATCAATGCATCCACTATTTCATTACCTGGCAAGTCGACTTTCCGTATGGGTGTCGTGCCATGGGATTTAAGAGCCGAAGATTACCCGTGATGGATGTGCGCCGCGCCATGCAAGGCCAAAATTGCCTTGCATTTCAGCCCAAAAAAAATAATCCGGCGTCAAAATAATCGAAAAGTCTTACGCGCCACCACTGGATTGATGCGCTAACGCTTCTAAAAAGGTCCGTCAATTTTTCGACACTCCCGATCGGTCGCGGCCAGGTTCGACCGTTGATCGTCTATCCCTGAAATTCGGATATTTTGACCCATTTCCGTTCTGCACCATTCCCAAGGCCGGCGTATTAAAATACGTGAATGCGGAATATATTAGGGCCGTTATATGGCTCTTAGGCGGTGCAGCAGCAGTTGAACAGGTTTAATTTTTTTAAAAATTTCAACCAATTAATAAAATATGGGAGCACCTTATTCCGGATGGGGACGCCAAGGCGCCGGGCATGCGCCGGTTCAGTTTTAGCAAAGAAAAACCCTGTCAGGGGGGGTACCTAACAGGGTTAGTCGGAGGTGGGAATGAAGGAAAGGAGGAAACTTCATTCCGTTTGCTGTCTATTAGAAAGCAAATGCTGTGCCAATTGACCAAAATATTGGGTTTGATTTGCCGGGAACCCCCTAAATTAGAAATTATTTTATTTAATATCAGTATGTTAATTTTAATTCAAAAGGCCCATAGCCTTGATGCGATAAATCCGATTATCAATGAATTTCCTGGTTTTGGTCATTTATACCGTCAAAAATCCGACAGATAGGCAATTATTGCATGAAATCGGCCCTGGTGGTTCAATTTTTCTTCAACTGAACAAACGTGGTGAGAATACCGACTAATTGGGTTAAGTTTTCCACTGAAAAACCGATACATGCAATAGTCAATTAATTCGCCGGGGCTCCGGCAAAATATTTGTAAAAAATTCAAAAGTCCAAACAAGTTTGGTCTTCACGTGAAATCATTATTTTTAGAGTCGAGTCGTTAGGAGCAATCAATCTTATGGCAGGATCTCAAAAATCATTGTCAGTGTCCGAGGCGGCTGCCCTTTGCGGGGTGGGACGCACCACGGTCGGCTACTGGATCCGTTCAAAGAAACTGCATGCCACCCGGCAGGGGAGGAATTACACCATTCCGGTTGAAGATCTTTTGTTTTTTCTCAGCACCAACGGTCAAGAAATTCCTCCTGGATTACTGGAGAGAAATAGCAGCGGGCCCATTTTTAAAAGTTTCCAGAACTGCTGGCAATACTGGAACGGCACCGAACATGGGTTACGATGTCATGGGTGTATTGCGTTTAAAAATCAATTGCAGGCCTGCTTTACGGTCAAAGACTGCGGGTTGCTGGGATGTGCCGACTGCAACACCTGCCGGTATTACATCGAAACGATTTTGCGTCGGATTCAGTTCGTCCATCAGATAGAGATGCCGGCAGCGGTGTTCAAAGATTTATACCTGTGGGGCGGCAATTCCAGTTGCGCTGAAATATGCGGCGTTGCGCAAGAAACACTCGTCGGAATGGGCATTGAAAAAATTGTGCATGCGCATTCCTTGCCCAAAGTCATCGAGGCGATTCGCAAATTTGCTCTGGGCGAGCCGGAGGTTAAGGAAGACTGTATCATATTGATTAAAAATGACCGGGAAAGCCCAAGAAAAGTCCGTGTGTCTGTCTACCTGTTGCGCGAACCCGCCAATGCGTTTCTCGTGTTGGGATTCCCCCTGATTTTCAGCTAAAGATCATGCTCAATATCAACCGGCAGGTCTTGCCGGTATTTTTTGCCACCGCGGCGGCGCTGCGGTCCCCAAGATCAAAATGTTTGTGCCTAATGAATTGTAATTATGAGAAATTTAAAATAGAAAAAAACTAGTAGCTGTGCATGAAACTTGCAATGAAAAATGTTGCGAATGATCGATCTACGCCTCCATCGGTATTCGCGCCGAACCGTAGAATCATAACCCATTATAATTAAGGATACCCCAGCGATGAAAATTAACAACAATGACCAAATATTAAAGAATCTTTATCCTGACCCAAAGTCAGCCCCCCGGCCAGCGGCCGACAAAGAATTCGGCACCATTTTAAAAGAAAGCGTTGAGAAGGTGAAAAAGGAGGATATGGGCCCGCGCCAGACAGCATTTATCAATCCTTTAAACGGCATCCAGATGAGAACATCATCTCAATATGACAAGCAATTTGCGCTGGATCGAATTGAGAATTTAATCGGTCTGCTCGACCAATACCGAAGCAAGCTGGCGGACTCCGGGATCACCCTAAAAAGCATTGATCCGATTATCATGAAAATCGATCAGGAAACGGAAAATCTGACTCCGATTTTAGATTCATTGCCCGAAGACGAGGATCTTAAAAATATAATCAACCAGACCCTGGTAACGGCTTCCCTGGAGGTTAGCAAATTTTACCGCGGTGACTACATTGCACCCTGACCGGGATCCGGCGGCCGGATTCAGGTATTGATTTAACGTCTCGGAATTTCTACAAAGACAGCCAGACAAATGTCGAAACCGGCGGTTGATTAATTTACTTGCCCCATGAGCGATTTTAAATTAAACCGGGAGAGTTACTTAAAAAGAATCAAAGCCTATATTGTCAGGATGCCCAGCCTGTCGACGACGCTTGTCAAAGTACTGGAGACCTGCAATGACCCGCTAGCCTCTGCCAACGATCTCAAACGAGTCATCTCATTGGACCCGGTTCTCACCGGTCGCGTACTGAGACTTATCAATTCAGCCTATTATTCGCTGGGCCAACCCATTTCCTCCCTTACCCGGGCAATTATCATGCTGGGCGTGAACACGGTCAAAAATCTTGCACTTAGCTTTACTGTTCTTGATAATTTAAATCGTAAGAGTTCCTGTCAATCTTTCTCGGCCGATGAATTTTGGCGGCACTCTTTGGGTGTCGGTGTCATCGCCAAATCCCTGGCTGCCTTCAAGGGACTGGCGGCAGTGGAGCAGGAGGAATATTTTGTTGCCGGCCTGCTGCATGATCTCGGAAAACTTCCTCTGTATATTCAATTTCCGGAAGAATACTACCGGGTCTGCAAAAACGCCGATCGTGGCCAGAAAGCTTTATACCAGGATGAAGCCAGATCCCTGGGGGTAGATCATGGGGCGGTGGGGCGCATCATCGCGAAAAAATGGCGCCTGGGGTCTACCCTGGTAGAATCCTTGTCATACCACCACAACGCCGCTGACAGTTCAGATCAAAACTGCGAATTTGTATCCATTGTCGAACTGGCCAATCAGCTATCCCTTCATTTCAACATCGGCAACGCGGGTGATCATTTTATTGATCATCGGAGAATGTCGCTGTTAAGGCATGAAATAGGGGTGGGTAGTAAAATGCTGGCGGATATACAAGATACGGTTCCCGGCGAAATCGAGCGGGCAAAATTTTTTTTGGAGGTTGTCCGAAATGGATAGCGCCGTTGAAATAAAATTTTGGGGAGTGCGGGGCTCCATTCCGAGTCCGGGACCGGAAACCGTCAAATATGGCGGAAATACCGTGTGTCTGGAATTACGGTTTAAGATAAAAGGTCACCAGCGACTGATCATTATCGATGCCGGCTCCGGAATTCGTAACCTGGGTGACGTCCTGGCCGCGGATCATTTTGTCAACGGGAATTTCAGCACGGAGATATATTTAACCCACACCCACCTGGATCATATACTGGGGCTGCCTTTTTTTGCACCGATTTACTTTCCCGGGACTCAACTCAAAATTTACGGACCCATTACCGGTGAAGAGGTTCCGCTCAAAGAGGTTATCGGCGGCCAGATGTCCTACCGCTACTTTCCGGTCCGCCAGCAAGAATTGGCAGCAGACATTGAATATATCGATCTCAAGGAAGGGCGCTTTGACCTTGGCGATGGGATTACACTGGTTGCCAAGTACCTGAATCATCCGTTGCTTGCCCTGGGTTACCGTATCGAATATCAAGGTTGCGTCATTTGCACGGCCTATGATACCGAGCCATTTTACAATGTATTCAGCGAGGATCCGGCCGACCCGTCTTACGATGAATTGCTGGCCCGGGAGGGTGATCTCGCCGCGCGGAAAGAAAATTATAGGATGGAGGCATTTTTTCGTGATGCCGATTTGTTGATTCATGACGGACAATATACCGCAGCGGAATATGACTCCGGAAAAAAAGGCTGGGGGCACTCGACCATTGAATATGCGGTTGAAACCGCTAAACGGGCGGCCGTCAAACGGTTGGTTATTTTCCACCATGACCCGTTGCGCACGGATTCACAAATTGATGATATCTCAAAAAGACTGGGTGACGGACAACAGCAAGAAGATATGGAGATTATTTTTGCCCGGGAAGGAATGACGCTTAAAGTGTGAAGAGGGTAAAGCGGATTTAATATTTGGATCTATTGCCAAAATCCGGCAGCGCCCACAGCTTGTTTCAAACTCATCTCCTTTCGGGAGTATTGGAGTGCTGGCGTGTTGGAGTAATGGATGAAGGATTACGTCTTTTTTTCAACACTCCAATACTCCATTACTCCGGTATTTTTCAATCAAGCCGTTCATGAAATGCGTGTGTCCATCATATTTCATGCTATTGGCTATAAATGAGTGCGTTTACTATGTCTGTAAAATTTTTCTCTTGCGCAGGTAATCTCGTTGCCACTTGTAGAAAAGGTCAGTAAATTTTTTCTGCTCCGCCTCCTTGACTTCCTTGAATTCAATCGCACATTCGAATTTCTTGGTTGACGGATTTCGATCCTGTCGCTTTATCTGATAGTACTTAATGTTTACAATGGAACCGGGTTTTTTGTGATCTTTGGACGGAAACAACAGCTCGGCATTTTCCAGTATTTTCGAAGTGTATGGTTTCAATTCCTGTTCCATCTGTTCCGTCAAACTAGCCAAAACGCCGAGGCTGCCACCCAGGCTGACATTAATGACGAGAAGCCTATAGCGTATATCGTTGACAGTGAAAAGCAGGCGGGTACCGTAAGGTGCTTCCAGCCTGAAAAGTCTGCGTCGTTGAAAGCGATGGACGAATTTCGGCAATTCGATCCGGATCATCTCGCGGGAAAATTCCCAGGTGCTGGTTTCAAAAACATACTGAATATTTTCTTGATCGGTAAATTCAAATCTCAAGCGCGACCGGTCCGCATTTTCGCGAAGCTTGCGCCAGCCCCGGGGGGAGTTGACCTTAAAATAGAGCGCTTTTTTTCGTTGGCTGATATGACTGATATACGCTACCTGCAGGTCATCGTCATTCAGCAACAGCATTTTTAGTGGTGTGGTATTCATTTGCAGCTCTGTGAAAAGCTTCAACAGAGCGCTTCCTTGAATTTTTTCTTGATCAGCCATGGCATTTTTGCTCCGCTGTTTGGCCGTGAAATCCCTTTAATTTAACGAAACGATTATTGCAGTTGGCTACAGTCGAGCCACATTTTCTGCAAACCCTTGGTCTTGTAGCAGTCTTTTTGCAAATTCCAGGTATTTGGCCGTTATTGCCCGCACTGCCAGCTGCAGGGCATAAGGTTTTAACGGTTTCTCCAACAGGTAGTTTACATTTGAGGCCAGGCACATATTAACGACGTCATCGCTGGCATTCCCACTGATGATGATCGCATCTTCATGGGCAGTGGGATACTTTTGTTCAAGGGCGTCCAAAAAATAAAAACCACTCAGGCCTCCGAGAAATACGTCAACGACAAAGATTGCCACACCAATATCCCGATTCAGACAAAATTCAAGGGCTTCATCCGGATTCGAAAACCATTGTACCGTGCCCCAGGTATAAAAACTTTCGATCAGCTCAGCGATGATCTCACATATACCTGGATCGTCATCTATCACAATAACATCCAAGCCATCTGACATATCTTCACCTCTCAATAATTATCCATCAAATTAAGTTTTTCTAATTTGCGATATATGGTTGATACATTAATTCCCAGTATTTTTGCCGCTTTAGGTCGGTTGCCACCCGTAATCTCGAGAACACGTTTGATATGGCGTCTTTCGAGTTCATTTAAGGTGAGCAATTCCAAATTTTTGCGGCGTTCCGGACCATTGTAGGGCAATAGATTGTGGGCTGCAGCCAGGGTCAACGTCTTTCCCCGTTCCAGTAAAACGGCACCGGCAATGATATTCTCTAATTCCCTGACATTGCCAAGAAATGAGGATTCCAGCAGCTTGTGGGCCAGATCCGGGGCCAAGCTCTGAATTTTCTTATGATTCGTCCGGGTATGGATCTTAAGAAAATGCTTGGCCAACGGCAGAATATCATCCTTTCTCTCCCGTAGCGGAGGGATCTTAATATTATACATATTGATGCGGTAAAACAGGTCCGCCCGAAAGTGTTTTTTGATAATTTCTTCATTGATGTCCCGGTTGGTTGCAGCAATAATGCGGACATCGACATTTCTGATTTCGGTGCTGCCCAATCGATAGAACTCGCGCTCTTCGATAACCCTTAAAAGTTTGGCCTGCAAAGACGGATCGAGTTCCGTGATTTCATCCAGAAAAAGCGTTCCGCCCTGGGCGGCCTCGAAAAAGCCTCGCCGGTCGCTCGCGGCATCGGTATAGGCCCCTTTGGCATGGCCAAAAAATTCATCCTCAAATATGGTTTTGCTAAAGGATGCCATATTGACCGCAACAAAAGGTGCCTCTGAACGCTTGCTGATTCGATGAATGACTCTGGCCAGCATTTCCTTGCCGGTACCGGACTCACCGTTGATCACCACACTGTAATCGGTATTCGCGACAGCTTCGACCTGGTGAAAAACCAGCGCCATGGATTCATCTTCCGCCACCATATCGGCGAAAGCCTGGGGATATTTTAATTCGGAAAAAACTTTTTTCCCGCCGAATCGCGCCAGCTCGTCCTGCAGATTATATTTTTCAAGGCTGCGATTCACTAGCGCAATGAGCTTTTCACTGTTTAGCGGTTTTACTAGATAATCGGAAGCCCCCAGGCTCATGGCTTCGACTGCGGTGGCCACTTCATCATTGGCGCTGACGACCACACATTCTGAATCCGGAAACTCACGTTTGATCTTTTCAAGGACCCCGATGCCGTTAAGGTGGGGCATCATCAGATCTAATAGCACAAGTTGGAAAGGTTGTTGTCGCATCAGAGCCATGACATTGCGGCTGTCAGAGACTAGAGCCGGTTCCGGCAAACCGGAACTGACCAATGTTGCCTTGATGCTTAACAGGAGTCCTTCGTCGTCGTCGACAACCAACACCGGAGTCTGTTTATCGGGAATCGATTCCATAAATATCAATTGGTCATTTCAGTTTTATAGGATGGAGTAATTAAAAGCAGCAGCCTTTGGGGTTGAGGCTTTTGCATCCGGGTTGAAAAGCAGTTGAAAAGGCAGTTTGTATCCATTCTCAACCCAAGGATTTACGGCGGCGGCAGCTCAAATTCCTTGAAACTTTTTGCTGCTTTAGCCGGATATGGGTTTTTGTGATTTTATTCCCAACGCTATCTATATGTTAGAATGAAATTTGAAAAAAATCAAGAAATTCTATGGTGGGGGTGTCTTTATTTATATATATTTAAATAGGTTATATTGTATATTAGTAATCAGCAATCGCTCAATTTAGTCCGGAATATGGTAAACTATATTTTTAGGAGCAAAACAGCGGGCGGGTTGGCTCGTTTTCAATCTTCCGGTAAATCACCGGGGGCTGAGAGGAGTTCATGAACGGTGACTGCTAAGCTGTTTAGCCAGGGTTTGGGGGGTATCCCGAAGTGTTTATTGATCAGCGTGCAATCAAGGGCTGAATAAGGCGGCCGCTCGACCCGGGTGGGATAGTCAGCGGTTTTTATGGGATCAACCCGGGCGACCTTTAGCGGGCCTTGAAGCCGGCCCATATCCACGACGGCCCGGGCAAATTCATGCCAGGATATGATTCCTCGTCCGCAATAGTGGTATGTTCCCCAATCGATTGCGGCACCCTGTTGGATAGCATTTGAAATTTTCAAAATCGTTTCAGCCAGATCCACTGCACTGGTGGGGGAGCCATACTGGTCGGAAACCACCCGGATTACTTCTTTTTCCCGGGCAAGTTTCAATATTGTCTTGACGAAATTATGGCCGTGCGAACCATACAACCAGGCAGTTCTTAGGATGATATGCTCACTTAACACAGATCTCAAAGCGGCTTCGCCTTCAGCTTTACTGCGGCCATAGACCCCGATCGGGGAAACCGGGTCTGTTTCGCGGTAAGGGGTTCCCTTTTTACCATCAAATACATAATCGGTTGATATATGAATCAGCGGAGTTTCGTTTGCGACACAGGCCCTCGCAATATTAGCGGGACCGTCCCTGTTGATCGCCATGGCCAGTTCAGGTTCGGATTCAGCTGCATCAACATTGGTATAAGCCGCCGCGTTAATAACCAGCAGCGGTTGATAATCGGCAAAGACATCGGCGACCTGGGCCATTCGGGTTATGTCGGTTTGCGGAAGATCGACCCCTGAAATATCCATACTCAGCGCTTGACCCTGACGCATGAGTTCATGTCCCAGCTGCCCGGCGGCACCGAAGAGGAGTATTTTCATAATTAATCCGCCCCGCTGCAAAATCCTACTCGAATGATTGCCAGTTGTTTTTTAATCTGAAGATTTTTATTAAAGCGAAGGTCCGGCGGATTAATTTTTTTATGCTTCGCATAATTATATTTGGTTTTTTTCAATTTATTTCCGATATTCATTTAAGAAATATTATTTGAAAATTGGGTACTACAACCTTTTGCCAATCTTTAGCATTTCGAAGATCAACCCTCTTATTCATGACCCTTTGTGCCCTTCATTATCAAAATTGAGCAGCTAATCGGCCGGTCCCCGGGGAAAGTCGTCCGGCGTGAGATCTGCCAGAAGTGGAAGCTGCCTGTCTTTTTCCGATAAGATCGGATTTTTTAGGGGCCAGTCGATCGCAAGGGTCTGATCCGACCAGAGAATACCACCTTCATCTTGCGGATCATAATAAGCGGAACATTTATAAGAAAAGAGGGCGTTGTCGCTGAGCACACAAAATCCGTGCGCAAATCCTTGCGGAATGAATAACTGATATTTATTTTGCTCCGACAGTCGAATTCCAAACCATTTGCCAAAGGTGGTCGAGTCCGGTCGAATGTCAACGGCCACATCAAATATTTCTCCAGTCAGGGCCTGAACCAGCTTGGCCTGGGGCCTGGCAATTTGAAAGTGGAGTCCTCTGAGCGTTCCTTTTACAGAAAACGAAAGATTATCCTGCACAAAGCTGCAATCGATACCGCATTGGCGGTAGCGCTGCTGATTGTGCGTTTCCAGGAAAAAACCACGGTTGTCCCCGAATACCCGGGGTTCGATGACAAGGAGTCCGTCAAGCGGCGTAGCAGTCGTTTTCATGGCAATTAGGCATTTATTTGGAGGAATCTATCTGATTCATCAGGTCGACAATTTCCGGGTAAGCCTTGAGATCGGAAAGCCATTTTGGCGGTATCGCATCCATGCCCAGGTGAGCCCCGAGAACCATTCCGACAGTCAGGCCGCGCCCCGCCGAATCACCGCCGGCCATGCCATTTTCGATCAACCCTTCCTGCAGATTATCTTCGTACTTGGCGATCAGATGAATCACACCGGGAAAGGCGGCGTGGATTTCACACATCTGTCCCAGATCCAGCATTGCCTGACGGGTGTCTTTTTCAGCGCTGTTTATACCATCTGCCACCCATTTTGAATACGGCTCCCGATTAAATTGCGCCTCTAATGTCAGTTGGATCGCCTTTAACGGCCGCTCTCCCGCTAGAACTTTGAAGGCCACGCTGCCAAAAAATGCGGCGCTGTCAATTACCTGCTGATTGTTGTGGGTTACCCGGGTCTGGGCTCTGGCACTGTCTAACAGTGTGGTCAAGTTGTCGCGATACCTATAGACCAGCGGTGCAATTCGAGCGGCACCGGCAAAGTCGTCCGAATCAGAGCCGGCCGCGGTTGGTTCTTTACCAGCCTTAATATTTTCAATGGTGCCCTTGGTGGCCCCGTCAATATACCCCTCGTAGGACTTAACAAAATGCTGCCACTTATCGGCAAAATTACTTATATCAAATCCGGAACTTGCGGCAACCGATTGCATCAGCACCAGAGCCTGGTCGCCGTAATGGGTAAATTCGCCAAGCTTTTTGGTGGGGTGAAAGGTGGGTCTTTCAGGCGTAATATATTCTTCCACCCGTCCCCACTTTTTATCGATGACGTTGGTGTTGTAAATCCAGTGAACGCCAAGGGCAAGCGCATCGGCCGCAAAGGAAGCCAGGACCATGGCTTTGGCTTTATCGGTCATAATTGTTCTCCTTTATTGTTGCGATGAATGGGGCTGGTTTTTGCTTTAACCCTATTTACAGGTAATAATATTAGTCCTATTTTCGATTCTGCAATACAGCAGACTCGATCCTCTTTAGGGTAAGCTGAAATTTTATTCCCGGATCAAAGCAATTGGGGATTGCGGGGAGTCGCTAAATCGAATTGTTCTGATATTCCGCCTGAACTGTTTTCATCATGGCCAGCAATTCTTTTTCATTCAGGATTCCTTTTGCGAGCAACAGGCGGATGACGGCTTCCAACTGAATGGTATTCGACACCAGCAGCCTTTCCAACCCGACAAGTTTTTTAGATTCGGAATTTTCCGGCACCGGCAGATCTCTATGCAAGCTTCTTAATTCGATTTCCGACCGCCGGTCTTTTCCGCTGCGCCTTTCTTCACCGTGGTAGTGGGATTTTATCCAGCGGCGATCGAGGCGTGAGCGCCGATCACTTGGCCGGAGGTGATGTGATGATTTGGGGGATGTCATAAATAAAAGTCCATATATCGCTGTATAATTTGACTCAAACCAAATTTCTTATATAATACCCTAAATTCATTAAAAACTCAAACCAGAGTTATTTAGCCTAAAGACACAAAGGAGAGACTATTGGAGCATTTCGATTGTGACGTCCTGGTGATCGGCAGCGGTGCCGCCGGCTTGCGAGCCGCTATCGCCGCCAGAAGGATGGACTGTGATGTGGCCGTGATTTCAAAGGGCTCCCCCGGCAAGGGAACCTGTACGATCCTGAGCGGTGGTGTCTTTGCCGGCACCCCGGCAGGCGAACCATTTGAGACCCATTTGAAACAAACGCTCAATGCCGGTCGCGGAATCAATCAGCTGGAACTGGTGGATATCTTGGTTGAAGAAGGTCCCCTGCGGCTGCAGGAACTTGTGAAATGGGGCCTGAAAGGCCGCTTTCACAAAGGCAATCTCATCTCTGAGGGGCGTCCGTTTATCTGGGGTGAGGAAATAATTAACTGCCTGGCCCAACAAGCCCGCAGCATGGGAGTTCGGTTTTTAAGCGGGCTTTTGGTGGCCGACCTTAAAAGTCAGCCGGAAAAGTCGGCTGTTTTGGCCCATCGGATTGAAACGAACCGGTGGCTTGCCATCAGCACCAAAGCAGTCGTTTTGGCTACCGGCGGAGCCGGTGGATTGTTTTACCGGCATGACAACCCCCAACGAATGCTGGGAGACGGCTACGGCCTGGCCCTGGCAGCCGGTGCGGTCCTGCAGGACATGGAATTCGTCCAATTTTATCCATTAGGCCTTGCAGAGCCGGGCTTTCCGCCGTTTTTAATTCCTCCAAAGCTGGCCGATTGCGGCCGGCTATTCAATGACAATAACGAAGAAATCCATGCCAAGTACAACATTACCGAACGGCCGGCCGGCATCAATGCCCGGGATCGTCTGGCCCAGGCGCTTTACACCGAAATTTATCGGCAGGGCAATCGTGTCTGGTTGGATCTTCGTGAGGTGTCGGAGTCCCAATGGGCTGCCGAACCCTTTTCTGCTTCGACACGCGAAATTCTGGGGGAACGCTATGGCGCCAAACATAAATCGGTGCGTGTCGCACCATTGGCGCACCATGTGATGGGCGGTGTATGTATCGACGCTCAGGGGGCAACCTCAGTTGCGGGGTTGTTCGCCGCCGGTGAGGTAACCGGCGGGCTGCATGGGGCCAATCGCAGAGGCGGCAATGCCCTGACCGAAACCGTCGTTTTTGGCGCCAGGGCCGGGCAGGCGGCCGGACAGTGGGCCAATAATATCCCTGAAGGCCGAATTGAGGTGCCGCCGGGAGATATCCGAAAACCGGCAATCAGCTCATCGGCGAATGATATAAAGCCGGCCACCACCCGTCTATTAGCCGGGCTTCGCAAAACCCTTTGGGATGATGGCGGAATACTCAGAAACCGGCAAGGTCTGACCCGTGCCGCAGCGGTGGTCGCGGGCATCAAGACAGATGCCGCTGAGCTGCCGATCCCGGATGATCCCCGACAGGTGCAGCGGATACTGGAATTGCGTTTTGCGGCCCAGACTGCCGAACTTATTTTGCAGGCGGCCCTGCGCCGGGAAGAAAGCCGGGGTGCCCATTTCCGCGAGGACTGCCCCGCCCAGGATGACCAGAACTGGCGCGGACATCTTCAGATCCGGCTTGGTTCAGAGGGCCAATTGAATTATGGATTTCAGCCTATATAGGTCCTATTCGACTTATAGGACCTATATCGTTTATAGGACCTATATGACTTATAGGACCTATATTTTGCAGGGCGCATTAATTAAAAATCAAAACCAGCCTCGGCGAAAGGACCTTTGAAATCGGCATCGACATCAACATCATCGTAGTCAATTTTTACATTGTCATAGCGATAGCCGCCGGCCACAAACAGCGGGCCGAAGGGCATGATTTTTAGTCGGGCGATCAGGCTCACCCAATGATTGTTTTTATAGGCGATTCCGCGTCCCTCCAAATCCAGGGCGATCCAATTTACAGGCTCAATTTGCATACCGCCATAAATCATCGGGATCGGCAACAGATAACTTTCCGATTCTTTTTGATTAATATCCTGCTGCTCGATTTCAGCTCTAAAATCCAATAATCTGAAATTCAGTCCAAGGTCAATATTGAGAACATCGGCGGTGGCAGTTTGAATACCGGGTATACCGTAATACAGGGCAGCATCCAGGTGATTCATTTTCAATTCTGAATTGAAATCCACGTTGCCCTGAAAATTTTCACCCCCAAAGCTGAAATCCACATCCTTGCTGCCGGTTCCGCTCCATTTCATGGGCGTGTACATCAGGTAAAGGTTGGGAATCAAAAAGGGCATATCAATTTTTAGGCGACCGGTCGGCTTCCATTGATCATCATAGCCCAGATCACTTTCAAGATCGAGATCATCCGCATTGGTGGTTTTATCAAAGGATAAGGTGCCGCTGGGTTGCTGGTACCAGGCACCCAAAGAAAATTCGAAACCAAAACCAAACGATGTCGTCGGCAAAGACAGCATCAACAGCAACGAGAGCAGCCCAATTAATTTCTTCATAATTTCCTCCCTGGATTTAACAATTATAAATTTTAAATGATTGGCAGAATTAGCCCGAAAAGTTAAACCGGAAGCTGCCCGAAAGGCTGCAAATAGTCGGCTGGCGCAAATTGAATATCCGCTGGAATATAGATCAAAAGATTTGAATGGACTGAATTCGGCAGCCCGGCTGTCATAAACTGAATGCTATAGACCCGTGGCTTTGCGTCACTGCTGGGCAGCTTTGCCTTTTCGTTCTTATTTAATCATGTATTTTATATTTTATAATAGTATCTGCGAAACATCAAGAAATTCATCGGCAATAAATAGTTGCGCTATCAACTGCTCTCCGCTATACGTCAAATATCCAGCATCCAGTATCCAGCACCCAGCGCTTGAAAGGGGAAACAATGACTGACATTAGAATCATGGTTTTCAGGCACGCCGCCTTTTATTCTCCACTGATTGCGGCAATCGCCGGTGGATTTCTAAAAAAAGAGGGGCTGGCAGGCGCTTATGCCGTATTGCCATCGGCAGCCTCCATAATCGACGAGGTTGCCTCCGGTCGGGTGGATGTGGCCCAGGCCGCAGTTTCCCTGAGCTGGAACGATTTAGAAAAGGGGCACCAACCCGCCGTTGCGCAGTTTGCTCAGATCAATACACGCGACGGATTTTTCATCGCTGCCAGAGAACCCGACAGCGATTTTAGCTGGAACCGGCTGAAATCCGGCCGTTTCATGCATGTCCATGGCGGCCAGCCTGAAGTCATGCTGCGCTACGGCGCCCACAGAATGGGGGTTGATCTGGATGAGGTCGAGCGGATCAATATACCCTCAATTAAAGAAATGATGGATGCCTGGCGCCGGGGTGAAGGCGATTTTTTCCATGAGCAGGGCGCTTATCCCCAGCAGCTCGAGCACGAGGGCTGCGCCCATATCGTCGCTGCGGTGGGAGATGCCGTCGGGCCGGTGGCCTTTTCATCACTGATATGCCGCTGGGATTGGTTGAAAACCGAACCGGCGCAACGCTTTACCAATGCATATCGGGCATCTCGTGAATGGACGAATGCCGCCGAACCGGATCAAATTGCCGCCGCCGAAGCGGATTATTTCAGCGATCATTCACTGCAGGCCGTAAGCCGGGCAATCGGAATGTATCAAAAATCGGGCACCTGGGATGGGGATATCCGAATTCCAAATGATTTGTATGACAATGCGCTCAATGTTTTTGAGCATGCCGGGTTAATTAGCCGGCGCCATCCCTATGAAAGCGTGGTGGCACCTCCGCCGGAATGAAGCAGACCGAAAAATTAAGGTCTCGGAATTTCTACAACTATCTGAGAATATGGAGATTTTCGGAGACTTTCGAATTTGCACCGAAAATGGAATAATGGAATGGCGGAACGATGGAATATTGGTTTTTAAAAAGGATATTTACCATCGGCACGTTCATCGGACTGTTTATGATTTTAATTATCGCGGCCCCAGTTTCTCCGGCCTGTCCAATCGAATTGCCGACTGGCACCATTTACATCAAAGGCAACCCGCTCAGCGTTGAGTTGGCGACCACCCCCACCTCACGCGGCTGTGGACTATCCCAGCGCGATGAATTGCCCAAAAACCGGGGCATGTTATTCATATTTTCAGACCTGCGGCCAAGAAATTTCTGGATGAAGGATACCTTTATTCCGCTGTCGATTGCTTATCTTGATAAATCCGGCCGGATTTTCAGCATCCAGGCCATGCTCCCGCTGCAAACTGACAAGCAATATCCTTCTATTCAGCCGGCGGCCTATGCGTTAGAGGTAAACCAAGGCTGGTTCAGCAGAAATGGGGTTGAAATAGGGGACGTCGTGGAAATGAAATTGCCTTTAGTGCTGAATATTCGATAGGCGGCTTTTCGAAATAAAAAAAGGTTTAAATTTTCATCTAAGCCCTTTATTTTATTTTGGTAGCGGGGGACGGATTTGAACCATCGACCTTCGGGTTATGAGCCCGACGAGCTACCAGACTGCTCCACCCCGCATCAATTTTGTATTGGTTTATTTTTGTAATGGTACCTTTAACGGAACAATAATAAGTAGTCAAGCGGTTTCTGTCAACCGTCTCAATCTTTTTTGTCTAACCAATCAACAAATTTCACTTATTCTTTATATTATTGATGATTTGTGATGAAGAAATTTCTTCGGTGATGGGAACCAAAGCCACCCGGCCACCGAAGTTTTCGACGATTTCGTGCCCCTCCACCGCTTCGGAATCGTAGTTGCTGCCTTTGGTAATTATATCAGGCCGGATAGATTTAATGACATCATCCAATTGATGGGTGGCAAAAACAACCACGTAATCCACACTGTCCAGGGCACTGAGAATGCCCACCCGCTCTGCAGCGCTGATGACCGGTCGATCCGCACCTTTAAGGCGCTTGACGGAGTCATCGTCATCAAGGGCGACGATCAACACATCACCTAATCGTTTAGACGCCGCAAACAGCTTGATGTGACCCGTGTGCAACAGATCAAAGCAGCCGTTGGTTAACACAATGCGTTTGCGATCATTATGCAGCTTGCGGCTGAGTTCGGCCAGTTCCTTGATCGTTTTGTACTTGGATACCGTGCTGTCAGCCGGCTGCAGCAAGGCCTGCGCAAGTTCCTCGCGGGTTACGGTTGCAGTTCCAACTTTGCCGACGACAATACCGGCAGCCGTGTTGGCCAGCGCCACCGCCTCTTTAAACGACAGCCCGGCCGCAATCCCCAGGCCCAACACCGCGATTACGGTATCTCCGGCACCGGATACATCATAAACCTCCCGGGCTTTGGTATGGATGGTAAACGGTTCGTGCCCCGGCTCGAAAAACACCATGCCGTCTTTGCCGCAGGTGATCAATAGTTTGTCAATCCCTGATTTTTTAAGCAACAGGCTGCCTGCTGCGGCAAGGCTTTCCTGATCCATAATTTCGATACCCGAGGCAAGCGAGGCTTCTTTCCTGTTGGGTGTGAGCAAGGTAACCCCGGCATACTTTGAAAAATCCAGCCCTTTCGGATCGGCAATGATCATCTTGCCGCCGGCAGCGGCAAGCGTGACCAGTTTCGCGATCAACTCCCGGGTGATCAGGCCTTTGCCGTAGTCTGAAATCAGAATTACATCCACATCCGGTATAATTTTTTCTGCCAATGCGCTGATCGAGGCAAATGTATTCGCCGATATTTTCTTTTTCGTTTCGCGGTCAATGCGCAGCACCTGCTGATGTTCGGCAATAATACGCGTTTTTTTAGTTGTCGGCCGTCCGGTCTCTTGAATGATACCGGCAGGATCTGAACCGAGTTCCGACAGAATATTCAGCAGCAGTTCGCCGTCTCGGCCGGTTCCGACAACTCCCAGCACCGCGACTTCCGCCCCCAGGGCTGCCAGATTATTAACGACATTGCCGGATCCGCCCAGGGTATAATCCTGGTTATTGACGGCTACCACCTGCACCGGTGCTTCCGGTGAGATGCGATCCACGTTTCCCCAGACATATTCATCGATCATCAGGTCGCCCACCACCAGCAGGCGGCATTGGTCAAATTGGGTAAGGTCGAAATCCGAAGAAAGGTTCATAGCTGATCGTTCACAGGTCCTTGATCTTTGCAATTATTGTTTTGAGAAACTCCGGCGGCCGGACGACTTTACCCTCACGGTTAACGCAAGGGTGTTTGGTATATCCCTGGGCGATAAGCGTTATACCGTCTTCGCGGTAGATCTTATAGTCAAATTTAATTCCGGCCTTGAGCTTCGTGTCAAGCGCTGTTTCAATTACGAGAATATCATCATATTTTGCTGGCGTCGCATATTTGCAGTGAGATTCGGCGACGGGTAAAAAAATTCCGTTGTCTTCAACGGCCTTGTAGGGCAGCCCCAGGTGTCTGAACATTTCACTGCGTCCAATTTCAAACCAGCGAAAGTAATTGCCGTAATAGGCCTGCCCCATATTGTCGGTGTCGCCGTATATAACGCGATAGGTGGTGCGATGACTATACATAGATTTCCTCTCTGCCGCGGACAGGTTGGGGCTAAACGATTAGGCAATTTAAATCACTTTAGTCATTTTATATGCCCATGGTTCATTATTAACAGAAACTGCTCTTTTAGTTCGGCGTAATTATAGGCCGTCGGGAATTGGCTATATTCCGCTTTGACATTTTCCGGCGGGCGATACAGGATGGCGTGATCGGCGGCTTTGAGCATGGTGATATCGTTGTAGGAATCACCCACTGCGATTACCTCGTAATTCAAGGATTTCAGCGCCAGGGCGACCTTTTTTTTGCCGTCCTGCTGGCGCAGATTATAACCGCTGATGGCGCCGTTGCCGTTAACCGAAAGCGTGTTGCAAAAAAGGGTGGGCCGGCCCAGTTTTTCCATTAAAGGCGCGGCAAACTCAACGTAAGTATCTGAGACAATGATCAGCGGCACGATGGCTCTTAGCCAGTTTAAGAACTCCAGGGCACCTTCAACCGGCGCCATTTTTTCGATAACCGCCTGGATATCATCGAGTTTCAAATTATGTTCATCCAGAATGGCAAGCCGTTTTTTCATTAAGACATCGTAATCGGATATATCCCTGGTGGTGAGTCGCAATTCCTCAATACCCGTGATTTCAGCCACATTAATCCAAATTTCGGGCGTAAATATCCCCTCTAAATCCGAACACACAATATACATGCTGTTATAGATCCTTATCGTTTAAATCATTTTTGTCATAATCCAGAGGCCTGACATCGAAACGAATGCCTAAAATGTACTAAAATGCCTAAATTGCCTAAAATTAAGGATCTGAATCGTTCTCTAAAAAATAACTAACTCCTATTTTTCATCGAGTATCCAGCATCCAGCATCGAGTATCCAGTTCCCGGTATTCATCAATTGAAGCCTGTAAACCTTGAACCCCTGAACCTTGAACCCTGGAACCTAATCGCTAATCCATTTCATCGTCTTCAATTCTAATCAGAACCGGCTCATCGCTGACCACGTCCAGGGCCCTGATTTCGCGCAGGGCTTGTTTGACATCGGCTTCTTTGACAAGATGCGAGAGCATCACCACCGGTACCGAGCCATTGGTCTTGCGCCCTTTTTGATGTACCGACTGGATGCTGATGTCGTATTTGCCCAGAATTCCTGAAATTGTCGAGAGCACGCCGGGGCGATCGAGGGCCGAAAACCTGAAATAATAATGGGTCACAAGATCGTCGATCGGCAATATCGGTATGTTGCGGATATTTTCCCGCTGGTAGGAAAGGGGCGGCACCCGGCAGGCGGTACCGCATAAAATATTACGGGCAATGTCAACAATGTCGCTGACCACGGCACTGGCGGTGGGCATCATCCCGGCACCGTGTCCGTATAGCAAAATATCGCCGACCGCATCACCGGAGATCGTGACGGCATTGACGGTGCCATTAATTTGGGTCAGCAGGTTGTCAAACGGTATCATCGTGGGGTGAACCCGGGCTTCCACGCGGTCATCTAAAAATTTACTGATTGCCAGCAATTTTATGCGATAGCCGAACTGTTCGGCGAATGCAATGTCCAGCGGGGTGATCCTGGAAATCCCTTCAACATATACATCGTCTAAGTTAATTTCCATGCCGTAGGCCAAAGCCGCCAGGATCGCCACTTTGTGGGCCGTGTCGAATCCCTCGATGTCCAGGGTCGGATCAGCTTCGGCATATCCCTGTTTTTGGGCCTGGTCGAGCGCTGCTTTAAAGGAGATTCCTTCGTCTGTGATTCTGGATAAAATATAATTGCAGGTGCCGTTTAAAATACCGGTCATCGCTTTGATGTGATTTCCGACCAGTGATTCCCGAATGGATTTGATGGTGGGCATGCATCCGCCGACGCTGGCTTCAAAAGCCAGGTCGACACCCTTTTGGGCCGCGGCGGCGAACAATTCATTGCCCTGAGCTGCCAGGAGGGCTTTATTGGCGGTTACGACGTGTTTGCCGTTTTCAATCGCTTTTAATATGAGATCTTTGGCGATACCTTCACCGCCGATCATTTCGATAATGATCTCGGTATCAGGGTCATCGACGACTTTATGGGCATCGGTGATCAATGCGCCGGCCGGCAGCTGAACCCCTCGATCCGTTTCAATATCAATGTCGGCCACCCATTTCAAATTTAAGTCCGCTCCGACGCGGGCGGCCAGAAGCTGTTTGTTCTCGATAAGCAGTTTTGCGACGCCGGCTCCAACCGTGCCGCAACCCAGCAAACCGATATTGATCTGGGCAGATTTCGTCATACGAGGAGCCTCCCGTCCTTATAGTTTTGGTTGTTAAAAAAAATATCATATAACCGGCTTCTGAGGAAGTCAAAAAAATTGTTTTGACTTTTAAGCCGAATAAGTTTAATTTTCAAGGACATTTATTCCAATGTATTTAACCGTCATCAGGAGATGAGCATGACCGATTCGTTAAGCTATGCGGACGCCGGAGTAGATATCGATAAAGCCAATAAACTGGTTGCAACCATCAGCCAAATCGCCAAGAAAACCGTTATAAGCGGGGTTATGGGGGAAATTGGCGGTTTTGGCGGGCTTTTTTCGCCGAATCTTGCCAATCTGGACCGGCCGGTTCTGGTCAGTTCGACCGATGGCGTTGGAACCAAACTTAAAATTGCGTTCATGCTCGACCGGCACGACACCATCGGAATTGATCTGGTGGCAATGTGCGTCAATGATATCCTCGTCCAGGGTGCCAAACCGCTTTTCTTTTTGGATTATCTATCCATGGGCAAGCTGGACAGCAAACGGGTGGCCGATATTATTCGGGGAATCGGTGACGGCTGTCAACAAGCAAAATGCGCTTTGCTCGGTGGTGAAACTGCAGAAATGCCCGGATTTTACAACGATACGGAGTATGATCTGGCCGGTTTCGCCGTGGGTATCGTCGATAACAGCAAGATCGTCGACGGGACCGAGGTTCGTGTGGGGCACCGCCTGATCGGCATCGCCTCGAGTGGCCTGCACAGCAACGGCTATTCTCTGGTTCGCAAAATTTGTTTTGATGTCCTTAAAATGAAAGTGGATGATTATGTGGCAGACTTCGGCAAAACGTTGGGCGAAGAATTGCTGACGCCCACCCGAATCTATATCGAACCTATCTTGAGCATCTTAAAGGATATGCCGGTGCATGGACTGGCGCATATTACCGGCGGCGGGATTGCAGACAATATATTGCGGATCGTTCCGAAGGCCTGCAATATTTTAATCCAAACCGGAATATGGGATATGCCGCCCGTATTTCCTTTTTTACAGCAAGCCGGAAAAATTACAGATCAGGAGATGCGCCGAACCTTCAACAACGGAATCGGAATGATCGCCATCGTCCCACCGGACGCCACAGCCGATGTTTTGCAACGGCTGAAGGGCATGAACGAGAAGGCCTTTTTAATCGGTGAAATCCTGGAATGTAAAAATTCCAGTGAACGCATAATCTGGGAGTAGATGTGGCCCAAAAAATAGAGACGAGTTTGGCAAAAAAAACACTGATCGGAAAAATTTTAAGCCGGGTATTGAAAGTATTGGACTGGCTTGCCAAGGGACAAACGGGAAATTTGCCCTGCAGCGGCTGAGGCCCCCAAAAATCCGGCACCAGGAAGGTGCCGCAAATAAAACATTGAATATTATTGATTGAAGATTGAATATTTAAGGTCCGCCTTCGGCGGATCATTTATTTTAAATATAAGTTATGATTATTTTGGGAATAGAATCATCATGCGATGAAACGGCTGCGGCAGTTGTCAAAGATGGGCGCTGTATCCGGTCGACGGTGATCTCATCCCAGGTTCAGGTTCATCAGCGCTATGGCGGCGTGGTCCCCGAACTGGCCTCCCGCAAACACATCGAAGCCATCGTGCCGGTCGTTGATGAAGCGTTGACCAAGGCCCGCCTGCCGTTATCCGAGGTTGAAGCAATCGCCGTCACCCGGGGGCCCGGACTGGTAGGCGCCCTGCTGGTCGGATTTTCATTTGCCAAGTCATTGGCGTATGCGCTGCAAATTCCCTGGGTGGGGGTGAATCATCTCGAAGGACACATCTACTCGGTATGCCTAGAGCCGGATCCGCCATCGTTCCCTTATATTGCGCTGCTGGTATCCGGCGGGCACACAAGTATTTACTACGTCACCGACCATACTTCGGCTGAATTGATGGGGCAAACCCGGGATGACGCCGCCGGAGAAGCGTTCGATAAAGTCGCTAAAATGCTTGATCTGGGTTACCCGGGCGGGAGCATTATCGATCGTCTAGCCGGAGAGGGTGATTGCACAAAAATTAAATTTCCCCGACCCTACCTGGACAAGTCCACTTTCGATTTTAGTTTCAGCGGCCTCAAAACGGCCGTTCAGCGTCACATCACCAATCACCCGCAAGCGTTGGAGGAACAGATCCCGGACATCGCGGCTGGTTTTCAGGAAGCGGTACTAGACGTTCTTTCCTACAAAGCAATCCGGGCGGCGGCGGAAAAAGGCTGTGCCCGGATTGCCCTGGTGGGCGGTGTCGCCGCCAACAGCCGACTGCGGGAAAAACTCACAACCGATGCCGGGCTTAAGGGAATTAGCGTTCACATTCCTTCGATACCCCTGTGCGGCGATAACGCCGCCATGATTGCAGGCGTGGGATACCATTACCTAAAGGCCGGGATGGTGGCGCAGTTGGGGGACGATGTGTTTTCGAGATCGAAAGGGCTTAACCCATAGGTTGAACTGAAGGTTTCAGGTGTCAGGTTTCAGGGAGTGGAAGTGCCGATAAATCTTCAATCTTCAATATTCAATATTTAATTCCGCCTTGGCCGGGCGGGGTTCTGATATATTTCCCTTTAGTATTCAGGATTCGCTCTGCGGATTCGATCCCCCTGTCCTTCATCTCAGCCGAATCGGTTATTGCTTTTACGATCTGTTCAAAGGCGATTTCAATATTCGGACTTTGGTGACAGATGAGCGCCTGGTCGATATCAGCCGCCAGAATCTGCTGAATGGAGACCTGAATATCATAATGCTTCGTGATGGCCCCCATATCCAGGTCATCGGTCATTACCAGACCGTCATACCCCATGCGCCGGCGTAAAAGATCATCTGCAATATACTTCGACAGGCTGGCCGGCCATTGGTTATCCAGTTTCGGATAAAAAATATGAGACAGCATGATGCCGCAGACGCCGTGCTGGATACAGGCCTTGAAGGGGATCAGGTCAAATCGCTCGAGAGCCGTCAGATCATCGTTGAGGACCGGCAAATCCCGATGCGAATCCAAGATGGTCCGGCCAATACCGGGAAAATGCTTGGCTACCGCCATAATGTTATTGCGCTGCAGGTGCTCAATAACTTTTAACCCCAGCCGTGCAACCCAATCCGGATCACTGCCGAAGGCCCTCTTGGCCATGATGCTATCGATTTCCTGCGGCGCGACATCCATGACCGGCGCCATGTTCATGTTGATACCGACCTGATTCAACTCGGCGGCAGTCACGGCGGCAAAATATTCGGCATCCGCTTCATGACGCATATGCGGGTTGCCGGGAAACTGAGTAAAAGGTGGTTTAAGCCTTGTGACCTGCCCCCCTTCCTGATCAATGGCAATGAACAATGGCGGTTGATTGCATTGTTTGGCATAATCCTGGACCGCGCAACACAAATCCTTAATTTGACCGGGGCTCTCAAGATTTGCGGCAAAAAGAATCAGTCCGCCGGCTTTGATTCGACCGATCAGAAATTTGAGATATTCATCCGGTCCGGTACCGTCAAAGCCGACCATCAACCGTTGTCCGGCAAGCTGTTCATTAGAAAAATTGGTTGCCTTCATTATTTCCTCAGGCTATAGCCTATCACTGCCTAAAATTGTGAGCAAGAAAAAATTAGGAGGGCAATACTATATAAATTAAAACATAAAAATATGCGCAGCATAAACTGATTAATCCGCCACGCCTTTTATTCCAACATTGAAAACCTGGTCCTCAGGGCCAGGTCAGAGATCAATGGCTCTGCCCGTATAAATCAACCGGAGTAATGGAGTATTGGAGTGTTGGTTTAAAAAAAAAGAGCCTTAAACTTTCAGGTTTTCTTCAGGCGTCTGTTTTCTGAGAGCGATGGAAAAAGGGGGTTCTTCCATTACTCCATCACTCCAATACTCCAGTACTCCGTAACTCGTCAAATGCCGGTAAACTAAATCCCCTCCGGGGATAATCAAAGCCGGGCCCTCTGGACCCGGATCTTTACTGAATAACTTTCTGCGGTCGCTAAAGATCAGTTTGCAACCATGGATGTTATGATTTTCAAGGCGGATTAATTAATTGGAAAGGGTGCTAGTCAAAGGATAATATTGTCCCGGGTTCTCCCGGGAATACCGCAGCATGTCTTCGATTAATTCATCAACCTTTGACCGGGGAAGTGGTTTGGCGAACAGATAGCCCTGGCCTAATTGGCAATTCATGTCCAAAAGGATCGTGTATTGTTCAAGCGTTTCCACGCCCTCGGCCACGACAATCATGTCCAGACGATGGGCGAGCGAGATAATGGCCTCAACAATATTTCTATTTCCATCGGGGGTGCTTTGAATGCGCGATACGAAACTGCGGTCCACTTTGAGGGTGTCGATGGGAAGCCGCTGCAAATAGCTCAACGAAGAATACCCGGTGCCAAAATCGTCTATTACGATTTGAAGGCCGTAATCTCGCATCCGTTGAACCAGCCGCACCGTGTCTTCCACATCTTCCATTAAAGCGGTTTCGGTTATTTCCAGCTTCAGGTGATCAGGCGCTAAATCGATTCTATTCAAGACATCCTTGAGGTCGTTCAAGAGGCTGGGCTGCAGAAAGTGCCTGCTGGATATGTTAACGTTCATGGTCAGTTTTTGCAGATGTTTGGCTCGTTCCTGCCAGATTTTAAGATCATGGCAGGCTTCCTCAACCATCAGGCGGGTGATTGGAATGATCAGGCCGGTGTCTTCGGCGATTGAAATAAATGAGCCGGGGTAAATTAGCCCCAGCTGAGGATGATTCCAGCGAATCAGGGCTTCGAAGCCGACAACCGACCTCGTTTTCAGCGATACAATCGGCTGATAGTGGGTTTCAAACTCTTTTTTTTGGATCGCTTTTCTTAAATCGGTTTCCCGCTGTAGCAGGTGCAGCGCTTTTTCATGTAGTTTTTTATCGAATATCTTATACTGGGCTCTGCCTTTCTCTTTGGCATGATACATGGCTGAGTCGGCATCTCGAATTATGTCTTCGGGCAGATCGTAGTCCTGGGTTCTATCCACCACGCCAAAGCTGGAGGGCGCATACACTTCTTCGCCGTTTACCACAAACGGACGCTTGAGTTCCCGCTGCAGTCTTTCAGCAACCATGCTGGCGTAATTGCCCTCTTCGATGTCCTCCAGCAAAATAACAAATTCATCGCCGCCCAAACGTGCCAGGGTATCGATATCGCGCAGCGAATCCTGGATTCTATCGGCAAATGCCGTCAGAAGGTTATCGCCAACACTGTGCCCGAGGCTGTCGTTGACAAGTTTGAAGCGGTCAATATCCAGATACAAAACCGCAAAATGATAATCCTGGCGCCGTTTGCCGCGTTTAATCGCCATATCCAAATGTTCCATGAACAGGGTGCGATTGGGCAGATTGGTCAACGTGTCGTGAAAGGCTTGGTGCGTGATCTGACGTTCAGCTTCTTTGAGTTCGGATATATCCGTCAGGGAAGCGACACACTTATCCGTGCCGGAGATTGGCGTAATCGTGATCAGCATATCTTTTTGGGCGCGCTCACGGTCAATTAACTTGCATTCAAGATTTTTATCGAGGCTCAGAAATCCCTCATCATCCAGGATTTTACGGTGGGCTTTTGCATCGAGAAAGTCGAAAATCGATTTTTTAGATTCAACTTCGCCGCGACTGAATCCACAAATATTCACGAAAACCGAGTTGGCAAGCGAAATCGTCATGTCCTTTTCAATGATAATGGTCGCAGCACCGCTATTTTCAAAAATAGTGCGATATTTTATTTCGGAATCACGCAGCTCTTTGGTTCGTTCGATCACTTTTTGTTCCAAAGTCTCGTTTGACTCGCGCAAGGCTTGGCGGGATCGATTTATATTATTGATCAGCAACTGGGTAAACATACTGATTATCAGAATCATAGCGATGGTCACCATACTGCCCAGATTCTGGTCGGCTGCCATCGATTTTTCGAGATAGTAGTAAAAAAGCGATGCACCGGTTCCGATGATCACCAGGCTGAATCTATCCAGCGAATTCGCCATCTTATGATCGGCCATTTGATTCCCCTGAGAAATTAATATACGCAATTCTTGGTTTGCGCCCCGTGTGATAGGACCGAATTTTGACCTGAAAGCTATATCGGCTGTTCCATGATCAAACTTGAATTATTTTGGCCTATTAACTCAATTCATAACCCTCCCGACCTAACGGGGTAAGAATTAAAAAGGTTCTGCCAATACAGCGAGGGCCGGCTTGATGATGCCAAGCTGATCGATGCCGGCAGCTTATGAATTGAGATAAAAAAATGTATGCCAAAAAAAAGAGCAGAGTCGATTTTGACTCTGCTCTTTTTGCCTGGAATGATCTTATTTTTCAGTTCCGAGGCGCTGATCAGTCCGGTTGAGTCATCACCCGCATCAGGTGAGGAGTCGTCCGAAACTGTGAACTGCGATGAAATACTTACTACAATTTTTATGCCAAATTTCAAAAATTTATATAAACTTTATAATATCAAATACTTATAAATATTATTAAAGCTGGATCTAACGCAGATATGACCCAAAATGTCAAGTTATCGACCCCGGAATCGTCACAAACTGTTACGGTTTACGAGAATCGTAGCAGCGCCTTTCGAAATATGTGGCGCTATTCACATCCCACACGGCCTCGTTTTGGTGGATCAGCTTCGGTGGACCTTCCCACGCACCGCAAGCTTTTACAACCGTTTCTCCCAAAGTAAATTTGCGGCCGCATGCCGCGCATCCTTCAGCATTGAGACGATTGAGTTTTTCAAGGTCAATAATGAAGGTTTGACTCTTTTTTGCGTTAGCCGCCATGGTCACCTCCTGAACAATCCTAATTGATCCGCCCTAAAAAATAAGGCATTGGGGTTGCAAATTGTTATTTAAAAACTGACGCAACTTTAGAAACCCAAGCGCCGGCGGAATAATTGTTTTATGCTGCGCATAATTTATTTTTTACTTCTCATCAGGGACTCGGGCATTAAGAAAATTGATCAAAATCCCCAAACCCAGTTAGCCATTATCCAAAATTTCATACGGAGCACAAGCCCAAGCGGCCGGAGGCCAAATCGGCAAGGTGCCTGGCAAGAAATTAAGGGTACTATAGGTTAGCGTCAAGCCGTATGAGCCAATTTAATTAGTCATCCTCTCATTTCCGTCCCAGTTGATATTTGCGGACCGCGCGATTGTGTTCCTTCAGATTGGTTGAAAAATGGTGGGTGGTGTCTTTTTTCGAAACAAAGTAAATATAGGCTGTTTTTTCAGGAAACAGCGCGGCCTCTAATGAAGCACGGCCGGGGTTGGCTATGGGGCCGACGGGCAGTCCCCTGATCTTATAGGTATTGTAAGGAGTTCTGGTTTTCAAGTGTTTGCGGGTCAAATTGCCGTCAAAATCTTTGGTACCGTATATTACGGTCGGATCCGATTCCAGACGCATTTTTTTTCTTAATCGGTTGTGAAAAACCGAAGAAATGAGTGGTCTTTCGAACGGTGCGCCGGTTTCCTTTTCAATGATCGAGGCCAGGGTAACAATCTGGTGCACCGTAAACCCGAGACTTTTGGCCCGATCTTGCCACTCGGGTTTAAAAATTGACCAAAACCGCTGCACCATGGTCGCTATAATCTTTTCCATTGTGACGTCTTTCGGGAAAAAATAGGTATCCGGAAATAAATATCCTTCGAATGTGTCCGCTTCCAGACCCAGTTTGTGCGCCAGGGCCGCGTCTGAGGCGATTTTTTTAAATTCGTCTTGGGTGCCAAATCCTGCTTCAGATACGAGTTCGGCTATTTGAGAGACATCGTAGCCTTCCGGAACGGTCAGCTTATGAAGCTTGACCTCGCCTTTGACCATGATGGCCAGAATTTGACGGGGTGTCATGGCTGCTGACAGGAGATATTCACCGGCTTTGAGGCGTTTGTCGTATCCTTTCAGACGTGCAATGATAATCAGTTTTAATGAACTTTTAATAATCTTTTTTTGATAAAGCAAGGCGGCGGTGGTTTTTAAGGATTGGCCGGGGCGCACATTAACGAGGACTTCGTGGGTGTTGTCTGCTTGCGCCGGTATATCCGCATACATCCGCAGTTCCATATATATCCCCAAACCGGCGCAAACAATCAGGAAAATCGAAATGCCGATCAGCAATAGTGCTTTTTTCAATATCAGAAATGCTCCCTTCGGGTAACGGCAATGGTGAACATGAATGACTGGATTCACAATAAGCATAATAAAAACTGCTGCAATTTGTCAAAGGGGTAATTCGCGACGCTCTGATTTTTTGTGGTGTTTTCCTTGACAATATCATAGTAAACGAATAGGTTCGAAGATCTGCCGAACTATTTATTTTGGGGCTGACTGTGCGTTTCTGTAATGCAAGAAAACATTCATCTTTCGATGGATTTTTCCTTTCGAGAGGAATACTCAATGGGGAAACCTAAGTTAAAGCAGCATCATATTAATCGGGATTGGTGCAAAGGCTGCGGTATCTGCGTGGAATTTTGTCCTAAAAAAGTCCTGGAACTTGATGAACAGGAAAAGGTCACGGCGGTACGGCCCCAAGACTGCATCTGTTGCAGGCTGTGTGAACTCCGATGCCCGGACTTTGCAATTGAAATAGAAATTGAAAAATAGGGTATTCAGATGGGCGACATTATAAAATTTGTTCAAGGCAACGAGGCCTGTGTTGAAGGCGCAATATACGCGGGACTTGACTTCTTCGCCGGCTATCCGATTACGCCTTCCTCTGAAATAGCCGAGTTGTTGGCCTATCGGCTGCCAACTGTCGGCGGCAAGTTTATTCAGATGGAAGACGAGATCGCATCATTGTGCGCCATTATCGGTGCTTCACTTACCGGGCGTAAAGTCATGACGGCCACCAGCGGGCCGGGCTTCTCCTTGATGCAGGAAGCTCTCGGATATGCGGTTATGACGGAAATACCCTGTGTGATCGTGAACGTTCAGCGCGGGGGCCCCTCGACCGGAATTCCGACCCACGGCAGCCAGGGTGACATTAACCAGGCGCGCTGGGGAACTCACGGGGATCATGCGATCATTGCGATGACGGCTTCCAATCACCAGGATGTTTTTGCCGTAACGGTTGAAGCGTTCAATCTGGCTGAAACGTATCGAACCCCGGTTATATTATTGTTTGATGAGGTGGTGGCCCACATGCGCGAACGTCTGGTCATACCCGAACCCGGTATATTGCCCTTGGTGGAACGGCTTAGGACTTCAGTCAAAGAAGGGGTTGACTATCATCCGTACCTGCCGCGCGAAGACGGTCGCCTGCCCATGTCGGATTTTGGCGGGGTTCACCGTTACAATGTTACCGGACTGTTTCACGATATGTGGGGCTTTCCGACCAGCGAACCGAGAGCGGTCCACGAACTGCTGCACCATTTGGTTGATAAAATCGAAAACCGAACCAATCTGATCGCACGGTACAAAGAGTATTATCTGGAAGACGCCGAGCATTTGCTGATTTCTTACGGATCGGCGGCACGCTCGGCCCGGCATATCGTCGAGAAACGGCGTATGCGCGGAGAAAAACTGGGACTCCTCGAACTGCAGACACTGTGGCCCTTTCCCGAGGATATTGTGCGTGAGAAATGCGCCAATGCGAAATCGGTTGTCGTGGTTGAACTGAATATGGGTCAGATCCTGCGAGAAGTAAAAATGGCTGTGGACGAACCGCAAAAGGTTTTTCTTGCCAATCGCATCGATAGTGTCTTCATCACCCCGGAGGATATCTTGAACATATTGCGAATAATCCGGGGAAAGGGGGTTTGAAACATGGCAGTTAAGGCTTATCTGAGAGAGCGATTTTTTCCACACCTGTGGTGTGCCGGATGCGGTCATGGCATGGTGCTCAACGGCCTGCTGCACGCCGTCGAAAAGCTGGGTATGAGCAAAAATGAGATCGTTATGGTATCCGGTATCGGTTGTTCGGCCAGAATCAGCGGCTATGTCGATTTTCACACCCTGCACACGATTCATGGGCGGGCCCTGGCCTTTGCCACCGGGGTGAAAATGAGTCACCCGGAGTTAAATCTGGTCGTCCCCATGGGCGACGGCGATGCCCTGGCCATCGGCGGCAACCATTTTATTCATGCTGCGCGCAGAAATATCGATATTACGGCCATTGTTATGAACAACAGAATTTACGGCATGACCGGGGGACAGTTTTCGCCCCTATCGGGCTCGGGCATATGGGCCACAACGGCCCCGTTTGCCAATATCGATTACAGTTTTGATGTGGTAGAATTGGCCATGGCGGCCGGTGCGACTTTTGTGGCCCGCACGACCAGTTATCATGTTCAGCAGATTACGGATATAATTAAAAAAGCCATTTTGCATGAGGGTTTTTCGGTGGTGGAGATATTAAGCCAGTGTCCAACCTATTTTGGACGCAAGAATAAGGCCGGTGATGCCGTGGATATGGTGAAATGGTTTAAGGATAATACCACGCCCATCGGATCAAAAGCGAAACAGGAAAATCCGGATTTGATAGAGCGGGGCATCTTTGTGCAGACTGAAAGACCGGAATACTGCAACGAATATGATAAAATCGTCGAAAAGGCGATGGAAGGCAGCTAACCATGGAACGATGCAGGATGGTATTTTCAGGTTCCGGCGGACAGGGTGTGATTACCGCTTCCATTATTCTGGCTGAAGCAGCCGTCTTATTTGAAAACCTGAATGCGGTGCAATCGCAATCCTACGGCGCTGCGGCCCGGGGGGGTGCGACCCGGTCCGATGTCATCATCTCCGATTCGACCATTGACTATCCAAAGGTGATTCAACCCAATGTGCTGGTTTGTCTGACCCAGGAGGCATATAACAATTTTTTCGCCATTATTCGTCCGGGGGGGCTGCTGGTTACCGATACCCGCTTCGTGAAAACCCAGAAAAAAGTCGATGCTCAGCAACGCGAGCTTCCCATGTTTCAAAACGTTATGGACAAGATCGGCAAACCGATTGTATTTAATATTTGCATGCTGGGTGCCGTGATAGAAATGGTAGACTTGATTAATCCCGGGGCCATTATGAAGGTTCTTGAAAACCGGATTCCAGCCGACTTTTTGGATCTCAACCGCCAGGCCCTGGATCTGGGACTGGAGCTAGGGCGGGAATACAATAAATAATTGAAGATTGAAAAATTACCAAAGCCGATTGGCGTGACTTTCGGGCAGACCCGCATCCTTGATTTTTTGAACGACTGCCGCAATGTCATAAGCGATGAATCTGACATCGATGGTATCGGCTGAAGAATCCCAGATGACATATTTCGCATCGTTGCTGGTATCCCTGGGTTGTCCGACACTGCCGATGTTGATGATATACTTTTTGTCTGCTTGCAGATTGGTTACCCCCCGGGGAAGATCACTGTATTCCATACGTTTTCCATCGTAGCCGATTATCTCAAGGGTATGGGTGTGCCCGATAAAACTGATTCTTTCCGGGATTTCTTCAAAGATTTCTTTTTTACGGCTCTCGGATGCCTGAAACATGTAAATCAGGGGCGAGTCCGGCGGGAAGCCGTGAACGCAGCGGCCGTTATCCAAGGTAATAAAAGGCTCAAGTTCCGTTACAAATTTAATCGATGATTTACTGAGCAGGTCACGGGTCTTAATCAGTGATTTGCGGGCCACCGGATTGAACCAGCTTAAGTATTGTTCATCTTTTAGCGCCAGTTCATGATTCCCCAGCACAGATGGTATGTTTTGCGCCATAATTTTCTGAACGACGCGATCCGGCTCGGGACCATAACCGATATTGTCTCCCAGGCTGATAATCCGATCAACCGTTGCTTTATCGATATCGGCCAATACCTCCTGGAAGGCATCGTAATTGCCGTGAATATCAGAAACGATAGCAGTTTTCATTTCTTTAATCTTTCCAACTATCTCAGTAAATTAAAATACCAATGGATTAAAGGCGTTCCGAAAAAAATATAGGTTATGCCGCCGAGGGCTAAAAACGGCCCGAACGGCACCGCCAGTTTCATGCCTTTGTGCGCGTGCAGCATGACGGCCAAACCGGATAGGGTTCCGATCAGCGAAGATACAAAAATAGTAAATACCACCCCTTGCCAACCCAACAGGGCGCCCATCATCGCCAGCAGTTTAATGTCTCCGCCGCCCATGCCTTCCTTCTTGGTGAGCAGATTATAGACCCAGGCGACTAAAAACAAGCTGCCGCCGCCGGCCAGGATACCCAGAAGTGCTGCCTTGTAAGTCACCGTGGGCAATGCGAAACTGGCTGCAAAGCAGATGGGGATACCGGGCAGGGTGATCACATCGGGTATAATCCGGTGATCCAGATCAATGAAGGTTACGACCAGCAAACAGGCAATAAATGCAAAATAAATCAACGCTTCGACGCTCAAGCTAAATTTAAGAAAAGTTGCCAGCGCCAGCAGGCCTGCCAGTAATTCGACTGTTGGATAACGCAATCCGATTTTTGCCCCGCAATGACGGCAGCGCCCTTTGAGCCACACAAAACTGAGTACCGGAATATTGTCGTAAAATGCAATGAATGTGTCGCATTTCGGACATTTGGAACGGGGATGGGCGATTGATTGTGATGCCGGTAATCGATAGATGCAGACGTTTAAAAAGCTTCCGATGCAAAGACCAAAGATGAAGACAAAAATTTCGATCAAATAAAGTGGCATATACCTCCTCAACGGTTTTTACGGGGTCGAATGGGGGCAAATTACATATATTGAAAAAGCCACGAATGACGGTGCCCTAAAAACGGCGAAAACAGATGGGGCGAATGCATCGTGGTTCTTTGCGCTTTGATGAAAATATTTTGATGCCGGTATCATATTATTTTGACATGTTTCACAAAAAAAACAAAGCGATATTGTCAAAAAAAAATATTGCATTATCTTTAAAGGTTGGAGTTGCGACCGCGTTTTTAAAGATCAATCGAAAGCTCTGGAGGGAATATTTTTCAGGGCGGATTAATTAGGAGTGAAAATGGCTGAAGCCGATAGAGATGATTTGGTCAGTATAATCGAAGATGACGATATTGATGCCGAAATTCCCGACATCCTGCCGTTGATGCCCGTGCGGGATGTTGTCGTGTTTACGGATATGGTATTGCCGCTGTTCGTGGGACGTGAGAAATCAGTGCGCGCGGTTCAGGAAGCTGTCGCCAAAGAGGGCTATTTGTTTTTAGCTACCCAGAAGGATCCGGCGATTGAAAATCCGAACACCGAAGAAATTTTTAACGCCGGCACCGTCAGCCGCGTATTGCGTATGCTGAAATTGCCCGATGGCAACGTTAAAATCCTCGTTCAAGGGTTCGCCAAAGCCAAGATTACCCGGTATACTCGCAAACGGTCACTGTACCGGGTCAAGTTTGAGATAATTGAAGAAACGCCGGTGGAAAAAATCAATCTCCAAGTTGAAGCATTAATGCGCAACGTCAGAGAGCACTGTGAAAAAATTCTGGTTCTGCGCGGCGAAATGTCCGGTGATATTATTACCGTTCTGCAAAGTGTCGAGGAGCCCGGCAAACTGGCGGACCTGGTCGCATCGAATCTGAGGCTTAAAATTGAGGATTCCCAGAAGCTGCTTGAGATTATCGATCCGATAAAGCGCTTGAAAAAGGTAAATGACCTGCTTGCGCATGAAGTTCAATTGTCAACCATGCAGGCGAAAATTCAATCCGAAGTCAAAGATGAAATTTCAAAAAACCAGCGGGATTACTTTCTGCGGGAGCAGGTACGGGCGATTAACCGGGAACTGGGAGAGCCGGATGAAAATCTGGAGGAATTCGACGAGTATAAAAAGAGAATAAAGCAAGCCAGAATGCCGAAGGAAGCCGACGAGGAAGCGGCCAAACAATTAAAACGCCTTGAGAAAATGTATCCTGATTCGGCGGAATCCACGGTTGTTCGAACCTACCTTGATTGGCTGGTGGAGATGCCCTGGAGCAAGTCTTCCAAAGATATGATCGATATTAGAAGCGCTAAAAAGGTTCTGGACCAAGACCATTACGGCTTGGATAATGTAAAAAATCGTATTTTAGAATATTTAAGTGTCCGCAAACTGAATCCGAAGATGAAGGGTCCAATTCTTTGTTTTGTCGGACCTCCGGGGGTCGGCAAGACGTCATTGGGCCAATCGATTGCCCGGGCGATGAAAAGAAAGTTCATTCGTATTTCATTGGGTGGGATGCGGGATGAAGCCGAAATCCGGGGGCATCGCCGCACCTATATCGGAGCCCTGCCGGGCCGTATTTTGCAGGGCATCAAGCAATGCGGCACCAATAATCCCGTATTTATGATGGATGAAATCGATAAAATGGGCTCAGATTTCCGGGGAGACCCGTCGTCAGCGCTGCTGGAAGCCCTGGATCCGGAGCAGAATTCTGAGTTTAGTGATCATTTTTTTAATTTGTCTTTCGATTTATCGAAAGTAATGTTTATTCTTACCGCCAATGCAATCGACAACATTCCCTCAGCGCTGCTGGATCGAATGGAGGTGATCAATCTTTCGGGCTACACCGAAGAAGAGAAATTGACCATTGCATTCAAGCACTTAATTCCCCGCCAGATAAAAGAAAACGGCTTGAAACCCCGGTCGATTATCATCAGCACCGGCGCCTTGCGCCAGATCATTTCCGAGTATACATCGGAATCCGGTTTGAGAAATCTCGAGCGTGAGATCAGCAGCATTTGTCGCAAAGTGGCGCGCCAAATTGCCGAGGGCCGCAAAAAGACCTTTAAGATCACCAAGGGCAACCTGCATCAATTTTTGGGGGTCGCCAAATACATCCCTGAAATGGATCAGGAAAACAGCCAGGTTGGTCTGGCTACGGGTCTGGCCTGGACCCAGGTCGGCGGTGAAGTCCTTTATGTCGAAGCATCTCTGATCGGCGGCAAAGGCGAGTTGATTGTCACCGGACAAATCGGTGATGTGATGCAGGAATCTGCCCGGGCCGCCGTGACCTATATCCGGGCCAATCTAAAAGCGCTCGGTATCAAAAAGACGGATTTCGATAGTATGGACATCCACATCCATGTCCCCGCCGGTGCCATACCGAAAGACGGTCCATCGGCCGGTACCGCCATGGCGACGGCCTTGATCTCGGCCTTGGCGGATCGGCCGGTTCGCAACGACGTTGCCATGACCGGTGAGATTACGCTGCGCGGCAGAGTGTTGCCCATTGGGGGATTGAAAGAAAAATCGTTGGGTGCCCTGCGGGCCGGAATCCGCAAGATCATTATCCCCGAGAAAAATAAAAAAGATCTGACAGAAATACCACCCATCGTCAGGCGAAAAATAAAATTTATCCCGGTGCGGCATATGGAACAGGTGTTGGAAAACTCACTGGTTGATTGACGGATGACCGATGTCAGAAAACAGAGGACAGAAAACAGAGGACAGAAGACAGAGGACAGATGACAGAGGTCAGATGACAGAGGTCAGAAGACAGAGGTCAGAAGGCAGAGGTCAGAAGGCAGAAGACTGAGAACAGAAGACAGACATTGGAAGTCGGAAGTGGGAATTCGGAAGTGGGAAAAAAGGGGAAGGACCAAAGGCATGGGGCCAGGGGCATAGCGCGAAGCGTCGCAACAGGTATGAAAAGACCGATGATAGATGGCAGAGGTGGCAGATCCCGATTACGGATTTGAAAAAAAGAAAAAATAGGCGCAGCATAAATTAATTAATCCGCCGGCGCACCAGGGTAGCAAGGTTTGTCAATTATCGGAGGATAATCTTACAATCTGAATTTGCCGCTTTCAGGGCGGATTAATTAGCGGATTAATGAATGAAAATATTAGCGGTGGATACAGCCACGAAAAGTTGCAGCGTTGCGGTGATTGACGGGGATACATTGCTGGCTGAATCAACCTCGCTTACCGGGCAGACTCACTCGCGGCACTTGCTAAACATCATCGATACCGTCCTGGGGCAGGCGGGTTTGAAAATCGCCCAATTGGATGGATTTGCGGTATCTATCGGGCCCGGTTCCTTCACAGGATTGCGAATCGGAATCTCCTCGGTCAAGGGATTGGCCTTTTCTCTGAATAAGCCGGTGGTCGGCGTTTCAAGCCTCCAAACGCTTGCCTTTCAGTGCAGGCAGAATCCATATCTGATTTGCCCGATTATCGACGCCCGCAAAAAAGAGGTATATTTTTGCCATTACCGGTTTAAAAAAGGATATTTGGAAAAAGAAAGTCAAGAACGAGTCGCATCCCCGACGGAAGCCGTCCGGGGAATCCGGGAACCTTGTGTATTTGTGGGCAATGGCGCTAAACTATATCAGGAGCTGATATCCACCGGGCTGGGAGGATTGGCCCATTTTGCCGCCGCAAGCCAAGACACGATCCAGGCTTCGGCGGTTGCCTGGCTGAGTTTGCCTCGGTTTAAACGGCAGGAAACCGACGATGTCCGGTTGCTGGTACCCCATTATATCCGAAAATCAGATGCCCAGCTTAACATGAAGACAGGTAATACCTTGAAATCCCAAGCTTATCCTTGACAATAAAAAAGATAGCTGCTAATTATGAAACTTTTGCTGAATCCGGCATCCCGGTTAACATTTTCATCAACATTTATATTCAAATCCTTTAATTAAATGAAAAAATTTACCAGGTCCGAGGCACCGAACCTAACCGCGTTTCCTGTGGCCAGTGCCGGTTACCCGTTCATATTTGCCGCGGCATTTACAACCGCTGTCCTGGCTTTGCTGGGGCTGACCGCCCTGACCCTGATCAGTCTGGTGATAACGTTTGCCATCTGTGGTTTTTTTAGAGACCCGGATCGAATAATTCCTGATCACCAGGGAGCTTTAGTGTCCCCGGCTGACGGAAAGGTTGTCGTCGCCGGCCGCGTGGACAATAGCCCTTACTTTGAAGGACCGGCGATGAAAATCAGCATTTTTATGTCGGTCTTCAATGTCCATGTCAACCGGGTACCGTTCAACGGTCTGATAAAAGAAATAAGCTATTATCCGGGCAAGTTTTTTTCAGCGAACCTGGATAAAGCCTCGCGCGAAAACGAACACAATGCTGTCTTCATTGAGATGGAGAACGGCAAACCACTGTGTGTGGTTCAAATTGCCGGTTTGATCGCCCGAAGAATTATCTGTAAAATTCAAGCCGGGGATCGGGTGATCCGGGGACAACGGTTTGGACTCATTTGTTTTGGTTCACGGCTCGATGTCTATTTGCCGACGGATATCAAACTTAAAGTGGCTGTGGGTGATAAAGTTTGCGCAGGTGCTTCGATACTGGGACAGGTAAGTGATTGAAGATTGAAGATTGAAGAATTAAGGAATCCTGTCCATTCTAAATAAATAATCGTCGCAATGGAGCAGCCGCGGGGGCATTTGCAACCGTAATCGCAAGGCCCTGAATTGAAATGGTAGAATACCACAAATCTTCAATCTTCAATCTTCAATCTTCAATTTTACCGGCTTGCCCGGGTGGGGTTTCAGCCTAATCGGATCACTGGTTTCAAAAAGTTATTTTGTAAAAAGGGGGACCGAACAACATGCCTGAGAAAAAAATGAACATTGCCGTGGCCGGCGCCACCGGAGCCGTCGGCAATCAGATGATCAGTTGCCTGGAGGAAGCCGATTTTCCGGTCCAATCCATTAAGTTGTTGGCTTCTGCTCGCTCGGTGGGCAGAAAGCTGCGATTTAAGGGTGATTTGATCGCCGTTGAAGAATTGAAAGAAGATTCATTTAAAGGTATGGATATCGCCCTATTTTCAGCCGGTGGCGGCACCAGTCTGAGATTTGCGCCGCACGCGGCCAATGACGGTTGTGTGGTTGTGGACAATTCCAGCGCCTGGCGGATGGATCCGGATGTCCCCCTGGTGGTGCCGGAGGTAAATCCGCATGCCATCGCGCAGTATACGAAAAAGGGAATTATTGCCAATCCCAATTGTTCAACCATTCAGATGGTGGTTGCCCTGGACCCGATCCACAAAAAATACGGCATCAAACGGATTGTGGTATCGACCTACCAGGCCGTATCCGGTACCGGCAAAAAAGCCATTGATGAGCTTTTCGATCAGACACGGGCCCTGATTAACTTTTTAAATTGTGAAAATAAAGTTTACCCGCACCGCATTGCCTTCAATTGCTTGCCCCATATTGATGCCTTTATGCCGAACGGTTATACCAAGGAAGAGATCAAAATGGTCAATGAGACCCGCAAAATATTAGAGGATGATACCATTGGGGTGACCGCTACTGCGGTTCGGGTTCCGGTATTCTATAGTCATTCAGAATCTGTTAATGTGGAGACAAAAGATCCGGTCGCCGCCCGGGAAGTTAAATTGCTTTTAGAAAATACTCCCGGGATTAAAGTGGTCGATGATCCGGCAAATAACCTTTACCCGCTTGCTACGGATGCGGCTGGTCAGGATTTGACGCTGGTCGGCAGAATTCGAGATGACGACTCCATCGCCAATGGGATCAACATGTGGATTGTTGCCGACAATATTCGCAAGGGGGCCGCAACCAATGCGGTACAGATCGCCCGGGTTTTGGCAGACAACTATCTTTAAGAATTTAATATTTTCTATTGAAGATTGAATATTTAAGGAATTCTATTCATTATTCAATATTCAATTCCGGCTTGTCCGGACAAGGAGTAATATCTTGGAACGAATTCCGATAACCAAAGAAGGCTATGAGGCTCTGAAAAAGGAGCTGGAAAATTTGAAAAGAGTTGAACGGCCTGAAAATATTAAAGCCATCGAGGAAGCCCGCGCCCATGGTGATCTCAGTGAAAATGCAGAGTTTGCCGCGGCCAAGGACCGTCAGAGCTTTATCGAAGGGCGTATCAGTGAGTTACAATACAAACTGGCCAATGCCGACGTCATTTTGCCGGACAAACTGAGCAAAGATAAGGCTGTGTTCGGCAGCAAAGTATTGCTTGAAAATATCGAGACCGGCGAGGATGTTGAATATCAGCTGGTCGGGTCTGATGAGTCCGATATCGAAAAAGGACGAATTTCCGTATCCTCGCCGCTGGGCCGGGCCATCGTGGGCAAAAAGCCGGGAGACGAGCTGACCTTTCAGGTTCCCGGCGGTAAACGGGTGTACGAGTTGGTGGAAATTCTGTAGGGGTGCCGTTCAGAGGTTCCGGGTTCAGAGGTTCCAGGGTTCGGAGTTCAGAGGTTCGGCGTTAAACGATTCCGTTTTAAATTAACCTTGAACGGTGAACCCTGAACCGATGTATCCCAAATAATATCTCGGGTCAGTGAACAACTACTGATCCGGTGACCGATAAAAAAAAATAACGGTATAAATGGAGATTTTTCTGTGGCACGCATCACAATTGAAGATTGTCTGAGAAAAGTAGATAATCGATTTAAACTGGTTAACATGGTCGCCCGGCGGGTAAGACAGATTCGCGAAGGATCCGACTATTTGGTAAGTTCACCCAAAAACGAAGATATTGTGGTTTCATTGAGAGAGGTCGCTGCAGGCAAGGTTACAGCAACAGCGGTGGATTCAGAAGAAGAGTAAATTCTGATTGTTGCCATTTCAAGGTAATACATACAAAGCGTTGAACCGTTCCATGGGCCAGGCTTTGCATCGCTATCAGATGATTTCCGACGGCGACCGAATTGTTGTCGGGGTTTCAGGCGGGGCGGACAGCCTCACCCTGATGCAAATGCTGAGGGAGCGCCTGGCACGAATTCCGATCCAGTACGAACTTTTTGCTGTTTTTATCGATCCGGGATTTGAGGGCAGTTTCGCCGAACCGTTAGAAATTTATTGTGGGAAAATTGGTTTTCCGTTAAGGGTTGAATACACGGACTACGGTGTCCAGGGGCATGGCCCGGAAAACCGTGAAAATCCATGCTTCTTATGTTCCCGGCTACGCCGTAAACGACTCTTTGAAATTGCCGCTGAACTCGAATGCAATAAATTGGCGCTGGGCCATAACAAAGATGACCTGATCGAAACCCTGTTCATGAACATCTGCTATGCGGGTGAGATCAGTACGATGATGCCGGTCCAGAATTTTTTTAAGGAAAAATTTTCCCTCATCCGGCCCCTGGCTTTTGCCGATGAGGACTTGATCAGGCGCTTTGCAAGAGACCAGCGATTTCCGGACTTTATAAACCCCTGTCCGACGGCGGCAACCTCAAAACGCCGTGAAATCAAGCTGCTCCTAAAACAGCTTTATCGCAGCAATAAAAAAATCAAGGGCAATATTTTTCGGTCCATGAGCCATGTGAAACCGGAATACCTTTTGAAGTAAAGAATCCTATGAAAGACATCCAGAGCCAGCCCGATTATCGTAATATCCCGATCGATAAGGTCGGGATCAAAAATCTGCGCTACCCGATTACCGTTCGCGATAAACGTGAAGGCTTTCAGCATACGATTGCCGCCATCAATATGTATGTCGATCTACCCCACGACAACAAGGGCACCCATATGAGCCGTTTCGTTGAACTCCTTCATTTGTTGCGGCCGGATGTCTCCCTGGAGAAATTTTCCACGATTCTGGAAAATATGAAGCGGCACTTAAATGCGGCGTCGGCCCATCTTGAAATGACCTTTCCCTATTTCATCGAAAAAAAAGCCCCGATCAGCGCGTCTCCCGGACTGATGGATTACACCTGCAGCATTATCGGAACCAGCGATCCGGCCGGCAAAGTAGACCTGGTTTCGGAAGTGGTCGTGCCCATCTCCTCGGTCTGCCCGTGTTCGATGGAAATCAGCGATATCGGTGCCCATAACCAGCGCGGCGAAGTGCGTTTGAGTACCCGGTTTAAAAAATTTATCTGGATGGAAGATATGATCGAACTGGTGGAAACGTCGGCTTCCTGTGATGTATTTTCGGTCCTGAAGCGGGTTGATGAAAAACGGGTTACCGAAAAAGCCTTCGGCAATCCGAAATTCGTCGAAGATATCGTGCGTGATGTGGCTAAAAAACTAAACGACGATGATAACATTACCTGGTTTTCGGTGAGTGCGGAGAATTTTGAATCCATCCACAACCACAGTGCTTACGCCAGCATAACCTCCAGGTAGGACGAATTGACGATTGAATATTCAATATTCATTTCTCAACCTTACTCCAAATACCTCAAAAGCGCGCGCATGACCGGTCTGGTTGATTTGCGCGGCGTATTGATCATCACAACGTATCGATAAAATCCGCCTTTGCTGCTGGCAACGTATCCGGCCCGGGTGTTGATGCCGTGAAGGGTGCCGGTTTTATAATACTCCCGACCCTGCCGGCGCATCAAGGTGCGGTGGGGTTTGAATTCGGCGAGCACCCGCAGCATCTGGTTTGCCGAAACGTGATTTGTTCTTGATATTCCCGAGCCTTCAACTATTGCCATATCGTTGATCTGTAAATCGTCCGCCGCAAATTCCATCAGTGCCGCCACCCCTTTCGCAAGGTTGCCGGGCGGACCAAATTTCTTGATGCCACAGGATATGAGCAGTTGGTTGGTAGTGAAATTGTTGGAGTGTTCCAGCAGTTTGGCAATGATTTGGGGCAGGGTAAACCGTGACACATAACGATAGATGAGTTTATCGGCTGATTTATCCACGGTGCCCGGTGTGACGGTCCCGTGCAGCACAACCCCATGGCGTGCTAGAAAATAACGGAATAGTTGGCCGGCATAAATCGTGTTTTCCTTTTCAATATGGGAGAGCACAATTCGGCCGCTTTTCGGTTTCAATAATTTTATTTTATTTTCAGCAAAAGGCAGCAGCGGGGTCTGGTCTTCAGCGCTGGTAAATCCGGTTGGGGTGCGCTTAAAAAAAACCGTATTAAAATTAACACACAGGGCTCCGTTGGGTGCATCATAGGGCTGGGTTGATGAACTGATCCCGGGAATGGTCAGCGGCCGGTTAAAATAAGAGTCATCGACGATAATGTCATTCACGCTGGCAGCGCTGCCGATAAGACCGGCCAGCAATCCTGAAATTCGGTTGACGACTTCCGAGATCAGGAGGGGATCGCCATAGCCCTTAATTTTTAGGTTCGAATCTTGGTCAATGTAAAACTCGGTAATATAGCGATGATCCGGTCCCAAATAATGCAGCGCTGCCAGGGAGGTGAATAATTTTAGGATTGAGGCCGGCACCATTTTTTGGCGCTCATGTTTGGCAATAATAATTCGTCCGGCAGGGTCGGCCACCATGATGGAATCCCTGGGACCGATGAGCGCTTTGATCGTCTCCGAATCGGCCGCACGGCCGCTGGTGATGCTGCCCTCAAACAGCAGTGACATCAGCACCAGCCAGGTAAAGGCCGCCGCCTTGTGAAAATATTTGCGCCGGGGGTTATTTCTAACAGAAAATGATATCATTTATGGTATTCGTAGGTCTTTATTTCAGGTAATTCCAACTTCCGCCTTTGCCTCGCCTGATCTCGTCGAAGGCCGCATTCCGACCTCCAACTTCCCACTTCCGCACTCCGGCTTCCCCCTTCATTCCCGGCTTTCCATAATGAGGGTGACCGGGCCGTCGTTTACCAGGGCGACCTCCATCTTGGCTTTGAACCGGCCCGTAGCAACTGAAATTCCGAGACGCCTAAGCGCTGCGATAAAATATTCATAAAGCGCTATGGCCTGGGCCGGTTCGGCAGCGGCTGTAAACGAAGGGCGCCGTCCCTTGCGACAGTCCCCCAGCAGCGTGAATTGGGATACCACCAGCATCTGACAGCCGGTTTCCAGCAGCGAGCGATTCATTTTGCCCTGTTCATCTTCAAAAATCCTTAAATTGGCAATTTTAATGGCCAGGTAGTCGGCATCCGAAAAACGGTCTCCTTGAGCTACGCCTAGCAATACCAGCAGCCCACGGCTGATTCGACCGATGACCTGACTGTCGACTGTTACCGAACTCTCTTTGACTCTTTGAATGACGGCAAGCATCGCTTAATTGGTGGTCGAAGTGTTAAAATACGTTAAGAAATTCCCTGCAAATTAAAGGATACCAAAATTATTAAGACAATAAAATCTCAAATTTCAAGCACCAAAATTCCAAATAAATTTCAAATCTCAATAATCAATGACCGAAACTTTCATCGGCGCGATATCGCAGAATTTTGCCGACTCAAGCCTGATGTTGATAAGACTATTGAGCACTTCCAGAGCCGATTAACTGTTTTGAATTTTGAATTTGGGTCACGTGCACCGCAGGCGCTTGCGCCGCGTGTTGGGATTTATTTGTGATTTGTATTTTGGTGCTTGGAATTTTCATAATGTCATGAATACAAATTAATGACTATATCTGAGACCATAACCCCGGACTATTTCACCCATTCCCTAATCGCCAAGCAGATCTGCAAATGGATTATTAAACGGGGCATTTGGTCTTTTGTTGCTATGCGGCGCGGCCTTCGGTTTTTGGGTTCTGGCCGGCGGCTTCACCTTTTGGGGCTGTTCGCCGGGAACGGTTTTCATGGAAAGCGATATCCGATTGCGCTCCATATCGACCGCCATTACGGTGACCGCAACCTTTTGCTGTACCCGGACAACATCCGCGGGATTTTTAACAAATCGATCGGCCAGCTCGCTGATATGCACCAGACCGTCCTGATGAACCCCGACATCGACAAAGGCCCCAAAGGCGGTGACATTGGTCACGATGCCCGGTATTTTCATGCCGGCTTTCAAATCGGAGATTTGCGCAACATCACTGGCAAATTCAAACTGTTCAAAATCCTGCCGCGGGTCACGCCCCGGCTTGGAGAGTTCAGCGAGTATGTCATTTAAGGTCGGTGCGCCGATCTGCTCGCTGATATAGTGGTTGATATCGATTTTTTGCCTGAGCTCCTTGTTTTGCATAAGATCTGCCACCGTGCAATCCAAATCTTGGGCCATGGCCCTGACGACATGGTAGCTTTCCGGGTGCACCGCGCTGCCATCCAGTGGATTTTCACCGTCTCTGATTCTCAAAAATCCGGCCGATTGTTCAAAGGCTTTGGGACCCAGCCGGGGTACTTTCGACAGTTGGGCCCGGGAAGTAAATGGTCCGTTTTGTTCACGGTAGACAACGATATTTTTAGCCAGTTGGGGACCCAGTCCGGAGATATAGGTCAACAATTGGACACTGGCCTGATTGACTTCAACCCCCACGCTGTTGACACAGCTGATGACGACATCATCTAAGGATTGCCTCAATGCCGCCTGGTCGACATCGTGCTGGTATTGACCGACTCCGATGGATTTGGGCTCGATCTTCACCAGTTCGGAGAGCGGATCCATCAGCCGTCTGGCGATGGAAATAGACCCTCGAACCGTCAAATCCAGCTCGGGAAATTCCTGGCGGGCCGCCTCCGAGGCCGAATAAATTGAAGCACCGCTTTCATTTACCATGACGACCTGCACCTGATCGCCCAGCGCGAGACTTTTTATAAAAGCCTGCGTTTCTCTGCCGGCGGTGCCATTGCCGACAGCGATGGCTTCGATTTTATAGCGCTCCACCAGGCTTCGTACCAGACGGGCAGCCGCTTCGAGCTGTTTTTTTGAGGTGTGGGGATAGATGGTAGCATGGTGCTCGAGTTTGCCCTGGGCATCCAGACAAACCACTTTGCATCCGGTACGATAACCGGGATCAAGCCCCATAACCCGTTTGGCACCCAAGGGCGGGGATAAGAGCAACTCGCGCAGGTTTTCGGAAAATACCTTGATGGCCGCGGTATCGGCCTGGTTTTTGGTGGCCAGCCGGATTTCAGTTTCCATCGATCGGGATAAAAGCCTTTTATAGCTGTCTTGCAGGGCAATTTTAACCTCAGCCGCATCTTCCTGATCTCCGGTTATAAAGATATCTTCCAGGATCCTAAGGGCCTTATCCTCCGGCGGTGCGATGGAAATATTCAGAAAATCCTCTTTTTCGCCGCGTCGCATTGCCAAAATTCGGTGGGAAGGAGCGCTTGCCGCCGCCTCCTGCCAGTCGAAATAATCCCTGTATTTCGCACCTTCCGCCTCCCTGCCGGAAGCCACCTGGCTTTTAATGACAGCGCGTTCGAAAAACAGTTTTCGGAGTGCGGCCCTGGCCTGTTGATCTTCGCTGATGAGTTCGGCGATGATGTCCCTGGCGCCCGCCAGTGCGGCTTCGATGGTATCAACTTCTTGGGCCGGATCCACAAACTCGGCGGCCGCCGCCCGGGGATCCGTGCCGTTTTGATCGATCAGAATCAGGGCCAGCGGTTCGAGTCCCTTTTCGCGGGCAATCATCGCGCGCGTCCGCCGTTTCGGTCGATACGGTAAGTACAGGTCTTCCAGCAAGGCCAGGGTTTGGGCGGCGAGTACGTCTTTTTTAAGCGCTTCCGTCAGGTGCCCGTGATCTGCTAAAGACTTTAAAATGGATTCTTTGCGTAAATCCAACTCTGCCAGCTGATGCAAGCGGTCACGGATGGCAGTGATGATCACTTCATCCAGGCTGCCGCTTGCTTCTTTGCGGTATCTGGCAATAAATGGGACAGTTGACCCCTGCGCCAGTAGATCTTGCACAGCCTTTACTTGAGAACCCTGCAAGCTAAGCTCGGAGGATATCATTTTCACATGGGAATCGGTCATATTGTCATCCTTGGCCATTAGCAGTTTTTTTTTCGATTGGGAAAAACGACCTGTTCATATAGGCGGGGCAGCGGTTAAAGTCAAGCTAAAGAATTTATTATCTTGAAGAAAATACGGTTATGTTATATAAATTAAGGTAGATGTGTATGCCAACACCCCAAGTCCAATCCCACTTTCGACAGGGTTCGGCGCTTAGGCGGTGGGACGCATCAAAGGAACGGTCCAATGCAATTATTTAAGTTGTCGGGAAAACGCTTTTTTAAAAACCGAAATCTTTATTACAAGCTCAATTTAATCTTTGGGCTGTTTTTCTTCTTTCCGATTATCGGGTTCATTTTTTTCAGCATTAAATATGACATGCTCGAAGATGAACACCTGCCATTTTTCTTTCTCGGTATTCTCATTTTTTCATTTATTGGGTTTAACATACTGAAAAATCTTTTTGATAAAATTGCCAGTATATCCGAAAAAATGTCCACCAACTATATGGCGGAATTGTCGAACGACGAAAACGGCTCCGGTGCGGATGAACTGCATTCCATTGTCAATTCTTTTACGGCCATCGAGAGACAATTTAGCAATACATTCAAGCAATTAGAAAAAAAATCGACGGAGATTTCAATCCTCAAAGAGCTTTCGGAATTGTGTTATGTGACCTTTGATCCGGAGGAAATTCTGCATGTCACCCTCGAACGGGCGCTGGTATTGACAAACTCGGATCTGGGATCGATTTTGACGCTCACGGACACCGATCCCAGAACTTTTGTCGTCAAAGCGACCATTGGGCTGGGCAAGTTTGTCAAATCCGGCGATCAAATCGACTTTGAAACCAGTATTGCCAAGTACGCGGTCATCAACAAATCGCCGCTCGTGGTGGAAGATATTGAAAAGGATAAACGCTTTGGCCGGGCCAATAATGCCCACTATGGGACGAAATCATTTGTTTGTATGCCGATTAAGTCCAGCAAGGAGATCATCGGGGTTCTGACAATTTCATCGCGCAATACTAGCAGAGTCTACGCCCAAAACGATATTGAAGTCCTGACCCCCCTGCTGAGCAATGCCGCCTTTACCTATGAAAATTTGCGGCTGATAAAGGAAAACGAGCGGGGGACTGTCTATATCAAATTTATCGAGAAAATTTTTAAGCTCTTCAACTCCAGTTTCAGTGAAGGTGAACTCATCCACGCCCTGCTAAATGAAATGCACGGCGTGGTTCCATATGATTTCAGCGTGGCGATGACGATCAATAAAAGCAAGCCGGACTGCTTGACCGTCTCGGATTTTTTCAGCAACGGTCCCTGCAATATGGTCAAAGGCCGATCATACCCTTACACCGGATCAGTTGTTGAAACAGCCTTAAAGCAAGAAACAACGCTGGTTGTATATTATGACAACGATACCGCCAGCACCCTCGATCAAATCCTTTTTAAGGATCACGGGGTTAATTCCTGTTTGTTGGCCCCGCTTAAATTAGACAACCAAATCTATGGAATCCTGGTTTTTGCCGCTAAAGAGGAGGGGTTGTTTAATAATGTCAAAGATCTGATGAGGTGGGTGGCCAACGGACTTTCCCTGGTTCTTGAACGCAATCGACTTTCGGCAGCCGTCGTCAAGCGCAACCAGGAACTAGATACGATCCGCCAGATTGGAAGTGCACTGGCCTCATCGACGTTTGATATCAGCAAAGTTTTAAAATACACCATGGACATGATCCGGGAAGTCATGAACGTGGAAGCCGGGTCGCTCCTGTTTCTGGAGGACAATGAACTGGAAATTGCCGTCGCCTTTAACATTAAAATTAAGGCCATGAAAAAATTTCGTTTGAAGCTGGGGCAGGGGATCGCCGGTTATGTCGCCGCCCGGGGAGAGGCGATCATTGTCAATGATACCGAGAAATCATCCCACTTTTTCCCGGTGATCGATGAAAAATCGGGTTTTGCGACCCTCTCTGCGCTTTGTGTGCCGATGATTTCCCAGGGACGGGTAATTGGTGTAATCGAGGTGTTGAACAAAGTCAATGGTGAATTCGGCATCGATGACAAAGATTTGCTGCAGGCCATCGCCACATCGGTCTGCATCGCACTTGAAAATGCCCGTCTGTATAAAGAAACCTTATCCATGGCCGAACACGAGCGCGATATACGGCATATGTTTCAGAAATTTGTTCCGAAAGAAGTTCTGGATAAGATCATTCATGGGTCCACGAACGGCAAACCAATCATCGAGGAGATCAGGACCATCACCCTGTTGAACATTGACATCAGAGGTTTTTCCAAATTGGCCCTGCAAATCGGACCCCAGAAAACAGTGGCGCTGCTCAACAGCTTTTTTTCCGTGATGGGTGGAATCGTTTTTAAACATTCGGGCATTGTCGATAAATATCTGGGAGACGGATTTTTGGCCCTTTTCGGCGCGCCGGTGGCCAGCACCCAAGATGCGGACAATGCGGTTGCAGCGGCCTTTGAAATGAAACATTCCCTGCCGGCGGTCAATAAATATTTGGAAAACAAACTGGGCGCTTCTTTGAACATGGGCATCAGTATTCATACCGGGGAAGTGGTTGTGGGCAACATCGGCTTTGATAAAAAAATGGACTATACCGTTATCGGTGATTCCGTCAATACGGTCTTTCGGCTGCAGAACCTGGCAAAATTGTTTACCAATGGAATCTTGGTCGGTGAAAACACGCTGCGCGCGGTCCGGTCGCGTTTAGATGTGACCGAGGTTGACATCTCCGGTGAGGCCGCTAAAGAAATCAATCATATGAAAGTTTATGAACTGCTGGACCGTCGGTCGGAGAAAGAGACGGTCGCCCTGGCTGGCGAGTGCCCAGACCGAACCTGCCTCCTGCCGGATCGAAAAAAATCCAGGATGTGTCCTTGACAAAGGGTGTTGATAAAATTAGGTTTGGGCAACCGCGTTTTGTTAGGTAAGATCATCCGCTTGATGGAGGAGGACATGCTAAAAGAGAATTCCGCTAGCCTGAAAGGACAGTTTCTGCTGGCTATGCCCGGTCTGGTTGATCCGAATTTTCATCAGACCGTAACCTGCATCTGTGAGCATAACGACGGTGGCGCCATGGGGATTATCATCAACCGGGTGCACCATAGCCTGACCGGCAAAGATATTTTTGAAGAATTAACCATTGAGCATGCACCGGATGCTGAATCTATCCCGGTTCATTTGGGGGGACCGGTTCATGTCGGTGAAATATTTGTATTGCACGGGCCCCCTTTCAACTGGGAAGCCAGCCTGATGATTACGCCGACTCTGGCCATGAGCAATACCCGCGACATCCTGGAGGCGGTCGCCATGGCCCAAGGGCCCAAAGCGTTTATTATCTCATTGGGATGTGCCGGCTGGGGACCGGGGCAGCTGGAGTATGAAATAAAAGAGAATGCCTGGTTGAACCATCCAATTTTTGAGGAAAATATCTTTGATATGCCGATTGAAATGCGTTGGGATGAGGCGGTTAAGAACATGGGGATCAACCCGATGCTGCTGTCAAATACTGCGGGTCATGCATAATATCTTGACATCTTTAATTATCCTTTTGCCTTAGCTTTGGCTTTCGGTTTCTTTTTTTTAAGGCAGACTTTATCTTTTCTAACAAAGGCGCAAAGCTTCGGATTATAATACTCCTTGCAGTTTAAAGGGTTATATAGGGGACACTCAGGATTTTTTTCGGACATATACCTTTTTTCCCTCCTCAATCGATTTCTTTTCGGATGAATCACCTTATAGCATTTAACCTTAACTTTTACAAGGCATTAAGTTTGCCGAGTCGAAATGACGAACTATGGATACATACAGTACGCTGAAAGATGAAGTTCTGGATGTCAACCGTGATGTCGGCCGGTTGTTTTCCACGGCCAAATCCATTCCCGGAATGGGGGATTACAGCTTTGGTGAATGGGAAGCAGCCTGTGATCAACTTCCCCGGCAGCTGGCCGAAGATATCATCCGGGTGGCAATCGTCGGAACGATAAAATCCGGCAAGAGCACTTTTTTGAATTCGATTTTTAAAGGTGAGTTCGTCAAAAGGGGGGCCGGGGTTATTACCTCGATTGTTACCCGCGTGCGCAATGGCGAACATTTGCGGGCCAAATTGTTTTTTAAATCCTGGGATGAGATCAACGCCGAGATGGAACAGGCGCTGGTTTTGTTTCCGTCGCAAAATTGGCGTTCCGGAAACAACGGCTTTGATATCCGCCAGCCCAAAGACCGGCATGATTTGCAGCAAGCGCTGGGTGAATTGACGGCGGAACAGCTTATCACCCGGTCGACGCGCAACATCAACACCGTGCGCCTGACCTCTTATCTCAAGGGCTATGATGCCGTGAAGCCCCTGCTAAGTGCCGATAATGCGATTCAACTGTATGAAGGTGATCGATTTGCAGATCATAAAGCCTTTGTCGGCAATGAAACCCTGGCCGTCTATTTGAAGGATGTTTTACTTGAAATTAATTCCAGCGGTGTGAATTCCAATATTGAAATCGCTGATTGTCAGGGCAGTGATTCATCCAATCCCCTGCATCTGGCCATGATCCAGGATTACTTGCGGATGACCCACCTGATTATTTACGTGATCAGCAGTCGCACCGGTTTGCGACAGGCCGATATCCGATTTCTGTCAATGATCAAAAAAATGGGGATCCTGGAAAACATCGTATTTGTCATCAATTGCGATTTTAGTGAACATGACTCCCTCGATGAGCTGAATGATCTGGTCGGACGGGTTCGGGAAGAGCTGGCCATGCTGAAACCGAATCCGGAGATCTACGCATTTTCCGCTCTATTTAATTTATTCCGGGCGAAAAATGAAATCCTTTCAGAAAAAGATCGGCTCAGGTTGGCGCAATGGCGCGCCGACGAGGCCTTTGCCGACCAATCCAATCGGGAGATAGATCGGTTTGAGTCGGCATTTTATGATAAACTAGCCCGTAAACGCTTGGCCTTGTCGCTGCAGAATCATATTGAGCGTCTGGCGGTTATTGTCGCCGGTATCGGTGATTGGATCGGACTTAATCGAGATGTGCTTGCCAAAGATGCCGACAGCGTGGCGGGGATTCTAAACAAGATTAAACAGCATCAAAAGCGCCTCAATAAAATAAAGTCGACCATCAAGAAGACGCTCTCCGGAGCCGTACCGGAGATTAAAGACACCATCCAGCAAGACGTGCATCGTTTTTTTGATACCCCTGCGGGCAGTGTCAACAAAAACCTCGTCAATTTTATCGATGGCTATGCGCTGGATCCCGCCAAGTATCAGCCCAGCCTGAATGAAAGTGATTTTTCCCACATTCTGTATCTGCTATTCCAGGATTTCAAGCAGGCCATTGACGCGCATATCACCGAGACGATTAATCCCGAATTGATCCGATTTGTCCAGTTGAATGAAAAGCGGATCGGAGAATATTTCGAATCACTGATATTGCCTTTCGACTCGATGATGGAGGAGGCCTACGAAGAATTCAACAGATTGTCCGATCGATCCGGTTGGGTTGCTGAAGGAATCAGCCGGGCGCGTCTCCGGCCGCAGGAAATGGAGGCCGTCATTAAGGCCAGCGGCTTGAGGCCGCCGGCTCTGGTAACGGCCACGCACTACTCGGCCAGAATAAAAGCCGAGGCCATTGTCCGTCTGGGGTATTACAAGGCCATGCGAAAATCGAAGTCAATCTTTAAGAAATCCACCGGAAACCAGGGGGATGTCAAAATTAAAGCCATGGATGACGCATTGCGGCGGATGAAGCGCGAAACCGCTCGGTCGGTTGTGTTTCACCTTAAAGATTTTCGGGAAAACCTGAAATTTAGCTATTTTTTCAAGCTGGTGGAGGCAGCCTCCGAAAGTTTTGCACAAATCGTCCTGGAGCGGTTTCAGGCTTATTTTTCAGATCTTTCAGCAACCATTGAACGGGTCGGCACCAGTCAGAGCGACAAAGAGAAAGCCAGGCAAATTTTCGATGATATGGAACGGAAATCACGGGAGCTTGTGGCTAAAATCAACCGGATACGGCAGGAGATCGAAACGGAGCCTGAGATAACACAACGACTAACCCCGAAACTTGCGATCATTTGTCTAAAAATAGACAGAATATATTACTTCGAAATTCAAAATTCATTATTCGGCAATTTCGACATTCGCTTTTTTAGAAGTTACTGCTTCGGTTTGACTGGTGCTTTTAAGAAATACAAATGGCTGGAGCTGACACCTGAAACCTTACACCTCAATATACCTTACACTTAGTCATTATTCATTATTCCATTCACCTCCCAATTTCTTTCAAATTATCCCTGGCAAACTGAATCGTGTCATCCAGGGTCAGGGCCATCTGATAGTAGCGAATGGCTTTTTCCTTCTCGCCCATTTGGCGATAATTGGAGGCGATATTGGCATAGTCGATGGCCGATGACGGATCGAGGTCAATGACCTTTTGAAAATTGTCAATCGCCTCAGGGTGCTCTTTTAGCTTAAAGTGACAAAATCCCATCAAGTTGTAGATATCCGTCCTTGCCGGATCCAGTTTTTCGCCTTCTTTGAGAATCTCGAGGGCTTGACGATATTCTCCCAGGTCTTTTAGCGCCACGCCCAAATATGAATAGATGCTGGGAATGTCCTGTTCGGTGGGCTCCAGCGTCAAGGCTTTGCTGAAATAGGACCGGGCAGTTGCCGGATCGTTGATCGACAGGTGACTGGCGCCCAGGTAAAAATGGACATAATATTTATCCGGCAGCCGCTGCTGTATGTTTTCAAGCTCGGCAATGGCCCGGGGTGCCGGATTATTCTCAAAAATGTGTTTGGCCGAAAACATTCCCACACTGGTACCCAGCGATCGTTCTCTGAAATGAGCACCGGGTATAATGGTGTAAAAGGCCGGTATCTTTAACTGATCATGCATGGTGTTAATTACCAGCACTTCCATGCCGTTGGCTGCCAGGGCGGCAAGACAACTCAAAACTTCGGTCTTTATATTGGCATTGGACAAATCGGGCAAATCGGTTATATCAACTTGTTTGGCGGAATTGATGATATACTCGGCCTCCTCGATGCTGGAATATTTGGGCAGACCGCTGGCCACATAGTTCGCGCCGGTATTAAAATCCCCCGCTAATTGGGCCACCTCGGTTAACGCGCGACTCAGGGCCTTTTGCGGATCCGGGGTGGTCCCGGCGGTCCAGACGATCTCACTCAAGCGCGGGAAGGTTGCCGGATCATAGGCCATAACCCCCACCGTCGGTATGCCGGTGTCCAGCGAAAAATCCGATATATAGAGGTTTATGCCCGCTTTGCTGTATTTTTCAAGCATTTCGAGTACCAGTGGGTCGGTGGCCGATTCCGGTCGAATGGCGGCGACCTGAAGCCGATTGTGGCTGACAATCGATGACGTGTGACGTTCAATAATTTCGCAAATTCCCTGACTTAAGGCTTCTTCCACACAGTTGCCGGCCGACGGCCCGTTAAACTCATTGATTGAGAAAAACCAATCAAAGGGTATCAATACTTCCTGTTCACGGGTTAAATTGTAGCCCCGGGTCCATTGTAACGGAAGATTTTCGAATATTTTGCGGGCGGCCGGCAAATCATCCGAATCATCATGCACGGATTGGGCGATCTTTTCAAAACCAATGGCCTGATCTTTGACATTGAGATATTTGTCGGTAAAAAAGTTTTTTGAATTTTTGGCAAAACTAAAAAAACTAAACCGTTCCGCCAACTCCATCAACGCACTGGCTTCAGCCTGTTCGGGCGTGCCGCCTTTGCCCATTTGTTTTTTGGTGCCAATGACATGCACGGCATCGGCACCGCAGGTGCTGAAATAAACCGGGATGTCCAGACGCCCGTTATCGATGCGGATCGTATTTTTTAAAATATCTAAATCAATTTTCTTCAATTTATCATGGAAACGCTTCACGGTTTCGCGGGGTGGAAATATTTTATCCTGATCCAGTGTGAAGCGTTTGGGGGCATCGCTTAATGTGATTTTGGATTGCATTGGGGTACTCCTGATCGTTTTTTAATTGACCCTAAATTTTTGATCTGATATGGAAAGGCATCCATTAATGTGGGGATGTAGCTCAGATGGGAGAGCGCGGCGTTCGCAACGCCGAGGTCAGGGGTTCGATCCCCCTCATCTCCACTTGTCTTTCTAAAAACGTTATAAATAATTATCGAATTTCTGAAATAAGCGCTTATTATATATACCCAATCGATCGGAAATTAAAGGGGCGTCTCATAATTTCTTCAACCTACTGAAAATATGGAGGCTTTTTGGGACTTCCGAATTTGCCCCGAAAATGGAATATTCCAATTGTGAGCGAAGCGAACTAAGTTATCCGCAGTTTTTAGCCAACCCTGCTATTGCTATTTTCCAGCGCAGTAATTAAGAAATTTTGTAACCATTAGCACTTAATTTGGCTCTTTACTGTTGATGGTTTCAAAAACATCATCTCAGAGTAAGTGCGTTATTGTGCTTCATTCTGACCTCCTTTCACGGGTGGTTCATCTTTTGGGTGGGCCACCTTTTTTTTGACATATATTCATGAAATCTCATTGATTATTATTGAATATGGCTTATTATTTTAGACAAATTTAAAATTAATTCTAAGGTCGGATCTCGTAACTTACTTTTTAAATTGTTAACCGCGAACTGGTACGAATAATGATGAATAGAACCGGCGATGTAGAACGCCACACCACGGAAACCGATGTACGGATTTCTCTGAATTTGGACGGTCACGGCCAGGCGGACATTGCCAGCGGAATCCCGTTTCTCGATCATATGCTTACCCTGTTTGCGGTGCATGGTTTTTTTGACCTTTCAGTGAGCGCCGAAGGGGATTTGGCTGTTGATTTGCATCATACCGTCGAGGATGTGGGATTGGTGCTGGGCGATGCAATCTCCCAGGCCCTGGGTGAGCGCCAAGGTATTCGGCGATACGGCCATGCCGTCATCCCCATGGATGATGCACTGGCGGCAGTTACCGTTGATCTGTCGAATCGGCCCTTTTTGGTTTGCAATACCCCGGAATCCATCGTTTACGGGATTGCGCTCAACCCATCGCTAACCCGGGAGTTTTTCAGAGCGTTGGTCAACCGGGGCGGTATGAATTTACACATTAATGTCGCCTATGGCGAAAATGATCATCATGTGATTGAATCGATTTTCAAGGCTTTCGCTCGGGCGCTGGATCAGGCGGTCACCGTGGACGGGAGAACCAGCGGGGTTCCATCTTCCAAGGGGACGTTGTAGGTTGTGTTTGATTGAATCGATCATTTTTTTTGTAAAAAGTAAATTAATTTGCAGATATGACGGCTCATAGAATTGCCTAAAATTTCATTTTAGGCACTTTTCCATTAATTCTTTTTAGATAGCGAAATTATGCTCATCATTCCGGCAGTCGACATTAAAAATGGTCAATGTGTCAGGCTCGTCCAGGGGCGCAAGGAAGATGAAACGGTCTTTTCAGATGATCCGGCGGCCATGGCGCAAAAGTGGGTCCGGGCCGGCGCGGAGTTGATCCATGTGATCGATCTGGACGGTGCCTTTGAAAAAAGTCCTCAAAATCGCGCTGCGCTAGAAAATATTTTACAAACTATCGACATCCCGATTCAACTGGGGGGCGGGATTCGGGATGAACAAACGGCGCACCAATTTCTGAACATGGGAGTCCAAAAAGTAATTATCGGAACCGAGGCCATAAAAAATCCGGCCTGGGTGGCGCGGATCGCCGGCCAATATCCCGGCCGCGTTGTTGTCGGCATTGATGCCCGCAACGGTCTGGTTGCCATCGAAGGCTGGACTGAGACCACCGACACCAAGGCGGTTGATCTGGCTAAACGCTTCGAAGACTGTGGTATTGCCGCGATCAATTTTACCGATATTCAGCGCGATGGAATGCAAACCGGACCCAATCTTGAGGAGACCCGCAAACTGGCCGAAGCCGTCGACATTCCGGTCGTGGCATCCGGCGGTGTCGCGACAATCAAAGATATCCAAAACCTCTTGCCGCTTGAAGCGTGCGGCGTCATCGGAGTTATAACCGGCAAGGCCCTGTACAGTGGAACCCTTGATTTTAAGGAAGCATTAGCCGTGGCGCGATCCAAAAAAACTCCTTGACAAATCGCTCACTTAGGATTACATTTCCCGTTTAAACTTGGGTGATATCTAATATCGGCCTAAACGAAATTTAATGGGATCTATATCGAGAATCGCAAGATATTGGGTAGCTGGAGTCATAAAAGCGATGATTGGCAGCACGTCATCCCATTGAGACCCTTCCGCTAACATTTGTCTCACCGGTTCAAAAGCAATGGAGGTTGCTGTTATTGGCGGCTTTTATTCCTGAAGAAAAAATTTCAGAAATCAAGAATGCGGCCGATATCGTGGATGTTGTTTCAGAATCTGTGCTCCTTAAAAAAGCCGGTAAAAACTATATCGGTCTTTGTCCGTTTCATTCCGAAAAAACTCCATCTTTTACGGTAAGCCCGGACAAACAGATATTTCATTGCTTTGGCTGCAGTACGGGAGGCAATGTCTTCAGCTTCCTGATGAAACAGGATGGGGTCTCTTTCCCGGAGGCGGCCAGGCACCTTGCGAAACGCTATGGGGTCGATATTGCGGAGAGACCCCTTTCGCCGGAGCAAAAAAAGAAAATCAGCCAAAGGGAAAGCCTGCTCGACATCAATCGTCGCGCCGGCGGCTTTTATCACCAAGCCTTATTAAACAGCAGCGCGGGGCAGACGGCGAGATCCTACCTGGCGCAGCGGGGTATATCCCAGCAGACAATTGTTGACTTCAAGCTTGGATATGCCCGGGATGGCTGGGATCACCTGCTCAGATTTTTCTCTGATAAACGGATATCGCCCATGCTGCTCGAAAAGAGCGGCCTGATTCTGCCCCGCAAAAATAAAAGCGGCCATTACGACCGCTTTCGCAATCGAATTATTTTTCCGATATTCGATGTGAATACGCAGGTCGTTGGATTCGGCGGCCGCGTGCTGGATGACGCATTACCGAAATATTTAAATTCGCCGGAAACCGCGTTATATGATAAGAGCCGCTCACTGTACGGCATTCACCGGGCCAAAGACAAATGCAGGGCCAGCGGGACGGTATATATCGTTGAAGGGTATCTGGACCTGTTGGCACTGCATCAGCATGGGATTGAAAATTCGGTGGCGACTCTCGGCACGGCCTTGACCGCAGATCACGTGAAATTGCTAACGCGCTATGCCCGGCGTATGATCCTGGTTTATGACTCGGATGAGGCCGGTATGCGTTCGGCCCAGCGCTGCATCGAGACCTTCTGGAAAGAGCACGTCGATTTTCGCAGAGAAGATGTGTTCAGCGAGGATAAAGCCGATACCCATATACTGGTTTTGCCGACCGGGCATGACCCGGATTCATACATTTTTGAGCATGGTGCGGCAGCGTTTACTGCGGCGGCGGCCGATTCGCCGGGAATCATCACGTTTCTGATGGACTGCGCGGTGCGTAAGCACGGCCTGACAACCGAAGGAAAAATTCGGATCATATCAGAATTGCAGGAACCGTTAGCCGCCATTAATGATCAGATCGCTCAGGCGATATATATCCAGCAGCTGGCCGAACGCACCGGTATTGCGGAATCTGCGGTGCTGGAGCGTATCCGGGCGGTAGCGGCGCGGCAATCGCGCGCCCCGGCTTTTGCCGGTCGGCAAGGCGGTCCGGACGCTGCACTGCCAAAAAAAGCGGCAGCCGCAACGAATGCCGGACTGCTGGAATCTTCTCAGGTCGAAAGCGGAAACCGTTTTGAACGGCAGATTATTGCAATGATGCTGCAGTATCCTGATATTTTGCCTGAGATTAACAGGCTAAACGTCTTAAAATATTTTGAAAACAATGATCTTGAATCCATCGGAAGTGCAATCTTAAAATTCAAGCCGACAACTGCCGGCCAGGTTTCAGAGTTAATTGCAAGAATTGAAAAACAAACCCAACAAACGTTAGTCACCTCTTTAGCGATCGGGGATGAATCCTGGAATAAAAAGGGCTGTCTGCGATTGCTGGGCAAGTTTGTCGATGCCCGGCAGAAACTTCGCAATGGAAGTCTGCTGGAGGCACAGATCAAGGCGGCTGAGAAGCGCAATGACCACGATCTGTTGCTAACGCTGTTAAATAAAAAGCAAAAAATGGCCGAGCGCAGTGAAAAGCAGAAAATGGCTATTTTAAGCGAAAAATAAAGTCGGGGGGTGTCCACCCCAGAGGCAAGTCTAACGAATCGTAACCATTGAATTTAGCGCTAAGGACCACGGGTGCCGCATCGGGCGCTGGTCAAAGGCAGTGGTACGATTTGCTAACGGATAATTGTTTGCGGCTGATAAATTGAGGTGTCTGGGAGGCAATATTTTATGGCCAAGAAATCTGCTGTAAAAAAAGAAAGCAGTAAAAAGACTTTAACGAAAGAATCCACCAAAAAGGATGCTGCCAAAGAGAAAACCGCCAAAAGGTCTACTAAGAAGGACGTTGCTAAAAAGAGCACCGTAGCCAAAAAAAGCAAAAATAAAGCAACTCCCAAAGCGATCAAAACACTGCTGACCAAGGGCAAAAAACAGGGCTATCTGACCTATGATGAAATCAATGAACTGCTGCCGGAAGACATGCTTTATCCCGAGCAAATTGACGAGACGCTAATGTTGTTTTATGCCAATAATATCGAAATTATTGAAGAAAAACATCAGAAAAAAGTGGTCAAACTCAAAAAGGCGAAGGAGAAAAAGATTGTCGCCAAAGGCGGCGCTTCATCGGATTTTGGAACGGTAACCGATCCGGTTAAAATGTACCTGCGCGAAATGGGCCTCGTCACCCTCCTTAGCCGGGAAGGCGAGGTCGAGATCGCCAAAAAAATTGAGGCCGGTGAGCAGGAGGTTCTGCGTGCGCTTCTGGAAAGTACGATCGGGGTCGAGTCGATCATTGCCTTGGGCGGAGATATCGAAGACGGGGCTTTGCGGCCCAAGTATGTTCTGAGAGATGTCGATGAAGGCGATACCTATGCCGATGAAATCGTCCAAACCGAGAAATTTCTGGAAACCATTCGGGGCATTAAGGAATTGCACGAGGAGAACAAAGCGTTTCGCGAAAAACTGTTTGTCCAAAAATTGGACTCCGAAAAGCGTCGCAAAATCAAAAAAAGCATCGCCCGGCGGGCGAACAAAATATTTGAACTGCTCAAAGATTGGCGCCTCGAAGCCAGCGTTATTGATGATATCGAAAATAAAATCTGGCATCAGATCGGCTGGTTTGATGCCAAGATCAGAAGGACCGGCGATATCTCCGACCGACTTGATGTTTCAACCAAGGAGCTGCTTGACAACCTGAAATCAAAAACCCAATTTGTCAAATGGGCCGGCAGTCGGAGCAAGATTTCCAGAGAGGAACTGGGTACTGTCTATGGTGAGTTAAAAAAGAACCTGGATGACATCAATGCCAAAGAAATTGAAATTAAAGCCAATATTCGCTCTTTAAATAAGATCATGGCCGGTGTTGATGAAGGGCGGTTTAGAGCCAAGCTGGCCAAAAGTGAACTTACCAAAGCGAATCTGCGTCTGGTCGTCAGTATTGCCAAGAAGTATACCAATCGTGGATTGCAGTTTTTGGATTTAATCCAGGAGGGCAATATCGGTTTAATGAAAGCGGTTGATAAGTTCGAATACCGCCGCGGCTATAAATTCAGCACCTATGCGACCTGGTGGATCCGGCAGGCCATCACCCGGGCCATTGCAGACCAGGCCCGTACAATTCGAATCCCGGTCCACATGATTGAAACAATTAACAAGCTCATCCGAACTTCCCGCTATCTGGTGCAGGAGCAGGGACGTGAACCAACGCCGGAGGAAATTGCCGAGAAAATGGAGATTCCTCTGGAAAAAGTTCGTAAGGTTCTTAAAATCGCCCGGGAACCGATATCGCTGGAAACGCCGATCGGCGAAGAAGAAGACAGTCACCTGGGAGATTTTATTGAAGATAAAAAATTCATGCTGCCTTCCGATGCGGCCGTCAATATGAATCTGGCCGAACAGACCCGCAAAGTTCTGGCTACCCTGACACCGCGGGAGGAAAAGGTGTTGCGGATGCGCTTTGGTATCGGCGAAAAAGCGGACCACACCCTGGAAGAAGTCGGGCAGGATTTTGCCGTCACCCGGGAGCGCATCCGTCAAATTGAGGCCAAGGCACTGCGAAAATTACGACATCCAACGCGCAGCCGGAAATTAAAAAACTTTATCGATACCTAAAATGAACGGTTCCAGGTTCAGGGTTCAAGGTTCAAAGGTTATAATCAACTGATTAGGTAAAACCATTAAAGCTGCATTTTCTATAACTTTGACGACAAAAGCTATATAAAAACAAAATTACAATTTTCAATATTCTTTGATTGACAGGCGATTCCTTAAATATTAAACCTGCATCGAAAATCTTCAATTATTTAAGGATTAAGAATTTCCGCGCCGCCAATACGTTGCCGGAAATTGCGTCAAAAGAAAAACATTTTGCCCGACGGGCCCATAGCTCAGCTGGCAGAGCCACCGGCTCATAACCGGTAGGTCCCTGGTTCGATCCCAGGTGGGCCCACTCCCTTTTTCAGATGGTTTAATACTTTCGAATGGATAATGACTCATGGTATGGGCGCGGGCAGACAGGAACCCGCGCTTTTTTAATGAGTCAACGGGCGATCACCCATTCACTGTTGCGCTGTGTATCAGGGGAAACGAATGACTGCTGTCACAAAAGAACAGATTGATACGCTGGTTAAGGTTCAGCAAATCGAAATTGAGGCCGGCAAACTAAAAGCCTATTTGAAAGCGGTACCGGCTCGGATCCGCAGCCTTGAGCAGGAACTGGAAGCCTTTATCCGCAGCGTGGCGGATGATGAAGCCGCAATTGAAGAATTTAACAAGCAGTACCGTGCGTTCGAGTCCGATGTTCAATTGAACCTCGCCAAGATTCAAAAGAGCCAGGTCAAGCTGCGGGCCGTTAAAACCAACAAGGAATATCAGTCGTCTCTCAAGGAAATAGACGACATAAAAGCCGTCAACTCCCAATTGGAAGATGAAATGTTGGTGTTATTGGAGAAGATCGAAACTGCTGAAAAGGCTATCAAAGATCGGAAACTGCACTATAACCAGATCGTTGAGGAATCGAACCAGGAAAAAGAGTCCATTGCAAAAGACGCTGAACAACGAGAAGAACATCTTGTTGAGCTGGAATCCAAACGGGTGGCGGTTACCGCCGGGTTGGATGCCGGGCTGCTGAAAATCTTTAACCAGGTGAAAGCCAAACAGGAAAACCAGGTGGCCATTGCTGCGGTTCAGGATGCGGTTTGTCAGGGATGCAATATGAATATCCCGCCCCAGGTTTACAATGAACTCCAGCGCTGCGACAGCTTGAGGTATTGTCCCAGTTGTTTTAGAATCATTTACTGGCAAGATCAGGATGAACGGCCGGAGTAACCCAAACGATCGCCGGATCGCATCAGATCCGGAGGAAAGTCCGAACACCGCAGGGCAGGGTGCTTCATAACGTGAAGTCGTGGTAACACGAAGGAAAGTGCAACAGAAAGTATACCGCCCGGCACCGAACCGTTCGGTTTGGCGCCGGGTAAGGGTGAAATGGTGCGGTAAGAGCGCACCAGTTCCCCGGGTGACCGGGGAAGCTCGGTAAACCCCACCCGGTGCAAGACCAAATAGGGAAGCGTTTGAGGGCGGCCCGTCCAAGCTTCCGGGTAGGTCGCAAGAGGTGTCGGGCAACCGGCATCCATAGATGAATGATCGTTGCCCGATTCCGGGTAACCGGAACCGGGAACAAAATTCGGCTTACGGGTTGCTTCGGCCGCTATTTCTGGATGCTGGGTATTGGGTACTGGGTATTGGGTTTTGGAAGTACTGGTATGCGTGTCGCCACTGGCCGGAGCGTCAGTCAAATTGATTTGCGGACATTATTCTCTATCCGCGGTTATCTGGCGTCTGTTTCTGAACCCTTCGTAGAAACTTCATTCTAAGTTCGTGTGGGAGCGGTTTGTAACCGCGATTAAAATCGATAGAATTCCTTTATTCGATGTTGGACGTTCGATGTTCATTAGGCCTTTTTATTGATCAAACTGGCCGCTTTTCAGGCCAGCGGCGGCGCTAAACCCAGAACGCTGAACCCTGAACCCTGAACCTTGAATCCTCGAACCTCTGAACCCCTGAATCCGTTAATCTATGGAAAACTTCATATACTGCCAATGACAGCACCTTTGAAAAGAAAGTCCGTTTTTTTTCACATGATTATCTGAAATGCTGTCTGTATTTGTCCGGTGCCAAGGATCCCAAGAATACGTTCACCCAAATGCTTTACTCGAAACTTATTTCGACTTCCATGCTGCTTGAAGATTTTCTGGATTATCACGGTGCCAAAAACAACAAGGACTGGTATTTTTATCGAGAGCTGTCGGCGGCAGTGCGGCATTTGAGTCTGGGGGCTAACTTTCAAAAGCATATATCCAATCGCCTATTGTTCTACGATCTGCCGGAATACGGTGATTTTCGAAAAGAAGGGGAAGTGACCCTGGATTTTCTGACCAAATCGCTGATAAATATGGCGCCTGCCATAGTCGAAGAAGCCCGGCTTCGCAATATACCGATCCCGCAGGACCATTTTCAGACGGATGACTTTCCGAGCACAACTACCATCGATCTGCTGCACTATGATATTGATGATCAGGATAAGGATCTTCAAAAAAGAAACATTGTTAAAATTGCCAGTGACTTCCTCAATATCACCAAGGACTTTGATCAGCTTAAATTCTATGAGTCCTATGACGCCCAAGAGCTTGTGGCCATCGTTCCCGTTAAGGTCAACGAAGTGGAGATCAGACGCTATGAAATGTTGCTGCACAACCTGCAGTCTTCCTTCGACACTTACGTTATTCATGGCGGGTTTCGTTTTGGCAATCGTAAGTTAAAACAGCTGCGCGGCTTTTTTTCAGTTGTGTTCCATTTGCTGCAAATGGTCGGTCGATTACTTCATTTTTATGAACGTCATCTGCACAAGGCCGGGTACAAAAACACCTACAAGATGGCCCAGGAGCGATTATCCGCTCTGGTTAATCCGACAACTCTGCTGGATCGGACCATTAACTACGGTCTGTTCTATGCCTGTCACTATCTGACGACCGGTCAGGAACTGGCCGGGGAGATTCTGAATGACAACATCGAGCGTTCCCAGATAAAAGTCGGTATTCCGCAAAAACTTGGATTTCACGCCCGTCCCAGTCTGCTGGTCGCCAAGATCGTGCAGCACTATGGCGGACAGGTGGAGCTGTGTGTCGGCGAGGACCGCTTCGATGCCAGCAGTGTGCTGGATATTCAATGGGCGGGGGGTAAAATTCAAAAAGAAAAGCGCCGTGAAGTGGTTTTCGAGGGCGATGCCAGAACGCTGAAAGATATTGAAACCCTGGCCGGAGTCAATTACGGCGAAGATACCATGGGCAAAGGCGTACCCTTGCCGCCGGAGTTGCGATACCTGACGTAGAGGGAATCAACATGGTCACTGCCATTGTTGTCGCTGCCGGAAAAGGGGTCCGAATGCAGGGCTCGCTGCGCAAACAATACCTGTCGCTGGCGGGACTTCCAATATTGGCTCACACCTTAACCGTTTTGGGCAAGTGCCAATTGATCGGTCAGATTTATCTGGTTATACCGCAGAACGATTTTGATTATTGCCGCGCAAGGATTCTCAATCGGATAAAGCTCATCGCCAACGTCCATTTGGTCGCCGGTGGCGGCCGACGCCAGGAGTCGGTCTACCGGGGACTGCAGCAACTTGATCGGGGATGCCGGATAGTCGTTATCCATGACGGGGTGCGCCCGTTTGTGCAGCCTGATCAAATTACCGCATGCATAGATGGCGCCCAAAAATATGGGTCCTGTATCCTGGGAATTCCGGCTTATGATACCTTAAAGCAGGTCGATCAGTCGGGAAACATTGTTAACACAACTGCCCGTGATGCAATCTGGATGGCCCAAACGCCCCAGGCGTTTCGGTATGACTTGATCAAAAAGGCCCATGACCAGGCCCGTTTGGAGGGCTATCAGGCCACGGATGATGCGTCGCTGGTTGAGCGGCTGGGGGCGCCGGTTAGAATAATTCGCGGCAGCCGGAGCAACATTAAAATTACCACTCAAGAAGACCTTGAAATCGCCCGGGCGCTGCTTGAAAAGGGCGGGGTATAATTTTTTCCGGAACTTTGACGATGAAATTGGGTATAAGTAGGCAGTCAAAAATCCATTTAACCTAAACCTTCCGTCCTATACCGGTACGGTTGACTTCCCACCCGCCACAGTCTTTCCGCTTCCTGGTTTGTCCCCCATCGAGCATCCAGCATCGAGTATCCAGCATCCGGCATCCAGTGTCCAGCATCGAGCATCCAGTATCCAGCATCCGGCATCCAGTTTTGTAGCCAAAAGATCAACTACAGTATCAGGATGCTTACAATCTGAGTTGACACCGCGTGATCCCGGACTTAAAGTATTTGACTGATTTATTTGGGATGCGTTAAAAACAGCTATTGCATGCTCTGAATTTGCACGAGCCTTTCAGCGGCGGATAAATCGCAGGTTTTGCCGTGCAAGATTCAGATATAAAGCCATAGAACCTTAGCAAAAGGAGTTAGCAAGATGCAAGATACAGTGGATACCGAGGCCCCCCGCAGCGATATGGCCAGTCAGGCTTACCTCGATCAGCTAAAAGCGACATTCGAGCAGCTGCCGAATGATATCCCGCTTTTACTGTTTACGGCCAAGGGGCATGAAGATGCGTTCACCCAGGCCAATCGGCAGGTTATCAGAGCCTTTAGAGAGATTAGCGACAGAATAACCATGCGCGAATATGATTTGGACCATGAACTGGCCCAAAAATACAATGTCACGAGTTCTCCCACCTTGCTGATTGCACCGGAACGCTACGCCATTCGATGGCTCGGCGCACCGATGGGCGAAGAGGCCCGCACCCTGCTGGAAACGTTGATTTTAGTCGGGCTCGGCCAAAGCAACCTCAGCGACCAGTCCCTTAATGTTGTCAAAAGAATTGATTCTCCGCGCAACATTAAGGTTTTTGTCAGCCCGACGTGTCCCTATTGTCCGCAGGAGGCGGTCAATGCCGTGAAAGCAGCCATCGAGATGCCCGAGTTAGTGTCGCTGGAAATCATCGACATTCAGTGCGAACCGGAGATGGCCAACCAGTATGGCGCCCAAAGCGTACCCCAGGCGTTCGCCAATGATGTGCTGATCGGCCAGGGCGCCCAACCCGAAGAAGTCTTCATTTCGTCACTGCAAAAATTGGAGGCTCAGACTATTTTTATACCCGACAGCGATGCCGAAGTGGTGGAAACCGATCTGGTCATAATCGGCGGGGGACCGGCGGGTCTGTCAGCCGGGATTTACGCGGTCCGCAGCGGGTTGCGAACGGCGGTGGTGGAACGTGAAGCCCTCGGAGGGCAGGTTGCCACAACGCCGATTGTTGAAAATTACCCGGGATTCACCTCGGTCGGCGGCAAAACTCTGGTGGATATCATGGTGAGCCATGCCCTGCAGTACGTTCAGATTTTTCAGGGCGAAGCGGTGGTCGATGTGCAGACTGGAAATCCAATAACGGTGCTGACCAGCCGCAGAAAGTTTTTAACAAAATCCGTTCTCTTATCAACCGGAGCAGTTCATCGCCATCTGGGTGTACCCGGTGAATCCCGACTTTCCGGCCGGGGGGTAAGCTACTGCAGTACCTGTGATGGGCCGCTTTTTAAAGGAAAAAAAGTGGTGATGGTGGGCGGCGGCAACAGTGCCGTAACCGAAGCTTTACACCTGTTTCACATGGGGGTGGATGTGACGTTGATTCATCGCCGGGACAAATTAAGAGCGCAGGAATTTTTGGCCAAGCAACTGACCGACAATAACATTCCCGTGCTCTGGGATACTGAAATAAAGGAAATCAGCGGCGAACATCGCGTAGAGGAAATTCAGATCATCAACAACAAAACCGGTGCATCATCCACATTCAAAACCGACGGCGTGTTCGTGGCCATCGGATATACCCCGGCCGTCGAACTCGCAGAAATGATGGGTTTGGAAATAAACGAGGACGGGTATATCAAACATGACGGCAAACATCGTACCAATGTGCCCGGCATTTATTCAGCCGGCGACGTTGAGGGCGGCTACAAGCAGATCGTCACCGCTTCCGGTCAGGGGGCCGAGGCGGCCATGACCATATTCGAAGACATGATTAATCCGTATTGGCTGCGTGAATCGGTTACTGGTTGAATGGTTGATTAGTGTCAATTGTGTTTATAATTTCATGAGGCGACGATTTCTGAAATATGAACTGTCCGATCATTAAATAAAAAAATAAATACTCTCTGGCCTTCCGTGCCTCTGCGTGAAAAATATTACTGAAATGCGTAATCGTATTTATAAACAAGAGCACTTAGGCAGCATAAGATGAAAGCGACTCAAATCCACCGATTAAAGCCTCTGATAGCTATTCTATTTTCATTCTTCTTTATCAATTCCTGCCAGGCCGCCGGTACGATGCGCGGGATTCATCTGGATCGGATTCAACTCCCGCCGGGTTTCAAAATCCGGGTTTATGCCGCCGGGGTGCCGAATGCCAGATCCTTGACGCTGAGTCCCAACGGCGTCATCTTTGTGGGAAGCCGCCAGGCAGGCAAGGTCTATGCGGTTTTGGATACCGATCAGGATCAGGTTGCCGACGAGGTAATTACGATTGCCGCTGGATTGAATATGCCCAACGGCGTTGCCTTTCGTAAGGGAGCACTGTACGTCGCTGAAGTGAATCGCATCCTGCGCTATGATAATATTGAAAAATCCCTGCGAGACCCTCCCATACCGGTGATCGTCAATGATAAGTTCCCGCAAGATCAGCACCACGGATGGAAATACATTGCCTTTGGTCCGGATGACCGGCTGTATGTTCCGGTCGGGGCCCCGTGCAATGTATGTAAACGAAAAGATCCGCGCTATGCATCGATCATGCGGATGAAAGCCGATGGCAGCCAGTTGGAGATTTACGCTCACGGGATTCGAAATACGGTCGGCTTTGGCTGGCACCCGGCCACCGGGGATCTCTGGTTTACCAATAACGGTCGCGACTGGATGGGTGATGATTTGCCGCCGGATACGCTGCATCATGCGCCGGTGCAAGGATTGGATTTCGGTTTCCCATTCTGTCATGCCGGCGATGTGCCGGACCCTGAATACGGCGATGACCGCAGCTGCAGCGAGTTTGCCCCGCCGGCGATGAAACTGGGCCCCCATGTGGCGCCATTGGGAATGAAATTTTATACCGGGAAGCAGTTTCCCGCCCAATATCGTAATCAAATTTTCATCGCCGAGCACGGATCATGGAACCGCAGCATCCCCATCGGCTATCGGATCACCCTGGTCACGCTGACAAGGAACAAGCCGACGAAATATGAAGTGTTTGCGCAAGGCTGGCTGCAGGGGGATTCGGCCTGGGGACGACCGGTGGATATCCTGGTGATGCCGGACGGCGCCCTGCTGGTATCCGATGATCGGGCCGGCGCGATCTATCGCATTACGTATGAAGAGTAGACTGAAATTGGAATTCGGAATGCGAAAGTCGGAAAGCGGAATGCGGAAGTCGGAATGATTTGAAGTCGGAATGAATAGAAGTCGGGAGTCAGAATGCGGAGGACTGACAAGGCATTGCAAAATTCAACACCCGGGACCGGTGGCGATTATCCCGAACAACCGCGGGTTGCCGTCGGTGCCATCGTATTTAAAGACGATAGGATCCTGCTGGTTCGAAGGGGCAAGCCGCCGGCTGAGGATCTGTGGGCCATTCCAGGCGGCAGGGTAGAGATCGGTGAAACCTTGCAGCAAGCTGCTGAACGGGAAATTCTGGAAGAAACCGCCATCGCCATTCGAGCGCGGGCACCGGTGTATACTTTCGACGTTATAGAGCGGGATACGCGGGGCCGTATCCGGTTTCATTATGTTATTGTCGATCTGACAGCGGACTATATCCGGGGACAACCCCGGGCCGGGGATGATGCCTCCGCCGCGCGCTGGGTTTCTCCTGATGAGCTGGCAACCCTGAAAGTCAGCGCCAAGACCCGGCAGCTGCTGAAAACACAATTTAATTTTGGACCTTAAGCTCGAGCTCAACCCGACGGTTTCTGCGCCGGCCTTCTTTGGTTTTATTCGTGGCAATCGGATTTTCGGATCCCAACCCGACGGTTTTAATTTTCGCAGGTTCGACACCTTTACCGACCAGAAAGATTTTAATCGTATTGGCGCGGAATTGGGAAACACTCACATTATAGCCGTCGCTGCCGGTTGAATCCGAATAACCCTTAATATCAATGGTGGTCGTTGGGCTGTTTAACATGAAGTCGGCGATTCGGTTCAGCGTTTCAAAGGATTGATCAGGAAGCTCATTGGAATTGTGTTTGAAATAGATGATAAATTTTCTTTGCAGCAGGGGCGCCGCTACCGGGGTCTTGCTACCGGTGATTTTTTTTGGGTTTTCATCAATTGCAACCAGCTGTTGTCTCTGTTTGCCGGCCGTATCTTCATCAAGCGGCTGCCTGGTTTTTGGATCAGCGATATTTTTATTTGCCGGTGACTGGATTTGCTTTCCGGCCGAGTGATCACCGGCATGTGATTCCTTGATCGGTTCGACATCTTTCAATTCGCTCACTTGAACCCTGGCAGCTTGGTCCTCTTTCATTTCCTCCGGCAACGGACCCTTATATTTCTGAGGGGTTTTTTCTTCCATCGTCCAACGGATGGCATCATCGGATTCTTGACTTGGAGAAAAATAAACCCCGAAGATCAACAGCATGATCATTGCTGCAATCAGTCCGATTCGTCTTTTTGTGGAGGGCTTATCCGGTCGGCGGGCCGTACTTTTGTTCTGGTCAGCTTTATTTTCTTGGCGGTCCTTGCCGTTATCAGCTCTGACGTCAAATGGTATATGGAGTTCTCGTTCACATTCCTCGATTATTTCCTTGTTGATGGTTTTTAAGCCGGAGGAATAGCCGGTCAGCATTGCGTGATCACAAATGATATTGATCAGGCGTGGATATCCCGCGGAAAAGGCATGGATATTGATCACCGCGTCTTTAGAAAATATTTCCCGCGTAGCACCGGCAAATTTAAGCCGATGATTGATATACTTGCGGGTTTCGATTTCGGACAACGGTTCAATGTGATAGCTCACGGCAATTCGCTGTCTCACTGCCCGATTCCGGTCTTCCATCAACATTTCGCTGAATTCGGGCTGTCCGACAAAGAAGATGTTGATTAATTTTCTATTTTGCAATTCGATGTTCGACAGAAGGCGTATCTGTTCGAGAAGATCGTGGTTCAATCGCTGTGCTTCATCTATGATTAGCAGCACTTTTTTGTGGTGTGAGTACGCCTTGAGTAAAAAATACTTCAAATAGATGAGAAATTGCCCTTTGGTGTCGAATTTTTTTTTCATTTTTAATTCGACTGCTAAAAAATTAAAGAAATCCAGACTGCTCAATCCCGGATCCGGTATCTTGGCAACTATTGCATCGACTTCAATTATCTTTACCAAACGATTAATCAGGGCGGTTTTTCCCGTACCTACATCGCCGGTCAGCAGCAAGAATCCCTTGTTTTCCAATATACCGTATTTAAGGGTTGCCAGAGCTTCGGAATGCTTTTCGCCGAGCCAGAGAAACCGCGGATCCGTAGTTATCTGAAACGGCATTGCCTTTAAGTTATAGTAATTTAGATACATGCGTTGATCTCAATATGCCGTGGCCGTAATAAAAATAAATAACCAACCAGAGGACAATAAACAGGACCAGGTTGGCCGGTCGCTGGCGAGCGAGTTTATTCTTCCGATATCTCCGATAGGAGCCCGTCCAGCTCGGCGATGAAGTTTTGATTCTTAAATGAATCCCCACCGCTAAGCGCCGAAATGAGAAAAATTAACACACCAGCAGTTATACAGCCGGTCACAAATTTTATTACCACAACCACATCCCGATTCAAAATGGACATGAACTCTGATCCTTTCCAATGCCAACTAAAGTCTTAGTGCCTATTTAAATTTGAAGCGCTCAATTGGGGTAGCATATAAATAGCTAATATTAATATATATTTTTACCCAATATTACGGGATAAAGGCGTCTTTGTCAATTCCCGGCACCGTTATTTTGAAAATTCTGCTGAATACCGTTTTGCAGGGTTTGATGAATTTCGGCAAGATCGTTGGTGTCACCCATATTGGCTTGTATCCATTCCGGCGGACAGCCGTATTGGTTAGCCAAGGCCCGGATGGCGTCTTTATAGTTTTTATGCCGGGTGTTTTGATCAGTCCAATACGTGAGCGGGTCTTTGCGGGTCATAGAAATTTAGGCCTTTAACCTTGGGCGGGATGATTTTTTGGGGTCCAGCTGGCGCCGGTTCGTTTTGTTGCTTGACCTTGGGTTTTTTTTCAGAATGAGCAGTGGGTTCCGGCGGGGTGGTTTTTAGAATTCTCAGGACATCGGATTTCTGATAGCTTATTATCCAGCCGCCGTATTCGCATTTTACCTGCCCATCTTCTTCCCAGGTTTTTTCCTGGCAAATCGTTTTTAGACCATCCTTAAAATAGATGATATCGGCACGGCCCGTAATTGCCGACAGGGCCAGAAGCAGGCATGCAACTGCGACTTTTTTCACCACGAATCGATTATTCCGGTTCAGATTGGGTCTCTTCAAGCTCGGATGTGGTACCTTTAATTATATTTTTAACTGCCCGCAACATTTTTTCGCGATCAATCGGTTTCGTCAGCGTGCAAGCAGCACCCAGTTTTTTAGCCCCTTGCAGATAGCCTTCAGGCTTGTTAAGACCGCCTCCGGACATCGCAATTATTTTTACATCGGGAAACTCTTTTTGTAATTCGATAATCATGCCAATGCCGTCTTTATTCGGCATAATCAAATCGGTGATGATCAAGTCGGCCGGATTCTGGCGATAGGCTTTTATCCCCTCAATTCCATCAGGTGCTTCAACGACTTCGTAACCGTCACGCTCGAGCATGAGTCTGAGCATCGACCGAATTTGTTGTTCGTCATCAATGATGAGGATACGTTCCATAACCTGTATTTCCTTTCTGCACTCTAAATGAATCTACAATTACCCTAAATTAGATCATAACTTGGCCAGTCTTTCAACATAAAAACAAGTTTACTGCCGCGAATTGCCCAGATTATTTGCTATCCTCGTTAAGGATGCAGCCGGGCTGCCTGAATCTCAATTCGCTGCTGATTATTTTACATAAGTACCTGAAAAAATATTTATAAAATTAAAAAAAACAGGCGCAGTATAAAATAATTAATCCGCCACCGCTTCGCCCTGATGACTTTTTTCAATTATCAATGATTTTTTTGATACCGATGAAGGTGCCGTTTTTCAAGGCGGATTAATTAGTTTTTAATAAAATATCAAATAATTACTTGACACTCAGGTCGATTTTTGTTCAGATAGTGAACATTTTTATAATGAGCATCGATGTGTATCATGAATTTGCCCTTTCCGTGCCTGGAGACGTTGCCTGAGTATTCTTGTGTAACTGACCGGGCGGAGCTATGAATAGCGCTTTCGGAAAATTCGGAAGCGCTATTAGCTGGTAAGCCAATAAGCTGGTAAGTGGGTAAGTTCATAAGTTGATTGCCCTCAGCCGCTTGTCAGCTTATGAGCTCACGAACTCATCGACTATTTGCACCCAATACCTTCAACCTTTAGCCTTTCTCCTTTTTCCTTTTACCTCACACCTATGCCCACAACCCGATATCCTTTATAATATCCATGGATCCCAAAGACATCCGCACCTTAAAAATACTTGAAAAGGTCGGCAACGACAAAACCCCCAGCCAGAGGGATTTAGCCGGAGAGCTCAATATATCCCTCGGTCTGGTGAATTCGTTCATCAAACGGCTGGTCAAAAAAGGCTTTGTTAAAATCACCTCCATCCCGAAACAAAGAATCAAGTATATCCTTACAGCGCGCGGTGCCGCCGAAAAATCACGCCTGACGTATTTATTCATCCAGCATTCATACAAATTTTACAAAGAAGCACGTCAAAAACTGCGCGACCTGTACGTCGAATTCGAAAATCAGGGCATTAGCCGCATCGTTTTTTACGGAGCCGGTGACCTGGCGGAAATTGCCTATATTTCTCTGCAGGAAACGGCCGTTCAATTAGTCGCGATTGTTGATGATGAGAAAATGGGCACCCGGTTTATGAAATTCCTCGTGGCGGATCCGGCCAATCTTGATACGGTGTCGTACGATCGATTACTCGTGACCACCATAAATTCAAGAGATGCCATTTTACAAAAAATCGCCCAAAGCGGAATTCCCTCGGAATTAGTGATTGAGATCAACTAGAAATGTTGGGTTTCGTACCTCAACCCCACCTGCTAATCTGACAACTAGAGCGCTCCGAGGGTATGAATTTATTCAACAAATCTTATTCAATGCTAGTTTATTCCTTGACTTAAGACACAAAATATGGTCAATGCTTATGCTTCAACTACAAGATATGGTGTGTGCCGGATCCAATCCGGTGCAATCCACCAAGCGGAGCTGTCTTTAGCGGTCGAAATATAGAGTCACGGTAAAAACGAGTATGATGCAAATTTTATCAGGGAGAATGCTAAAAACATGACACAATCAGAAAACCGTTTTTCAATTTGTCCGTCCGGCGAAAAATTTCCACTGCCCGCCGAAAGTGATTACGCCGAAGAATTCAAAAAAATTCGGAAACTCGTTGATCAGCAGCGCCGGGAAGGCCGGGAAATCGTCGTTGTCATGGGAGTTGGTTTTGTCGGCTCGGTTATGGCCGGCGTAGTTGCCGACGCAGTTGATCCGGATACCGGTGAACCAACCAAATTTGTCATCGGCATGCAGCGGCCGTCGACACGGTCTTTTTGGAAAATTCACTATTTGAATCGCGGCATTGCGCCGGTGGAGGCCGAAGATCCGGAAGTTGGACCGTTAATCCAACGTTGTGTGAAAGATAAAAAGACCCTGACGGCAACCTATACCTATGAGGTGCTGTCACTGGCGGATGTGGTGGTGGTGGATGTCCAATGTGACTATTTCAAAGAAACCTTCGGCAATGTCCGGCAGGGGTACGCAGACATTGCTGCCCTGGAGGACAGCCTCAAAATTATCAGTGAAAGGATCAAACCGGAATGCCTGGTCCTGATCGAAACCACCGTTCCGCCGGGCACCACGGAATATATTGCCTATCCCATCGTCAAAAAAGCTTTCCAGAAGCGTGGGTTGATCGATGTTGAACCGCTGTTGGCGCACTCTTTTGAACGCGTGATGCCGGGTCGTAATTATGTGGCCTCTATCCGGGATTTTTGGCGCGTCTGCAGCGGGATTAACGCACAAGCCCGTCAACGGGTGACCGCGTTTCTCAGTCAAATACTTAACGTGGATGATTTTCCCCTAACCGTGCTGGATCGTCCGATAGAAAGTGAGACCTGTAAAATCATTGAAAACTCTTATCGGGCTTCAATTCTGGCATTCCTCGACGAATGGAGTGTCTTTTCAGAGCGCAACGGTGTCGATCTGCTCAAAGTGATTGAGGCGATCAAGATCCGGCCCACCCACTCCAACATCATTTTCCCGGGACCGGGCATCGGCGGGTATTGTTTGCCCAAAGACGGCGGCCTGGGCGTGTGGTCCTATCACACGCTAATGGGCTTTGAAGATGACATTTTTAAAATTACACCACTTTCAATTGATATTAACGACAGCCGCGGGCTAAGAGCCACGCAACTGGTCCGTGATGCCCTGCGCAACATGGGCAAAATCGTCGCCGCCTGCAAAGTCGCGGTGCTGGGTGTTTCTTACCGCCAGGATGTCGGTGATACGCGCTATAGCGGATCAGAGGTTATTGTCCGCAAACTGACCGAAATGGGGGCCGATGTTGTGGCCCATGATCCTTATGTGTCGCACTGGTGGGAGTTGGAAAAGCAAGAAACATATCCGTCCCCCGGCCACTCGATGGCCAGATTTTTCCGAAACCAGGAAAAACTGGCTGAAATGCAAATGGTGAAAAATTTAGCCGAAGCGGTCAGCGGCGCCGATGCCCTGGTTTTTGCCGTTCGACACCGTGAATATCTTGACCTTAATCCCGAGCAAATTGTTGAAATGGTGGGCAAGCCGCTGGCCATCGTCGACTGTTTTGGAATTTTGCATGATGACAACATCCGGCGCTACTTCGAGCTTGGCTGCGAGGTCAAAGGCCTGGGGCGCGGGCATGTCAAGCGGATCAAGGATGAAGTAAGAGGAAAATCAGAATTCGGAAGGCGGAATTCGGAAGTCGGAAATCAAAGCACCAAGTAGAAGGTGAGAGCGGCTTTCACCACGGAAATGTGAAACTTAGTAAGGAAATGCACGGAATATTTACCTAATCAACCATTCAACCAGTAAACTATTCAACGAAGTCCGGACTATTCAACCTATAAGCCACTTACCAAACAGACACAACCAACAACTTACAACACGCAATGGACTAAATACATGCGATTTGTCGATTTAGCTGCCCAGCAGAAACGAATCCGGAAAAAGTTGGAGTCAAATATTTCAGCAATTTTGGACCACGGCCAGTATATTATGGGGCCGGAAATCCAACAACTCGAAGAACGCCTGGCGGGTTATGTGGGGGTTAAAAACGCGATCGGGTGCGCTTCGGGCACCGATGCGCTGCTGATGGCGCTGATGGCTTTTGGGGTTGGACCCGGAGATGCCATCTTCACTTCACCGTTTACGTTTATCGCAACCGCAGAAGTGATCAGCCTGCTGGGCGCCACCCCGGTATTTGTTGACATCGATCCCCAAACTTTCAATCTGGATCCGGCTAAACTTGATTTGGCCGTTGAGGCAGTAAAAAACAGTGATCCCAACATTCACCCATTACCCATTACCGATAGCCCATTACCTGTCACCCCCAAAGGCGTCATCGCCGTTGATCTTTTCGGGCTGCCGGCCGACTACGGCCAAATTGATGCCGTTGCCGTCAAGCATAGCCTTTTTGTCATTGAAGATGCCGCCCAATCTTTTGGCGCCGAGCTGAATGGAAAAAAAGCATGCGCTTTCGGCAATATCGCCGGCACCTCTTTTTTTCCAGCCAAACCATTGGGATGTTACGGCGACGGCGGCATGTGTTTTACCGATGATGACAGCCTGGCGGAGATTATGCAGTCAGTCCGGGTTCATGGCAAAGGCCACCATAAGTATGACAACATCCGGATCGGTGTAAACGGTCGCTTGGATACGCTCCAGGCGGGTATCCTGCTGGCTAAATTCGACATATTTGCCGAAGAAATAGTGCTGCGGCAGCAGGTTGCCGCCCGATATACGGAATTGCTGGGCGGTGTTTCCGGCCTCATGCTACCTGAAATTGCGCAGGACTACCAAAGCGCCTGGGCCCAATACTCGATTCTCGCCCAAGATTCGGCCCACCGTGCGGCATTGCAATCCAAATTAAAAGCGGCCCAAATTCCGACTGCTATTTATTACCCCAAGCCGTTGCATCTGCAGAGCGCATTTTCCCACCTCAATTACAAAAAAGGTGATTTTCCGGTTAGCGAAGATTGCGCCGATCGTATTTTCAGTCTCCCCATGCATCCTTATCTTGCGGAGGCGGATCAATTAAAAATCATCAAATCTATTGAATCCTTGGAATAAGTTATCGCTAAACGGTGAGTTGGCAGTTGTCGGCTGTGGGTTGAAAAGGACTGCAATCGACACCTTATATCTCTTTAAATGTTGGTATATATACGTTGAAGTAATAATACTAAAAAAAGTAAGGAGGAAGCTTTTTTGGCGTTGGCAACGCTGACCAACAAAGGACAAGTGACAATTGCCAAGGCTATTCGAGAATCACTGGGGTTGCACCCGGGAGATAAGATTGAGTTCGTCGTCCTTGAAAACGGAAAATTTTATATCGAGCCGATTACGAAAAGGATTGATGATGTTTTTGGAAGGTTGCACAAACCCGGCATGAAACCGGTTTCCGTTGATGAAATGAACGAGAAGGTAAAACAGAATATTCGGGCTGTGCTTCTGTAATGACATTTGACAAACGGACCGCGAAGTTTGAGCTATTTGAGTTGCTAAAATAGGACGCTGCCTATTTGGAGAATACCAACCGGGAGTCGGTTCTCTGTAAATTAGCCTTTTGATCCGGATAAAAGCATCCTGAAAATCCTGCGTGCCGGCGCTATAAAAATGAAAGAACAAATTATTCAGATCAAAAATACAAAAGTAAAAATAGCAGATATTGAGGCATTACTTCAAAAATGCACTGACGTTTCAGCCGCTTACCTTTTCGGCTCCGGTGCTCAGGATCTGATACGCTGTAAATGACCTGGATATTCTGGTATTGCTGAACAAACATGCCGACAAACGCACAGCCTATTTTGATGTGATACATAAGCTGTCGGTTCACTTGAACCTTCCCGAGGACCATATTGATCTGCTTTTTTTCGATTATCATGAAGCCGACGTTTATGTTTTAACAAGAGCTGTCAATGAAGGTATCTTGATTAAAAATGATGATCCGGAATTTCTAAGTGATATGATAGACGAGTTTTCAAGATACCTGCTGGAAAATGAGGCCATGATGATTCGGGGATTACGTCTGCGCCAGGAGCGCTTGGAGGAGTTCAGTGAAACTAGATCATGACCGGTTGCAAAAATATTTAGATGAGATTGCTGCTGAGACAATTGATGTAGAAGGCTTATTTAAACAGGAACGTCAGAAACAAATAGATATTGTCGGCAACCCTACCGTACTGAAAAGTCTGAAGTATTCAACCATCGTAATAGCCGAAGCAATTGCGAGTATACTGCAGCACATTCTTGCTAAAAAACACAATATTGTGATTGATGGATACACCGCTGTATTCACCAAAAGCAGGGAGCGATAAGATCATTTCCAAGGATTTAATAGGGAAGGCTTCAACCATTTTATTCGATTCAGAAATATGCTGGTGCATCAATACTGGCGGGTTGACGATAATGTGTTTGTTCAAAATCTAAGCGCAGGTTTAAAAGATTTTCATAATTTTGTGATCGAAATCAAACAGTTGGTTGATACAGATTCTGAGTGAATCACCTCCTGCAAGTTGAAATTCATCCGTCATGCAATTGTCACAACCTACATTGCCCTCAAACCACGAGAAAATTTGATCTGTGTTGATCCGCGTAGATCCGTGTCCTAATAGAAACTAAAATCGAATCCATTCCGAATTTTATTGTAAAATCTTTATCCAGCGAACAACTCACAACTAACCACCAACAACTTGCAAACCAAATTTTCCTGGAGCCCGAATATGCCTGCAAAGAAATCAAATTTTCCGCCTGCCCATCCGGATACCCAACCAGCGTATTACAATGAAGCCGACGACGAGATTTCCCTCAAGGACCTTGTTTTAACCCTTTGGCATCATCGCAGCATTATCGTTGTCCTGTCCTTAAGTGCGATCTTTATCATCGCCGCAGTCGCTGCGTGGGTTTACTTGGGGCAACCAAATAATAAAGCGGTCAGCCTGGAATTCAAGCTCGAATTTGAAGGGGCAGACAAAAATGAATACCCCAATGGCCTGCGATTCAGCACCGCGGATATCCTGTCATCTCCCGTATTAAGTGAGGTCTATGAAGAAAATAATCTGAAGGACTACCTGGAGTTTCCGGACTTCAAAGCCGGCCTGACCATTATTCAGACCAATGATGACCTGAAGTTTCTGGAATATGAATACGCCGAAAAGCTCGGCCAAAAGAATCTGAGTCTGGAAGAACGCGATCGGCTCGAGGCTGAATTTTTGGCGAAAAAAAAGAACGCGCTGGTGCCGATCTATACGCTGGCATATAGCCGCGACCCAAGCCAGGCGGCGATACCCGATGGCCTGGCAGCCAAGCTGCTCAACGACATTCTGCGAGTCTGGGCCGATCATGCCGATCGCGTCAAAGGGGTCAATAAATACCGCTATTTTTTGGTTTCCCGCAATATTCTTTCTGAAAACGATCTGCAAAAAGAGGATTACTTTATTGCGACCGATATGCTGAGAGCCGCCATCGACCGTGTCAGTGCCGATATCGAAAAACTGCAGCAGATACCCGGCGCGCAGGCGATTAAAGTCGGTGAAAATGCCGTCAGCCTGCAGGACCTCCAGTTCAGGATGGAGGATATTCAGCAGTTCAAGCTGAGCCCGTTAATCGGGCTGATCCGGCAGGCCGGCGTGGCCAAAGACAAGACCATTGCTTTGGGCTATCTGCGCAACCGGCTGTTTGAATTGAATTTAAAAGAGGAAGCCGCTGCGGCCAATGTCGCCGTCTATGAAAATTCACTCAATCAATATATTCAACGGACCCGGGGCTCCCTGGCAGCTCCCGGTGGCGGTACCGCTTTGACGCCCTCGCTGAAGCAGGGGATGCCGGGCAATGTGCCGGCCATGATTCCCCAATTTGGGGCATCATTTCTGGACAGCCTGATCGAAATGGCGCAGGAAAACTCGGATATGCTGTTCCGCCAGCAGATTTCGGAAAAGGTGATGGGGGCCGGTTTGAACAAGGTGGAAATTAATATTGACCAGAAATATTACCAGGATCTTTACGATCGAATTACCGTTGATAATGGTAAAGATGATGGATTCGGGACCTATAAAAAGGCAGCTCTGGCACGAATCGATCTGACGCACAAAGAAATCTACCATACCCTGATGCAGACCATTGATGAGATCAATGCCATATATTTGGACCTGAGCAAATACAATCTGAACCCGGAATCGCTGCTGTTTAGCGTGACGAAGCCCGTAACCGCAGCGAGTATGAAGTCGTTGACCCTCAGAAAAACGCTATTGTACGGCATCATGGCCTCGATTTTTGCGGTCTTTGCCATTGTTATCGGCGTATTGCTGGTGAGCAGTTTCAGCGGCTCAGGACGTGAAAAACCTTTACGAACACAAGAATCATAATCTGAATGAAAAAGAAAGTTTACCCCGAGTAATTCCAGTAAATCCTGTCCAACTATATTTTTCAGTGTGTTGCTGTGGCCCCAGGCCAAGAGAAAATTTGATCTGTGTATATCCGTGCCGATCCGTGTCCAAATTAAGAAATATCCTTTTCAGACTTCGTTGAATAGCTTCCTGGTTGAATGGTTGACACGGCAGACTATAGTTATAACATTCAGAATGTTACGATTGTTGAAACATGAAGTGTCTAATTATTTTGCAAATATGGGAAAATTCCTATTTACTTACAGCCACTTAACCAATCTTCAATATCTATATTGCGGTTCTCTGTATTAAGCGGTGTAATCCACGGTGCGAAGCTATATGTTTGACTGATAAGTTTAGGAATAACAGCAAGTAATGCATAAAATCATGGCTGTCCCCCTTATTCCCATAGGGGTGCCAGAGATATCAGAGGACTTATCTAATCTTTGCCATGTTGTTGATTCAACTAAAGGGTTTAGAAAAACCTCGAGATAGACACTACATGAGCAAAGATATAAAACAATTTATCCGGGAAAACGAGGCACTGTTTTGGGGAGTGAAGCCTGATGAAAAAGAAAATATAAGTTTGAATGTTTTAGTTGAGACAATTTTAAACTATGGGAATGAAAAAAGTGTAATTAGCTTATTCGATTTAATCGGAGTTAAAACAGTAGCGGAGATCTTTTTTCGACAAATATCGGGCAAGCGATCAAACTATCACCAGCGAACAAAACATTTTTTCCGCCTATATTTCAAAAGACATGCACAATGACGTTTTAACAGATGAACAGAGAAAGCTCCTCCCGCTAATCAAAACTTTTTCAAAAGACTATTATTTGGTGGGAGGTACGGCAATAGCTCTGCACATCGGCCACCGCCGCTCAATTGATTTTGACTTGTTTACCGTTAGTGATATCAAACGAAGAACGGATTAGAAACCGCATCGAAAAAGACGGTTTTGCTATCGAAAGTGTTTTGTACGAAGCATTCGATCAGTTGCATGTTATTGTTAATTCGGTAAAAATAACTTTCTTTAACTTTCCCTATAAGATTGTGCATCCGATAGATTTCGAAGGTATTATACGGATCCCTGCATTGCTGGACCTGGCTGCAATGAAGACATATGCCTTGGGTGGACGAGCCAAATGGAAAGACTACGTCGATTTATATTTTGTTTTAAAAGATTATCATGATCTAAGAAAAATTTCATCAAAAGCCGCTAAAATTTTTGGCAACAGTTTCAATGCAAAATTGTTTCGAGAGCAGCTTTGCTATTTTGATGACATCGACTACAGTGAAAAAGTTGAATATGTTGGTGAGGAAATCGACGATGAAACAATCAAGGTATTTCTGACCGACATTGCGACACAACGTTTTGAATGATTCAATATTCACTTGTCACTCGTCACTGTGTTACTGTGGCCCAGGCCACGAGAAAATTTAATCTGTGTTTATCCGTGCAGATCCGTGTCCCATAGAAACTAAAATCAAATCCATTCCGATGTTTTCCATAAGTGGTTGAGATTTCCTCAAGGAGGTAATCATGCATAGAAAATTCGATAGAATAACAACCAATCCTGAAATAATGAACGGACAACCATGTGTGCGGGGTTTGCGATTGACCGTACGGAGAGTAGTTGAAGCCGTTGCTTTGTATCCCGATTGGGAGGATCTACAGGCTGAATATCCTGAGTTAGAGAAAGAGGATATCCGTCAGGCATTGGCTTTTGCCGCTAGAAATCTCGATACTCAGATCATACCGATGGAAGCCGCCTGATGAGGCTACTTTTGGACCAAGGTCTTCCTCGCTCATCAGCCGAAATATTACGCAATAAAGGCTGGGATATACAACACACTGGAGAAATCGGAATGAGTAGGGCCACAGATAGGCAAATACTTGAGTATGCTCGGGATGAACAACAGAATCGTTATCACGCTGGATTCTGATTTTCATGCCATTCTGGCAGTTGAGAATTTAGATTCTCCTTCTGTTGTCAGAATTAGACAAGAAGGGCTTAGAGGCCCAGAACTCGCTGAACTTGTTGAGAATATATGGGCAAGAATTGGACAGCAGTTGGAAAATGGAGCGATGGCAACAATTACAGAAAAAGCCATGAGAATTAGAAAAATACCTTTACATGAATCAGATTAGTAGCAATTCTGTTTTTTTCCGCCTATAGGAGGATTGCATGTCGGATGAAGTCAGATTCCTGGATTCAGACGACAAAACAAAATCGTCCATATTTACTACCACTCAGCCAATCAACTATATCTGTAGTCACGTCATTCGTAGTTTTTCCGGCAAAGCCGGATTTAATGTTTGACCGTTTTTGTTGTAAAGGCAAACAAAAAAACAATCCTGTGAATCCAGTAAATCCTGTCCAAATAAAAAAACCATAAATAATAGTGGAATCGCGGTAACGACAACAATACCCTACAAGCATTCTTGGCACTAGCCTCACGACCGTATTAATCACTATTCAAGATGTGACACCCGCTATTTTTTCTGGGGGATATCAAGTCGTCGGCTTAGCGGGTGTTTTGGCGGTCCAATCTTTTCCCTAAAAAGAGCGAGTAATGACCGACATCATCCCAATTGAAAACATTACCGGTTCAATTTACCTGATCCGTGGCAAAAAGGTCATGCTGGATCGGGATCTCGCTAATCTTTACGGCGTTGAAACAAAAAGACTCAAGGAGCAGGTGAAAAGGAATATCGAAAGGTTTCCGGAAGATTTTATGTTTGAGTTATCAAAAGCGGAACTGTTGAATTGGAGGTCGCAATTTGCGACCTCCAATCAAGATAAAATGGGTTTACGGTATAGGCCGATGGCTTTCACCGAGCAGGGAGTGACGATGCTTTCCAGTGTCTTGCGCAGCAAAACCGCGATCCAAGTAAATATTCAAATAATGCGAGCATTTACAAAGATTCGACAGTTGATATACGACAGTGAGGAGCTTCGCAGGGAGATTGAAAATTTAAGAGCCGATACGGATGGAAAATTTCGGGTTGTCTTTGAAACCCTTGATCAGCTACTGACTATTAAAAGCAAACCGAAAAAGATTGGGTATCTAAAGGAAGAACAAGCCAAATACATCAAAAGGCAATAGATAATCTAACATCCGGGATGTGTAATTTCCCGCAGGGCATGATGGTTTACCTGATCGGTTTCCCCGACCAGGTAAAAAACAAAATCTTTGTGTCTTTGCGGTTCAATATTCGATCATTTTTATTTATTTACTATTCAAGATGTGACACCATTTGATGACACCATTTGACCGATTTTTCACTAAAATATGTAAAATAAATAAAGGGGGAATACTATGACCGTAGCACTACAAACGAAAGCATATCCCCACATTGGATCAAACCCCAAAATCGCCGGCGGGCAACCTATAATTGTTGGGACTCGGATCACTGTTAGATGCGTTGCTGGATATTATCAGATGGGGATGAGCGCTGATGAAATTTTAACGACTTTGCCTCACTTAACACCTTCACAGCTCCATTCAGCCTTGGCATACTATTTTGATCATCAACTGGAGGTTGACACCGATCTGACTGAATCCTCGGATATGGAATTCTGGCAATCACAGATAGCGGAGCATCCTAATCGGAAAACACCGAACAAATGAAAATCGAATTATTTTTGGATGAAGACATACACTCAGGATTGGCACATGCCCTGCGTAAAAGAGGATATGATGCGATTCATGCACAGGAATTGGATCGGAAAGGACGGTCTGACTTAGATCAACTTTTATTTGCCACTCAGAATGAAAGGTGTCTTTTTACTTTCAATGTTAAAGATTTTGTGATTCTCCATAATCATTTAGCAAAAATTCAACAAGAACACTGGGGCATCATTGTTTCAAAACAACGCCCATTCAGCGAAACGATGTCAAGATTGTTACGCCTGCTCCAACGTACTGAGAAAGAGTCAATGAAAAACCATTTAGAGTTCTTATAGACACCAAGCTTTGCCTTGTTGTTTATGGTACTATGGGTGTATTATGCTGGTTACTCTATTTAATTGCGCACTAAATCGAAACACTGTCTCCGAATAAAAAATATACAGTAAATCCTGTCCAACTATATTTTTCAGTCAGTTACTGTGGCCCAGGCCACGAGAAAATTTGATCTGTGTTCATCCGTGCAGATCCGTGTCCAACAAAAACTAAAATCAAATCCATTCCGGGTTTGTGGTGTAGTAAATGAATGAAAAAGTGAAATATTGGATAGAATTATCTGAGTATGACATAAAAACAGCTGAAGCTATGCTGCAAAGTAAACGCTATCTTTAAAAAGCAACTAATGGAAAGCCTTACAGGAAAACGTTGTACAGAAATTTTAATCAATGCGCAGGAATTGCAGAAATGGATAAAGAAAAAGTTATAGATAAGCTCAAAATTTACAAAAAGCTGTTGTCAAAACATATGAAATTTGACGAAATGATTCTCTTTGGTTCTTATGCTAGGGGCGATGCCAGCGAAGATAGTGATGTGGATGTAGCGATTGTAGTTAACACACTTATCGGTGACTATTTTTCAACTCGGCCATTACTATGGAGAATCCGAAGAGAAGTTGATGACAGAATTGAACCGGTGCTCATCGAGAAAACTCATGACGAAAGTGGTTTTTTGTCAGAAATAATGAAAACCGGGGTGACCATTTAGGGTCGTTCCTGGTCACTCAATCAATAAACGAATCAACCAATCAACTAATCAACAAATAAACCATTTTAGTGTATTACTGTGGCCCAAACCACGAGAAAATTTGATCTGTGTTTATCCATGCAGATCGGTGTCCAAAAGAAACTAAAATCTTTTACTCGTCACTATTCACTTGTCACTCGTAACTATTTTTCAAGCTTGTCACTCGTTACTTTTTTTTGTTACTCGTTCTTGTACACTTAACCAATCGGGGTGCCAGAGATATCAGGGGACCTGAGGAAAACGTGAAAAAGAGAATCGGAAAAGCTCTTAACAGGTATGTGGAAGAACGCCTTAATCACTAATCAAGATTTGACACCTTACCCTTTTTTCGCGGTTCAATCTTTTTCAGCAGTTCAATCTTTTTCCTAACCGCCCGCTACGCTCAAGACGCCAAGAACGCAAAGAAAGACCAAAAAGAATGAGATTGTCACAACCTCAACTGCCCGCAGGGCACAAAAAACCTTCTTCGCGTTCTTCGCGCCTTCGCGGTTCAATCTTTTTCCTATCCGCCCGCGTTGCTCAAGACGCCAAGGTCGCAAAGTAAATACACGAAATTGAGTATCTGGCTAAACAATTTGCCCGCAGGGCACGAGTACTTTGTTCGAATCGTATCACCAGCCAACGTCTCATCGGTTCATTTTTTCACCCGGTAATTATTTTAACCTTTAACCTTTGTCCTTTATCCTTTAGCCTTTTATCTGGTGTACCCGATTCGCACCAAAAACCCTTCGCGCTCTTCGCGCCTTCGCGGTTCAATCTTTTTTCTATAGGAAGAAGTTTAGAAATGGTTAAAAAAAATAGCCAAACGATCTATGCCAAAAATGAAAAGAGGTATGTGGGAGAACGCCTTAATCACTAATCAAGATTTGACACCGAGCCTCTTCCGAGCCTCTTTCAATCAAGATTTGACACCGAGCCTCTTTTTCACATGACAAGCCCAAAATGAGCGAGATTGTTTCCATAGAAAATATCTCCGGATTGATCTGCATAATCCGGGGAAAGAAGGTCATGCTGGATCAAGATCTGGCGACTCTTTATGGGGTGGAAACCAAGAGACTAAAAGAACAGGTTAGAAGAAATATTGAAAGATTTCCTGAAGATTTCATGTTCGAGCTTTCCAAAAAAGAATACGAAAACTTGAGGTCGCAAATTGCGACCTCAAGTTGGGGTGGCGCAAGGTATGCTCCCATGGTTTTTACGGAACATGGAATATTGATGTTATCTTCAGTGCTAAAAAGTAACAAGGCAATTCAGGTTAACATCCAGATAATGCGAGCATTCATAAAGATGCGGCAGCTGGTTTTCGAGAATGCAGAGTTGCGGAAAGAAATCGAAAAGCTGAAAACCGATGTAGATGGCAAGTTCCGGATCGTATTTGAGACCTTGGAACAGTTGTTATCGGTTGAAAGCAAGCCCCCAAAGAAAATCGGGTATTTAAAGGAAGAACAAAACGAGTGGGGCACTCCAGCGGAGCCGGCACCTGGAACCCGAAACTCTTAACTCAGCGCCGCGGTATCTCTCAGGAGATCAAGAGCCACTGGCCAAGAATAGCTTAAGTCTTTTCCGACACGCGAAAACTATTTTTCAAACTTGTCAAGAATGATGATTTACTCCAACTCTTCGCGCCTTCGCGGTTCAATCTTTTTCTCAACCGCCCGCGTTGCATCCCGCCCAGCGGTAGCTCAAGACGCCAAGGACGCAAAGGAAATATACAGGATTGGGTGTCTGGCTAAACAATTTGCCCGCAGGGCATGAGAGCTTTGTTCGAATCGTATCACCAGCCGGCGCTTTATCGGCTGGTGTACCCGATTTCTGATTGAACTTTAACTTTGTTCCTTTATCCTATACCTTCGGCCTACACGCGAACCAAAAACCCTTCGCGCTCTTCGCGCCTTCGCGGTTCAATCTTTTTTAGCGGTTCAATCGTTTTCCTTGATAGATGGAACTCGAACAAATCGCCAAACTGATCGTTCATTGCGCCATTAAGGTTCACAAAGCCTTGGGCCCCGGGCTTCTGGAATCGGTCTACCAGAAGTGCCTGGCTTACGAACTCGAGCGAGCCGGTTTGATTGTCAAATGTGAAGTTCCCGTGCCGGTGCAGTACGGGGATGTCAAAATTGATGCAGGTTTCAGGGCTGATATGATCGTGGAAGATTCCATCATCATCGAAAACAAGACAGTGGAGCAAATTGCACCCATCCATGAGGCTCAACTCCTGACCTATTTGAAACTCACCAATCTCAATATTGGCTTTATTTTGAACTGGAATGTCACTCTGATGAAAAACGGCATCCGTCGCATGGTTAACAATTTTCCGGAATAAGCCTGTCGCAGACATGAGAACTTTGTTCGAATCGTAACACCAGCCAACGCCTTATCGGCTGGTGTACCCGTTCTAAATCGTGATTCGGACCAAAACACCCTTCGCGCTCTTCGCGCCTTCGCGGTTCAATCTTTTTCCTAACCGCCCGCTACGCTCAAGACGCCAAGAACGCAAAGAAAGACCAAAAAGAATGAGATTGTCACAACCTCAACTGCCCGCAGGGCACTAGCAACTTTGTTCGAATCGTACCACCAGCCAACGCCTTACCGGCTGGTGTACCCGTTACTGCAATCGAGTGATTCGACAAAAACCCTTCGCGCCCTTCGCGCCTTCGCGGTTCAATCTTTTTTCTATAGGAAGAAGTTTAGAAATGGTTAAAAAAAATAGCCAAACGATCTATGCCAAAAATGAAAAGAGGTATGTGGGAGAACGCCTTAATCACTAAACAAGATTTGACACCGAGCCCTTCTTTATATTTAACGGGAATGACAATCACAAAGAAATATTCGATTATTTGCAATAAAGTCATAAGGTAACAGCGTTACCCTATAGCGGTACAAGGAGGTAGTCAATATGGAAATTTCAACATCATTATCCCCTGAATCATTAACTGCTGTTGAGATTTTGGAAAGTATAAATGCTGTCCATCGGAATCAAGCATTGGAAATGTTAAGAAATTTTGCACACGAACTTCGCAGTGAACAGAAATGGGAGGAATTGTATTCAAAGCATCCTGGGCCAATGAAAAAAATGGCGAAACAGGCTCTTAAAGAACACAGAGAAGGAAAGAGCCAGGAACTGTAATGAATTCATTCACTGTTAAGTCGTATTGGAAATCGTATAAAGAGTTATCAGAGAATATCCAGAAACAGGCAGATGCTAAATTTGAACTTTGGAAGGAGAATCCCTTCCATCCTTCACTACGCTTTAAGTGTGTAAATTCCGAAGATAATATTTGGTCGGTTAGGGTAAATATGGACTATCGGGCCCTCGCAGTTAGGGAGCAAGATTTAGTTATTTGGTATTGGATTGGTGACCATAAAAAATACGAGCAATTATTGAAATCTCTATGAGAAGGCCCAGATTCGCTTGGCGCAAACGTTTTTATCATTATTATATTTTCCTCTTATCCATTTAATCTGCGAAATCTAAGGAAAAAAAATGTTATCAACATATAAAGAAAAAATTTTAAGGGACTTAGAAGGAGTCCCAAATGAAATGATGCCTAAGCTTCAAAAAATAATTCATCTGCTAACAACTGAGTTAATAACAAAGACAAAAGGTACTGGAAATCGAGGTTCATTAAAAGGAATCTGGAAAGGTAGCCAGATTGATGAATCATTGTTCCTTGAGGCAAGAAAATCTTTGTTTCCGTATGAGGACAAATAAGGAAAAAACATGGATTATGTAGCTGACACACATTCGCTTGTCTGGTATTTTACCGACGACTCTCGTCTAAGCGAAAAGGCTTTAAGGGCGTTTGAACTTACCGCTCAAGAAGGTATAATTATAATTCCATCTATTGTTCTTGCAGAAATAATATTCATCTCCCAAAAGGGGCGGATTACTCTTACCTTTGAAGAAACTCTTACTAAAATTGAACAATACGAAAATTTTGACATAGCAGCGCTGGATGTCGACATCCTTAGGGAGGCGGATAAAATTGAAGCCGGACTTGGAAATGCATGATAAGTTGATTGTAGCAACTTCTCTTTACTTTAAAACAGCACTTATTACGAAAGACCTACGAATACAAGAAGCTGGAATAGTCACAACTATCTGGTAGCAGCCAAACTGAGGGTCTTGATTCACGAGCTCCTTGAGGCAATTGCAAGCGCGGCGCAGCATACCCGATTCGCACCAAAAAATAACTTCGCGCGCTTCGCGTCTTCGCGATTCAATTTTTTTCCTAACCGCCCGTTGCAGGAGGAGGTAAAAATGGCCGAAATAATTTTAAAGACAAACGAACCGGAAAAAGCAACCGGAATATTATTTGAAGCGTTGGAGAAAGAATCTCAACGGATACAATACAGCCTTAGCCTTGCGATAAAACGCCTCAAAAGATTTGAAAAAAAATATGATGTTTCATCAGAAAAATTTTTTTCTGAATGGGGCGCAGAAGATTTAGAAGGTCAAGATATGGAGTATGTGGAATGGGCCGGCGAGTATCAGCTATCAATTAAATTAACTGAAAGCCTTTCCGCAATAAAAAGCATCGAAAATGTTACTCAATGAATATCTCGCCATATTTCGCAATGCTTTAGAAAAGATTGAAACTTACGGATATTCAGACTCTATTGAGATCAGAGAAGAAATCCGCACCAACAAGCAGGCAGTCTTAAATGCGAAAGTTGTGTTGATAGATTATTCTGTTTTGCACATCAAAGAATATATTGATGCCAGATATGGAATTGAAAGACTGAGTTATGCTTATCAATATCAAGATAAAGACGGTAACTTGATTTTTAGGTATGATAACGCTAAACACAGGCCGGATTTAGGGTTTGATGCTCATAAACATTTATCAGACGATACCATTTCGGCAGACACCTTGCCAGATATATTCGATCTTGTTGATGAAATTGTATGTTACTTGTGATGTACTTGGTTGTTAAAATTATTTATGATGCTGCGGTATTAATTCGTCTTGCAAGAATCATAGAAGAAGTATTAAAAAAGGCCGAAGTATGAAGCTATCTTTCTCCGCATTATCCGCTGGGCAGAATCCATTTGTTCGAACCGATACGCCAGCCAACGCCCTTTCGACTGGTGCACCCGCCTGTACTGAGCGAAGTCGAAGTGATTCGCACAAAAAAACCTTCGCGCCCTTTGCGCCTTCGCGGTTCAATCTTTTTTTCCTATCCGTGCTGATCCGTGTCCAACAAAAACTAAAATCAAATCGATTCCGATAGATTTTTTTGCGCAACCACCAACCCAAACTTATAAATGAATCAGCGACTCGAAAATGGCGCATAAGCTTGTAACTTAACCAACTCAATCTTATGTTGTACAAAAGGCAATATACAGAAAAATTCATAGATATTCGGATAGCTTTTCGCCACTTGCGGTGAGGGAGGTCAAGTATGTCAATTGCTGAAATACTCAATAAAACCGGTCAGACGGAGTCAATGGTATTACGCGAATATTTGATTTTGACCGGACTAACAAAATTGTCTCGTTATGAAGCAGAGTGTTCACGGTTTAAAAAAAAATATGGTGAACCTTTGGAGTCTTTTAGAGACATGCTCAGTCAGAAACGTAACGAGGAAGACTTTGAGCAGGAAGATGACCTCATGGACTGGGAGTTTGCTGATGCTGCTCTGAACTGGTGGCAGTCTCGAATTTCTGAATTGCGTCATGATAGTTAACCTGGTCGAAAAATATGATAAGCTTGTCCAGACTTGGTCTGTAATCGATTTTAGTCAAGTTGGCCTGAATTTTCGTTTCAAGGGCAAGGTAACCTTCATTGACGATAGCGTACTTTTTGTAAGGCAGGTTGCTCTGGGTGGGACTACGTTCAAATATTCATACCACTGGCAAAACCGAGAGGGAAAGCTGATTTGTAGATGGGACAATTCTCCGCATTGGCCTGAAGTTGCCACCTATCCGCATCATAAGCACAATATGAAAGGGAATGAAATCGTTGTTATGGAATCACACGGTGGGGATCTTGAACAGGTTTTTGAAGAAATAGCAAAAAAATTACATAGCCAAAGATGAGCATAATGAAGCCATTTACTTCATTTTTTAAATAATTCCTTTGCCAAAAGCTATCGTAAAATGAACCATCCGAGTCAAAATTTTGAAGTATGTTCGATCTGTGTTTATCCGCGCAGATCCGTGTCCAATAGAAACTAAAATATTTAGTCTTTAAAATACGAACTTGTCTACACCCATAGGGGCGCCAGAGGTATCAGGGGGCTTTAGGAAAACGTGAAAAGAGAATCGGAAAAGCTCTTAATTAGGTATGTGGAAGAACACCTTAATCACTAATCAAGATTTGACACCCAGCCCTTACTCAATTGGCCCCTGGCCCTGAGAAAATTTAATCTGTGTTCATCCGTGCAGATCCGTGTCCAATAGAAACTAAATCGAAGAGATATTTACAGAAGGTTTTGAAGGCCATAAAAATAGCGAAATAGTGGCAACGTCTTCTATTACTCAAAAAAAGGAGTTGATAAACAATGGAAACGATAAAGCTGAATGTAAATATACCTGATGATCGTCGTCTCTTGATTGACTTACAGGTTCCTCATACTATTCCTACCGGGAGTGCTGATGTAGTTCTTGTCTTTCATGGTCAAGAACAAAAAAAGCCGCAACGTTCCAGGGTACTTGGCGCTTTCAAAGGAAAGATTAGAATAGCCGACGACTTTGACAATCCGCTGGGCGATGAATTCTGGCTGGGAGAAAACAATGAATTTTCTACTTGATACCCTTTTATTTTTCTGCCTCATAGCTTCCCGGCATCCAAGCATTCAGGCTTTTGTTTGAGTTTGTACAATTTGGCCCCAGGCCACGAGAAAATTTAATCTGTGTTTATCCGTGTCCCGATTAGGAAATCTTTTTGACACTAACTCGAGATATGATCAAATCGTGCGCGTTCGAAAAATGAACAACATTATTTATTATTTATTCGAACCTTTATAAAAGGGTAGTGCAAAATTTCCTTTTTAATTCTATTATTTAGATTAAGGTGTTGAAATGACATTGATTTTACAAATTCCAGATGAAATTTTAGAGACCATTAAAATACCAAAGAAAAAAATTGAAAAGCATCTTAAGAAAGAGCTGGCATTTCTATTGTACGAGCGAGAGCTTGTTTCAATGGGTGCGGCAAGAAGATTGGCAGATATAACTAAGCTCGAGTTTATTGAGGGATTGGCTGAAAGAGGTGTACCAAGGCATTATGACGAAAAAGAACTTGAGGAAGACATGGAGTATGCAAAAAGTTGTCAGTAATACTTCGACACTCATCCACCTTGCTAAGATTGGAAAGCTGGAGCTATTAAAAGACTATTTTAACGAAATTTCAATCCCAGAGGCTGTTTTCAGGGAATGTGTTGTAGAAGGCAAGGATCGCGAAGAAATTGAACAGATAAAGAGTGCTGGTTGGCTCAAGGTGTCAAATGTAAATGACAAGAAACTTGTCAAGTTACTTCAATATTCTATTGATAATGGTGAATCGGAGGCAATTGCGCTTGCCTTGGAAATTGATGCGGATCTTATCCTGATAGATGATGCAGATGCAAGAGAAAAAGCAAGATTGTATGGTATAAGAATAACCGGTACGATCGGTATACTTTTAAGGGCAAAGTTGGAAGGGAAAATAGATTCTTTAGGAGAATACCTCAAACGATTAAGGAAAACTGGGTTTTGGATTGGTGATGATTTGGAAAAAAAGATATTAATTGAAGTAGATGAGTTTTAATTAAAGCGGATATCATTGGAGTAAGAAACCTTCTAAATATTAAATCAATCCTGTTCATCCTGTAAATCCTGTCCAACTATAAATTTTTTAAAATAGAATCCATACATCATAATTTAGAAGTATGTTTAATCTGTGTATATACGTGCAGATCCGTGTCCAACAGAAATTAAAATCTTTGGTCTTTAAAATACGGAATTGTATACACCCATAGGGGCGCCAGAGATATCAGGGGACTTGAGGAAAACGTGAAAAAGAGAATCGGAAAGGCTCTTAATTGATATGTGGAAGAACGCCTTAATCACTAATCAAGATTTGACACCGAGCCCTTCTCTTGGGCGAAGCCAATTTTTCCGGGGCAAAGCATATTTAACCGGGACCTGATCTCATTGTTTTTTGATACAACGCTTATATCTAAGGAGAAAGAGAAATGGATCCAGGAAACGAAACAGCGGTTTTAAAGGACCGGGTGGTGGAGAATCTAGAAAAACTCAGCAAATCTGGAATTCAGAATGTTTTGAAGTTCTCAGAGTTTCTTCTGTATGAGAGTGATAAAAAGAAAAATTTACGTCCAAGCTCGCTCGATCCCCAAAATGACCCTATTTTGCAGATTATAGGCACCGCGGATGTCAAGCCGTTTGCAACCGAGATTGATCAAGAACTTTATGGAGATTGACCGATATGCTTTTTATCGATACATGGGGTTGGGTGTCACTCCACAATAGACGGGAAACAAAGCATGATGAGGTAAAAACATTTTATCGCAAATATCGATTAAGTGGGGCAAACATCTATACAACGGATTATGTTCTTGATGAGACGCTGACCTTGCTCTTTCGGCGCCTGCCGCTGGATCTGGCAAAAACATCAATGAAATCTATCAACGATGCGATTGAGCAGGGGTACTTGCAATTGGAATGGATGAGCGCGTCCCGGTTTGAAGCAACGAAAGTTCTGCGTTTGAAATTTGAAGATAAACCCAGGATATCTTTCACCGATCTAACTTCCATGGTGGTCATGAAAGAACTTGGCGTGAAGGACATTGTTACAGGAGATGAACATTTTGAGCATGTTGGAATGGGATTCCAGTGTAAGCCTTAGATCACAAATGCCAACACATCGGTTACCCGATTCTAATGCAAAAAAGTGCCAAGACATCGGTTACCCAGTAGATTGAAAAGCATATTTAACTGAGGCCGGAACAATGTTTTTCAATGTGTTACTGTGGCCCAGGCCACGAGAAAATTTGATCTGTGTTCATCCGTGCAGATCCGTGTCCAACAGAAACTAAAATCAAATCCATTTCGATTTACTCGTCACTCAACAAATAAACTCTATCTTTACCCACTTGTCACTTGTAACTTGTCACTCGTAACCATTTTTCAAACTTGTCACTCGTTACTTTTTTTTGTTACTAGTTCCTGTACAAGTAACCCATAGGGCCGCCCGAGATATCAGGGAACTCGAAAAAAACATGAAAAAGAGAATCGGAAAAGCTCTTAACAGGTATGTGGAAAAACGCCTTAATCACTAATCAAGATTTGACACCGAGCCCTTCTTTCAAAAAAAGTCTATCTGACAACGCGCCCTGGAGGTAAAATATGCAAGATTTACTTAATCGTATTACGTTTAACAAAGATGTTCTTTGTGGGAAGCCTCTTATTCGTGGTTTGCGTATATCTGTTGAGATGATACTGGAGCTATTGGCAAAAGGGGCTACAGAAGAAGAAATTTTAGAAGACTACCCTCAACTTGAAACAGATGATCTGCGAGCTGCACTGCTCTATGCCCACCACATGGTAGCGAGAGAGGATGTTTTTAATCGAGTCGCTGCCGGGTAGAGGATTATTATGGAGTTCCTATTAGATGTTAATGCGAGCGGGGCGGTAGCTCGTTGGTTGATTGATCAAGGTCATGATGTAGATGATGCATTGGGTAGCCATTTTCAAGATTTGGAAGCTGGGGCGATTGTAATTGCGCTAAGAACAAAATTTCGTATTCGAAAACGCAGTTGAAATGCGATTTGGCCTATTTCAAACGAGAAAAAATGATCTGTGTTTATCCGTGCAGATCCGTGTCCAACAGAAATTAAAAACTTTGGTCTTTAAAATACGGAAAAGCCTTAATAGGTATGTGGATGAACCCCTTAACCACCAATCAAGATTTGACACCGAGCCTCTTTTTCACATGACAAGCCCAAAATGAGCGAGATTGTTTCCATAGAAAATATCTCCGGATTGATCTGCATAATCCGGGGAAAGAAGGTCATGCTGGATCAAGATCTGGCGACTCTTTATGGGGTGGAAACCAAGAGACTAAAAGAACAGGTTAGAAGAAATATTGAAAGATTTCCTGAAGATTTCATGTTCGAGCTTTCCAAAAAAGAATACGAAAACTTGAGGTCGCAAATTGCGACCTCAAGTTGGGGTGGCGCAAGGTATGCTCCCATGGTTTTTACGGAACATGGAATATTGATGTTATCTTCAGTGCTAAAAAGTAACAAGGCAATTCAGGTTAACATCCAGATAATGCGAGCATTCATAAAGATGCGGCAGCTGGTTTTCGAGAATGCAGAGTTGCGGAAAGAAATCGAAAAGCTGAAAGCCGATGTAGATGGCAAGTTCCGGATCGTATTTGAGACCTTGGAACAGTTGTTATCGGTTGAAAGCAAGCCCCCAAAGAAAATCGGGTATTTAAAGGAAGAACAAAACGAGTGGGGCACTCCAGCGGAGCCGGCACCTGGAACCCGAAACTCTTAACTCAGCGCCGCGGTATCTCTCAGGAGATCAAGAGCCACTGGCCAAGAATAGCTTAAGTCTTTTCCGACACGCGAAAACTATTTTTCAAACTTGTCAAGAATGATGATTTACTCCAACTCTTCGCGCCTTCGCGGTTCAATCTTTTTTTTAAAGGCTCCAGAGATATCAGGGGACTTGAGGAAAACGTGAAAAAGAGAATCGGAAAAGCTCTTAATAGGTATGTGGAAGAACGCCTTAATCACTAATCAAGATTTGACACCGAGCCTATTTAGACACCAAGCCTATTTATGGTGGAGTAAATGAATGAAAAAGTGAAATATTGGACAGAATTATCTGACTATGACATAAAGACAGCTGAGGCTATGCTGCACCGCGTCAGCCCGCACCGCGCAGGAGGCGGCCCGTGGCTGAGCATTCCGAGATTCCGTCAGGGCAGGAGCACAACTTCACGTGACAGGGCAAAAACAGAGGTCTTCGTGTTTGGTGCTGCAGCGGAGTTCGGGCTTACACTGTGAGTATTGACTTGCCACCTGCTTTTTTCTGTCCAATCTTGCCTTTACTGTTCATTACGATAGAATAGACGTTATGAAGTTGTCGGATGACTAGATGAAGAGCAACTCGCTTTGCGCGGGGGGCTCGTTGACGAGTAAGCCGACGTGGGTGAATACCGCTGGGTATTCGGTCACGTCGGCTTTTTTTGTTTTCGGTGCTGCGGCACCTCTGCAACCAAGGATCCGGCAACGGTGTGGGCATGGCGATGATCGAAATAACTACACAGGACGAACACAGACAAAATGACAGGACATTCGCCATGAAGGAACACGAACATCCTCGGAATGACCGTAGACGAAGCCACCGCGTTGCACGCGGAACCGCGGGAAAGACGTTCTATTTGCAGCGAGCAATGCCAGCAAAAGTTTCTGTCTATGCCCGCCGATGCCAAGCCGGAGGACAAGTCCGGCTGCTGCTGTGGATAACAAATGCAAGAGAACATCCAAAAGTCGGCGGGATGACCA
>CAVQMC010000001.1:0-275314 GCA_963713505.1 uncultured Ignavibacteria bacterium | reverse complement strand
ACTGGGGTTTGTTTCACGTGAAACCTGACTACATGGCGCTGTGCAAGCGCTTCGGAAAGCTACTGGAACAGCGCAATGCTGCGCTTCGCTCCAGCGCGAGCCGCCGTGAAGTCCGGGCGTGGGATCCGGATCTGGCGGAGGCCGGAGATGCGCTCGATAGTTCAAGGCGTGTCTACCTGGACCAGTTCGAGGGTGTTTTCGCCGGTGTCGTTTCAGACTTCCCGACATTACCCCAGCCGGTGACCGTTAACTACCGGAAAGGCTGGAACCCGGAGCTTACCTACCGGGAAGCACTCGACGCAGGCATCGACAAGGATATCGACAGCGGATTCACTCGTGTCGGGCCCCACCGGGCTGAACTGGCGCTCAAAATCGGCGAAAAACCCGCAGCGGACCAGGTGTCGCACGGCCAGCAAAAGGTGCTTGTCGCGGCCCTTCAGTTGGCCCAGGCGAGTCTCTTACACCAGAAAACCGGCAAGACCAGTCTGTTTCTCATGGACGATCTCGGTTCTGAACTGGACGCTGCCAATCGACGCAGCGTCCTTCAGCTGCTGTCACGGATCGACGCCCAGGTTTTTGTAACGGCGATTGAGGCGCCACCGTTGTCCGACTGGGGAATCGAGAAGCTCCGCTGGTTTCACGTGAAACACGGTTTGGTGTCAGAGGTGGTATACTCGACCGGTTAATCAGGGGCAGCCATGTTATGACCGACAAATCCAGCTACGATTCCTCAAATATCAAGGTACTTAAGGGGCTCGACGCAGTCAGAAAAAGGCCGGGCATGTACATCGGGGATACCGATGACGGCACTGGCTTGCATCACATGGTTTTCGAGGTCGTGGATAATTCGATCGACGAAGCGCTGGCCCAGCATTGTTCGGAAATCACCGTCACCTTACACGGCGACAACTCCGTAACCATTACTGACGATGGCCGTGGCATACCGGTGGACATCCATCCGGAAGAGGGCCGGTCGGCGGCGGAAGTGATCATGACTGTGCTGCACGCTGGCGGTAAGTTCGACGACAACTCGTACAAGGTGTCCGGTGGTCTGCACGGCGTGGGCATCTCCGTGGTTAACGCCCTGTCGGAATTCCTCAAGCTGACCATAAAACGCGACGGTCACGTGTATTATCAGGAGTACGTGAATGGCGAGCCGCAGGAGGCGCTGAAACCCATCGGCGCCACTGATCAGACGGGCACCGAGGTGCACATTCAAGCCCAGCACGACCATCTTCACCGACACTGAGTTCCACTACGATATCCTGGCGAAGCGGCTGAGGGAGCTGTCGTTCCTGAATTCCGGCGTTCGTATCCGGATCACCGACGACCGTACCGAAAAACAGGATATTTTTGAGTATCAGGGCGGTATCCGTGCTTTTGTAGAACACCTGAACAAAAACAAGACCCCGTTGCACACCAACGTGTTCTATTTTTCCGGGGAGAAGGACACTGTCGGCGTTGAAGTCGCCATGCAGTGGAACGATTCCTACCAGGAAAATATTTTCTGTTTTACCAATAACATACCGCAGCTCGACGGCGGCACGCACCTGGCGGGGTTCCGCGCTGCGCTGACGCGTACGCTGAACAAGTACATGGATCAGCAGGCGAGCAAGAAGAACAAGGTCAACGCCACCGGCGACGATATGCGCGAAGGTCTGACCGCTGTCCTGTCAGTCAAGGTGCCCGATCCGAAGTTTTCCTCGCAAACCAAGGACAAACTGGTCTCATCGGAGGTCAAGGGCATCGTAGAGTCCACAGTCGCCGAACGACTTGATAGCTATCTTCTTGAAAATCCAACGGATTCCAAGTCGATCATAGCAAAAATCGCGGAAGCCGCCATGGCGCGCGAAGCGGCCCGCCGGGCGCGCGAAATGACCCGCCGCAAGGGTGCCCTGGACATCGCTGGTCTGCCCGGCAAGCTCGCCGACTGCCAGGAGCGTGATCCGGCCCTGAGCGAACTGTACCTGGTGGAGGGTGACTCCGCGGGCGGTTCGGCCAAACAAGGCCGCGACCGTAAGTCCCAGGCCATCCTGCCGTTGAAGGGAAAAATCCTCAATGTCGAGAAAGCCCGTTTCGACAAGATGCTGGCATCGGCGGAGGTGGGGACGTTGATCACAGCACTGGGTTGCGGTATCGGCCGCGATGAATTCAACATCGAAAAACTGCGCTACCACCGTATCATCATCATGACTGACGCCGACGTCGACGGGTCGCACATCCGCACCCTTTTGCTGACGTTCTTCTACCGGCAGATGCGCGAGCTGATCGAAAAGGGCTACGTGTATATCGCCCAGCCACCGCTGTACAAGACAAAGAAAGGCAAGCAAGAACAATATGTTAAAGACGACGTCGCGCTGCAGGACTACCTCCTGCAGGCCGCACTGGATAAGGCCAGCCTGTTCGTGAACGCCGGCGCGCCGGCGCTCACCGGTCCCGGTCTCGAATCGCTGGCACGGCAATACATCGTCACCATGGCGTCGCTGCAACGCCTGGCGCGCCGGTATAATTTCGCGGTACTGGAAAAGATTCTCTACATGCCGGCGCTGTCGGAAGGGGATCTGCAAGACATTCAGAAAGTAGAGGGCTGGTGCAGCGAGCTCGAGCAGCGCATCAACGCCCAGATCAAGGCGGGCGAACGTTTCGAACTTCGCGTTGCGCCAGAAGCGGAGGGTTTCGTGATCCATGCGCGCAAACTCACCCACGGCATTCTCTCCAGCGAACAGTCCATCCCCAGTGAATTTTTCGCCGGCGGCGAATACGGCCGCATGGTTGCCCTGGGGCAACAGCTCGACGGTCTGCTGGGTGACGATGCCTACGTGGAACGCGGCGAGAAACAGCAACCGGTAGCCAGCTTCAAACAGGCCGTGGACTGGTTAATGGAGGAAGCCAAGCGCGGTCAGCACATACAGCGCTACAAGGGTCTGGGCGAAATGAACCCGGAGCAACTCTGGGAAACCACCATGAATCCAGACACGCGCCGGATGCTGCAGGTAAGAATCGAAGACGCCGTGGCTGCGGATCAAATCTTTACCACGCTGATGGGGGACCAGGTAGAGCCGCGCCGTGACTTTATCGAGCTTAACGCGCTGTCGGTGTCCAACCTGGACGTCTAGAACGGAACGTGCCCGGTATCAGGTAACCGGATTTTTTCCGTAGTCGTGCTGTTGCAGCGTAGTGATGTTGGCCATCTCCGATTCTATCCAGCGTTCGGCCTCGGACAGTATCTGTTGCGCCGTTTTGTTTTTGCTCTCGATCGCCCGGCCGATACGCACCTGGATGACCCCGGGTTTTTTGATGAACTGGCGGCGTGGCCAGAATTCACCGGCATTGTGCGCCACCGGCGTTACCGCATAGCCGGTGCGCTCGGCGAGTATGGCGCCACCGATGCGGTAGCGGCCTTTTTTACCGGGTGCGATGCGCGTGCCCTCGGGAAAAATAATAATCCAGCGGCCTTTCTCCAGGCGTTCGCGGCCCTGTTCCACCAGTTGTTCAATGGCTTTCTTACCGGCGCCGCGGTCCAGGGCAATGGGATTCATCATGTACATGCCCCAGCCGAAAATCGGCGCCCACAATAACTCGCGCTTTACCACCCATGATTGCGGCGTGAACCAGAAGTTCAGCGTGAGCGTTTCCCAGGTCGACTGATGTTTCGCAAACACGATGCCCGGCTGCGCACCGATGTTTTCAACGCCTTGGACTTCGTAGCTGAGTTTGCAGATGATGCGCAACCAGCCGATTGTCATTCCCGACCAGGCACGTGTAAGCAGGAAGCGTTTTTCAAGGGGGAACGGAAAACTCAATAACAACAGCAGGGCAAAAACACCGATCAGCAAGGCAAACCCCGCCCAGAACAGAAACGATCGCACATAGAGCACGGCGAGCGACGGTTGCTGCACAGCTCCGGTCAAGGCCGTCTCTTCCTTGCCCATGTCGCGGAACTCGGAAACACGAACGCGACCGCCTACCATGCGTGATTCGCGCTGCATCAATTTGTCCATTTTCTTCCAGAAGGCTTCGCGCAAGTCAAAGGACGGTTTTTACTGACTGCTGCAAATAAATATTTTGATAAACGCTGGCCGACATCGTGTGTAGTTCCCTGTGAACCGAATCCGCTCATATGACAGGTTGCACAGGTTGGAGCTGGCATGTCATTAGTTGTTAAACGACCTGGTTTTTGTTTCCAGTTCCAATTCTCACCTTGAGTTGCATACATAACTCCATGAGCAGATTCTTCATAAATTTCCATCTGCGGATGATCCGGCCCTAAATGACATTGCCCGCAGATTTCAGGTTTTCTAACCTGTTCCAAAGAAAATTCATGGCGGAGATGGCATTTATTACAATTTCCGATACTGCCGTCTGCATTTGGTTTACCGATTGAATGACATGTTTGACATGCAGCCGGAGTAACCGACGGCCCTTCAATATCAAACAAAGCATTTCTTGTCGCAGTAATAATTCCGTTTGGGCCTCTATTTGCTTCCGGAATTGTTTCAATTACCTTTTTTGTTCAGCGGTAAAATCAGATAAACCGGTTAAGGCAATCCATGCAGGCGCTCCGTGTCTGCTGTGGTCAAATTGTTTTGTCTCCTGCGGATGACATTTTGCGCATTGTTTTGGAGTAGGAGAGTTAGTAATAAAAAATCCTTCGTGCTCTTTTCCCATTGGATTAGATTTTTCAACAACGTGACAGTCTACGCATTTAACACCGGATCTTGCCATTGTACTTCTTGCAAATTGATTTACTATATCGGGAGTAACTCTTCTATGGCATGATGCACATTTATCGGCACTTCCGTAATTAACTGCTTCATATCCGCTGTTAGTTGCTTTTACAGTTTCTCCTCCCGAAGGTAATTTTGTGAAAAAGTAAATAATAATTAAAATTGCTGCAGTAACTATAACACCAAGTAATAAATGTTTTGGGTATTTGCTTATTCATAGAAATCTCCGAGGATTTTTTGAAGGATTTATAAATCTAAATATTCAATAAAATAAAATCAATTTTGTAAAAATAATATTAAACGTTTGTGGCTTAAATCAATGGAATTATTATATTTAGATTAACTAACTTTTTGTTGAATTTAATTACTATCTTCTCGATTGAGTTGGATGTTCGGTCTTAAATTGCTCTGAAATATCATATTATTAAAGTGGAGATATTATGCCGATATTAAAAAAATCTAAAAAACTTCGAAAAGAATTAAAATTTTTTGATGTATTTGCATTAGCTGCCGGAACAACTTTAAGCTCCGGATTCTTTCTCCTTCCTGGTTTGGCCGCAGAAGAAGCCGGGCCGGCTATTGTAATTTCATATATTATTGCGGCTATTCCATTGGTGCCTGCAATGTTCAGTATCGTTGAATTAGCTACTGCAATGCCGAGAGCAGGCGGAGTTTATTATTTTTTAGACAGAACATTAGGTCCTTTAGTTGGAACAATCGGCGGTATTGGAACCTGGCTTGCATTACTTTTAAAAGTTGCTTTTGCTTTAATTGGAATGGGAGCTTACCTATCCATTTTTATGCCTTCGATTTCTATAAGTTCAACTGCAATAGTTATTGCAGTTTTAGTTGGTTTAATGAATTTATATAGTTTAAAAGGAAGCGGAAGTTTACAGATTTTTTTGGTAACTGGATTATTGTTAATTCTTGCAGTTTTTATAGGCGGCGGAGTTGCGGAAATTCACACTCAAAACTTTAAAGGATTTTTTGATGCCGGTGCACAAAATATTTTATCAACCGCCGGACTTGTTTATATAAGTTATATTGGAATTACAAAAGTTGCCAGCCTTTCGGAAGAAGTAAAAAATCCTGAAAAGAACTTACCTATGGGAGTTTTTTCATCTTTAGGAACCGCATTTCTAATTTATGTTTTAGGGACGATCGTAATGGTCGGTGTCATACCAATGGATATATTAAAAGGAGATTTAACTCCGGTTGCAACAGCTGCAAATATATTTTTAGGTAGATGGGGAGAGATTCTACTTTCTATTGCGGCATTATTTGCTTTTATATCTGTCGCAAACGCAGGGACATTAAGCGCCTCCCGCTATCCTTTTGCAATGAGCAGAGACAGAATCTTGCCTCACATATTTCAAAAGTTAAGCAAAAGAGGCATTCCAATCGTCTCGACGATTATTACTGTTGCATTTGTTATTATTATTCTAGTTTTGTTTGAACCAACTAGAATAGCCAAACTAGCAAGCTCATTTCAACTTTTAATGTTTGCTTTGGTTTGTTTGGCTGTAATTGTGATGCGGGAAAGTAAAATTGATTCTTATGATCCGGGATATAAATCTCCTTTTTATCCCTGGATGCAGATTTTGGGAATTGCATCTCCATTAATATTAATATTTGAAATGGGCTGGATTGCTATGTCCTTTTCAGTGCGGATTAATAGTAGTCGGAGCTTTATGGTTTTCATATTATGCAAAATCTAAAGTTGTCCGCGTGGGTGCAATTTACCATGTGTTTGAAAGATTAGGTAAATCAAGGTACAATGCATTAGATAGTGAATTAAGAGGTATATTAAAAGAAAAGGGATTACGCGAATCAGATCCTTTTGATGAAATTGTTGCAAGAAGTTATGTGCTGGATCTGGAACAAAAAGCTGAATTCGAAGATGTTGCGGAAAAAGCTTCATTATGGATTTCTCAATTAGTTTCAATAGATTCTGAAAAAATCAATAAGATGTTCTTAGAAGGAACTCGTTTAGGCGCTACTCCGGTTACACACGGAATTGCATTGCCTCATATGAGATTAGATGGACTTGAACAAGCCGAAATGGTTTTAGTAAGATGTAAAGAAGGAGTTCATATAAAATTTAAAAATCCATTAACTGATTTTCAGGATGATGAACAAATTGTTTACGCGGTTTTCTTCTTGGTCAGTCCAGAAAAAGATCCTACCCAGCATTTAAGAATTTTAGCTCAAATTGCAGGAAGAGTTGAAGAGGAAAACTTTTTTAATGATTGGAGCACAGCCGAAGATGAACAAAAACTAAAAGAAGTTTTACTTAGGGATGAAAGATGTTTGTCGATAACAATTCAACATAATTCTTCTTCAAATAATCTTATTGGCCTTTCGTTAAGAGAAGTTATATTTCCTTCTGGATGTCTTGTTGCTTTGTTACGAAGAGATAACGTAACAATTGTACCAAATGGTAAAACTGTTTTTAAAGATGGTGACAGACTTACAATTATCGGCAATAAAGAAGGTTTGGTAGAATTAAGAAATAAATTTACTGATGTTAATTAAACAACTTTTTTACGAGCAAAATTTACAAATTTTTGGATAATTCCTACTTCTTTAAACATCTCCTTATAAAACATCATTTAAAATATTGAAAATATTCATGCGTATTTAATGGTATTTTAATTGATGTTATTATCTAAAAATCCTTAATAAGTTTAAGTAGTAAATATGTTAAAAGCTGTTTGCAGCTATGTTATAATTTTACTTTTTGTAAGTATTAATAGTTTTGCACAAACCAATTATTATGTATCTGAGAATGGAAGTGATGATAATAATGGATTAACTCCAGGGAACTGCTTTTGCAACTTTACAACATGCAGCAGATATTGTTTCTCAAGGTGATTCTGTTTATGTGCTTCAAGGAAATTATACCGGGTTTGATTTAAGAACCGGGGGAAGTCAAAACTCCCCAATTGTTTTTAAAGCAAATTCAAATAATGTAATAATTGATCAGCCGAATGATGTAACAAACGACGGCATTAATATAGAAAATGCAGATTATGTAATTATAGATGGATTTAATGTTATTAATCAACCAAGAGCCGGAATTAGAATTGCAGTTTCCGATTTTGTAATTATTAAAAACAATACCTGCACTAATAATAATCGATGGGGAATTTTTACAGGCTTTACAAATGATATTATTATTGAAAACAATACATGTTCTTATAGTCAGAATGAACATGGAATTTATGTTTCAAATTCAGGCGACAGGCCAATAGTAAGAGATAATATTTGTTACGATAACAACGGCTGCGGAATTCAACTAAATGCAGATCTTTCTCAAGGAGGGGATGGAATAATTTCTAATGCGGTAATTGAAAGTAATATTCTCTATAATAATTGCTACAGCGGAGGTTCTGCAATAAATCTCGACGGAGTCCAGGAATCAAAAATATTCAACAATTTAATTTATAATAATCATTCAACCGGAATAGCCTTATTTAAAATAGACGGAGCGGAAGGATCAAAAAATAACAAAGTTTATAATAATACAATTATAAATCCGGCCGATGGAAGGTGGGATATTCTTGTTGTTGATGGTTCCACCGGTAATGCTTTATATAATAATATTTTAATAAATCATCACAGCTTCCGCGGAAGCATTGCCATTGATAATGCATCTGCAGCAGGTTTTGTAAGTGATTATAATATTTTGGAAAATCAGATTAAGTAATGATGACGGAAATTCCAACATGTCTCTTGCTCAATGGCAGACTTTAGGCTTATGATTTAAATTCAAATTTAGCAAATACCGAAAATCTAATTTTTGTGAATCCAGGTAACAATGATTATCATCTTAAAGAAAATTCTCAAGCAATAGATATTGGTACTTCATTAGTTTCTGATGTTGTTACTGTTGATTTGGATAAAGTATCCCGCCCTCAAGGAAATGGTTTTGATATCGGTTCATATGAATTCAATAATGTTACAAGTGTAAAAAGTAACTTAAACCCTAATAATTATATGTTATATCAGAATTTTCCAAATCCTTTTAATCCTTCAACTGATATAAGATTTCGGATTGCAAAGTTCGGATTTGTAACTTTAAAAATATATAATATTCTTGGTAGGGAAGTTGCAACTCTTGTTATAAAAGAATTAAGCCCCGGAAGTTATAATGTTAAATGGGATGCATCAAAATTTTCAAGCGGAATTTATTTTTATCAAATTAAAGCAGGTAATTTTTATCAAACAAAAAAAATGCTGCTTTTAAAGTGATATTTAATTTATTCAGCTAAATATTTGTAAATCAAATAGAATTTCTATTATCGTCTTTACATTTTACCAGAGCCGCTAAAAATATTCCCTCTGAATACGATACTATAGTATAAAACTCCATCTATTATGATGAAGAGCAAAAATTATTCTATAATATGTATTCGGTTAAATAGTGTCCAAAAAAAATATATATACTGCTTTTCTGTTTTTTTTCATGTTGAATGCAGCAATAGCTCAAACAACATCAAATAATTCCTATAAATCAGGATTGGTTTTTGAAGAAGATACAACTGAGGTAATAGAAAATTTCACTTATTCATCTGTATTGCAGTTAAAAAATACTGATGGGAAAATCCAGGCACTTCAATTTAAACTGCTGATAAATAAATCAATTAATGATAGTTCGATTATTATCTTTCAAGATATACAAAAAGGTATCTCCATTTCTTCTGATGATTGGATTTTGGATTATAATGTAATAAATGAAAAAACAGAATCAAACGGAGCTGCACAAAATGAAATTCAGGTTTTATTGTACAATTCACAACAGGATAACGGGCTGCCGGCAGGAAATTATAACCGATTATTAAAGATAAAATTTAGAGTTGCAGATTTACGTAATTCAAAAGAGAACATAAAATCATCAATAAAAATTACGGAAACAATTGCCAGTACCTACTTAGGATTTCCTGTTTATATAACACCTTCAAGAAATGAACTAACGATTAAATCAAAAAGTAAACAAGGTTATTTTGGAAATTTAACTAATGATAGAGAAGTTAATCTCCTGGATTTAATGAAATTATCAGATATAGTAATAAATAAAGATATAGTTAATACAAACGATTTTATAAAAGCAGATATTGCTCCATGGCCTCAAGGAAATTCAGTCCCTTCACCTGACGGAAAAATAAATGTAAAGGATATTTCTTTACTGCAGAATTTAATCCTTCATGGTGTTTATCCAGATGGAACTTTAACCTCGGATACTTCGAAAGTTATTCAACCTAATAATAATTCTTACGGCAATTGTAAAATTACGTTTTATATTAACAGCAGAGGAATTACAATTTATTCGGATTCTAAAACAGAAATAAAAGGTGTACAAATTGAGTTTGAAAATTTCTCAAGCAACCAAACATTTTCAAGTATTAACACATGTTTGGGAGAAGGTTTCTTTCATAAATCAAATAAACAATTGGTATTACTTTTATACGATAATAATGGAAATAAATCAGCAAAACCAGGGAAAAATATTTTAGCGAGTTTCCCCATCAATATTAATAATCCACAGGAAATAAAAGTAAAAAAAGTTTTACTCGCCGATATTAGTAATAATTCAATTGCAGATACTCAAATTGAAATTTTATATAAAACAAATCTTGATATACCGGACGGTTTTAAATTGTATCAGAACTATCCTAATCCTTTTAACCCTTCTACAACGATTAAATACTCTTTACCAAAGCAAGCTCTCGTAAGTATAAAAGTGTATAATTGTCTTGGAAAAGAAATTGTAACTTTGGTTAATGAAGAAAAACCAGGTGGGAATTATATTGTTAAATTTGATGCTTCCAAATATTCAAGCGGAATTTATTTCTGTCAACTTGCCGTTGATAATTACATCCAAATTGAAAAAATGACATTGATCAAATAAATAATCGCTAAAAATCCGGTATTATTAAGTAATTATTTTGGCATAATTAATGGATTTTAATAAATAATGCCGGGTAATTTTGTTTTCTTCAATTACTATCGATTTATTCTTCCGACAAAAAAAAGATATTTTTAATAGTAAGAGAGTACTAAATGAAAAGACTAATACTAGTCCTCTGTTTAATTATAAATTCGTTTGTTTCTGCACAATGGTTTTGGCAAAATCCATCCCCACAAGGAAATGATCTTTACTCTGTAGATTTCATTAATTCAAATACAGGTTGGATGGTCGGTTTATTGGGAACGGTTTTAAAGACCACCAATCAAGGAACTACATGGGAGAAACAATATACCGGATCAAAAGAAACGCTTCGTTCGGTCAAATTTATAAATGAAAATTATGGCTGGGCCTGCGGAGATAGTGGCACAGTTCTGAAAACATCTAACGGTGGGTTAAACTGGAATAAATTAACAACCGGAACAAACCAACAATTATATTCAATATCCTTTACTGATATAAATAATGGATGGGCTTCAGGCAGTAATGGAACAATTATTAAAACTTCCGACGCCGGAAATACCTGGACAACACAATCCACCGGGACAAGTGAATGGCTGCTTTCATTATATTTTGAAAATGCAAATTTTGGATGGGCATCCGGGACAAATGGTACTATTTTAATGACAAGTGACGGCGGGTTAACCTGGCAGGCTCAATCCAGCGGTAAAACAGAACCATTATACTCGATAAATTTTGTAAATTTGAATACAGGATGGGCGACCGGCTCAAATGGAACAATAATAAAAACCACAGATGGTGGAACGAATTGGACTGATCAACCAACCGGTTCTTCTGCTATTTATTTATCAAATCATTTTATTGATGAAAACAATGGCTGGATTACTGCATCAGACGGGATAATTCTGAACACTACGAACGGTGGCTTAAACTGGGATCAGCAATTAAGTAATGTTCCCTGGCCGTTAGAATCCATCACTTTTTCTGATAATAACAATGGAACTGCAGTTGGAATTCATGGGACTATATTTATAACAACCGACGGTGGTCTTAATTGGGAAAATCAGATAAACGGAACAGATGATTGGTTTAATTCAGTTTACTTCATAGATCCGGAAAAAGGCTGGGTAACATCTATGTTCAGTAAAATATATAAAACAACTGATGGCGGAATGACCTGGCAAATAAGTTACATCGATTCTACAGCCGGCGGATTTTCTTCAATATTCTTTATAGATCAAAATACCGGCTGGGTTTGCGGCGGAGTGCCTAACGGCGGAATTCTTAAAACCGAAGACGGCGGGGCAAGCTGGATAAAACATCAAACCGGTAATTATCCCGATGCAATTTATTTTGTTAATTCCAATATTGGCTGGGCAGTTGGTGATTTTGGTTCAATTGTTAAAAGCACTGATGGAGGAGCAAACTGGTATGTAGAGGCAACCGGAACAGGTATTTCATTAAAATCAATTTTCTTTGTTGATTTAAATAACGGTTATGCTGTTGGAGAAAACGGAACTGTTTTAACAACATCAGATGGTGGTTCAAAATGGGAAAATAAATCAACAGGAACAACAAGTACATTAAATTCTGTATTTTTTTCAGATCAGAACAATGGATGTGTTGTAGGAAATAACGGAACTATTTTAAAAACTTCGGATGGTGGTTTTAATTGGGAATCCAAACCGGCAATTACCGAGGATGATCTTTTCTCAATTCAATTTACAGATGCAGGTAATGGATGGATCTCCGGTGAAAACGGAACAATTCTCAAATCAATCGACAATGGTTCCACATGGGAAATTCAAACTTACCTTACCCGTTTACCTTTGTATTCAATTTATTTTACTGATGATATTACTGGCTGGGCTGTCGGTGCATTCGGAACAATTATTAAAACAACCAACAGCGGAGTAACTTACATACATGATAAATTTATAAATAAATTTCATGGAAGTTTTTATTTATATCATAATTATCCCAATCCATTTAATCCAACAACTAATATTGGATTTCGGATTTCGGAATTCGGATATGTAACTTTAAAAGTATATAATATACTGGGTAAAGAAGTTGCAACTCTTGTCTCAAAAGAATTAATGCCCGGTAATTATAAAGTTAAATGGGATGCTTCTAATTATTCAAGCGGAATTTATTTTTACAAAATTACAGTAGGAAGTTTTTCGAAAACACAAAAGATGATCTTCCTTAAATAGATTATATATATAACCGGCAGAAAAATAACCAAGCCTGATTTTTATAATTAATTTTATTGGAACATTCTTACAAGAGAGAAATATAATTTTCTTTTCAACCTTTTTTATTATTTCGCCTCCAATTTAATTTAATAATTAAATCATTTTTGAGCATTTTTAATTATTAATACTTGCCTTCTATTAAATAATAAAATGGAACACTTTTTGAATTTATTTGCGTAAGGAAAGGGGATAATATGATCAGTCAGACCCAAACTGATAAAAAACATATTACATTTATTGGAAGAAAAAAGGTCGGAAAGTCCAAATTAGCAAATGCTTTTATTGGGGAAGACTCGGGGATTTTTTCTGCTTTTACCGATAAATCAAGTGGACCAATTCAGCAATCTTCCAGGTTGTTTCCTTATGGATTAGAAGTATATATCGATGCAATTGATATCGAAGAACTTTATTCATGCGGAAACGGCAGCCTTGATTCTGAATTTCATGTTCTTAAAGAATCTGATTTTATAATTGTTGTTCTTGAAGGAAAATCAATTTTAACTTTGGAAGAGACCGAACTTTTTATGTATTTAAAGAAGAATGCAATACCTTATTTAGTTGCAGTTAATAAAATTGAAAACGGAGTTAATGAAGATTTAATAGAGGAACTAAGATCTTTCAAAGCAATGCATTTCGAAATTTCCTGTACCGAGAAAGTGGGGATCGATTCATTAAAGTTAAAATTAATTAGATTGCTTCCTTAGCCTTCCATTAAAATCAATACATTATTTTTCTTTTATTAATATTATTATTTGATGCTTGTAAATAATATCAAACCGTCAAATAAATTGTAAAATTTAGAAAATATTATTCTTATTAATAAGAAATAATTCTGAGGATTATTTGAATCATCTTAATTAGAAAATAATATCGGATTCATCCTATAAAAATTAAAATGGCATTTTTTATGCCTATAAAATCATTCGTTTGTTGTTATTAAAAAGAATCAGTCTAAGTTGTAAAGAATTAGTTTAATTTAACCTCCATAAAATATTCAAATAATATTTTTAGATAGGATATTATTTTTATTAAAAAGTATTATTTGTAATTTAAACCAACTCATTACTCAATTATTTAAGGGGAGCTGATGAAAAAAGTTATTTTCTATTCTGTAGTAATTATTCTTTCCTTATTTCCCGCAGCAAAAATGCTTATCGCAGGCAATATACCTGATGGACTAAGCTTAAATAAGAGCGGTACAAATTATTCAATATATTTTGAAATACCGGATTATCAATTCGATATGATTTCAGCGGAAGGAATCAATTATATAAAAATAAATCTTCCTGGTTACGGCTCAACTTCGGAAGCAGGACTTCCTGAACTGCCGCTTGTATCCTTTAATTTTGTTATACCTTACACCGAAGGTACGCCGGATGTTGAAGTAATTAGTACTTCAAAAGTTGAAAAAACTTTATCTAATAAAATCTATCCTTGCCAAATTCCCTGGCCGAAAAATCAATCTCTTTCCGATAGACCCTTTACGATAAATACCGAATATTATAATTCAAATGGTACTAGTAAATCCGTTTATAAAAGTATCTGATCCAGTAGTGATCGGCGGAACTAAAGGAGTTATTGTAACAGTATATCCATTTTCTTATAACCCCAAAGAGAATCTGCTTACCGTGATAAAAAGAGGAGAGTTTAAGGTTTTATTAAATAAAGAAATTGAAGAAAGCAGTTATCATTCAAAATCATTTAACCAATATCTGGATGATATATTTGTAAACTTCAAAAGAGGAAATGAGACTAGGGGAGCTAATTATTTAATAATTTCTGCACCGGATTATATAAGCAGTCTTACTCCTTTTATTGATCATAAAATTTCCAGTGGTTATTCGGTTGATGTTTTTTCAACAAGTGAAACAGGAACAACAAATTCTGCAATTAAAGATTTTATTCAGCAGAGATATGATAATCTTTCAACCAGACCTGAATACATTTTGTTAGTAGGTGATGTTGATAAAATTCCCGCCTGGGTTGGTTCCGGAGAAGGAACGCCTACAACAGATTTGTACTATACAACTCTTGAAGGCAGTGATTATTTTGCCGATGCATTTGTCGGAAGATTCTCAGTTGCAAATACTCAGCAGCTACAAAATGCAATAGATAAAACAATATACATGGGAAATAATATAGCTACATTAGATAAAAAGAATGTCTTTATGGCTTCCAGTGATAACTATACAATTTCCGAAGGTACACATAATTTTGTAATTCATAATTATTTTGATCCTTCCGGTTATACTAGTTTGAAATTATACAGCCACACTTATAATGCTACAACACAGCAATTAATCGATGCGCTGAATGATAATCAAATTTTTGCAATTTATTCCGGTCATGGAAGTGAAACATCATGGGCTGACGGACCGCCGTTAAGTCAATCGCAGGTAAACGCATTAACCAACACTGTTTATCCTTTTGTATTTTCTTTTGCCTGTGTAACCGGCAGCTATCAAATTAGTGAATGCTTTGGAGAAACCTGGTTAAGAACTACGAACGGTGGCTCATCATTTTATGGTTCTTCTGTTAATTCTTATTGGGATGAAGATGATATCCTTGAAAGAAGATTAATACAGTCATGGTATGAAGACGGAGTTACAAAAGTTTCACCTATGTTTAATCAAGGTAAAATATATTTTGTAGATTATTACGGAACGATCACTCCTACAGTATTAAGATATTTGGAAATGTATAATTTAATGGGTGATCCTTCGCTTGAAACTGTAAGAGAAATTCCTCCTGATTCAACCGCACCGGAGCAGATTACAGATCTTTCTGTTGCGAATCCAACTTCCAATTCCCTTACTTTGAACTGGACTGCCCCTTATGATTCAACTTTCGGAGGCATTGCTGCTTATGATATTCGTTATTCAACTGCAAGCTATAAATAATGACGATGATTTTAACAGTGCAGATCAAATCCTATTTACCGGACAATCTGATTCTGCAGGAGTTGCAAAATCATATGCAGTTAATAATCTTGATTTTTCAACTCAATATTATTTCGCAGTTAAAGCAATGGATATTTGGGGAAATAAATCTCCGATGTCGAATGTTGAAAATGAAGTAACTTACGGCCCGCCGTCAATTTCAGTAACGCCGGATTCTATGCATTGTGTAATGACTCAAAATACAACCGAAGTGGATACTGTCTTTATTTCAAATATTTCAACTGATAATTCAACTTTGGATTATAATATTGAATTAACAAACAACACATTTCCTGATAAAGTAAATGTAAAATTGATTTCGGTTTCCAACCAGGAGTTGAATAATTATTCTTACGAAAAAGGAAATGAACCTATTAAACACGGCGCCGGTATAAAAGGAAGCGGAGGCCCTGATAATTTTGGTTATAACTGGATTGACAGTGATGAACCAAACGGTCCGGATTATGTTTGGAATGATATTTCTTCTACCGGAACATTAGTAACTAATTGGATTGCTTCAGGATTCAGCGATGCAAAAGATGACGGATATGTAGGTCCCATTCCGATTGGATTCGACTTTAAATATTATGGAAATATTAAAACACAGTTATATATAAATACAAACGGAATTCTTAATTTTACTCCTGTAACAGATTCATGGTTCTCAAATTCTCAAATTCCTACTTCTGATGAGCCGAACTCTATTATTGCACCATTGTGGGATGATCTTGACGGCAGAACCCAGGGAGATGTCTATTATCAGCAAGACGGAAATAAATTTATTGTTCAATATACAAATTGGCAGAAGTATTCCGGAACAGGTTCATTAACATTCCAGATTGTACTTTATTCAAACGGCAGAATAATTTATTACTATAATAATTTATCTGCTGATTTAACTTCTGCAACTGTTGGAATTGAAAATGATTCAGGAACCGACGGACTGCAGGTAGCTTACAATTCAACATATTTAAAAAATAATTTAGCTCTTCAATTTATGGCTGAACCTGATTGGCTGGCGCCGGATCATTTTGCAGGAACTTTGTATAACGGCAACTCTGCGGCTGTTGTATTAACGATTTAATACAGATGGTCTGGATCTTGGTGCTTATTCGATGGATATGGTAATCAATTCAAATGATCCTTCAAATCAGCAGATGACGGTTCCAATCTCGATGCAGATTACAAGCGATGTCCCTGTTGAATTGAGTGAATTTATTGCAGCCGGAAATATGAATGAAGTATCTTTGAAGTGGACTACAAAAACCGAAACTAATAATAAAGGTTTTAAAATTGAAAGAAGAGTAGAAAAGACTAAAACATGGAATACTGTTTCGTTTGTAAACGGAAAAGGAACAACAGCCGAACCAACTTCTTATATATTTAAAGATAAAGTTGATAAACCGGGAAGATATATTTACAGGTTAACTCAAATAGATTTCGATGGTTCAACTTCATATAGTTCCGAAATTAATGTAAATATAACAGGGCCGGAAAACTTTGAGCTTTCTCAAAACTATCCAAATCCTTTCAACCCGAGTACAAAAATAAATTATGCTTTGCCTGTTAAAAGTCAGGTTAGTATTAAAATATTAAATATTCTCGGACAGGAAGTTTCCAGTTTGATTAATGAAGTTCAGGAAAGCGGTTATTATGAATTAAATTGGAAACCGCAGAACGTTTCATCCGGAATTTATATTTATGTTTTGGATGCAAAATCACTTGAAACGAATAAAGTTACAAGGATGCTGAAGAAAATGGTTTATATGAAGTAAAGATTATGAAAATGCAAGAATGCAAGTTTGCATGACTGCAAGTTTAAATTTTAACCGCGGAGAACGCAGAGTAGACACAGAGGCTTTGCGTTCTTTGCGGCTTATTTAAAAGGATTTTGCAACCCTGCTGCGCAGGGTTTTTTATTTCTTTATTATTTGGCCTTTAACAAGTATTTTAAGTAAACAATCAAAAAGAAAAATTTTATTTGACATTTAAAATTTATTTAGCGTTCTTAAAATCAAATATTGGAATCACATTTTTCAGGGGGTTATTTTCAGGGGAAAGTATTTTTGAAATCAACTCCTAATTCCTTTTGTATTCCACAAATATTAGTTAATTAAGAAAAATTAAAGTTATTGAAAATTTGTCAATATAGTGATTGATAATTGACTCAAGCATTGTGAATATACTTTACTATTTATTAAGTAATTAAAAGACAACTTTAAATTATTGAGGCTAATATGAGAAAGATTCTAATAATGACATTTGTAATGTGCATAGAAACTATTTCCGCACAACCACAACGCTGGTTCAGCATGCCTTCATTCTGGGAAGTTGGCTCGCCTTTATCTGGATTTATTGTATACAATATAGAATCTTTTGATATGAATAAAGACGGACATTTAGACGTAATTGCCGGCAACTGGAACAACACTTATGTCTATTTCGGCGGGGCCGGGATTCTTGATACGACAAAAGATGTAGTTTACACAGGCAGAATGCTTGCCATTTGCGACTACAATGGAGACGGTTTTGACGATATGATAACGATGCACTTCACAAGCTATGACAGCAGCAGATATGACTATAACGGGGAATTACTTTTTTATTGGGGCAGCGATTCCACCGGATTTGCAACAGAATTAGCAATAGATACCATTTCAGATTATTCTACTTCTCTACCAACCTTGTATCCAACATTAGAAAATTTTACTGTTGGTGGATTTACAGTAGGAATACAAAAAGGCGATTTTAATGGAGATGGGCAATGTGACCTGGTTTTTAGTTCAACTCAAACTTATGATATTCCGCCTGGCAGTATCAGGCAAAGGGGAAAAATATATATATATCTTGGAAAGTCAATACCCACCGATACAGCAGATTTTATTTTAATAGGGCAAAATGCATTTGCATACATGGGGCATTTTTTACAGGTAGGAAATATAAATGGCGACAGTTATGATGATTTGCTGTTCAGTTCAAACCAACCAAGAACAATTGGGGTTTCTTATGACAGTATAAACTATCTTCATATTTTTTATGGCTCCGAAAATTTCTCAGCAGTATTAGGCAATGAATCTGAATTATATTCATCTTTTGTTAATCCAGTCGATAGTACGGCCGGTTGGTTTATAAGAGAGTTTTCTGTTGATGATGTAAACGGAGATGGAATAGATGACATTGTCGTAGGGAGAACATCTTATAATTATCCGCATATAACAACTGTACATTACGGAAGTGCAAATGGAATCGATACCATTCCTTCGTTTACGTTTATACAGGACACAACAACCGACTTGTTTTTCAGTGCAGGCGGAGTAACACAGGATATCGGAGACTATAATATGGACGGTTACGATGATTTTATAATTTCGCCTTCCGGTTACCAGGTATTTGTACTCCAATTCGGCGGGCCGCATGTAAATAATATAAACAAATATGGAGCAAGAGGTTATTCTAAAGCCGGAGATGTATTTCCGCGAATGGGAGTAAATATGGGAGATCAAACGGGAGATGATGTAAACGACATTGCGGTAATAGGTGGAGGTTATATTCTTATGCTTTACGGTCAAGATATACCAACAGAAGTGAAAAAAGTAAAAACATCACCGATGGACTTTAATCTTTATCAGAATTATCCTAATCCATTTAATCCAACAACAACTATAAAATATGATGTGCCTAAAACTTCCAGAGTATCACTCAAAATTTATGATATACTCGGTAGAGAAGTTATAACTCTAATAAATAATCAACCGAAGCAGCCAAGTACATATGAAGTAAGGTTTAATGCAAGCAGACTTGCAAGCGGAGTGTATATTTACAGGTTGGTAACTGATAAATATGTTAGTGTTAAGAAAATGGTATATCTCAAGTAAAAATTGTAAAATTGCATGACTGCAAACTTAAATTTTAACCGCGGAGAACGCAGAGTAGACACAGAGGCTTTGCGTTCTTTGCGGTTTAATTAAAAAGGATTTTGCAACCCTGCTGCGGCAGGGTCTTTTAATTCTTTAGTTATTAATTTTAATTAAATAAATCCAAATAATTATTGTAAACTAATAAACATCCTGCAATTTTTCGCCTATATTTTCCCATCTCGACTATATTGTCGTAAATTTTGAAATCCACTTCTTATTAATGTTTAATAATTAAAAATATTCAAGATTATTCAACTAAATTTAATGGCATTCCGTTTGTTATACTTTATACCGGAGGTGATATTTTATGAAACTTATAATAGCAACAATATTAGTCATTTTTACCGGGACTTTTGCTTTTTCGCAGTCGGATAATGATTCAACCAAAATAAGGGAAAGAGAACAAAACAGAATTCAAGTCCGTGAGCAGGTTCAGGGAGATACTTCTTCGCAATCCGGTCAACAGGTAAAAGAAAAACTGCAGGAGCAGCAGCAGAATCAAATCGGACAAAAAAACGGAAAAGGCTTCGGCAAGTTCAAACGACAAAAAGATGTTTTTATAGATAAAGACGGCGACGGAATATGCGATCAAAGAGTTAATGGTATGGGATTCGAGCAGCACAGAAAAAGACATAAAGTCGGCGGTCAGGGCGGAAGCGGTAATGGTGGGAACGGAAGCGGTGGTAACGGTAACGGCGGTCCCGGTGGAAAATAAAATACAGGAATTTTTGAAATGAAAAATTATTCTAAATACTCAAAAATATTTATCCTTTTATTAATAATATTTGCTGATAAATCATTTTCTCAGCTTTCATTATCTACTAAATTTCAAAGTTATTACGATGATAACATCTATAACAATTATTCGAAAATATCTGATGTTATCAATAGTTTTTCTTTAGGTTCCGCTTATGATTTTGAAAGCGAGTTAAATAATTTTCAACTTTATTATATGGGAAACTTTTCCTATTACCAGGAGAATGATTTTAAATCATCAAATGCGCATAAAATTGGGATTGTAGATACTTATTTATTTTCTGCAAATGATAATCCGTTGAATGTTGGAGTAAATTATAGTTTCCGTAATAACCGCGATGATTTTACTATTTATGATTTTAATCTGTTATCACTCTATGCTAATTACAGGCAAACTATAGCGGAGTCAAATTATTTATTATTTGGTTATTTGTTTAATCATATTAATTATAAAAATTTTTCAAGTTTTTCTTATAACGAAAACAAAGCTTTCATAAAATTTAATTCATCGCTCTCCGCAGCAACCTCGTTGATGGCAGGTATTGAGTTTGACAATAAAATTTATGTGGAAAAATATAATGATCCTACGATAGCAAATTCTACAAACCAGCTTAACGGTTATATTCAACTATCTCAAGATATTGGAGATATGACTTCCTTAAGTGCATATTTTCAAAAAAGAAATAATTTAACAACCGGAACAAGATATGTTAGTACGGAAGAATATGTTTATTATGAAGAGGAAATTTTTAACGATATATATTCCAATGACGGATACGAAACAGGAATTTCTTTATCTCAGTTAGTCGGTTCAAGTGTAATGATAAGTATTCAAGGAATATTTACAAAGAGGAATTTCTCAAATCTTCCTATTGCTTCCGCCGACGGATATTCATTAAATGTTTTAAGGGAAGATAAACAATACGGATTCGGAGCTGAAGTTAAAGTAGACCTTGGATTTATTTTTAATGATTTGATCGGCTCGGTTAATTATAATTATATAAATAATCAATCGAATGATTTTTATTATAATTATAATAATCAAATTATCTCAGCCGGAATTGAATGGGGACTTTAATTAATTTTTTATCCCGTACTTATTTAGTTTATATCTTAAATTTCTTTCAGTAATTCCGAGAATTTTTCCGGCTTGAGTTTGGTTCCCGTTAGTCTGTTTTAACGCATCGTAAATCAATCTTTTCTCAAGAGCTTCAACTTGTTCCGTTAAAGTATTGTTACCTGTTTGAATAGTACCTTCTTCGGTTTTTAATTCTTTTAAATTCATTGGCAGATCATTAACAGTTATTACATTATTTCTTGCAAGTACAACGGATCTTTCAATAACATTTTCCAATTCTCTCACATTTCCGGGAAAATTATATTTCAATAATAAATCAACGGCTTCTTTCGAAATTTCAAAACTCTCTTTTCCGTTTTCATTGGAGTATTTATTCATAAAATATTCTATAAAAGGCAATATATCCTCTCTCCTTTCTCTTAAGGGAGGAATGTGTACGGCAACAATATTCAACCTGTAATAAAGATCTTCTCGGAAAGTTCCTTCTTTTATTTTCTTTTCAAGATTTTGATTTGTAGCTGCAATAATTCTTACATCAATATCAATGCTTTCAGTTCCGCCGACTCTTTCTATTTGATGTTCCTGAAGAACTCTTAAAAGTTTAACCTGCAAATTCGGCGGAATATCACCAATTTCATCGAGAAAGATTGTGCCTTTATCCGCCATCTCAAATCTTCCTTTGCGCATTTTATCTGCACCTGTAAATGCACCTTTTTCATGTCCGAACAATTCGCTTTCAAGTATTGTCTCAGTTAATGCCGGAACATTTACTGCAATAAACGGCTTGTCTTTTCTTGACTTATAAAATGAATCGACTTTGCTAAAACTTCTTTCCCGGTTCCATTTTCACCTGTAATTAAAACCGTAGCTTTGCTTTCCGCAACTCGTACCGCAAGACTTATAACTTCCTGCATTTTAGCAGATTGTGAGGGAATTGAAGTAAATTTTATACTTTTCCTGAAGCTGGGTTTTTAGTAATTGATTTTCGGATTTTAAATTTTTTGTTTCTATTATTCTTTCAATCAACAAATCAAGTTCATCAAGATCAACAGGTTTTGTAATATAATCGTAAGCTCCTAATCTCATCGTTTTAACAGCATTTTCAACCGTACCGTAAGCAGTAATTATAACAAAGCTTATTTCCGGATTTAATTTTCTTACCTGTTCCAAAACTTCAAGTCCGCTTATACCCGGCATTTTAAAATCAGAAAAAATTATATCAATAGAATTATCTTTAACTAGTTTGATTCCTTCTTCTCCGTTCTCCGCAGAATGGATTTGGAAACCTTTCTTTTTAAGATATCCTGTTAAAACTTCTCTTTGAGCTTTTTCATCATCTATTATTAATATGCTGTAATTTTTCATATTGCGGGTAATATTATTGTGAATGTTGTTCCCTTATTTAATTTGCTGTCGAACTCAATTGTTCCGCCGAGCTGAGAAATTATTTTTTGAGCAATACTTAAACCAAGTCCGTTTCCGTCGTTTTTTGTTGTAAAATACAACTCAAAAATTTTCTTTTTCTTTTCTTCATCAATTCCTATACCATTATCCGAAATTTCTATAATTAAATTTTTGTCATCCTTTTGATAATCAATTTTAACTGTTCCGTTTTCTTTAACAGCATCGATTGAATTCTGAATAATATTCATTAATGACTGCTTAACTAATTCCGGATCCGTTTTTATTTGGAAAGATAAACTATTGCTTTTCAGCAAATTAATATTTTTCTGTTTTGCCTGATCAATAAAAAGCAGGTAAATATCATCAAAGAATTTTTTAGAATCGATAATTTTCAATTCCATATCAAGCGGTTTTGCATAATTCAAAAACTGTGTAATTATTTTATTAATCCTGTTTACTTCATCTTTAAGTACTTTGGTGATGTTGTCGTATTCTGTTTCGTCTTCTTTGGGCGAAAATTCTTTATTTAATCTTTGAGCTATCATTCCAATTGAATTTATAGGATTTCTTATTTCGTGTGCTACACCTGAAGCAAGTTCTCCCATTGCAGAAAGTTTTTCCTGTCTTTTTGATTGTTCTTCAAGTCTTCTTGTTTCGGTTAAATCTTGAATAACAATTGTGTAATTTTCTAGTTCATTGTTTTCATTAATATTCTTAGTAATATTTGTCAATAAAACAAAATTTTCCTCGTTTATCTGAATTTCATTTTCAAAATAAACTGTATTATGATCTTTTAGTTTATCAATTTCCCTTAATACAAAGGATAATTTCCCGTTTAGAATTTCGTCGATTCTTTTACCGAGAACTTCGTAAGACTTTTTATGAAACAGTCTAGTTGAAGCTTTATTAAAAAGTGTAATTTCTAAATTATCATTTATAACAATTACAGCTTCTCCCATATCTTCCAGAATAGAACCGGTGAAAGTTTTGAACTTTGTAAATTCATCTGAAACTGTTTTAAGATTTTGCTGCGTAAAAACAATACTTAGTACAATTATTGAAATTGCAGCTAGAATAATTGATATAAGAATAGCTCTCCTGGACATTCGAGCTTCAACTCTTCTTACTTCATCTAATGAAAGCCCGATACGGTATAAACCAATAACATTATTATTAATTTCCAACCGTTTGGCGACTTCGTAAACTTCATGTTTTTTAAAGACAGAAATTCTTTTAAATATTGAATCCGATTTTAATGCTTTCTGCAGAAAAACATCGGAATGGATTGAACTCATAGAATCTATCCCGGAACTAGCAGCCAGAATTCCCAAAGTATCCTGCAGAACTATATATTCAATTCCATGATTGTCGGCTATATCTTTTATTATTTTCCCGATGCCGATTTTCTTCCTAAATTCTAAAAGATCTTTTGCATCAAGGTTTATTACAATTGCGCCTTTATTATTAGCTCTTGCTACAGCAATTGCATATCTCTGCCCGTCGTTGAATTCGGCATTTTTTAAACCGATAACAATTTCTTTTTCTTTGCCGGTTAAAATAGGTTTTAATTCACTATATCTGTTTATTCCGTCTTCACCGTGATAGTGTCCTGGTTCCGGTATACGGTTGGAAAGTATTCTATCGCCGTTTTTATTAAAAACATTTATACGGTACAGATCATTTAAATTTCCGATTTTAACAAGCTTTCCATGAGTTAATAAATCTAGACTATCAAGAGTTCTAATTAAGTGAGCGTTATTAAAAAGCCTTTCTGTAATTAAATCTTCAATTTCATAACTCGAATTGAGCGTATTTATACTGCTCAGGGAGACTGTTTCAATTAAAGAAGAAGACTGCTCGGAAAGTAAATTAAAAATTTCCCCTTTACTTTGGTTCAGTTCAAAATATGCTGAAGTTATCATTACAATTCCAATTATAACTGAAATTATAATAACAACTGCCGGCTTGAGCCTAAAGCGAAATTTCATAAAACAAATTTAGTTAAAAAATAAAATATATTCCTTTTCTTTTGATTCATTAGAGTAACGAAAGTTTCACAAAAAGGTTTCTTCGCCGGTAAAGTCGTTGCTAATCGTCAATACAGTCGAAATATGAAGGAATTAAGTTAAATAAACTAAAAAAATGTTCTTATTCTAATAATTAAATAATGGCACAATGATTGGAATAGTAAATTTGCAGGAAGATTAATTAAATAAATTAGAGGGGTAATTAAAATGAAAACTCTAACAAAACTCTGGATGATCTTTACATTGGTTCTTTCTCTCAGCTTGTACTTAACAAGCTCCGATTTGTTAGCACAGCAGGGAAAAGGTCAAAAATCCAATAAAGGATTCATCGATTTAAACGGCGACGGAATTAATGACAATGCAATTGATTCCGACGGCGATGGTATTCCAAACGGTCAAGATCCTGATTATGTAAAACCGCAAGATGGAACCGGACAAAAATTTATGCATAAAAACCAGAACAAATTGTTGAATTCAAACAAGTTTATGTATAAAAATCAATACAAGTTCAGCGGTTCTAATCAAGGTACAGCTAATCAGCTTAAGAATAAATTTGGACATACCTGGGGTCCGGGTGACGGAACAGGTAATGGGCAAATAGGACCACAAGATGGAACAGGATACGGTTCTGGCTCTGGCTCTGGAAATTGTGACGGGACAGGTCCGAATGGTAAGAAAAGGGGCGGCAGATAAAATAGGTTAAATCTGCCTTATTCAGCGGTACAGTTTTGTACCGCTGTTTTTTTGTTCTGAATAAATTATTTTTTTTAAGTATTAAACATCAGGGGAGTTTGAATATTGTTGTTTTCAAAGTTCCTCTTTAATCGTTTTAAAATATTTTCCGCATTATTTGTCTGCTCCGATTTATCTCCTCCTCCAAAATTTGCTATTGAACAATTCTTTTGCAATCTCAAAAATTTATTTAATCCATAGACGATATTTTTCAACTAAAAAAGAAAAGGGGTGACTTATGTTTATGCTTGTAAGGACAATATTTATTATAGCTGCTATCCTAATAGTTTCATCTTTGTCCATTGCTCAACATAAAGTAAGTGATGAAGCACTTGGGACTAAGCAATTATGATGATTTTCAGGTAGCCAAATTCTGCGGAACCTCCTGCCACACAGATTTTTATCAGCAATGGAAGCAGGCAATGATGTCTCAAGCTTACACGCATCACTGGGATGAAGTTGAATATTTTAAACTTGCAGTTCCGCATGCCGAAAAAGATCCTATTGTTGCCGGAGTAAAAGCAGGATGCAACGGATGCCATACTCCAATTGCATTTATGGCCGGTGATGTTCCTCCGCCCAGACCGGCAGAAATGTCCAAAGCAAATGAAGCGGTAAACTGCGATGTATGCCATACAATTACCGGGTTTGAAGGGGAAGTTCCTTTTAATTTTAATTATATCTCTGAGCCGGGAAGAATTAAGAACGGTCCGAGGGTTGGGAAAAATTCTCCGGAACATGATATGAACAAATCCGAATTTCCTTGGGACTGCCGAATTTTGCGGAACCTGCCACAACGAAAAAGATCCTTATGGGATTTGGGTTAAATCAACTCATTTGGAATGGAAAGAAGGACCTTATTCAAAACAAGGTGTTAAATGTCATGATTGCCATATGACATACGCCCCGGGTAAATCAGCATCAATGGGAAATGAATATCCTGATGTTAGACAGCATCTTTTCCATGGCGCTCATGATCCCGGTAAAGTAAGGGGAACTATTGAATTAAGAATTCATCCGGATATAAATGAAGTTGAACCTGGAGATAAAATAAAATTTACTATTGCACTGTTTAATCAAAAAACCGGACACAAATTTCCCACAGGTTCGGTTGAAGATAGGATTGTCTGGATGCATGTAGAAGCAGTTGATTCAAAAGGAAATATTTATCACTTACCTGTTGATAAAAAAGGTTTTGACGGAGAAGAATATACAATCGGTAGTGATGAATTAGCTTATCAGGATATGGGAATTGCTTTAGATGACCCGAATTTTAAAGGAGTGCAAAGAGATGGAATTCCAATCGGCGATAGAATATTCAGAATGGCTTATTTTGATCCGCAGGGCAGAATGACTATTCAGCAATGGAATACAAAATCATTGGGAGTTGATTACAGACTCGGACCTAGAGAAACAAAACTTGAAACATGCACATTCAGTATTCCTTTAGATGCATCTCCCGGACCGATGAAAGTCACTGCGGTTTTGAATTATCAAAAATTAATAAAACCGGTCGCTGATTTTTTAGGTGTTCCGGAAGAAGCTGAAATAATCAAGGTTAACGATCATTCAACTACAGTAAATATTCTGGATTAATTTTAATAATGCTGTCCGGTGCTGCGGAAAAAATATTTTCCGAACAGCTTTATTAATCCTATAAAATAAAGAGGAACCGATATGAAAAAAAATATTCTAATCGTATTAATTATTTTTCTTTGTGTTTCATATTTTGCCGAATCATTATTTGCAATTCCCGCATTTGCAAGAAAATACAGAATGACCTGCAAAACTTGTCATTCACCCTTTCCAAAACTAAAACCATACGGAGATGAATTTGCAGCAAATGGATTTGTACTTGCGGATCAGGATGCACCCAGATACTATGTAGAAACAGGAGATAAGGATCTTTCGCTATTAAGAGATATACCCTTGGCTTTAAGGCTGGAAGGTTACGTTACTTATAATAATAATAAATCTGAAAAATCAGATTTTTCTGCTCCGTATTTAATTAAGCTTCTGTCCGGCGGTTCAATTACAAATAATATCAGCTACTATTTTTATTTTTTCTTTTCAGAAAGAGGTGAAGTTGCAGGATTGGAAGATGCTTTTGTAATGTTTAATAATTTATTCGGAAGTGAACTGGATTTTTATATTGGACAATTTCAAGTTTCCGATCCATTATTTAAACGAGAGTTAAGATTACCATTCGAAGATTATGTTATTTATACGACAACTGTAGGAAATTCAAATATAAATTTAACTTACGACAGGGGAATAATGTTCACTTACGGATTTCCGTCCGGTACAGATTTAACTTTAGAGGTGCTTAATGGAAACGGACTTACTGCTGCAAATTCATTTAAAAATTTTGATAACGATAATTATAAAAATTTATTTGGAAGAATTTCCCAGGACATTGGAGAAGATTTTAGAGTTGGCGGATTCGGCTACTGGGGCAAAGAAAAAAAGGAAGCTCCCGGCGGAGGTGATTTTGCAACAAATGAACTCTGGATGGCCGGACCGGATTTTACAATTAATTTTGAACCGCTGCAATTAAATGCACAATATGTCATTAGAAAAGATAAAAATCCATACTTCTCGGTAACTAACCCGATAGAATATAAAACCCAAGGTGCTTTCGGAGAATTAATATACCGGCCTGAAGGTGATAACAGTATGTGGTATGCAGTTGGTTTATTCAACTGGGTCGATTCTGACGAAAATTCATTAGATCTTAAAGCTGGTACATTTCATTTGGGTTATATGCTTAGAAGAAATATTAGATTGGTAGGAGAATACACATATAATTTTACTGCTGAATTCGGAAGAATCGGAGCCGGAATTATTACCGCATTTTAATCCGATTTATTAGGGAACTGCAGAACTATGTGGTTCCCTTATTATTCTTTAACTATTACAAATATTTTTTATAAATTAACCTTCCAAAGATTTCCTTTACTTCAGATTTCAATTTAAATATTAAGAGAAAGTCAAAATGATTCGACAAGCTAATGATCCGGGTTTTGGTGAAAAGTTTTTCCATGAAACAAAAAGAGTAATTAATAAAGATGGTTCCTTTAATGTTGTTAGAGTAGACGGGGGAATTAATGGAAGAGATCTCTATCAATTCTTAATTAATCTTTCCTGGCCCAAGTTTTTGCTGCTTGTATTTTTTACATTTATTGTGATTAATAGCTTGTTCGCTTTATTTTATTTATTCATCGGGATAAATCATCTGCAAAGAGCCGGATCGGGAAGTGGTTTCCAATCATTTTTAAATGCTTTCTTTTTTAGTGTACAGACTTTCACAACCGTCGGCTACGGCGGTATTTTACCTGAAGGAATTTTAGCTAATATATTTGCAGCTTTTGAAGCAATGACCGGTTTACTTGGATTTGCGCTTGCTACCGGTTTGCTTTACGGACGATTTTCTAAACCTTCTGCTAAAATTATTTTTAGTAAGAATGCTATAATTTCTCCTCATAAAGGAAAATCAAGTCTGCAGTTCAGAATTGCAAATCAAAGACATAACATTTTAATGGAATTGGAAGCTAGAATAATGGCTGTTTTCATAGATAAAAATAAAGATCAATTTACAAGAAAGTATTATGATCTAAGTTTGGAAATGCCTTCAGTTTATTTTTTACCGTTAAGCTGGACCGTTGTTCATCCAATAGATAAAGAATAGTCCTCTGTATGGGAAAACAGCGGAAGACTTAAAAAATCTTGAAGCAGAATTTATTATTTTAATAAGAGGATTTGACGATACTTTTAGTCAGCATGTTCATTCAAGATATTCTTACAGATATGATGAAATTATTTGGGGTGCTAAATATAAAAGAGCTTTTCGTACAGATGAAAATGGCGAGGTTATACTCGAACTGGAAAAGCTTGATGATTTTGAAAAAACAGATTTACCTGTTATTGAGAAAGAAAAATAATTATGACAACTTTTCTGCTTTGGATTATACTTTTAATACTTTGCTGGCCCTTGGCAATAATTGCATTAATACTTTATCCGATTATCTGGCTTATTCTTACTGCCGTTTAGGCTAATCGGAATTACAGTAAACTCTGTTTTCGAATTACTTATTGCAATAATTAAGCTGCCGGCAAGAATTTTGAAAGGACCAGCAGGGGCAAAAAGAAGGGGTTAATTATAAAGTAAAAATTCAAAATTAAAAAAGTAAAATTGCATGAATGCAAGTTTGCATGACTGCATGGAAAAATAAACCGCAGAGCCTTTGGGTTCTTAGCGATCTTTGCGGTTAATAAAGTAATGCATTTAATGATGCCAAAGCAGTCCTTTTAATTTTAATCATTAAAATATTAGGCTGACAGAATTAAAAAGTACCTTATGATTTTTTATCCGGTGACCATTTCTTTAAAAATTTTGTAAACTTTTCAGGACTGTAGCTTTTATCTTTTTCAAGAAGTCCGGTATCTTGTGAATGTAGAAGTTTTCCATTCGAATCTAAAACAAAAATATGCGGATATCCTTTTATCTTTGGATAATTAGATAAAACTTTTTCGTTTTTATTTTCTTTGCTGTAATTTACTTTTACTTCAACATAATTCTTTTCAAGTAAATTTTTTATTTGTTTATGGCTGTTGATAAAATCATCAATTCTATGACACCATATACACCAGTTCCCGCCCACATCAATTAAAACATTTTTGTGAACTTTTTTTGCATAGTGAACAGCTTCGGAAATATCTTTTGCTGCATCTCTTGAAGGATCGAATTTTAATACTTGCTTAAACTCTGTTTTTTGCTGTGCAAAAGATTGAAATGAAACAAACATTAAAAATACTAATGCCGATAAAATAATTGTTTTCATAATCGTATCTCTTTAGTTAGTAATTTTGCTGAATAACCAAATTCTACACTTAAAAGTAAAAAATATTTTTTTCTTTTCAATTGTCCTGTGAATAATTATTTTAAATATGTTCATTTCGTTAATATTCCGGTATAAGCTCTAATTTATTTCTAAAATATTAAACTGGTAACATGCAGTCGAAAAATAACGCAGTTTTAAATTTCTGGCATCTTCTTGTAATATTATCAACAATATTTTCCGCAATATATATCCCATTAACATTAGTTATTGATTTAAGCCGTTCAGACTTTTTAAAATCCTGCGATTGGATTATTACCATTATCTTTATTATGGATTTGATTTATAATTTAATAGACAGCAATCAGGCTTATACTTTTGAACAGAAAATTGTTCGTTCAAATAAAACAAAAGTTTATTGGACTTTTATAGATCTTATTTCTGCTGTACCGTTTTATATAATTTTCGGGGCAAGCATTTGGCAGCTCTGTAAGTTATTAAAGCTCGCAAGAGTTGCTCAGTACATGCATGTTATCAGAGAGAAGTTTTTAAAGACCGGTGATTATTTAAAACTAATATTTTTTGTTTTTTGGATTTTGCTTATAACACATTGGCTTGCCTGCGGATGGTTAATAATTAGACCGCCGGCCGGAAGTGATAATAACCTAACTAAATATTTAAAATCCCTGTATTGGTGTTTGGAAACTTTAACTACTGTCGGTTACGGAGAAACTGTCCCGGCAAATAATGCACAATTAATTTATGCAATGATAATTATGTTTTTGGGGGTTGGAATTTATGGTTATATAATCGGTAATATTGCAAATATACTTTCTAAAAAAGATCCTGCGAAAACTCATTATTTAAATAACCTGGAAGGATTAAAAGGATTTCTTAAATTCAGATCTCTGCCGGGTGATCTTCAGACCAGAATTAAAGAATATTATGCATATATATGGAAAAAAAGATTAGGCTATAACGAAACATCTTTTCTTTCTACTTTGCCTTCTAATTTAAAAAATGAAGTTTCTTTAATTTTGAAAAGAGAAATTCTGGATGAAATACCTTTATTTAAAGGATTAAGCGATGATTTCTTGAAAGAAGTTTCATTTCATTTAAGACCCGAAGTTTTTACTCCGGGTGAATATATTTTCAGAGAGGGCGATATCGGAAATCAAATGTATTTTGTAATTCGTGGAAAACTTGAAGTTATTTTATCGGATAACAAAGAAGCATTAAACACAATAAGCGATGGTGATTTTTTCGGTGAGATTGCGCTATTCACAAATAAACCGAGAACTGCTTCTATAAAATCTCTAAGCTACAGTGATTTATATATATTGGATAAAGAGATTTTTAATTCAATAACAAAAAAATATCCGGACATCGGAGAAAAAATAAAAGGAAAAGCGGAACAGAGACAATCAAAAATTTAAAGATCAAAATATATATTTAATAAATACAAATCCGCCTATCAGCAAAACCGTAAAAGTTATTGCAAGCCAGTTAAAATATTTATCAATAAATACAGTAATCTTCGGACCGAATTTCCAGATCAGCCATGCAACAAGAAAAAATCTAGCACCCCGGCTGATTACCGAAGCAACAACAAACATTATTAAATTTAAATTAAAAGCTCCGGCTGAAATTGTAAAAACTTTGTAAGGTAAAGGAGTAAAGCCTGCAGTAAATATAATCCAAAAATCATACTGATTATAAAGACTTTGAATTTTGTAAAAGATTTCGTGAGTAAATCCAGAAACATGATTAAAGAAAAAAACTGCAACTGAAGAAAATTCTCCTGCCGGGGTCCACCACAAAAAATGTCCTATTGAATAACCTAATAAACCTCCTGTGAAAGAAGCAATAGTACAAAGACCTGCATAACCAAATGCTTTTTTCCTCGCTCCTAAAACCATTGCAATTAGTAATGCATCCGGCGGAATCGGAAAGAAAGAAGATTCGGCGAAAGCTATTAAAAATAAAGCTACTCCGCCGTAAGGTGTTTCGGCCCAATGGAGAACCCAGTCGTAGAGTTTTCTTAAATATTTCATCAAACCTTTTAACAAATGGAATTCCAAACATAACTAAAAACGCACCATTATAAAACTAGTATAAATAATCATTATTTAATAAATGATGGAAATTTTTTCATTTTGAGTGATAATTAAGTAAAGATACTTTACTTAGAACTATTGACATACTAAAAAAATCGTGTATTTTAGAACCTTTGTTATAATATCCTTTATTCAAGGGGAATGTAAAAAGGAATTATTTGTTAGAAAATAGTAATTTTTACATCATTATATAGTCGAGCAAAAATATAAAATGATCGATAACCTTTTATATTATCATTCTTTTTTATCCATTGTTAAATTAAAATAATTTGATGATTGTTCTTGTTAATGGAATGAAAATTGTTAATATATGGTTTGATCTTTTATAAAAAATTATATTTTTTAAAAAGTGCAGGAACATCAAGTAAAATAAATTAAGATGTCTTGTTGATCATTCATAAGTATAAATCATATATATAAAAGTTAAGTTTTAATACCGGAAACAATCCAAGGGGAAGCAAATCCAAGGATTACCGGAATTAATTTACGTTAGCTGAAAAAATGGTTCATTTAATTAAATTCATTTATTGTAAAAATTCATTAAGGAGAGAAGAATGAAAAAACTGTTATCAATTCTTGTTATTATAGTTTTTGCCGCAAGTTTTAGTTTAGCACAACATAAAAATCATGTTAGCATTGGTGCAAATGTTTCTTTACCATTAGGTTCATTTAGTGATTTTGCCGGTGTTGGGTTTGGCGGAACTGCTACTTTTGAAATGGCTTTCACCCCAAATATTACCGGTGTTGCTACTGCTGGTTATTTAAAATTCGGCGGAAAAGATTTGAGTGAACCAGGCTATACTTTTTCTTATAGTTATTCAGATATTCCGATAATGGTTGGTGCAAAATATTATTTTACATCCTAATCAGCCATTATATGCTATTGCTCAGATAGGATTTCAAATTTTTAATTCTGATTATTCAGTGATCTTATAATATTCCTGGCTGTTACTTATAGTGCAAGTGGTACTGGCGGAAGTTCAACTGAATTTGCTTTTGCAGTTGGCGCTGGTTATGAAGTTCCTGTCGGACCAAAAAATGCAGTAGATATTACAGGTACTTTTAATGTAATCAGCAACTTGAATTACATTGGTGCAAGAGTTGCTTATAGATTCAGTTTATAAAATTTAAATAAGTATTTATTAAAGGCTGCATCATTTTGCAGCCTTTTTTATTTTTAAATGATACTTATCAAAACATAATTCTAATTCTTTTTATTTTCCACTCCCATTTCCTATTTTTGAAGCAAATAAATTAGAGTAAAATATGAAATTCGAAAGAGCAGCCGGAATATTGCTTCATCCTACTTCCTTCCCGGGTAAATTTGGAATAGGAGATTTGGGATACGAAGCTTATAATTTTATAAATTTTTTAGAAGCTGCCGGGCAAAAACTCTGGCAGATTTTTCCTTTGGGTCCAACCGGTTATGGAGATTCACCATATCAATGTTTTTCTGCTTTTGCCGGGAATCCTATTCTCGTTAGTCCGGAAAAATTAAGAGATGATGGATTTTTAAAGGATTCAGACCTGGAAAACATTCCTGATCATAATCCATCTCATATAGATTACGGAAATGTAATAAATTATAAAAAATCATTATTAAGAACTGCTTATTCTTCTTTCAAAGAAAACCATAACGGTTTTAAAGAAAAATTCGATCAATTCTGTGAAACTGAAAAAGACTGGCTTGAAGATTTTACTTTATTTATGGCAGCAAAAGATTTTCACGGCGGTGAGGTTTGGTCTAAATGGGATAAAGATTTGGTTATTAGAAAACCTGAAGCAATTAAAAAATGGAAAGAAAAATTATCCGACGATATTATATATCATAAATTTGTACAATATCAGTTTTACAAACAATGGTCGGAAATTAAAAATTATGCAAATGGAAAAGGAATTAAAATAATCGGCGATATGCCGATATTTATTGCTTATGACAGTGCGGATTTATGGGCGCATAAAGATATTTTTTCTGTTGATAAAGAAGGAAATTTAGAAACTGTTGCCGGTGTTCCTCCGGATTATTTTAGTGCAACCGGACAGCTTTGGGGAAATCCTCTTTATAGATGGAAAAAAATGGAAGAAGATGATTTCCTTTGGTGGAGAAAAAGATTATCCGCAATTTTAAATTTTGTTGATATTATAAGAATAGATCACTTTAGAGGTTTTGATGCTTACTGGGAAATTCCCGGCGGAGCACCGACTGCCGAAAACGGAAAATGGATTAAAGCTCCGGGTGAAAAATTCTTTAACACAGTAAAAAAATATTTGGGCGATATTCCAATACTTGCTGAAGATCTTGGAGTTATTACAAAATCAGTTGAAAATTTAAGAGATACATTTGATTTTCCCGGAATGAAAATTCTGCAGTTTGCGTTTGGAACAGATATGGAAAGAAAATTTTTACCTCATAATTATGTTAAAAATTGTGTAGTATATACCGGTTCACACGATAACGATACAACGAGAGCATATTTTGAAAAAGAAAAAAATAATAATAACGATATTTATGAGCATGCTCAGAAATATATGAATTATTACGGCGATGATATGTGTACACAATTAATTAGAACTGCATATGCTTCTGCTGCAAATATTGTAATTATTCCGATGCAGGATTTATTAAATCTAGGATCGGATGCAAGAATGAATTTCCCGGGAAAATTGGGAGGCAACTGGACCTGGCGTTTTAAATGGGATCAGGTTCCGGATTATCTTGCAAGGCAATACAAAGAATTAGCGGAATTATTTGAAAGACCTCCAAAACCATTAAAAGAAACAGAAATAGAAACTAATTCAGAAGAATAAAAAAGTAAAAGGATAAAATGTTCGAAGTATTAAAAAAATTGATCGGAGCTCCGGAAATAAGCGACGACTCTAACAGCGCTGGATTTAATTATAAACAATATCAAATTGCTACTTGTGCACTTTTTATTGAAATGGCAAGTGCCGATGAAAATTTTACTAACGAAGAAAAAGATAAAATAATTTCTATACTTGAAAGTTTATTTGATTTAAATGAAGAAGAAGTTAACGAGTTGATGAATCTTGCCGAAGAAAGAATAAAAGGAAGTATAAGTCTTTACGAATTCACAAAAATCATTAATGATAATTATTCCAAAGATCAAAAATTCGAACTTGTTAAAAATCTTTGGCGGCTAATTTATATTGATAAAACATTGAACGCTTACGAAGACAATTTCATTAAGAAAATCGGTTTAATGCTTAATTTGGAGCATCAAGATATAATTGCGGGTAAACTTTTAGTTAAAGAAGAATTGAATCTGTAAATTGGAATAACTGCCGGCATTCGGATTTTTTTTATTCAGTTTATTGAACTTTGCCGGCAGCAAATTATTCGTTTAGATTTTCTTTAGTGAAATATTTAAGTATTTTAAAATTGTGTCATTATTAAAAATGAAAATTAACCTGCTTTTAATTTTTCTTAAATTTTTCACTAATCATAATTTATGTTTAGCAGCAAACATTATATAAATATAATTTCTCTTTTTATTGTTACAATTATTGCCGCTGCATATGTTTTAAAATATTCTATTCTTTATTCGGAACAACCATGGGTTATCACAGGTTCATTTATTATTTTATTCTGGATAGCAAATATTCTTGTTGAAAGATTTATTAGAATAAAATATCCTCCCGGTCAGGTAAAATATCCGTTAGTAAATATTGTAATAGTTGGTTCCTTAACTTTAATTGCTGTTTTAGTAATTGGGGTTTTAGAAATATCATTTGAGTATCTTCATCCTGCCGAGTTTTTTATTAATTCAGTGCTTTCAATTGTATTAATCTTTTTGTGCGAAGTATATCTGGACAAAGAGAAAATCACTCCATATTATTTTTTATTCGGTCTTTTATTCGGCCTTATGCTTTTTCTTAGATCAATATTTATCCTGGTCTTTTTAATTTATACTCTTTATTTATTCAGGCATGATATACAAAAAGCTTTAATATTAATTTTCTTAATGATTATCGGCTACTTTATATTTTATATGATCTTAGGTAACTTAGCGCCGAAAGCATTTATGTTAAATAATCCTTTTAGTATTTATCCATTTTTGTTTTCGCTGCCTTCCTGGTTTTATATTACATTACTCGTTTTTGTAATTTATTGCGGATGGATTGTTTCGGATTTGCAGGAACTATTTTTTGCTTCGGGGTTAATACTTTTCATAACAGCTTTATTCTCAACAATTTTATTGATGTTCAATGTGGGATTTGAAAAAACCATTATTGAAGATTCAATGAATTTCTTCTATATAGCTTTCAGTATTCCGTTTTTTATTATGGCAATTAAGGATTATAAAGTTGATAGATTTCTAGGTAAGATATTAATTGAGGATCGAATGTTAGATTAAATATTTAAATTTCCTCGCCTTCATTGGTTTTAAAAGATTTGAACATATCGCACATTAAACAAGAAGTAATCGGAACTTTAAAATTTTCTTCTCCGTATTTATAAATTTTTGAACCTATAAATTGTCCTAGAAAAAATGCTCCGACCAAAATAGGATAAGTATATAATTGGAATCCTAAACCTGAATAAATTCTAATTAATATTACAACAGGAACCGGTAAATGAATTGCAAGTGCCCACTGAAGAGAAAACTTTTTAACATTTTTTCTCCAGTAACCGAAAGGAAGATTCAATAAAAAGATCATCAATGCATCTATAACAAGTATCATTTCATTTTATAATATTAAGAGTTCTAAAAAGTTGCTTAGTAATTAAAAGTCTGCTGCCGGCAAAATTTTTACCGGGATTTTTGCTTTCAATATTTAATGCGAAAAAATATACATTATTTTGTTTCTCAATATAACCAACAAGCCAGCCATAATTTATACCATTAATTGTTCCCCAGCCGGTTTTGGAATGTAAAATATATTCCGGGTTTCTTTCGGAAATCATAATGTGTTTTACAATTTCCATATTTCGTTTAGAAAAGGATAGTTTATCTTCATATAAATTTTTTAATAAACTAATTTGTTCAAACTGACTAATTCTTAGATTGCCGGTTAACCAGAATTGATCTATTCCTCCGCCTATGTTATGATTTCCGTAATTTTCTTTATCAACATAATACTGCATTCTTTCCTGACCGATTTTTCTGGCTAAAGATTGATAACACGGAACGCAAGAATATTGAAAAGCCAAACTAAATTTTAAATCCTGGTTCCAGTTTTCAATGTTTCTTTTTGTACCGTCCCATTTAAATATAAAATTGGAGTCGGGAATTAATCCTGTTTCAAGTCCGACTAAGGAATTAAAAATTTTAAATGTTGAAGCAGGGATAAATTGCTGGAAACATCTTGCGCTGTCAACTAAAATGTATTCATCATTATTTAAATTATAAATTAAAAATGATCCTTTTACATTGTACTTATTAAAAACAGTATCGAGATCATTTTTAACAATGTATTTTGATTGACAGAATGATATCTGAATAAAGAATAACGAAATGATTAAAAGTTTCATTTAAACTAAATTAGTAATTAAAAACCGGATGTTTTTTGAAACATCCGGATAAAATATTATTAACCCATTAAAGCAGCAATTGCAGCGGTATTTACAATATCTTCAACACTGCATCCGCGGCTTAAATCGAAATAAGGCTTCTTTAATCCTTGGATAACAGGACCTACAGCTTCGGCCTTTCCTAATCTTTGTGCAATTTTATAACCAATGTTTCCCGCATTTAAATCCGGGAAGATTAAAACATTAGCTTGTCCGGCAACTTTACTCTCCGGAGCTTTTCTTTTTCCTATTGATTCGATAATTGCAGCATCAAATTGTAATTCACCGTCAATATTTAAATGAGGAGCTTTTTCTTTTACAATATTCGTAGCTTGAATTACTTTATCAACTAATTCATGCTCTGCGCTTCCTTTAGTGGAGAAAGATAACATAGCAACATTTGGTTCTTCGCCAGTAAGTTTTTTGTGGTTTTCAGCAGTTGAAATTGCAATATCAGCAAGCTGCTGAGCATCCGGATTTGGAACTACGGCGCAGTCTGCAAAGCTGTAAACTTTTTCGGGGAATATCATCAAAAAGAAACTGGAAACAGTTGATATTCCTTCCGGCATTCCAACACATTGAATCCCAGCTCTCAAAACATCTGCTGTTGAAGCAGTCGAGCCGGCAACACTTCCGTTTACAATTCCTTCTCTAACGAGCATTGCTCCGAAAAACAGATCTTTTTTAATTGTATTTTCAGCCTCTTCTTTAGTAATTCCTTTTTTCTTTCTTAGGTCAAAATAAGTACTTACAAAAGAATTATAATTTTCTGAGTCTTCAGGATTTACAATCTTGACTCCATCAAGATATACTCCAATTTTTTCTGCATCTTTACGAACTTTTTTATCTTCGCCAATTGTAGTAACAGATGCAATATTTGCTTTTTGAATTAATTCTGCTGCTTTAAGTACTCTTTCATCATGAGATTCCGGCAGTACAATTTTTTTAGATTTTTTAGAAGCTTCTAATATTATTCTTTCCATTATTTGCATAATTTTTCCCTTTAAAATTCCAAATTAGAATAAAAATTCAATACAAAGTTACACAAATTAAACATCATTATTATTTAACAGATTAATAACAATTCAAATGAATAAATCAATATTTCTTTAATATTATTGCAAAATCTTTGCATAAATGTTAATATTTTGTTATCTAGATAAGTTAAATAAAAAGTGGTTAATCATTATAAAACCAAGCAATTACACTATTTATTTCGTTGATTATTGATGAGAAAACTTATAAATTCACAATCTTAATTTTTGTGATGATAGCTGAAAATATTAAGAATTTAAGAGAAGAAATTGAAAAAACCTGTTTGAACTCCGGCAGGGAGCCTTCCGAAATTAAATTAATAGCAGTTTCAAAAAATTTCGGAGTTGATGAAGTCAATCAAGCGATTGAACAAGGATTGACTGATTTTGGTGAAAACAGAGCTCAAGAATTAGATTCTAAATATGAAAAACTGGGCGATAGAGTTATTTGGCATTTTATTGGTACTTTGCAAAGAAACAAAGTCCGTTTTGTTGTAAATTCTGCAGAATATATACATTCTGTTGATTCTCTGCTTTTAGCTTCGGAAATTAATAAAAGAGCAGGGAAAATAAATAAAGTTCAAAAAGTTCTTTTTCAGATTAAAACTTCTTATGAAGATTCAAAAGCCGGTTTGGAAGAGGAAAGTGAAATTCGCGATCTTCTGAATTATTGTAAAGAATTAAAAAATCTTGAACCTATTGGTTTGATGACAATTGCACCTTTAACCGAAAATGAAAAAGTAATAAGACAAAGTTTTAGTTATTTGAAAAATTTAAGAGACAGTCTTTCCAATGAAGGTTTTAATGTTCATGAACTTTCCATGGGAATGACTTCAGATTTTAAAATTGCAATTGAAGAAGGTGCGACAATGCTGAGAATTGGCTCAGCTATTTTTGGTGAAAGAGATTATTCAAAAGATTGGAAGGAGTTATGAAATTTTCTCCGTTAAGTATTAAAAAGCAAGACTTCAGCAGAAGTGTTAGAGGTTTTGACAAAGAAGAAGTCCAGGCTTTTTTGGAAAAACTTGCTGATGAATTTGAAGATCTTTTAATGAGAAAATGAAACTCTTAAAAAAGATCTTGATGAAGCAAACGAAAAGTTAGCTGAATTCAGAAAGATTGAAAAAAATCTTCAGGGAACTCTTCTTAAAGCTCAGGAAAGTTCATCAAAAGCAATTGAATCAACAAAAAAACAAACCAACTTGATGATTAAAGAAGCTGAGATAAAAGCTTCGCAGATAATTGAAAAAGCCAGAGAAAATGCTAATGCAATAAGAAGTGCTGTTATTAATTTAAGAGAAGAAAGAGATTTAATTATTTCCAAACTTAAAGCGGTTATAACTTCGCAGGCTCATTTGCTCGAAATGAAAGTTGAAGAGGCTGGCGAAGAAGAAATCATAACCAAGAAAATGGAAGAAGCTAAAAAAATAGATATCGATGTTGACGATATCGTAAACAGAATATTATAATTATGGGCGATTTAATAAATAAAATTAATGAAACCCTTGAGGTTATCAGAAAAACTACTAAAGAAGATTATCCGGTTGGAATAATCCTGGGAACAGGATTAGGCGGATTAGTAAAAGATATCGATGTTAAATATCAAATTGATTATGCTGATCTTCCTTATTTTCCGTTATCTACAGTTGAATCGCATCAAGGCAAATTAATTTTCGGAAAAATCGGAAATAAAAATGTTGTTGCAATGCAGGGCCGCTTTCATTATTACGAAGGCTATACAATGCAGCAGATTACTTTCCCGGTAAGAGTTATGAAATTTCTAGGAGTAAAAACTCTTTTAGTTTCAAATGCCTGCGGCGGAATGAATCCTCAATACAAAAGAGGAGACATAATGCTGATGCTGGATCATATAAATCTTTTAGGCGATAATCCTTTAATCGGAAAAAATGAAGATGAGCTTAGGACCAAGATTTCCCGATATGAGTGAACCATATGATCTTAAAATTGATTAAACTTGCCGAAGATATTGCTCTGGAAAATAAATTGAAAATACAAAAAGGTGTTTATATTGCTGTTCCCGGACCAAATCTAGAAACTAAAGCAGAATACAGATTTTTAAGAAGCACCGGAGCTGATGTTGTCGGAATGTCAACTATTCCGGAAAGTATAGTTGCAAATCATATGGGAATGAAAGTTTTAGGAATTAGTATCATAACAGATGAATGTTTCCCGGATTCTTTAAAACCTGTTGATGTAAAGGAAATAATTGCAACTGCAATGGAAGCGGAACCGAAAATGACCTTAATAATGAAAGAGGTTATAAAAAAACTATAATGGAAAAAAAATCAATTTTTAATTATTTCGCTCCTGCTTTGTTGGGAGTTTTAATGTTTGCCAGCAATTTCTTAAATACCAACTTATTTAATTTTGGCACAAATAATTTTGCCGTCTGGTTTGTCCTTTCATTTATCTGTTTTGCATGCGGCTGGTATATTGATAAATCTTTGGGATGGCATCTAGGCGGAAAAATTGTTTTTGCAGTAATTATCGGTGTTACAATAGTTTCTGTTTTTTTAATTTCCTATTTCCGCGAATATTTTGCTGCAAACGAATTGCTTACTGAAAATTTGATATTATATAGTCTGCGTAATATTTCTCTAGGTGCAATGTCAATATTCGGAATGGCTGTTGTAGAAGTTTTTACAATGCAGAGAGATGTTGTGATTCTAAATGAAAAATTAAATGTTTATGATGCAGCAATTAAAGATGCTAAAAAGGAGGCAGAACTCGAATTGAAAGAAGCCAAACTTAAAGCTCAGAAAATAATTCAGGATGCCGAAGCAAATGCAAAAAACACTTTCTTAAAGAAAGAAAGAATTGCTAAGGAACTTAAAGAATTTATTCAAGCAGAAAAAGAATTAATTAAAAAGTACGAAGAAATATAAATTTACAAATACAGTTAAATCCGAAATAAATTAATGTTCAAACAGAATTTAGAAAAAATAAATTTCCCTGAAGTTGAAGAGAAAATCCTGAAGTTTTGGGAAGATAATAAGATATTTGAGAAGAGTATAACTTCAAGAGACAAAAACAAAAGTTATGTTTTTTACGAAGGTCCTCCGACCGCAAACGGAAAACCCGGAATTCATCATGTAATGTCCAGAACCATTAAAGATTTGGTTTGCCGTTACAAAACAATGCAGGGTTATAGAGTAGAAAGAAAAGCAGGCTGGGATACTCACGGACTGCCTGTTGAAATTGAAGTTGAAAAGAAATTAGGAATTAAACATAAAAGCGAAGTAGCTGAATACGGAGTTGAAAAATATAATCAAGCCTGCAGGGAATCTGTTTTTACATATTTGGATCTATGGGAAAAAATGACCCGGCGTATGGGTTATTGGGTGGATTTGAATTCTGCTTATATAACTTTAAAGAATGATTATATAGAATCTGTCTGGTGGGCTCTAAAAACTCTGTTTGATAAAGGATTAATTTATAAAGATTATAAGATTGTTCCCCAGGATCCGCAGTCGGAAACTGTTTTATCTTCTCACGAATTAGCACTTGGTTATAAAGAAACCAAAGACCCTTCTGTTTATGTTTACTTTAAAGTTAAAGATGAAGATTATTCAATTTTAGTTTGGACAACAACTCCATGGACATTAATATCCAACGTTGCTCTTGCTGTTGGAAATGATATCGATTATGTAAAAATAAAACTTGGTGATAAAAAATTTGTTTTAGCTAAAGAACGTCTTTCCGTTATTGACGGCGATTATGAGATTCTTGAAGAACTAAAAGGAAAAGATTTAGTAGGCTTAAATTATGAACAGCTTTTCAATTATTTAAAAGTTGATAAAAAAGCTTTTTATGTTGTTGCAGGAAATTTTGTAAGCACAGAAGACGGTTCGGGAATTGTTCATATTGCTCCGGCTTTTGGAGCGGATGATTATGAATTATCTAAAGAACATAATTTACCCATGCTGCAGCCTGTTACACGAGGCGGGCTTTTTACAAATGATATTACAGACTTTGCCGGGCAGTTTGTAAAGGATGCGGATAAAGGAATTATAATCAAACTAAAAGAAGAAGGTAAACTATTTAAGAAAGAAACCATAGTCCACTCATATCCTTTTAGCTGGCGTCATGAAAATGTTCCTGTTATTTATTATGCAAGGGAATCGTGGTTTATAAGAACTACTTCTATTGCAGATAAAATGGTCAGTTTAAATAAAACAATAAACTGGCAGCCTCCTGAAGTCGGAAGCGGAAGATTCGGCAACTGGCTGGAAGAAAATAAAGATTGGGCTTTATCGAGAGATAGATTCTGGGCTACACCTTTGCCGATTTGGGTTAGTGATGACGGAGATATGTTTGCTGTTGGAAGTGTAGAAGAATTAAAAAAAGGATTCATCGAAGAAAATGGTAAAAGAACACCGGTTTCGGAATTAAAAGAAATTGATCTTCACAAACCTTTTGTGGATAATATTTACTTCGAGAAAAACGGAAAAATTTATAAAAGAACCCCGGAACTAATTGATGTTTGGTTTGACTCCGGTTCAATGCCTTTTGCTCAATATCATTATCCTTTTGAAAATAAAGAACTGTTTGAAAAAAGTTTTTTCCCTGCAGATTTTATTTGTGAAGGAATTGATCAGACACGCGGCTGGTTTTATACATTACATGCTATTGCTACAATGCTTTTTGAAAACGTAGCTTACAAAAATGTAATAGTTAACGAATTAATCCTCGACAAAGAAGGACGTAAAATGTCCAAGTCGAAAGGAAATACAGTCGATCCTTTTATCCTTTTCGATAAATACGGTGCTGACGTTACACGCTGGTATCTTATGACAAACAGTCCGCCGTGGAGACCAACTTTATTTGATGAAGAAGCTTTGATTGAAGTTCAAAGAAAATTTTTCGGTACTCTATTAAATACATATTCGTTCTTTGCTTTATATGCCAACATTGATGAATTTAAATTTACTGAAGAATCAGTTCAATATAAAAATAGACCTGAAATTGACAGATGGATTGTCTCTAAATTAAATTCTCTTGTTGTTGAGTATGAAAAGTTGATGAATGATTATGATATAACAAAAGCTGCAAGAGCTGTTTCTGATTTTACAATTGATCATTTATCAAACTGGTATGTTAGAAGAAGCAGAAGAAGATTCTGGAAATCCGAAATGAATGAAAGCAAGCTTTCTGCTTACCAAACTTTGTATGAATGTTTAATAACTATCAGTAAACTCGCATCTCCTTTTGCTCCGTTTATTGCTGAAGAACTTTATAAAAATTTAAATGAAGTTACAAACAAAGAAAAATCCGAATCAATTCATTTAAGTGAATTTCCTAAACCTGGATTTAGAGATCTTGTTCTTGAAGAAAAAATGGAAATTGCTCAAAAGGTTGTTTACTTAACCAGAGCAATGCGTGCAAAATCAAATTTGAAAGTAAGGCAGCCTTTACAAAAAATTATGGTCGTTGTAGATAAGACAAAACAGGAAGCACTTTCTCAAATGAAAGAAGTTATTCTTGATGAAGTCAATATAAAAGAATTGATAATATTAAAAGATGATTCCGAAATAGTTAATAAATCTGCGAAAGCTAATTTTAAATCTATTGGTCCAAAATTTGGTAAAAAAGTCAAACCATTAGCAAATGCAATTTCTAATTTCGGGTCAAAAGAAATATCTGAATTGGAAGCAGGTAATTCAGTAACTTTGCAAATTGAAAATGAAAATATTTCAGTTAAGAAAGAAGATGTAGAAATTATAAGTACCGAAATAACCGGCTGGGTTGTTGAAAGTGAAGAAGGAGTAACAGTAGCAATTGATACAGAACTTTCCAAAGAATTAGTTGATGAAGGTTTGGCGAGAGAATTTGTAAATAGAATTCAAAATATGAGAAAAGATGCCGGTTTTGAAGTAACTGATAGAATAAAAGTCAAATTTTTAGGAAGCAGCGAAATTATCAATGCAATTAATCCATTTAAAAATTATGTAGCAACTGAAACGTTAGCCGATAAAATAATTAATGATAATCAATTAAATGGCGGTATTACTCAAGATTGGAAAATCGGGGAGTACAAGTGCTCCATTCAAATTGAAAAGGTAAATCCCTAAATAAAGGAGACTTTGTAATGGCAAAAAAATCTACAACAAAAAAATCTACTTCTAAATCAGCAAAAAAATCTGCTGATGAAAATAAGAAAAGTAGAAAGAAATCTGTGAGTAAAGCTGCTGCAAAAAAATCTTCTACAACCAGAACTAAAAAGGCAGCAAGTGCAAAAAAAACAACTAAAACAAGTGCTAAAAAATCTTCTGCTGCAAAAGCAAAGAAAACTGTAAGTGCAAAAAAGACAACAAGAAAAACAACGAAACCAAAAACTACTAAAACAACAACTACTAGAAAAAAGACAACTATGGCAAAATCCCCTAAAAAGACAACTACAGAAAAAAAGATAACGAAGCCGAGAACTAAGAAAAAATCGGAAGAAAGTTTAAAAGCTCAAGTTCCTGAAGGTCCGAGTCCTGCAGAAATAAGAGCAAAAGCTTTACAGAAAATAAAAGGTTACAGTAAAAAAGATCTTGAACACTTTAAAACTATTATTCTTGAAAAAAGAGATGAAATTCTTGAACAGCTTCAAAATCTAAAAGAACAAATGCTGGATCCTACAACCGGAGAATATATAAATGAGAATTCTCCTTACTCTTTACATATGGCTGAGCAGGGAACCGATGCAATGGAAAGAGAAAAGACTTTTTTATATGCCCAGAGAGAAAATAAATTTTTAGGCTATCTGGAAGATGCTTTAAAAAGAATTGAAGCTGGAACTTATGGCATTTGTATAGAGTGTATAGAAGAACCGCAGCACTTATGTGAAACCTGTCCTTTAATTCCTAAGGCCAGGCTGGAAGCAGTGCCGCATAGTCAGTTATGTTTGCCGATAAAACAAAGACAGGAAAAAAGATAAGCTTTAATAACGGCGAATGGAAAGATATGGATATTTCTTATTGATTGTTAAAGGTAAATTTTGAGAGTTTTATTTATATCGCTGTTTGTATTTTTAATAGATCAAGGTACTAAGCTTTTTATTAAAGGTTTTTCAATTCCTTTTCTAAATATAAAGCATGCCGGTATTTCCTACGGTCAAAAAAATCCTATTATCAGTAATTTTTTTAATATTACTTTTATAGAAAACCCGGGGATTGCTTTCGGAATAAATTTCGGTGAGAAATTTAAACTTTTAATTTCAATATTTACTATTCTTACAAGTATTGGACTGCTTTGGTACCTTTACATTAATAAAAAAAGAAGTTTTGGTGTTAGATTATCGTTAGCGCTGATAATTGGGGGTGCATTTGGCAACTTAGCCGATAGAATTTTTTATGGATTATTTTACGGCTACGCTCCGCTTTTTTACGGCAGAGTTGTAGATTTTCTCGAAATTAAAATGTTCAATATTTTTATTCTAAATCATGTTGTAGGCAATTATATATTTAATATTGCAGATGTTGCCGTTACTGCCGGCGTTATACTGCTTTTATTTTCTTTTTATAAAGAAAGAAAAAAAGTTGTTGAACCCCAAAATACATTGGAAAGTGCTCTAGTTGAAAACAAAGAATAAATTGCGCGTCATATATATTTCAATAGCTGTTGTGCTATTGGATCAGATTTCTAAATTATTTGTTAAAGGGTTTTCAATTCCTTTCCTCCATATAAATTTTCAGGGAATGTTCGAAGGACAAAGAATCCCTATTATTGGGAACTTTTTCCGATTAACTTTTACAGAAAATCCCGGATTAGCGTTTGGTTTTGATCCGGGTTCAAGTTTTAAGTTTTGGATTTCTTTATTTTCTTTATTAGCAAGTATCGGATTGTTAATCTATCTTTATGTTATTAGAAATGAAAGAACCAGTCTAAAAATTGCAATAGCTTTTATTTTAGGCGGAGCCGTAGGTAACTTAATAGATAGAATGTTTTACGGAGTTATTTATGGATATGCTCCTCTGTTTTACGGTCGGGTAGTTGACTTTCTTGATGTAGATTTTTTCAATATTACAATCTTTGGCCGAAGTTACGAGCGATGGCCAATTTTTAATTTTGCTGATGCTGCTGTTACAATTGGTGTGCTTATTTTATTGTTCTTTTATAAAAAAAGCACCGAGGATGAGAAAAATATTGGAAACAGCAGGAGTTCCGATTGGAAATGAATTAAATGATTATCCAGAAAATGAAAATGTTAATAATTCGGTTTCGGAAAATGATTCAAATGAAAATTTAAATAAAAAAGATGATTCAGATGACGAAGCTGATAAAGGAAAAGAAATACAGATTTGAAGTACCCGCCGGTAAAAAGAAAGAACGTCTGGATATTTATCTTACCAACTTAGTCGAAAATGCAACCCGCTCTAAAGTTCAAAAATTAATTGATGCAAAATTAGTAACTGTAAACGGCAAACATGTAAAAGCCAGTTATCTTGTTCAGCCGAATGATATTATTGATGCTGTTCATCCTATTACTCCAAGACCGGAAAATACCGAACCTGAAGAAATTCCATTGGATATAGTTTATGAAGATGAATTTTTATTGTTGTAAATAAACCTGCCGGAATGGTTGCTCATCCTGCTTATGCAAATTATACCGGAACTTTTGTCAATGCACTTCTCCATCATACTCAAAAACTAAGTAATTTAAATGAACCCGGAAGACCGGGAATTGTACATAGACTGGATAAAGATACGAGCGGATTTATTAGTTGTTGCAAAAGATGATTGGACTCATGCTACAGCTTGCAAAATTATTTTCCAAACATGATATTGAAAGAGAATACAGAGCAATTTGCTGGGGAATTTTTAAAGAAAAAGAAAATGAAATAAAAACTTTAATTTCCAGAAGTAAAAGTGACAGAAAAAAATTTGCAGTAAGTAAAACCGAAGGAAAAACAGCAATTACTTTTTATAAAGTTCTGGAAGAATTTGAATTTACCAGCCATGTAAAAATAAATTTAAAAACCGGAAGAACTCATCAGATCAGAGTTCATCTTTCCAATTTAAATCATCCTGTTTTTGGAGATCCAACTTACGGCGGAAGAAAAATTGTTTACGGAAGCAATTTGCCTAAAATGAAAAACAGGCTTCAAAATCTTTTGGAAATAATGCCGCGCCAGGCACTTCATGCAAAAACTCTGGGATTTTTCCATCCTCATAAAAAAGAGTTTATGCGTTTTGATTCAGAACTTCCTGAGGATTTTAAAAAACTTATTAAAGAATTAAAATCTTGAATTATTTATGAAAAAATCCGTTAATGAATCTTATGATATTTGGTCTGAAGTTTATGATTCGGTAGAAAACAAAACAAGAGACTTAGAGAAAATTGCAGCAAAAAATGTTTTATCAAAATATAAATTTAAAACCTTAATTGAACTCGGATGCGGAACCGGGAAAAACACAGAATGGCTGCTTGGAAAAAGCTGATGAAATTATTGCTCTGGATTTTTCAGAAAAAATGCTGATGAAAGCAGCAGAAAAAATAAAATCCAAAAAAGTAAAATTCATACAAACAGACTTAAACAAACAATGGAATGTTGAAAACAATTATGCTGATTTTATAACCTGCAGTTTGGTTTTGGAACATATTTCAAATCTGGATTTTATATTCAGTCAGGCTAATCAAAAACTTAAAAAAAGACGGCAAATTTTATATTTGCGAACTTCATCCTTTTAAACAATATCTCGGAAGCAAAGCAAGATATGAATCGGAAAACGGTATTGAGGAATTGGAAGTTTATACACATCATATTTCAGATTATTTAAATGCCGCTGAAAAAAATAATTTCAAACTTTTAGAATTAAAAGAATGGTTTGATAAAGAAAAAGATTCAAATGTTCCAAGACTAATTTCCTTCGTTTTTAATAAAATATAAGTACTGGTTCACATCTGAATTTTCAAAGTTAAAATTCGTTTTTAAAATAGTTATCTTTCATTAGTAAAAAAATTTTCAATAAATGACAATTAAGAATGCTTAAAATTTATAACACACTTACAAAACAAAAAGAAGAATTTATTCCTTTAAATCCGCCGAATGTTAACATGTATGTCTGCGGACCGACTGTTTATGATTACTTTCATATCGGAAATGCACGTTCCTTTATTATGGCGGATATTGTTAGGAAATATCTAGAATACAAAGGTTTCAAAGTAAAATTTGTAATGAACCTTACTGATGTTGATGATAAAATAATTAAAAAATCCAATGAAGAAAAAATTGAAGCCGGCAAAGTTGCCGATAAATATATTTTCGCTTTCATGGAAGACATTGAAAAGTTAGGAATGAAAAAAGCAGATGTTTATCCGAAAGCAACTACTCATATAAAGGATATTATTGATTTTATTAAAAAATTAGAAGACAAAGGTTTAGCTTATAATATTAACGGCAATGTTTTTTATAATGTTGCAAAGTTCCAATCATACGGAAAACTAAGCGGCAAAAAAATTGATGAATTAGAATCCGGTGCAAGGATTGAAATTAATGAAGAAAAAAGAAATCCATTGGATTTTTCATTATGGAAAAAAGCAAAAGAAGGCGAACCGTTTTGGGAAAGTCCATGGGGAAACGGAAGACCCGGCTGGCATATTGAATGTTCTGCAATGAGCTGCAAACATCTTGGAAATCATTTTGATATTCATGCCGGCGGAAATGATTTAATATTTCCTCATCACGAAAATGAAATTGCACAAAGTGAAGGAGCAACAGGAGAGAAGTTTGTTAATTACTGGATGCACTTTGGCTTTTTAAATATCAATGATGAAAAAATGTCTAAATCACTAGGCAACTTTTTTACTGCAAGAGATATTTTAAAAAAATATTCAGCCGAATCTATTAGAATGTTTTTTTCACAGGCGCATTATGGCGGACCGTTAAATTTTACAGCTGAATTATTAGAAAGTGCAAAAAAAGGTTTGGAAAAATTAAACAACACCGCGGAAAAGATTTTAGAAGAAATTAATCACTAATAAAAATGATAAACCGGATGATTCCGGTTTTGATTTTTCAAAATTTGAAAAGAATTTTGAAACGGCAATGGATGATGATTTTAATTCTCCGCAGGCTGTTGCAGTAATTTTTGATTTTACTAGAGAACTAAATAAAAAGATTGCTGAAACCGATAATTTAAGTAAATCATTTTATGAAAACGCAAAATCATTTTTAGATAAAACCGCTGTTAATGTCTTAGGTATTTTAAATTTTGATTCTCTTTCTGCAGATTCAGGGCCTTCCTTGGAAAATGAATTAATTGAACTCTTAATAAAATTTAGAGCAGATGCTAAAGTTAATAAAAATTACAAGCTTGCAGATCAAATAAGAGATGAATTGAAAAATATCGGTGTAATACTTCAGGACTCGAAAGATAAAACCACATTTAAAAAAATTAATTCATAAGACAATTTTTGATTTTATTGAAAAAATCTACGGCACCGTTTTACCGTTCTATAAAAATACAGCAGGAAGATTTTGCTTATAAGTTAAGATACAGCAGAAAAGCAAAGTATTTACGGCTGCAGATTAATAATGATAATCAGCTTGAAGTTGTTTTGCCACGAAGAATAACTATTCTTGAAGCTGAAAAATTCATCAGAGAAAAATCAAATTGGATTAGGAAGCATCTCAAAACATCCAATCAACAAGAAGAAAAATATTATGTCTTTGGAAAAGAGATAAATATTAATCAGTCATTCGATTTTTTCATTAAAAAACATAAGGTTTCATTTAAAGGTGATGAATTAAAAATTATCTCACCATATAATACAAAGGAACAGCTAAAAAAAATTTATGAAGAATGGTTAAAAAATCATGCAAGAAATTATTTGCCGGAATTGGTAAATAGTCTTGCGGGAAAATATAATTTTAAGATTAACAAAATTTTTATCCGCGGACAAAAAACAAGATGGGGAAGCTGTTCTTCAAATAGGAACCTTTCTTTTAACTACAAATTGATGATGTACCGGAAAGAAGTTATTGAGTATGTAATTATACATGAACTTTGTCATTTAATTGAAATGAACCATTCTAAAAAATTTTGGGATCATGTCGGTAAGATAATTCCTAATTATAAACTTCTGAGGAAAGAACTAAAGACTAATAATATTTAGTTCTTTTAATAAATCTTCACTAAATAAATTCCCTCTACCAAGTATCCAATTCGGATCAAGGGCCTTTTTAATATCAATCATCTTTTTAATATTTTCTTTACCATACATCATTAATAAATATCCGGTTTTAATTTTTCCTATTCCATGTTCGGCGGAAACAGTTCCGTTCAGTTCAACTGCTTTTGCACAAATATTGTTATAAATATTTTTACCTAAGTTAAATTCACTATCGTTTTTAGGAAGCATATTTAAATGCATATGTGAATTTCCGAAATGTCCGTAAGTAACAAAATCCATATCGGATTTAATTACTAAATCTTTTGAATAATTGTATAGGATTTCAAACTTGTCATCGGGAACAGCAACGTCCGTTCCGAGTTTTCTAAAATTATTTTTAGATATATAATCGTTTACTTTTTCTGAGATAGCATGTCTAAACTCTTCCATTTTTTTCTTGTCATTTTCATTAAATGCAAACCAGGCGTTTTCTTCGCTTCCATTATGTTTATTGATCAGTTCAATCCATTTTTCAAAAATTGATTCTTCATTCTCTGAAGTAACTTCCTGTTCAAACCAAACAGCAGCTTTTGCAGTATTTGGTATTTGCTTATAAAATTCTTTTAAAAAGTTTAATGCCTGCTGATCAAAAAATTCAAGTGCAAGAGCATCTAATTCAGCAGCTTTATTTTTTCTATTTTGATATGATAATTCTCTTGCATTCCTTATATAATTTAATCCGAATTGTTCATCTTCAAAAAAGACAACGCATGATATTATCTTTTCAGGAAGAGGAACGAGTTTTAATTTTATTTTTGTTATTACACCAAGAGTTCCTTCCGAACCTACAAACAGATCAATAGCATCCATATTTTCATGACAGTAATAGCCCGAAGCATTTTTAATTTCGGTTTTTGTCAAGTTCGGAATATCAAGATTAAAACTATTTCCGTTTCTAGTTGTTAAAGTAAGTTTATTCCCGTTTGCTTTTTGATTTCCTCTTTGCAAATCCAGAAATTCTCCGTTTGGAAGAATTACTTCTAATTCCAGTACATAATTTCTAGTCGGACCGTATTTAAATGTTTTTTCGCCGGAGGCATTTGTTGAAACAGTTCCGCCGATAAAGCAATTTTTTTCGGTAGGATCGGGCGGATAAAGTAAGTCATATTTTTTAATATTTTTTTGAAATTCAGATAATAAAACTCCGGGCTGCACTATTGCATACTTTTTATCCTTATTAATTTCAAGGATATTATTGAGTTTTTCAGTAGAAATTACAATTCCGCCCTCCGGAACTCTTGCGCCTGTTAGCCCTGTCCCGTTGCCTGAAATAGTTACATTGGTTTTCTCTTTATTTGCTCCCTCAAGAAGTTCCGATATTTCTTGTGTAGAATCCGGAATATAAACTGCTTCACAATTCCCTTGATAATTTGAAGCATCTACAAGATAATTTTGAATTTCGTCGGGTGAAGTTTTTACAATCATTATAAAATAATATTAAGTTAGTTCTCTTAGAATTCTAAGATATTCTTTTTGAATTTGCAAATCCGGAATATTACCATTCATTCTTTTAGGTAAAACTATATTATCAAAATTTTGTAACATTTTATCCAAAGCATCAAACATATTTATTAATGGAAATACCGTATCTCTTAAATGATGAATTAATTTTAAAGTTCTAAAACCATCAAACCATCTTTTCTTCTGTAAGATTAATTGTCCATCGTTCTTTGTATGATTTAAAATGTTCTCCCAGCTTTTTTGAAAATTCTGATTGATCAAAAAATTATATAGTTCTGAATTAATTCCTTGTGCATTTATTAATAATGATTCCAAAGAAATATTTTGATTATTACTTAATAAATTTAACCATTTTTTAAGAACTGTGAAGGAAGCCGGATCATAAAGTAAATATTCATTTTGTGACCCTGTTAAAAATCTTCCGACTCTTTGTCCGGTTCCAAAAGGAACGCGCCATGAACTTCTGGAAGATGGGTAAACGGTTGTCGTTTTGATATTATGGATTTCATAATGCTTAGCTAACTTTTCTAAAAAATAAAAATCTTCTGCAGCTCTCTTTTTATTCATTCCTTCGATTTTAATGTAACTTTCAAAATCGCAAATCATTGTTGAACCAACAGTATGAATTGCGTAAGGCGATTCTGCATAAATTAAACCCAAAACATAATATCTTAGAAAGATTTCATAACAAATGATGGCATATATGTTTTTATCATTTTCATTTAATGGATGCTCATATTTTACAACCGCAGCAGAATAATTATTCTTATTAAAGCTGTCGATTATTTCAGTTAGATAATTTTCGGAAACAGTACAATCTGCATCCAGACAAATTAATAATTTTTCTGAAGTGGAATTATAAGCGTATAAATTTAATGCCAAATCCATTCCTATTTTTCTTGCTAAACCAACTCCGCCTTCTTTATCGGGTAATTCATTTCCTTCTGAACTTGCATTAACAAAATTAATTTTTAGTCCGGAATTAACTATATCCTTATATTCTTCATCTTGATTTTGGTTAATGATATTTCTTAAATAATTCGATGCTTTTTTGATTATCTTTTTTTACTTCAGCAGAAGAAGTGTGTGTATTATTTATAACAAATAATATTAAAGTATTATCAAAGTATTTTGAATTGCATTTTGATAAAGAACTTAGAAGTTTTATAAAATTATCAAATTCTCCAATAGCAGGAATAATTACAATATTTTCATATTTAAAGGAATCATTAAATTGCAAGATTCCAATTTCCAAAAGAATATTTATTAAGATATTTGGCGACTTTTTCGGGAAGGTGATTCATTATTTGTTAAAATAATTCTTATTGATCAATTCTTTGCTCTTCTCAATATCCGGACCTTCGATCCAATTTATTTCAACTCCTTCTCGCCCCATTTTTCTAAACCATTTAATTTGTCTTTTTGCAAAATCGTAAATAGCACTGTTTAATTTTTGATACATATCATTATAATTAAGTTCGCCTTTTATATGGAGAGCAATAAATTTGTATTCCAAACCTAATGAAAAAAGTCTTTCGTATGTTAATCCTTCATCGATTAAGTTTTTTACTTCATCTATCATATTATTTTCTAAACGCTGTTTTAATCTTTTTGAAATATTTTCTTTTAATTCTTCTCTTGAAATTTTGATTCCAATATTAAGTGAAGTAATTTTTTGTTTTGGCCTAACGGATTTGCCTTTTTCTTTAAGAATTAAAATGGCTTTTATTAACCTTTCTTTTTTTAAAAGATCTGTTGTATTATGCAGGTTTGGGTTCAGTTTTAAATAAATAGTTCTCAATTTTTCAATATCATAACTTAATAGTTTATCAATATCTTCCTTAATAAATTCCGCTTCTTTTAAATCGTAATTTTGAATAATTGAGCTTAAATAAAGCCCTGTCCCGCCTACTAAAAAAGGGGTTTTATTCAATGATTTAATTCTATCGTAAGCTTTATAAAAATCATTCTGAAAAGCAAATAAATTATATTCATTTTCAGGTTCAACAATATCAATTAAATGATATGGAATGTTTTTATTGTTAATGATATAATCTTCATAATCTTTCCCGGTGCCGATATCTAATTTTTTATAGACCTGTCTTGAATCTGCGGAAATGATTTCGCCGTTAATGAAATCTGCTAACTTAACTGCTAACTTTGTTTTGCCAGTTGCGGTAGGACCAAGAATTGTGATTAAATTATAAGGCATTAAAAGATTGAAATCTAAATGATAAGATCTTTTTCCCTGAAATCGTAACTGTTAACTAATAATAGGAAGTGAAATTGTAAATTTCGTCCCTTCGTTTTCTGCGCTTTCAAAATCTATAGTTCCTTCATGCTCTTTTATTATTTTTTTAGCAATAGCCAAACCTATCCCTGTAGCATTTCCTTTGCCGTAACTATAAAAAGGTTCGAATATTTTCGGCTTAACATCTTCTGCTATACCTTTCCCTTCATCCTTAAATTCAAGTTTTATGTTTTCACCGTTTCTAGCTGTGGTCACAAAAAGACTTCCGCCGCTCGGCATTGCATCGCATGAGTTTTTTGCAATTTGAAAACATGCTTGATAAAATTCCTTTTTGTCAACTTGAATAGTCGCATCTCCATCTAATTTTTTAAACAGTTTTACATTTCTTGATTCCACATATTCAGAAAGCAATTCCAAAACATTTTCAACTAATTCATTTGCACCGGTTAATTCTTTTTTAATGGAGTATTTATTCTGAGTAAATTCAAAGGTTGATTCAATAATGTCAGAAATAGAATTAGCCTGAAGAATCATCATATTTAAAACTGACTTGATATCCTCGTTTTCTTCTCTTTGTTTTATTAAAGAAGCGTAGTGTCTGATTGCAAGTACAGGATATTTAATGTCCGGAACTAAAAAATTATAAATTTGCTTAAGCGTTTCTAATTTTTCTTTCTTTATCTTTTCCTCTTTTTTCCAAATTTCTCCTATAGCTTTTGAAGAATGATAAGTAAAAATTGAAAAGAGTTTTTCATCAATTTTTTGAAATCGTCCATTTGGACTGTTGAATAATTGAACTATTGCATTAACTTCATCATCGCTGCTTATAACAGGAAATGATATATAAGAATTTATTGTAAAATTTTTATCTTCGGTTTTAATTTTAAATCTTTGATCGTTTGCAAGTTTGGAAAGATTAATTGTTTTCTTTTTTACCAGAGTTTCTTCTGCTAAATCGTCTATAACTTCTAAAGCGATTCTATGTGAATCACTTCCGTAATAACTTTTTTTCTTTGATGTATCATTCTCATCGACATATACATTTAAAATTCCGCTTTCCGCACCAGAAATTTTTCTATAACCATCAATTATGGAATTTAAAGTATCTTCATAGTTTAGCTGCGAATTTACTATAGTTAATTCTTCAATTATTTTTTTTAGTGTGTTTTCAGAAATCCCTGAAATAACTTCCTTTTCTTCTTTTCTTTCATCATCTTCTTTAAGCATTTCATCAATCTCTTTTTCATCTAAAATTATTTCAGACTCTTCTTTGCTGTTTTCATCATCTTCTTTATTTTTATTTTCTTCTTTCTTTTTAGGCGCAGGAATATCTTTGATCTTAACCGTATCTTTATCCAAATCTATTGGAAGAGGATCAAGATCAACTTTGGATTCAGTATTTCCTTCATCGTCAATTTCGTAAGATAAAGATTTACTAATGTTTTGTTTTACGAGAGGGTTTTTAGAAATTAAATTTTTTACTTCTTTAAGTTTTAATTTGTAAATAGTACAGTCTGTATTTGCCACGGCAGAAGAAGTGCGCAGGGTTTCACTCAACAATTCTTTTTCGCCGAAAAATTCATTTTTAACTTTTATAACCGGGCGGCTATGATTGCCGGTTTGTTTCATTTTAACTTCGCCATTGGTAATTAAATATAAATATTCACTTTTATTACCGGGCTGATAAATTATTTCCCCTTCTTTAAAATCTTGAAAGTTTTTATGATTGAATTTTAATTTGGCAATCGAAGTTCTAATTCCACTAAATAGCTGGTTGTTTGTAATGTATATCAGATTCTGTTTTTGAGATTTCATATAAAAATTAACTTTAGCAAATTATAATGTTATTAAATCTATACTTTTAAATGATAAAACAATTTTACCATATTTACAATATTGGCTGTCTAATTGCAAGTTTTTAAGATGATTAGATTTATCTTATTAATTTATGAAAAAATTAATAATTTTAGGCAATCATTTATTATAATTATCGAAATATTTAATTAAACTTTAAGAGAGGGAGTTAAACGATTCTAATTATACAACTATATATAAATTGTTATTTGAAACAAATGTGTAATGGAAGATAAGTAAATAATGTTTATTTTTACAATTCACTTTTTAATGAATCCTTATAATTTTAAACGCATCTTACATAATGAGCGAAACTGAAATAATTGAAAAAGCGCAGAGCGGAGATAAACGAGCATTAAGCGATTTGATTAAGAGTTATGAAAAGACAGTTTATAACTTTTCTTTCAAGATTTGCAGAGATAAAGAAAAAGCTGAAAATATAATGCAGGAAACTTTTTTAAGTATGGTAAAATCCCTGCATCAATTTGATGGAAAATCTAAACTTTCAACCTGGCTTTATAGAATAGTCGCAAATCATTGCTTAATGCAGGCCAGAAAAAATAAAAATAGAAACTATGTTTCAATTGATGATGAAGACGGTTTGTTCGATGACAGCCATATAGCAGATTGGAAGGAAATTCCTTCTAAAAGTGTTGAAAATATTGAACTAAAAAATATACTGGATACCGCAATTACTAAATTATCTCCAGAATACAGAATGGTTTTTTTAATGAGAGATGTTGAAGGATTATCAACAGAAGAGACAGCCAAAGCTACTGAACTTTCTGTACCGGCTGTAAAATCCAGGCTTCATAGAGCCAGAGCATTTTTAAGAAACGAATTAACAGAGGCTTTTAAGAAATGAAAGAAGAAACTGTAAGTTGTAAAGAAGTAATGAGGCATATTTGCGACAGTCTCGGAGAAGATTTAAACTCTGATAAATGCCGTGCTATAAAAGCTCACCTTGATGAATGCGAAGGCTGCCAGAATTATTTTAAAACAGTTGAATTAACAATTGATTTCTACAAAAAATATAATGAAGATCTTCCAAAAGGTGCACACGATAGATTAATGTCGTTTTTAGATTTGGAGATTGACGATAAAGACTAAAAATAGTTAATCACTTCTATATCTAATTCTTATCCTCAAAATTACGAATCCTTTCTAACTGTTTAAGCATCAAATTTATTTAGCAAAAATCCAGGAAATAATTATGGAAAATATTCATTTATATAACACTACAGTAAAATGGGAAGAAGGAAGACTAGGAAAACTTTCTGCTCCGGATTTAACTTCTTTTAAAGTTGCAACTCCGCCTGAATTCGAAAAAGGAGTACCCAATACTTGGTCACCCGAGCATTTATATGTTGCATCGGTAAATTCTTGTTTAATGACTACATTTTTAGCAATTGCGGATAATTCTAAGTTATCATTCAAATCATTTGAATGTGAAGCGGTTGGAAAACTGGAAAGAGTCGAAGGTAAATTTATGATTTCTGAAATAGAACTTAATCCGCAGGTAATAATTAATGATGAAAAAGACATGGATAAAACTTTAAGGATTATTGATAAAGCAGAAAAAGCCTGTTTGATTTCCCGCTCTGTAAAAACTAAAATAATATTAACACCTGAAGTAAGTGTAAATTCTTAATATTCTAAATAATCAAGGAGATGAAATGCCTATTTTTGAATATAAATGTGAAAACTGTGGAGAAAAATATGAACATCTTCATAAATCTGCTTTATCCAATGAAGATGTAATTTGTCCGAAATGCGGATCTGAAAATAACAAAAAACTATTTTCAACTTTCAGCTCAGCTAAAGACGGTTCATATAGTTATTCTTCATCACAGAACAGCGGAAGTTCAGATGTACCTTCCGGCGGCGGTTGCGCTTCTGGTTTGTGTGGATTAAATTAAGCAAAAGTTTATAAAAATAAATATTTGACGGAGAACAAATGAATAAATTAAAAATAATGATTGTATTATTTTTATTTGTTGCTGTAAATTTCGGATGTAACGCTCAAGATGCAAATTTACCTACTATATCCACTAAACAGTTAAGAGAACAGATGAAAACAAATAAAGATTTGGTGATACTTGATGTAAGAACTCCGCAGGAATTAACAGGACCTTTAGGACATATAAAAGGTGTTGTAAATATTCCACTGCAGGAATTGGATAAAAGAGTCAGCGAATTAGATAAATATAAAGATAAAAAAATTGCGGTTATATGCAGAACAGGTCATAGATCATCAATTGCATCAAAAATGTTATTAAAGGACGGATTTAAAGTTGAAAATGTTGCCGGGGGAATGACGCAGTATAGAAAAGACGAAATGAAACAAGATAAATCTAATTAAAATATCAAAATTAGTTTTTGGAAAGCGCATTATTTTTTGATGCGCTTTTTTTATTCTTTTCCCATTTGAGTTAATCTTCTTTGTGCTTTTATTTTTGCAAATTTGTCTCTAAAATTTACAACCGGTAAGTCCAACACTTTTTGAAGTAATTCTTTTTCTCTATCAAACATTTCAAGTTTTCTGTAAGTCCTGGACATTTGAAAAATAGCAACAATCATATTCGGATTAAAACTCAAAGCTTTCCGGAACATTTTCAAAGATTGGTTATATGAACCATCCGGCAGACTGCCGAAAAAAGTGTCGGCAAATAATTTCTCAAACCAGCTTAAACTCGCAACCTCTCTGTTGTAAATTCCTAAAATTATATATGGAAGATAATTACTTGAATCCATTTTAATAGATTTCTCAGCGTTATCCTTAATTATATTTGCCAGTTTGATTTTCTCCTTACCTCCTTTGAACATTGCTAAATTTCCATAGCAAAGCGCAATATAGCTGTAAACAATTGCACTATCCGGAAATTCTTTTTTGAAAGTCTCTGCTAATTTTACTGCACGATTAATATAAGTTTGGGCAGAATCGCGATTTCTAAGTTCAAACTGTTCTTCTCCGGCATCATTTAAAGTCCTTGTTAATTTTTTTAAAACTTCAAAATTATTTGGAGATAATTTATAAGCTGATTCATAAAATTTTACTGCATCCAGGTTATCCAAATTTTTATAAAATTCATCACCCTTTTTTATTAAGCTTTCAAATTCTCCGGCAAGTGAAATAGAGATGTAACTTAAAAAAAAGATCGGAATAAAGATGAAAAATCTATACATGTAAATTCTCTTAAAATTATTGTAATTCTTTTATTGACACTTTTATAAGAATTGTTATTAAATCTAAAATATGTAAAAATCCAATAAATATTTTGTAATTAAATTATATAGATCAATTTAAATTTTATGTTTAATCTTGAGTTTAGATAAATTCATATACATTAAATCTATGCTTTTTACTATTTTGTGCACCAATATTAATCCTTTTTATTAATGACTCTCAAGTAAGATATTAAATGACTCAAAAAACAGGTAAAGATTTTGTCCCCGATTGGGCAAAAAAAGTAGTTTGGTATCAAATATTTCCGGATAGATTCAGAAATGGAGATGCTTCAAATGATCCAACTATTGAAACTTTAAAAGGCGCCTGGCCGCACGATCACAGCTCCGAATGGCAGATTCATCCTTGGACATCCGACTGGTACAAATTACAGTCTTATGAAAAATCTAATGGAAAAGATATTTGGTTCAATGTTCAAAGAAGAAGATACGGTGGCGATCTACAAGGAATAATTGATAAACTGGATTATTTAAAGGATTTGGGAATCGGTGCACTTTATATTAATCCGGTTTTCGAATCACCTTCTTCTCATAAATATGACAGCGCAACTTATCATCATATTGATCCCAATTTCGGTCCAAATCCTGAAGGTGATAGAGAATTAATAAAAAATGAAATACCCGATAATCCTAAAACCTGGGTTTGGACTTCTGCAGATAAACTATTCTTAAAATTAATTGAAGAAGTTCACAAACACGGAATGAAAATTATAATTGACGGAGTTTTTAATCATGTAGGTTTAAATCATTGGGCTTTTCGGGATGTTTTGAAAAATCAAAAGAAATCAAAATATAAAGATTGGTTTTCTGTTGTTTCCTGGGATGATCCTGATAAACATTCAAAATTCGATTATGAAGGCTGGTTTGGATTTAGAGAATTACCCGAATGGAAAGAAGATGAAAACGGAATTGTGAAAGGTCCGAAAGATTACATTTTTAATATTACAAAAAGATGGATGAATCCAAACAATGATGGTGATACATCAAAAGGTATTGACGGATGGAGATTGGATGTAGCATTTTGTATTAAACATAAATTTTGGAAAGATTGGAGAAAGCATGTTAAAATCAATAAATCCCGAAGCTTATATTACCGCGGAAATTGTCGATGAACCTAATAAAATGAAATCATATTTAGAAGGTGATGAATTTGATGCATTAATGAATTATAATTTTTTGTTTATTTGTTCGGAATATTTTTTTGATGAAAAAACCAGAATAAAAACCTCCGAGTTTGATAATCGACTTAAAATTTTGAGAGAAGCATTCCCTGAGTGTGTTACTTACGCTCAAATGAATTTAAATGGAAGTCATGACACACAAAGACAGACTTCTCATTTAGTTAATAAAGATCTTGCAAAAATTAAAAATTGGGGAGAAACTTTTGATATTTGGAAAGGAGCAAATCATAAATATAAACTTCGTAAACCAACTAAAGAAGAGTATGATATAATTAAACTATTATCAATTTTCCAAATGACATATGTCGGAGCTCCTTATATTTATTATGGAGATGAAGCTGGGATGTGGGGTGCTAACGATCCCTGCTGCAGAAAACCAATGGTTTGGGATGATATGCAGTATGAAGACGAAATTTTTCTACCGGATCAAACATTAAAAAACAAACCGGAAAAAGTTGAATTTAATAAAGAACTTTATGAACACATTAAGAAATTAATTCATATTAGAAATTCTAATGAAGCACTTCAATTGGGAGATTTTAATACATTATTGGTAGATGACAAAAATGAGATCTTTATTTTTTCTAGAAGTTATAAGGATCAAAAAATAATAATTTGTATTAATAACAGTTTAAAAGATTTTTCAACGGAAATAAAAACAGATCATAAAGGAGATATTAATGATCTCTTAAATAATGAAAAAATTAAACCTGAAAAAGGAAAAGTTTCATTCAATATTAAACAAAAATGGGGAAGGATACTTTTACAAGTTTAATTTCATTAATTCTTTAAATATTTATTAAGGAAATTATAAGTTTCCTTCCATGCTTGTTCGGCTACTTGTTTGTTATAACCGCTTTTGTTGTTTGGGTTCATAAAAGCATGATTCACTCCAGGATAATCAATAATTTTATTTTTTATATTAGCTTTATTTAAAGCTTTTTCAAAATTATTAACATCTTTTGGAGTTATCCCTTTGTCTTCTTGACCAAAAATTCCGAGTACCGGACAATCTATTTTCTTAATTAAATTTTTATCGGTCACAAGTCTTCCATAGTTTATCACACAAGCTTTTAATTCAGGTATATTTAATGCTGCTTGCAGTGAATAACCTCCTCCCATACACCAGCCGATTGATCCGATTTTATTTTTATTAACATTTTTCATGTTTACTAATTCACTGAATGCTGCTTTCAAATCTCGTCGCTGCTCTATCCTCATGTACGCTTTGCATTAGTTTTCGTGCAATTTCAGGTTTATCGGTTGATTTTCCTCTATATAAATCAATTGCCAAAGCAACATAACCTCGTTTAGCAAAGTCATCCGCATTTTGTTTAATCCAATCCTTTAATCCCCACCATTCATGAATTACAATTAACCCGGGATATGGGCCTTCGCCTTCCGGTTCGGCTAAATATGCACTCACGGTATCAGTCCCGCTTAAATAAGTTACAGTTTTTGTTTTGATTTTATCATTCATTTTATTCTGAGAGAAAATAAGTGTATTAAAAAATAAAACAGTAAAAATGATGCAGAATAATTTTTTGTACATATAAAGCCTCTTTAAATTTTTCTTTAGTTTTGAATGATGAAAAGGATCGTTAGAACATAATTAAGGAAATGAATAAAATCTGTGTCGAATATATCATTTCCAACCTAATTTAAGTTAAAAATAATATGGAAATATCTTTTATATTGAAATTAAAAGAATTTTCAAATTATCTTATTCCTCAATACTAAAATTGAATTTTGATTCATTCCATTCTTTTTTATCAACATCAAGAGATTTTTCAATAAATGTAACATTGTTGTTTTTATCAATTAATAAAACGGTTGATGCTCTTGTTCCATATGTCGGACTTTCAATAAAAACAGGAGCAGCAATTCTTTCTATTTCTATTCCAACTCCGGTATCTGGTAATTCATCATCAGGGGGAACGGAAGTATCAGATAACAAATTAAAAAGTTTTTTGATATTGATCTCTTTTTGTTCAATTGCATAAGCAAAAGCTTGTTTGCTTTTAACAACTTTAGACCATGGTGTATCTAAAAGATGATTACTGAGACCGTAAATATTGGGGATTAATTTTTCAGGATCATTTGTTCTATTGGAAAAAAAATATAATTCATTTGTGGTTCCTACTAATAAATTAAAACCATTATACTTTTGTGCCGTTTCCATTAAATTTTCTAAAAAGTTCTTTGGTGATTCTACACTGTTTAGATAATCGGTGACTATTTTTCCGCGGGAGACATTTTTAGGATTCATTGAACTTGGATCCCGAAAATTTGTAATAGCAGCATATCTTCCGTTTTTGGTAATCCCCATCCATGTTCCGCCGGCTTGCAGATCTTTTCCTGCAAGCAAATTTGGATTATCTGTCCAAAAATGTGCAGGTTCAGTACTGCGTGAATAAAACTCATCACGATTTGCGGCTAAAATCAATTTATATTTCGGATGATAATTATTTGCTAAAACAATAAGGCACATAAAAATTCCCTTTAAAATTAATTATCAAATTCAGCTTTATGAAGAAATGGAATTAAGGCAGTAATCAATCCTGGTATATAAAGCTGCGTCCGGTTCATAACTCCGTTTGTGAAATATCCAATTGCACCTTCTTTATGTTTTGTATTATTTTCTCCGGTCATTTCATCCATGACTAATCCAAGTTCTTTACCTTTTAATAATTCTTTAATTATTTTATCAGGCAATTCAAATAAAGGAGAAGTTCCAAAACTTAATGTGCTGTTTTTATCGGCAATACACATACATCCGAATGCAAACCAGGTTGAGTAAATTTCCATTATTCCGCCTTCAATTCCAACAAAAAAATCGGCAATTAGATTTTTATCTTTATCAATTTTTTTTAATTCATTTACTCTGTTTTTTGCTCCTGTAAACGTATCATCATTAACCGGCTGTTCCGGAACATTAGAATTAACGCTGAAAGATTCCACAACAATATTGTCGAAATAATTAGCAAAAGCATCTTTTACAGATTGAATTTTTACGGGATTTTTTGAACCGACTAGAATTTTCATTTGTATTCCGAATTAATTAAAGATTTAGAAGTTTTGCTTAAATACAAAATCAATTTAAAAAGAAAATGCCTGTGTAAAACAGGCATTATAAAAATAATAAAATCGATGTGTGTTATTTAACTTCTACATCACCGTTAAAAGTTACATGGTCTTTAATCTTCTCAGCTTGTTTTCTTGGGTTTGGATAATACCATGCTGCATTCCAGGAAATTTTATCCTGAACGTGTAAATTGAAAAAGTTAGCTTTGCCTTTTGTTAAATCTATATGGTGAGTATAACTTTTTTTGAAAAATTCCTTTTTAATAGAACTTTGAGGGAAATAATATTTCCCATCGAGTTGTTTGGCTTTCTTGCTCTCTGCAATAATTTCACCGTTCCAAATTGCTTTAGCCATTCATACCTCCTAACTAAAATTTTGATTTATTATACGGAAAAAAGCATATATTTATTAATTATCCATTTACAGATAAGATACAAATATTTTACAAAAATGCATTTTTAAACTAATATTTTGGCCGAAATTTGATTTTAACCACAAATTTTAATTTATTCTTTATAAATTAATTTATAATAATTGTCAATACTAATATTTAGTAATTGGGTATAAAGTAAATTTGCATTGATTTTAAGGTAGGATTACCTATTTTTAAACCAATAATTTTAAGGAATAGCGTATAAAACAATTTTTACTGCCTTGAAAAAATATATTCATCTCATTCCACTATAGTACTTGTGTACGAAGGGGCAGTACCTAACCTATATCTATATGAACAGACTTAGACTACTTGTAATATTATTCTTTTTACCTGCATATCTATTGGCATATTCTGTTGGTAATCAAACAAAAAAATCTGATAATCAAATTTTAGCCACTGTGGGGTCTCATCAAATTTATTTATCTCAATTTTCAGATCGTTATACAGATTATTTAATTAAAGCAGGAATAAATGATAAGAATGTTGTACGTGAAAATGTACTTATCAATATGACTAATGAATTGGTTCTTCGGTATTATGATAATAATAAAAAAATTCTTAATGATCCCGAGTATCAAAAAGAATTAAAATGGACAAAGAAAGAGGCAATACTTGCGTATTTAAAAGATCAAGAAGTATACGCTAAAATTACCGCAACCGACAAAGAATTACACGATGCATTTGTAAAGGTAAATGAGAGAGTTGCTGCCAGACATTTATATGCTCCTACAAAAAAGCAAGCAGACAGTCTATATAATCTTTTAATGAACGGAGCCAACTTTGATTCTTTAGCCAAGCAAGTTTTTACAGATACCACACTTCAAAATAACGGCGGATATTTAGGCTATTTTACCTGGGGAGATATGGATCCAGCTTTTGAAGATACTGCGTACGCTATGAAAATTGGTGAAATTTCTAAACCTGTAAAAACAGCATATGGTTATAGTATTATTAAAGTTGAAGACAAAGTAATAAAACCAATTTTAACTCAAAATGAATTTTTAAATAAAAAAGATCATCTAACACAAGTGATCAGATTAAGAAAAATGAAGCCGGCTGAAAGAGCATATCTTCAAAAAGTAATGGATGTATCCAAAATAAAATTTAATGATGATAACCTGCAGAAAATTTTTACCGACTTAAATTTTTCTCTACCGGTTGAATTAAAAAAATCTTTTAAAAATTCAGGTGTTTGTGCAAATTATGAAGGGAAAAAATATTCTCAGTTTAAAATCGAACAAGAAATTGCCGAACTTCCCTCATTTCAATTAAGAAAAATAAATGATATTAATGATCTAAAAGCTATTGTAAAAGGGCTAATGCTTCAAGATACTCTTTATAATATTGCTGTTAGTAAGGGTTTTGATACTGTTGGAGTTGTTAACAGTACTTATAATAAACTCGTTACAGATTTATTTATGCATTTTAAAATGATGGAAATTGATAAAGATGCAACTGTTCCTGATTCGGTAGTTTATCAATATTATAAAGATAATATCAATAGCTTCATGTCTCCGCGGAATTTAAATGTTCAGGAAATAATTTTAAATAATAAAATTCTTGCCGATAGTTTAGTCGCCAAAATTGAAAATGGGGCTGATTTTGGAAATTTAGCTAAACAATATTCGATTAAACATAATTCAAATGATGATGACGGAACGAGAGGATATTCAAACCTTGATGAATATGGTTATTTACAAGATACTTTATGGAATTCTAAAGTCGGAAAAATTGTCGGCCCAATTAGGTTCGACAAATATTATGGAATTTTTAAGGTTTTAGGTAAAAAAGCCAGTGAACCTTTAGACTTTAATTTAATAAAAGATAAAGTTGAAATGGCAATTAAAAAACAAATGAGCCAAACTTTTTTACAGAACTATGTTAATAAATTAAAGAAATCGGTTCCTATAAAAATTAATTATGATATGCTTTGGGCATATAAAATACCGGGCTTATCGAATAATTGAGAACTAAATAAATAATGATGAATGATTTTTATTCATTAAGGAGTTAATCTATGAGAAAAGTTTTACTGCTTTTACTCACATTTTTTGCATTTTTTATTTCCTTAACCTATGCTGGTTCTACGGGAAAACTCACCGGAAAAGTAATTGATAAAAACACTAAAGAACCATTGCCTTTTGTAAACGTAATTATTCTGGGAACTAATTACGGCGCTGCGACCGATATCGACGGAAGTTATGTAATATTGAATATTCCGCCGGGCAACTATAGTGTTAAAGCCCAATACATAGGGTACCAGGCAATGGTTGTGGAAAATGTAAGCATTTCCATTGATTTAACAACAACTATAAATTTTGATTTATCTGAATCTGCCGTTCAGATTCAGGATGTTGTTGTTGAAGGCAAACAGGAAGTAATTAAAAAAGATGTGACCTCAAGCCAATCTTTGGTTTCTTCTGATCAAATTAAAGCGCTTCCTGTGACTGAATTAAATGATGTAATTCAGCTCCAGGCTGGTGTAACCAAAGATGCAAACGGAGATTTTCACGTACGCGGCGGAAGAACTTCCGAAATTGCCTATTGGGTTAATGGAATTTCTGTTACTGATCCGTATGATAATAGCCGTGGAATTCAGATTGACAACAGCAGCGTTCAGGAATTACAGGTCATCAGCGGAACATTTAATGCTGAGTACGGAAATGCAATGTCTGGAATTGTTAATACTGTAACTAAGGAAGGCGGAAAACAATATCACGGCAATATAAAAGTTTACAGCGGAGACTATTTAAGCGATTTTACTTCTTATTTTACTTATATAGATCATTTTAACCCATTTACAAATTATAATTTTCAAGGAAGCTTAAGCGGTCCATTTCCTTTTACAAGCGACAAAGTAACTTTTTTTGCTAATTTAAGATATAATTATAATGATGGTTATTTGTATGGAATTAATAACTTCACAACAACCGGTCAGCCAGGCGATGGCTCATATGTAGCAATGAATTGGCATAAAAGGTGGATTGGTCAGGCAAATGTAACATACTGGCTGCTTCAAAATTTAAAATTGAACGGGGAGTTTTTATATTCTAAAGATAATTATCAAGATTATGATCATGCTTATAAGTGGGAGCCTTCAGGTAATGTATTTAAATTTTCCGATAGTTACGATGGAGCGTTTACCTTAACTCATCTTTTAAGTTCTTCAACATTTTATACTGTAAAAGGTTCTTTCTTTAATCATAAATTTAACGAACATCTTTATGATAATCCTTTGGATCCAAGATACTTAAGTCCTGATTCGTTAAACACAGTTAATTATGCTTTCCATGACGGCGGAACAAATCTTCACAGATTTTATAGACAAACCAGAACATTTTTGCTTAAAGGTGATTTTACAAGTCAGGTTACAGAACATCATTTAATTAAAATTGGTATTGAGGGAAGAATTGATACACTGCATTACGATGATTATACATTGGAACCTAAAACTGTAAACGGAGTTGTGGTAGAACCTTTTAAACCTCAAATCCCCGCACTTCATACTCCTAACAGAGCAACTTATACGGCTAATCCGTTTCAATTTGCCGGTTATGTTCAAGATAAAATTGAATTCAATGATGTTATTATAAATATAGGTTTAAGGCTGGATTATTTTAACTCTAATGGACAGGCCTTAACAGACAGCGGAAAACTCGATCCTAATATTTATACACCGCTGAGAACATGGCTCCAGCCGCTATCAATTGCGCAGAGAGAACCATATTTTTATAAAAATGCAACTCCTAAATGGCAGTTAAGTCCGCGTTTCGGAATTGCATATCCCATTAGTGCAACCGGTGTTGTTCACTTTTCATACGGTCAATTTTTACAAATTCCTTCATTCCAATATTTGTATGATCGTGGGCAATACTTAATTCCTCAGAGCGGAAATCCAACCAGTGTTTATGGTAATCCGGATTTAAAACCGCAAAGTACGGTTATGTATGAAATAGGATTTAGACAGGAAGTATTTGATAATATGGTTATAGATGCTACTGGTTTTTACAGAGATATAAGGAATTGGATAACTTCCAGCCCCGCAATTGAAACTTTGAATCTTGTCTCTTATTCTATGTTTATAAATAAAGATTATTCAAATGTAAAAGGTATTACATTAACAATTAATAAAAGAATGAGCGATAATTGGGGCTTCGACCTTAATTATACGTATCAAGTTGCGGAAGGTACTAACTCCACACCTGAAGATGCTTTTAATGCAGAAAGAAATAATGATGCACCGGCTATTTATTTAACTCCTTTAAATTGGGATCAAAGACATTTATTAAATGCTACACTTTTTGTCGGTTCCAGTGATTGGGGAGCAAGTCTTACTGCAAGATATGGAACAGGTTTACCCTATACTCCTTCCATCACTCAATATATTGCAGATAGAGGTATTACTTCTGGGCTGCAGCAAAACAGTCAAAGAAGGCCTTCTCAATTTACTCTGGATTTGAAACTCAATAAAACATTCAGCTTAGCCGGATTAGATATAAATGCATTTTTAACTGTATATAATCTCTTAGATAACAGAGTAGTTGTCAATGTTTTCGGCGATACGGGATTGCCTGATTATACCACCGAAGCACAAAATGTTGGTCCGGATCCAAACAGACCTAATACTGTAGCGGAATATTTAAGATATCCGGATCATTACGGTGCACCTAGAAATATTCAATTTGGTTTTGATTTATCACTTTAATTTAGCTTTTACCCAGGAGGTTTAATTAATGAGTCGAATTTTTAAGATAACAACATTGGCAATTCTGGTTTTGCTAATTAGTTCTGGAGCCTATGCACAATACAAACCCGGTAAAGAAAGGGGTGATCCTGCATACAGAACTAAAGGACAAATGGAAGGTAACCAGGTTAGAGCTTCAATTTTTAATTTTGGTTTAACCGGAAGAGAGGGAGGACAGTATCCGATATCGGAACAAACTCCTTACGAATGGCCTAAAAACTCCGGCGAAGTATATTTGGCAATGACACAAATGTGGGTTGGAGGGGAAGTTTTCCAGGATAACGACAGTACTAAAATTCATATTATTGATGTTGATGATTTCAGAACTTCACCCCAAGGGCAATCGTGGAATTTTGAACCTGTTCCCTGGATATTATAATGAAAGCAGACCCGGTGGAAGAACAATTGCAACCAGTACCGATCCGTCTTCCTGGCCTGCTTCCTGGCCTGACAAATTAACAGATTCTCTTGATCCAGGCTGGCAAGGAGAATGGAATGGTTATTTTGGTAAAAACAAATTTAATGCTGATATGGAAATGTTTTATAGAACTTCCGACAGCAGATACACCAGATACCAGGATTATTTCCCGGATACAACCGATATGACAAGACACGGTTTGGGAATAAATTTCGATTGCAGAACTTTAGCTTGGTCCCAAATTCTTGTCCAAGATGATATATTTGATTTATATACAATAAAAAATGACGGTACAAAAGATATTCCTAAAGTTGCAGTGACTATTTGGTATGCAGATTTTGTCGGCGGTAATGGCGATTCCCAGGATGATATTTCCGAATATGATCTAACTAATGATATTGCTTGGAGCCGTGATCGAGATAATCGCGCACCGGACTTTGGTAATGATCCGGTAGGTGTTGTAGCTGTTGTATTTTTGGAAACACCAGGAAACGCAACAGATAGAATAGATAATGACGGCGACGGTGAAACAGGAAGTCCTATAGTAACACAAGAAATGTTAGCCGGTGAAAATTCATTAAATCAAATTGATGATAACCATAACGGATTGATTGATGAAAGCCAGGCACATATTGCATTCCTCGATCAATCCGGTGTTGGCTATGCTGATGGTATTGACAATAACGGTAATGCTGAAGCAGGCAGTCCGCTTGTTACTCAGCAGATGGTTAATGAAGCAAATTCTGATAATTATAATGGATATAACTGGCATCGCTGGCCTCCGAATCCTGAAAACGATAATATTCAAAATGGAGTAGTCCATTTGATTGAAGTTGATGCAGGTGATATAGGGAGAGCATTTAAAGACGGAATTGATAACAATGGAAACGGTGAAGATAATAGCCCGGTTATAACTCAAGCTATTATAGATCAGGCAGCACAAGATGCACCTTATTATAGATATAAAGTCCCTGGTTCTAACGTCATACTGTATGATGTAGTACAAGCTGATTTAGGCAAAAAATATGCGGACGGTAAAGATAACAACGGTGATGGTGCGGTTGATGAAAATATCGATGAAGGCATCGATGAAATGATTGATGAAAGAAGGGACGACCATATTGATAACGATGGTGACTGGAATCCTCTAACAGATGATGTCGGTCTAGATGGAATTCCGGATACACATGATTTCGGCGAAGGTGATGGTAAACCTACTTCCGGCGCTGGAACAGGATTACCTGGCGAACCGAACATTGATGTTACTGATGTTTCGGAAACAGATCAAATCGGTATTACAAGTGCCAAATATGAACCTGCCGGCTCACTAAATATAAATGCCGATCAGTTTATGTGGAACAATTACATGATCCCAGGTCAATTTTATGATCCGGCTATTATAACTTCAGGTGATTATGACTTGTTTGTTTCTTCTACTTATTTCCCGTTAAAATCTGGACAAACCGAACCTATCTCATTAGCTGTAATTTTAGCTAATGCTCCTGTACCTGATCCCAACGGTGATTTAAGAAAAGCTGCAATATTAAATAAAAGACAAAAAGCTCAGGAAACTTATAATAATGATTATCAGTTTGCTAATGCTCCGGTTACTCCAACATTGACAGCAGTTCCTGGAAATAATAGAGTAACTCTTTACTGGGATGATGCAGCTGAGAATTCATTTGATACATTTATAAATAATATTGGCGGAAACGGACATGATTTTGAAGGTTATAGAATTTACAGATCTTCGGATCCGGCGTTCCAGGATGTTTTAACCATTACTAACGGTTTTGGTACAAAACAATTTAATAATCCAATGAAGCAGTTTGATTTACAGGATGGAATAACTGGATTTGACCCAATTGGACTGGACGGAGTACACTTTTATCTCGGAGATGATACCGGATTAAAACATACTTTTGTTGATACAACTGCAAAGAATGGGTTCACATATTATTATGCAATTACTTCGTATGATTTCGGATATACTCCTGCCAATATTATCCCTACAGAATGTGCAATAAGGATTTCATTAAAACCTGACGGTTCTGTTGACCTTGGTCAAAACGTAGCAAGGGTAACCCCGGAAGCTGCAGCAGCAGGTTTTGAAGCTGCAAACTTGGGAAATATAAGTTTGGTTCAAGGAACTACTTCCAGTACAGTTGGATACAAAATAATTGATCAAAATAAAATGAAAGAAGGGCACGTATATTATATAACATTTGAAGATACCACGATTTCGGGCGGACAAAATGCACCGGACACTTTAACGACTAAAAATTATACTCTTAAAGACTCCACAGCAAATACAATCGTGATTGATAAATTTCCGCATCTCGAAGCTGGTTACGAACAGCCGGTATCTGATGGTTTCCAATTGGTATTTAATAATGCTAAAAGTGTTAATATAAATACTCAAACTTCCGGCTGGAATACTCAAGGTGAAATTCCTAATTATGCATTTGAAAAATTTACTTACGGAATCGTTTCAGGTGAACAAAGACCAAATGACTATGAAATTATTTTTGGCGATGTAGGTTATGGTCAATCTCAAACAATTCATATAAATGATATTCCTCCGGCAACTTTCCCGGGCAAGCCTGTTAACTTTAAAGTATATAATAAAAGTACTCAAAAGTTTATCGACTTTGGATTTATCGAAGTTGATACAACTGTAGGATCTCCGGGAATGCTGTCTGCAAGGCCCGGTGGTTATAAAGACAGAATTGTTTTCTTAGAACCGAATCCTCAGGATAGTTTGGTATTTACCTGGTGGTTCTATTTGAATTCAGCACCGGATTCAACGCAAAGAATTCCACAAGCCGGTGATACTGTACAAATTAATCTAAATAAACCATTCTTATCAACAGATCAATTCAGATTTGTATCTCATAAAGATAAAATAGATCCTGCACAAGCTGCTGCCGATCTTGATAAGATTAAGGTGGTTCCTAATCCTTATGTTGCCACAGCTCTTTGGGAAGCTAAAAATCCATATAATAGCGGCCGTGGTCCTAGATCACTGCACTTTACCCACCTTCCTAATAAGTGTACAATAAGGATATTTACAGTAGATGGTGAATTAGTAGCAGAACTGAATCATAATACACCTTACAGTGACGGAACGGAGGATTGGAACATGCTTCAGAGAGATAACTTATCTATCTCTTACGGAGTTTACATTTATCAGGTAGATGCACCTGGTATTGGACAGAAAATTGGAAAATTCGCAGTTATTAAGTAAATGAAAAGCTTGAAGAATAATCTTTCAAGGAGTAATAAAGTGTTTAATAGAAAAATTATATTAGTTTTACTTGCTGTATTTGTATTCTGTATTCAAATTACTTTTGCATCCGGTGTTAAAAAAACCGGAACAACAGCTGCGAAGTTTTTGAGTATTGGAATAGGTCCTCGTGCTAATGCAATGGGAAGTGCATTTACTTCAATTTCAAATGATGCATCTGCATTATATTGGAATCCCGCCGGCATAGCACAAATTAATAAATACGAAGGTTTGTTTACATATACTAAACTGTTTGCGGATATAAATTTGAATTATCTTGGAGTTGTAATACCTGCAGGTGAAATGGGAACTTTTGGTTTAAGCATAACTGCTTTGAATTACGGTACTATGGATGTTACAACCGAACTTTACCCTGAAGGAACCGGAGAAACATTTACAGCCGGCAGTTATGAATTCGGCTTGTCTTATGCAAGAAACATTACCGATGAATTTCTGGTTGGAATTAGTGCTAAATATATAAGAGAAGATATTTATAATTCCAGTGCCGGCGGTCTTGCTTTCGATATTGGTACAATTTTTACCACTCCTTTTTACGGGATAAAATTTTCAAGTGCTATAACCAATTATGGTACTAAAATGCAAATGACTGGTCAGGATTTATTAATTCAGCACGATCCTGATCCTACTAGAAACGGAAATAATGCAAATGTTGATGCTTATTATTCAACAGACCAATTTGAATTGCCTTTAAGACTGCAGATTGGTTTATCAAAAGAATTCACATTTATGGATGATCAAACATTCACAATTGCAGTTGATGGAATTCACCCTAACGATAATTCACAATATATTAATGTAGGAGGAGAGTTATCTTTATTTAAAAATATGGTATCTTTAAGAGCGGGTTATAAAACTTTGTTCCTGCAAGATACTCAAGAGGGCCTTACTCTTGGTTTTGGTCTGCATTACGACGGTTTACAATTCTTCGATATTTCTGTAGATTATGCATACCAGAAATTTCAATATTTAGGGAATACGCATAGTTTTGGCGTAATATTGGATTTCTAAAGTACGTTTGAGCTGAAAAAAGAGAAAATAATTAACATTATGTTAAACTAATAGTAGGTGGCTAACAATGAAAAAAATCTTACTTATAGGAGTATTTGCTGTATTATTTGGCTTTGTATCGGCAAATGCTCAAACTGCCTCTGTTACATTTACATGTAACATGGGTGTTAAGATATGTGAGCAAGCCTTTGATCCAGGCACTGATTCCGTACAGATTAGAGGTAGTTTTGACAGTTGGGGATCAGGAGTTAAATTAGAAGCAACTAACGATTCTATCTGGTCAACAACCATGGATTTAAATGTCGGTGATACTATTTACTTTAAATTTTATTCTACACATGGTTCCGGTGTTTGGGAAGATGACCCAAACCGTGAAGTAATAGTTCCAACTGGCGGAACAGCATATGAAGATTATTTCAATCGTGATTCAGTATGTAACCCGGTAGGAACCGGAAATATTCTGTTTACTCTTGATATGTCAACCATGGAACAACTTGGAATATTTAATCCTGATGCTGGTGATTCAGTAATAATTTCTGCCTCCTTTAACGGATGGACTACCGATATTAATGCTGATTCAAAAATGAACCGCAGTGTTACAATTCCGTCTCTATGGACTAAAAATGTTACTTTTACAAATGAACCACTCGGTGCTGATGAAGCATTTAAATATGTTGTAAAACCGGCTGATACTTCTTCAATATGGACTGACGGTTATGAGAGACCATTGGGTGAAGGCGGCGGCAACAGAGATATTATCTTCAATGGTCTTCCTCAAGATTATTATTCAAGTTTGTACGATGATGTAAATCCTGAATGGATTATTAATACAGGTACAAATTTACAGGTTACTTTTACTGTAGATATGACAACTGCGGCAAATGCTGATTCTCAGGCAGTTCCGTTTGTTCCAGGTACAGATTCGGTATTCTGGGTATCCGAAGAACCGGCATTTCCAGCAGACTCAAGGCTGGACCCAAGATGGCAGAGTAAAACAAGTCCCATTGCACCAGCAGAGCGGAAACATCTATACAGGTACTTACACTATTACAGATCCATCATTTGATGGTTTTGAATATAGATATGCATTCAAGAGTGAAAGTGATGGTACCGTATACTATGAACAAGCAGGATTTGGCGACTTTGCATACAGGGTAAGGTATGTGCCTCTAAGTGCTCCTCATACATTCACTAATCCTTATGATTTCCCGCAGGATACTTGGACCAATGCTGCTATAAAAGTACATGAAGCATTTCCTCCAACAGATGTTCAAACGGTAGATAATGTAGTAAAGACTTATCAATTATCTCAAAATTATCCTAATCCGTTTAACCCTTCAACAACCATTAAATTCAGTATTCCTGAAAAGAATATGGTTACTTTGAAGATATTCAACGTTTTAGGTCAAGAAGTTAAATCATTAGTAAACCGTGAATACAGCGCTGGATCTTATGAAGTTAATTTTGATGCTTCGCAATTAAGCAGTGGAATTTACTTCTATTCAATTTCTGCAGGTGATTTTCATTCAACTAAGAAAATGATTCTGATGAAGTAATTTTCTGAAGATGATTTAAATCTTATAAAAAAAGAGACGGACTAAAAACCCGTCTCTTTTTATTTTAAATTTTTTGGGTAAAAAATCTGTTAAAAATAAATTCCCAAATTAGCTGACCCCGTTGTCCTATCGGAATAATTTGTAGATAATATTCCTTCAATTGCCAAACTAAGTGAGTTGAAATTAAAAAGATTTACTCCACCCCCAATTATTTGAGTAAAATAATTTTTAATATCCAATTTTCTTATAACTTGGAAATCACCATTATTCATATCATGATATTTTAAATCTATAGTTCCCGGATTTACTATGTCCCAGCTTAAACCTGTAAAAACGAATCCTTGCGGAGCCGGCGAAATTTATGGGAAAAATTTGATATTAAATCCGACTTTATAAAATTGAGTATTTGTTCCGGAAGCAGATACAAATGAAATTTCCGGAATCCCGGCTCCTCCACCCTTATAATTATCAAAAATAAAATTGCTGAATTCTACAGAAGGTGAAAATGAAAAATTATCCATGAAAAAATAATTATATGAAACCCCGATATTAATTGCAGGATGGTAAATCTCACTCAATATAATAAAGAATTAATTAATGAAGTTATATTAATCGTTTTTATTTATTACTTTCTCTAATTGCTGCTTAAGATTTTTTGCTGATGGAAACCTCGGATCAATTTCCAAGCATTTATTTATTGTCTGAAGCGCTTCATTATATTTATTCTTATAAGTATATGCACCTGCTAAATTATATAAGACCTGCGGATCTCCGGAATCAAATTTTAAACTTAGTTCTAAATATTTAATTGCATTATCTGTTTTCTTTTTTGAAAGATTTATAATACCCACCCATTTTGATGATAATGCATCCGGTTTTAATTCACATTGCTTTAAAAAATAGGGGTAAGCATCATTATATTTTTCTCTTTTCAATAATTCGCTTCCTGTCATTCTGTAATAATCAACAATCAAAGGATATTGATTTATAACGATATCCATTTCCTGCTTAAATCTTTCTATATTATTTTTTGCAAGAAATCTTTTAGCTAACAACCTATGCGATTTTTCCCATGACAACTTATCAACTACAACATCTAGAGCTAGAGAATCTAAAAAAGTTTGCGGTTTTATCAATTCATAAATTGGTGTTTTGTTTCCGCTGTTTCTGTATGGCCAATCATCTTTAAGCAATTTTATTCTATCAACAGCAATAACAGTATCAAGTTTTGAAAAAGCATAATTTTGTATAGTTAAACTATCTTGTAAAGAGTTATCTTTTATTGAAGGTGTTGAACTTGGAAGTAAGTTTGCTTTTCCCATTTCATTATAAAACAATTTACCGATAATCTGATAACCTTTTAAAGTAGGGTGGAGATGATCGGTCATTAAATTATTACCAACTATATTATCCGGACTAATTGAATTTAAGACCGAATCGATATTAACTAAATAGTCATTATATTTTTTTGTCAGATTTACAATTACTTTATTAATCTTTTCTGGTGCCCTAAACCTTAAAGCATCCAAATCTTTTGCATAAACAAATAAAGAATCTGCTTGTTTAATATTACCATTTTTTAAATTCTGTTCAGCTTCTTTATAAATTTTATTTGCAGGAGGTAGATTGTTTTCTGAAACTGAAATGAAAGGCGGCTGATCTTTTAAATTGCACGCTAATGTTCCCAAAATAACCGGGACATTTTTATCTTTTGCCATTTGGAGAATGTCATTTAGATTTCCTTCAAACTGATTAATACCATCAGTATATACTTCCGAGTTTAATGGAATTTCTTGATCTTTTGCCATACGGGACATCAAAGTTCCGCTGTTTTCATTCGGACTTCCGGAAAAAATTCCCATAACCCATTGAATTGTGCTTCTTAAAAATTGAATAGTTCGGTATTTCTCAAGATAAAGCATAAGGTTAACGAGTTTTCTTGATCTTCCTAATGACTCAAGTGAACCGGCACCTAAAGCACCATAATACTCATTATGTCCGGCGTAAATTATTAATAAATCAGGTTTCTGATCCAAAACACCCGGAAGCAAATCCCTTATTGTATAACTGTTTGTTGCTGTCATTGCAACATTTACAACTTCTATATTTTTATCAGGATAAACTAGTTCTAATCTTTTCTGCAGATATCTTGAAAATGATCCGTTCGGCATAAATGGATAACCGGCGGCGCTGCTTCCGCCCATTACAAATATTCTATATGAATTAGGTTTTTTAACTTTGTCGAATGCATCCTGGATAGTAATAGGAACATCTTTTACGGAATAAAAATATCTTTTAGCAATATCAGGGTTGATTAAAATTTTTCCGTTCGAAGCTTCAATCCATTGCCGGTTATCAAATCCGTAATTGAAAATATTAAGTGCAGCTTCAAACAAAACAAAAAACAGGATGGGAATTAATATCAAAACTAAATAAAAATACTTGGGCGGTTTCTTACTCTTTAAAGTCTTAATAAATTCTTCAACATCTTCTTTTTTAGCTTTAAATCTTTTTGAAATTTCTTCCGGTGTAAAATTTTTATGATTATTTTTAATCCACTTTTTCTGTTTATCCGATAACATTATTGACCTGGTTATTTTTAAACTGAATATATATATTGCATAAGAAAAATTGTATATCGGCTTTAAAATAAGACAAAAACCGGTTCAATTGAAGCCTGAAATTAGAAACCCAATAATTCATTTTATATCAATTATTTAAGATATTTAGGTAGTGTCTCAGTTTCATTTTGAATTAAATTTTAATTGTTATTCTGAATCTAATTATTGGTGTACATGTTTATTCCAGAATCTTGATCAATTTGAAGATACCGAAACAATCCGGCCGGGCAGGTTCGGGATGACTAGTTGTCCAATTGAGACACCCTGATATTTAAAATTTGACAAAGTAAATATTTTTCTTTCCTTTTAGGAATAACAATTAAAAATATCTGAAATTTGCCTTTTAAAAAATAGTTTAATTTATGTATGTCTTAGGTATTTCGGCTTTTTATCATGATAGTGCGGCTTGTCTTGTTAAGGACGGAGAAATAATTTCCGCTGCGCAGGAAGAAAGATTTACAAGGAAAAAGCACGACTTTAATTTCCCTGCCAATGCTATTAAATTTTGTTTGAATTACAGCGGCATAAAAGCTGAACAACTTGATCTTGTAGCTTTTTATGATAAACCTTTTTTAAAGTTTGAAAGACTTTTGGAAACTTACCTTGCTTATGCTCCGGTTGGAATTAAATCCTTTATTAAGGCAATGCCTTTGTGGATAAAAGAAAAACTATGGATGAAAGAATATATAAAAAATGAACTCGGCTACGAAGGCAAAATAATTTTTCCAGAACATCACGAATCTCATGCAGCATCGGCATTTTATCCATCACCATTTAAAGATGCGGCAATTTTAACAATGGACGGTGTGGGGGAATGGACAACTACAAGTTTCGGCGTCGGAACTGATAATGACTTTGAATTAATATCAGAAATAAAATTCCCACATTCTTTAGGTTTGTTGTATTCCGCATTTACTTACTACACAGGTTTTAAAGTTAATTCCGGCGAATACAAGGTAATGGGTTTGGCACCTTATGGTGAACCTAAATATAAAGATCTTATTTATAAAGAATTGATTGATGTCAAAGAAGACGGCTCATTTAAAATGAATATGGATTATTTTAATTATTGTGCCGGACTTACAATGACTAATAATAAATTCCATAAATTATTCGGCGGACCACCAAGAAAACCGGAAAGTAAATTATCTCAGAAAGAAATGGACCTTGCAAGATCTTTACAGGATGTTACGGATGAAATTGTTTTAAAGTTAGGAAATCATGTTTATAATGAAACTAAATTGAAAAATTTAACTCTTGCAGGAGGAGTTGCACTTAATTGTGTTGCAAATGGAAAACTTTTAAGAGAAGGACCGTTTGAAAATATTTGGATTCAGCCGGCAGCCGGTGATGCCGGCGGAGCTTTGGGAGCGGCTTTGGTAGGATGGTATAAATATTTAGGAAATCCAAGAAAAATAAATGAAAATGATTCGCAAAAAGGTTCTTATTTAGGGCCGGAATTCGATAATGAAGATATAAAAGAATTTTTAATACATGAAAATATTAAGTACGAAGAAATTCCTGATAACAAAATTGCAGAAGAAATATCAAAATATATTGCTGATGAAAAAGTAATCGGCTGGTTCCAGGGAAGAATGGAATTCGGTCCAAGAGCTTTAGGAGCAAGATCGATTATCGGAGATGCAAGATCTTCCAAAATGCAGTCAATAATGAATCTTAAAAATTAAATACAGGGAAAGTTTCCGTCCTTTTGCACCTTCTGTTTTATCGGAAAAAGTTAATGAATATTTTGATTTGAATCACTTCAAGTCCTTACATGCTTTTAGTTGCAAATGTTCGGGAAGCACGCCAGAAAAAAATGACAGACAATGAGGCAAAACTTTTCGGAATAGATAAATTAAATATTGTAAGATCCGATATTCCTGCAGTAACTCATATAGACTATTCTGCAAGAATTCAAACAGTTCATAAAGATACTAACCCGCTGTATCATGAACTGATTTCAAAATTTGAAGAAAATCAAGGCTGCGCTGTTATTATTAACACTTCATTCAATGTCCGCGGTGAACCGATAGTTTGTACTCCGGAAGATGCATTTAAATGTTTTATGCGGACGGAAATGGATTATTTAATAATGGGAAATTTTTTATTGGACAAAACCAAACAAAAACCAATTGAAAATGATACTGAATGGAAGAAGGAGTTTGCACTCGATTAAGGAATTTATATGCTGATTGATGATATAAAAAACATAAAAGAAACCAAAAAAGATCTCAGAAAATTCGGATTAACTGTCGGAATTGTCTTAGTGATTTTAGCTCTTCTTTTATTTTGGTTTAACAAGCCTACTTATCATTACTTTGGCGGAATTGGATTATTTTTAGTTTTAAGTGCTTTTCTATTTCCTGTTATTTTGAGACCTTTAAATAAAATCTGGATGACTCTTGCAATAATTCTTGGCTGGGTAATGACTAGAGTTATTCTTACAATTTTGTTTTATTTAGTATTGACTCCTGTAGGTTTTATGGCAAAATTATTCAGAAAAGATTTTTTGGATTTAGGATTCAATAAAAATGCTGACACTTATTGGATCAAAAGGGAAAGCAAAAAGAAAGAAGCAATCGATTACGAAAGACAGTTTTAAATAAAGGGAAAATTAATGAGCAAATTATCAATACTTTCAGAACTTTGGGATTTTCTGAAAGTAAGAAAAAAATGGTGGCTGGCGCCTATATTAATATTACTGCTGCTTTTAGGCGGTTTAATAATATTAACTCAAGGCTCGGCTTTGGCGCCGTTTATTTATGCGATCTTCTAAACTTAAAAACTATTTAAAATTACTTAAGTATGACAATTCCATATGGTGCTAATGGAATTTCATACTTATCATCAACCATTTTGTATTTATTTCCGTCTACTAAATTAGTTAATTCCGAATCTGTTATAATTTTCGAAAGTTCAATAGAATCACTTAAAGGTTTATTATTTAAAATTATATAATAAGTATCATTTCCTGAAGATCTTGAATAGCCAACAATCTTTTTATTGTTATCAGTTAAAAAGAAATGTAAATCACCAAGAGACAACGTTTTATTTTCTTTTCTTAATAAAATTAATTTTTGGTACCAATTAAAAAGATCTTGATCAAACTTAACAGTATCAGGTTTTCTTGGTCTTCCCAAAGGATCGGTTTTTTCAATATTATAATTCATGTTTTTCCAAACCATTGGTTTTCTGCAATCCGGATCATCACCGCCCCACATTCCTGCTTCGTCTCCATAATATATCATTGGAGCACCCGGCATTGTAAACTGAATTCCGGCAATTAAGTATTGTTTCATAAGTTGTTCTTTATCCGGTTTAGAGGCAGAATAATTGCTGTTTTGTCCGGGATTTGCTTTATGATCAAACCATCTGTCGGGATTTACGATTTGCGACTCTAATCTGTCAACATCATGACTGTCCATTAAATTTTGAACAGCATGAAAGTTATCATCAGAATATTCTTTCTTTAAAATTTCAATACTGTCAGCAAAGGCTTCTGCAGTTATTTGTTCTTTTTGATCTATTACAAATTTTTTAACTGCTCTTGCGAACCTGTAATTCATAACTCCGTCAAAAGAATTTCCTTGAAGCCACGGAGCAGCATTAAACATTACATTTTTCGGCCAGTCTTCCCACCAGATTTCACCGGTTATATATGCATTCGGATTTATATCTTTCACCCATTTCCTAAAAGTTTTCCAGAATCTAAGACTAACTTTTTCTGCAACATCCAATCTCCAGCCGTCAATTCCATCGGAAGGATTTCCGTCGCCGTTTGGATCCATCCATCTTTTAACAATTGCATGAATATGTTTACTGAAATCTTTTTGTAAACCGGTTTTAGGATCTTTTTTAATTTCAGGTAAATCTTTAACTCCGTTCCAGCCTTGATAATCAAACTCATCTTCCGGTGTTTTAGGATTATCAAATGATTTTATAATAAACCAATCTTTGTATTTAGATTTTTGCTGATTTTTAATTACATCTTGAAAAGCCCAGAAAGATGTTCCCACATGATTAAATACACCGTCTATAATTACTTTAAAACCCATTTGGTGGGCTTTATTTAAAAGTTGGAGAAATAAACTATCGGCAGAAGTCCATTCCCATGTTTTAGGATCGCCGGGATTTTCTTCACTCCAAATTTTCTCATCTTCTTTTGGATTCGGCCCAAAGTTGTTATCGATATGATGATACATTCTCGTATCATATTTATGTAAGGAAGGAGATTCAAAAACAGGATTTAAATAAATAGCATTTATTCCGAGTTCTTTTAAATAATCTAAGTGATCAATTATTCCTTGAAGATCTCCGCCGTATCTTCTTACGCCTGCATTCCAATAAAAATCATGTCCGTTTGCTTTTTCCCACGGCTGCAATTCATACCAGTCGGAAGTCCATGGAGAAATCTGCCAGCCTTCCGGGATTTTATAAGGCCAGGCGCCTTCCATATCATGCGGAGTTGGGTCATTATTTTTATCACCGTTGGAAAATCTCTCAGGGAAAATCTGGTACCAAACTGCTTCCTTGGTCCATTCCGGAACCCTCGGAACTTTTGAATTAACGTTTATGGCTATTTGTCCAAATGTTATAGAAGAAGAGGCTAATATTATCAGGAATAATTTTTTCATAATATTTAATTTTGTAAAGTTTTAGTAAATTTATTGTCAGTCTAATGAATTTTCACTATACAAAAATAACTAAAATTTATAATAATTAGTTTTTCGATGAAGGAAAAGAAAAAACAAATAAGAATTCCGGTTCCGCAAAAACCGCCGAAAACAGAGGAAAGCAAAAAGGCTTATAAAAGGAATAAAGAAAAAGAGAAAATTCGTAAAAAGATTTCTGAGGAATCGAAATAAATATGAAAAAAGCCTCCTTAATAATTTCTTTTTATAACCGACTCGATTACCTAGAATTTGTATTGGCGGGATTAGAAAGACAAACCTTCAGGGATTTTGAAATTATTATAGCAGATGACGGATCATCGCAAGACGTTGTTGAAAAAATAGAAGAACTTTCCACACAAATTTCCTTTCCATTAATTCATTTATGGCAGCCGGATAACGGATTCAGGAAAAACAAAATTTTAAACCAGGCAATTGTTAATTCTAATTCAGATTATTTAATATTTATTGACGGCGATTGTGTTCCGCATTCTGAATTTATTAAGGAACATTTTCAGAATAAAAAAGAAAAAGTTTGTCTAACAGGAAGAAGAGTGAACTTATCTGAAAATTTTACACGAAGTTTAACAGTGGAAAAAATTAAAAATGGATATCTTGAAAATAATTTTTTAAAATTAACCTTTGATGGAATCTTCGGAAAATCTTACGATATTGAAAAAGGAATGTATTTCAAAAATCATTTTCTAAGAAATTATTTTAATAAGAAAAAGAGGGGATTATTAGGCTGTAACTTTTCAATTCATAAAAAAGATTTTGTTGGTATTAACGGATTCGATGAAAGATATGAAGCGCCTTCGATCGGGGAGGACAGTGACATCCAATTTCGCTTCGAATTAAACGGCGGTAAAATTATTCCTCTGAATAATATTGCCGTTCAATATCATTTATATCATAAACTGCAGGAAAGACCTCAAAAAAATCTTGATCAATTTGATCAGGTCAAAAAAGAAAAAAAATATTACACACCTTTTGGAATCTCACAAGGAAGTTAATTAATTAAGTATTAATTAGGATTATAGTTTAAATATTTCGGTAAAATTTGTAATTAATATAAATTAATTAAAATTTTACATTAAAATGCTTGCATAATTAAAAAGCTTGCCTTATATTTATCGCCATAATTTTAAAATAACCTAAAAAATTAAAGTAAATCATGCTAGATAACTTAGATATTAAAGTTTTGGAGATACTTCAGAAAAACGGCAGAACGAAAAGAAATGAATTGGCGGAAGCTGTTGGATTATCAATTCCATCCGTAAGTGAGCGTTTAAAGAAGATGGAAGAAAAAGGAATAATTGAAGGGTATTATACAAAGTTAAACCGCCATGCTTTTGGTTATGATATAATGGCTTACATTTTAGTTATGATGGAATCATCAAAACATTATAAAAATTTGATTTTAAAAGTTGAAAAGAATCCTAAAATAGTCGAATGTCATTCTGTGCTTGGTGAAGGATCGCATTTATTAAAAGCTGTTGTAAAAAATTCCGAAGCATTGGAGAAATTACTAGGGGAAATTCAGGCATGGCCCGGAGTTATGTCTACTAAAACTACATTTGTTTTATCTACAATTAAAGAAACAGATGCATTGGATATTTAATTAATCAAAAATAAAAAGGAATATTTATGGCTAAAGTTAACTCCCCAATTGAAAATGTATTGAAGTTTGTACAATCAAACAAAATAAAATTTGTTGATTTAAAGTTTATGGATTTTCCCGGTCAGTGGCAGCACTTTACCGTTCCTGCTTCTCAATTAAGCAAAGATTCTTTTGAAGACGGATATGGATTTGACGGTTCTTCAATTAGGGGATGGAAAGCAATTAACGAAAGTGATATGCTTATTATTCCCGATCCAAATACAATGTTTGTGGATAAATTTATTGAACAGCCGACAGTTAGTTTAATATGCGATGTTTACGAACCTGCCACAAAAGAAAAATATTCACGATGTCCCAGAAATATTGCTCAAAAAGCTGAAGCTTATTTGAATTCTACCGGAATTGCGGATACAGTTTATTTTGGCCCTGAAGCGGAGTTTTTTGTTTTTGATGATGTCCGTTTTGATTCTAAACCAAACGGAAGTTTTTATATGGTTGATTCTATTGAAGGAAGATGGAACAGCGGCAGAGACGAAGGTCCAAACCTAGGTTATAAACCAAGATATAAAGAAGGTTATTTCCCTGTCCCACCGACTGATGCTTTAATGGATTTAAGAAATGAAATGGTTTCTAATTTAATAGAATCCGGAATTGATGTTGAAGCTCAGCATCATGAAGTTGCAAGCGGCGGACAATGCGAAATTGATTTAAGATTTCAGCCATTGGTAAAAGCTGCCGATCAATTATTACTATTTAAATATATTGTTAAAAATACAGCAAAGAAAAACGGCAGAACAGTTACATATATGCCGAAACCTGTTTTCGGAGATAACGGAAGCGGTATGCATGTTCATACAAGTTTATGGAAAAAAGGGAAACCGTTATTTGCAGGCAGCGGCTACGCAGGTTTAAGTGAAACAGGCTTATATTTTATCGGCGGAATTTTAAAACATGCTGCTTCATTGTTAGCGTTTACAAATCCAACTACTAATTCTTATAAACGCTTGGTTCCGGGTTTTGAAGCTCCTGTTAATCTTGCTTATTCACAGAGAAACAGAAGTGCTTCTGTTAGAATTCCGATGTATTCAACCAGTCCAAAGTCTAAGAGAGTTGAATTCAGATGTCCCGATCCTTCCGGTAATCCTTATCTAGGTTTTTCTGCAATTCTGATGGCAGGATTGGACGGAATTATAAACAGAATTGATCCCGGTGAACCTTTGGATAAAGATATTTATGATATGGAGCCGGAAGAACTAGCAAATGTTCCTTCAACTCCGGGAAGTTTAAATGAAGCATTAAAAGCTTTAATGGATGATCATGAATATTTATTGAAAGGCGATGTATTTACCGAAGATGTAATTGAAACCTGGATTAAATATAAAACAGAAAAAGAAATTAAACCAATGGCTCTCCAGCCGCATCCTTATGAATTTAATTTATATTATGATGTTTAATAAATTAATTCATTAAAATGTAAAAAGGCTGAAGCAAAAACTTCAGCCTTTTTTATTAAAAATCTGTAAGAATTTGCTGTGTTCTTTTTGAACGGGGAAATCTGCTTTTCAAACCGGAAGTTCCCCCAATTGCAGTTCCAATTATAAAATCCTGAAACTTAATTGCATATTGACCGGAAGTATAATTATCATTTTTAATTATTCCGCCTTCCAGGTATGTTTTTAACTCGGGTTGAATTTCAATTTTATAAATATTGTTTTTAATATTATTATTTAAAAATTGTGCAGCATTTGTATGCAGGTTTAATTCACCTTTATTGTCTATCGTACCAAATTGAATTCCGATTCTTTGAAACAGATCCGGATGAAATAATTCCCATTCATTATTTATAAAGAAAAGATCGTTTCCTTTTAAAATATAATTGAAATTATTTAAGATCTCTCCTGGAATTTCAAAATAGTCTTCGATCTTTTTTAACAAATTATTGATTTGTTTGTCTTTATATTTTAATACTTTAATATCTTTTTCCTTTATATGGATTTTCTCCGGCGGCTCAGTTTTTTCAGTCTTAACTAATTTTGCAATAAAAAATCCGTCACTGTTTGTTTCCCATGGAATTATTCTTTTTGCTAAAGAAAGTTTTTCGTCAAATTTATTTTCTCCGAATTTTGTGAATCCGGAATTAGAATTAACAGGTAAATCTATTTCTTTTATTTCTACAGGATATTTAAGCAAAACTTTATTAACTATTGCTTCATTTTCTTCGGGAGTTAAAGTACATGTTGAATAGACAACTTCACCGCCCGGTTTAAGCATTTTGACTGCCGCAATTAAAAGACGAAGCTGAAGATCGGCCAATCTGTCAACTCTGTTTAACGACCACCAATTGCTTACTTCATTTTTCTTTTGAATTATTCCGAGTCCGCTGCAAGGAGCATCGACTAAGATTTTATCAAAATAATTGTCGTAAACTTTGCTTAATGTTTCTCCCTTTGAATGAATAACTCCAGCGTTAAGAATGTTCATTCTATCTATATTGTAAACAAGTGCTTTAACTCTATCTAACTGAATTTCATTAAGTATTAAAGTTCCGCGGTTATTCATTAATTCTGAAATCTCAGTTGATTTTGAACCTGGAGCTGCGCATAAATCTAAAACCTTTTCATTTTCATTCGGATTAAGGACAATCGGCGGTAACATTGAAGAAAGACTTTGGATATAAAATAACCCATTAATATGTTCTATCGTTTTTCCTAAAAGATCGTGATTGCTTAAAACTTTTAAAGCATTATCAATGTTTTCAACATTTTCCGTCTGAATATTATAATTAGTTTTAAGAATTGAAGATAATTTTTCAGTTGAAACTTTAAGATTATTTACTCTAATATATAAGGCAGGCTCTTCTTCAATAAAATTTAAATATTTTTCCGAAGCATGTTCCCCGTAAAGCTTATTCAAATAACTTAGAATTTTATCGCTTACTTCAATCACGTTTTGTCAATTCAATATCTTGTAAAATTTGATACTCTAAAAATTTCATTTACAACTCCGGCGGAGTTTTTCATACCGGGGAATTTTTTCTTATAATCTGTTTCAATCTGCTTAATTATAGAATCAAGATATTTCTCATATTCCGAAACTGCTTTTTTAATTTCACTTTCTTCTTGAGGAATTTTTATCTTCGCCGGTTTTTCTTTATTTGCATAAATAATATACTTCGCTTTATCGTGACTTTCAGCGTGAAGTACAAGTGTTCCGTTTACTGTAATAACTTCAAAAGAACCAAAAAACTGCTGACCTATTACCAAAGTTTTTTTAGGAAGTTCAATTTCATTTGCATTTTTGAAATTAATAAAATCATCAGGGAATTTTTTTGTTTGTTCCTTGGATATTTTATTTATCCATTCCGATATAAATTCTTTTTCAGTCACAAAACTTTTTTTTATTTTGAATCAAGAACTTTTTTATAAATGTTTTCATACATTGGAACTATCTTAGATCTATCAAATTTATTTACAGCTCTATTCCTGGCATTTTGAGAAAACAATTCGTACTTCCTTTTGTTTGTCAAAAGATCAACAGTATATTTTGCCATTCTTTCAATATCACCGATCTCAGCTATAAAACCGGTTTCATTATGTTTAACTAATTCCGGCAAGCCGCCGACACTGGAACTAACAACCGGAAGCCCGCACGACATTGCTTCTAAAGCAGCTAATCCAAAACTTTCTGATTGAGATGGAATTAAAAAAACATCAGATGAGTCAAGAATTTCTACAAGACCGTCTTGTTTACCTAAAAACTTTACGTGGTCACAAAGATTTAACTGTCTGCAGAGTCTTTCGCATTCGGATCTGTCCGGACCGTCTCCGACAAGAAGTAATTTTGCAGGCACTTCTTTTATAACCTGTTCTAAAATTCTTATTGTATCCGTTACGCGTTTTACCTGTCTGAAGTTAGAAGTATGAACAAGAATTTTTTCTCCTTTCGGAGCGAACTGTTCTTTGTGAACACACTTCTCTTTTGGTTTATATATTTCTGTGTCTATAAAATTCGGAATTACGCTTATATCTTTTTGAATGTCGTAATTGGTGTTCGTTTTTTCTTTTAGAAATCTTGATACTGCAGTAACACCATCGCTTTGTTCAATACTGAATTTTACCAGAGGAAGAAAAGATGGTTCTAATCCGACTAAAGTAATATCAGTTCCGTGCAATGTTGTAACAATTTTAATATCCCTTTTACCTTTTAACATTTGTTTTGCCAAATAAGCACTGCTGGCATGAGGAATTGCATAATGTACATGAAGAACATCAAGCTTTTCATATTCAACAACTTCCACCATTTTACTTGCTAAGGCTAATGCATATAAAGGAAATTCAAATAAAGGATAACTGCTCATTTCAACTTCATGAAAAACAACATTCTCTACAAAGTGATTAAGTCTGAAAGGTAAAGCATAACTTATAAAATGTACTTCATGGCCTCTTTGGGCAAGAGCTTTTCCAAGTTCTGTTGCAACAACCCCGCTTCCTCCGTAGGTAGGGTAACAAGTGATACCAATTTTCATTATTTACAACCTTAAAAATTTCCGTAAATGTAGGATAAAATATATCAGAAACTTAAACAAAAATTACTAAGTTCAAAGTTAATTAGAGCAAAAACAAAAATGTATCCAAGTGTATTCAATAATTAGTTCAAAATATTAACTATTAAGTTCATTTTCTTCCTATTTTTAAATAAACAAATTAAATTTTTTATGAAATTACTTGTAATAGGACATTCTGTTGTTGATTACATAAATTCCGGCGGAACTGAAATTCAGCAGCCTGGAGGAATACATTATTCCGCTTTAACTACTTTCAATTATTAAAGAAGAGAATGATGAGATTTTTCTTTGCACATCAATGCAGAAGTCATTTGAATATCTATTTAATGAAACATATAAAAAGTTAGATCAAAAATATATCCTGCAGGTTGATGCAATTCCGGAAGTCAAGCTGAACATTTTTGAAAAATGTGAAAGAGGTGAACATTATAAAAATATTACAAAAAAACTGGAAATTCCTTTTAAAAATTTAAAAGATTTTGACGGGATTTTAATAAATATGATAACCGGGTTCGACATAGATTTACAGCAAATGATAGAAATAAGGAAAAATTATAATGGACTAATTTATTTTGATGTTCATACTTTTTCAAGAGGTTTAAATCCTGACGGTAAAAGAGAATTCAGAAAAATTCCTGAATTTGATAAATGGGCTTCTCTGCTGGATATTGTCCAGGTAAATCAAATAGAATTAAAAACAATAAGTAAATATGAAGATGAACCTGAAATAGTTAAACATATTTTAAATTTAGGCGTTAAGAGTTTAATCGTAACAAAAGAAAAACAAGGAGCAAAAATTTATTTCAAAAGAAATGATGAAATTAATTCTATTTTTTATTCTTCATTAAAAGTAAAGGCAAAAAATAAAGTAGGCTGCGGAGATGTATTTGGGGCTTCTTATTTTTATAATTATCTTAAGACTAATAAAATAAATAAAGCATTGGAACTCGCTAATATAACAGCCGGTATTACTGCTTCGTATTCTAATTTAAATGATTTTGAAAATATAAAAAATGATATCATCGGGAAACTTGGTTAAAAAAAGAATCTTTATTGTTGGTGCAAACGGAATGCTTGGTCAGCATTTAATTAAATTTTTTTCAAAGCAGGATAATGTCCAATTACTTGGAATTTCTGTTGAAAAAAAACCTTTGATGAGCGGCTTTGATTATGAGCAGTGCGACATAACTAAAAGAGATCAAGTAAAAAAAGCACTTTACGATTTTTACCCTGATTATATAATTAATGCGGCCGCTTACACAAATGTAGATCAAAGTGAAATCGACAGGGAAGTTGCATGGAAAGTAAATGTAAGAGGAGTGGAATATTTAGCTGAAGTTGCAAGAGTAATTGATGCACATTTAATTCATATTTCAAGTGATTATGTTTTCGACGGAAAGAACGGACCTTATTTAGAAACTGCTAAGCCTAATCCGCTCGGCTATTATGCAAGAACAAAGTTAGCTAGTGAAAATGCTTTAAAGATAAGCGGAACAATTCATACAATAATTAGAACAAATGTTCTTTACGGAGTTGCGCGTTGGCTGGATAATAACAAACTAGATTTTGTCAGATGGGTTATTAATTCTGTTAATTCAGGGAATGAAATTAAAATTGTAACAGATCAGATCAATAATCCTACATTTGTCTTGGACCTTGTGCAGGCGATTAGTAAAATAATTGAATATAAAAAGACTGGAATTTTTAATATCGGCGGGAGAGAATTTTTATCGCGTTATGAATTTACCTTGAAAATTGCAGAATATTTTAATCTCGATAAAAATCTCATCAAACCAATTCTAACTGAAGAATTAAATCAAAAAGCAAAACGACCTTTAAAATCCGGACTAATTATAATTAAAGCCGAAACCGAACTCGGATTTAAACCTCATTCAATTTATGAATCATTTGAAATCATAAAAAAAGAATTGCAATGAAAAAATTTAAAATAATTATTTATGTTTTTTCTCTGATTTTTTTCTTTTCAAATTTTACCTTTCCTCAAAATGATTTTCCAAACTGGGCAAAGGGAGTTGTATGGTATCAAATTTTTCCGGAAAGATTTGCAAATGGCGATACCTTAAACGATCCGACTGCTGATAAAGTTTTTGCAAATCAACACAAAATACCAAAAGGCTGGCATGTAACTAAATGGACAAGCAACTGGTTTGCAAGATCAAATTGGGAAAAAAACATTGACGGTTCATTTCATAGATTTATTTTAGATAGAAGATACGGCGGAGATTTACAGGGAATAATCGATCATCTTGATTATTTAAAAAATCTGGGAATAAATGCTATATACTTAAATCCAATTTTTGATGCAGTTTCCTTACATAAATATGACGGTTCAACTTATCATCATGTCGATATTAATTTTGGTCCTAATCCCGAAGGTGATAAAAAATTAATAGAATCCGAAAATCCCGACGATCCGAAAACATGGGTTTGGACTTCTGCAGATTCTCTCTTTCTAAAACTGATTCAAGAAGTTCACAAAAGAGGAATGCATATAATAATTGATGGAGTTTTTAATCATACAGGAAGACAATTTTGGGCTTTTAAGGATATTGTGAAAAACCAGCAAAATTCTAAATATAAAGACTGGTATATAATTTATTCTTTTGATGATTCAACAACAAAGAAAGATGAATTTGATTATAAAGGATGGTGGGGCGGAAAAAACTTACCGGAATTTAATAGAACTGATAATGATCTTGCACCGGGACCTAAGCAATACATATTCTATGCAACACAAAGATGGATGGACCCGAATAACGACGGAGATCCGTCGGATGGAATAGACGGATGGCGTTTGGATGTCGCTAAAGATGTTCCGATTGGTTTTTGGAAAGATTGGAGAAAACTAGTTAAATCGATAAATCCTTCTGCAATTATTATCGGAGAAATTTGGGGTTTGTCTCCTGATTATGTCTCCGGGAATGGTCCATTTGATGCTTTGATGAATTATAATTTTGCTTTTTCCGTAATGCAGTATTTTATAGATAAAAAAGATCAAATAAGTACCACTGATTTTATTAATAAACTTAAAGAGATTGACGAAACTTATCCTTCTGAAAATTTATATTTATTAATGAATTTAGTCGACAGTCACGATACCGAAAGACTTTCTTCAATGATTAATAATCCGGATAGAAAATACGATAGAGATGCGAATGCAAGAAATCCAAATTACAATCCGGGAAAACCAGACAAAGAAGTGTATGAAAGACAAAAAATGATTGCAGCTTTTCAAATGACATATTTAGGTTCTCCTATGATTTATTACGGCGATGAAGTTGGTATGTGGGGAGCCGATGATCCGCATGACCGAAAACCGATGATTTGGGATAATTTAAAATATGATAATGAAAAAATAACTGCCGCTTCCGGTTTTAAAAAAGGTTTGGGGACTTACAAAGTTGAACAGAATAAAGATTTATTAAATTTTTATAAAAAAATTATTTCAATTCATGATGAAAACCCAGTGCTTCAAAAGGGAGATTTAAAATTTGTTTATTCCAATAATAATAAAAAAACTTTTGCGTTTGAAAGAAATTTGGATAACGAAAAAATTCTGGCTCTTTTTAATATCGGAAATGAAAGCGACAGTCTTGAAATAACTTTGGGTAAATATAAATATCCTTATGAAGAATTATTGACTCATGAAACCGGAACAATACAAGGATCAGCAGATTTTCCGGGCAAAATGGAAATAAACATTCCTTCAAATTCTTTTTTAATTTATAAGTTTACAACGGTTAAGTAATTTCTTAACCGTTTATAATTTACTGCTGCAATTCCTCTAAAATTCTTACAAATTGTAATAAAGTTAGATTATTTTTACAGTATTAAAATATATTTTAACTTAAACCAACCTTTTAACTTTTGCTGTGGTCTAACATATTAGTAAAAGGAAAAATAATGACGATAAATGATTCTGATTTAATTGTAAAAGCCCGGGACGGCGATATTAGTGCCTTTGAAACTTTAATATATAAGTATGATCAGAATGTGCTTTCGATTGCTTTAAAGTTTGTAAAAGATGAAGACGATGCAAAGGATGTTTACCAGGAAGTTTTTATTAGAGTTTTCAAAGGCTTAAAAAAGTTCCAATTTAACAGTGAATTTTCAACCTGGCTTTACAGAATAACTGCGAATGTATGTTTAACATTCAAAAGCAGAAAAAAAAGAGAACTTTCGTTTCGATAAACCAGGAGAACCCTGAAGGAGAAGAATTTGATATCCCGATTGAAAATGATCATTCATCTTCACCGGAAAATTATATGGCAGCTGTGGATTTTACAGAATCGGTTATGAACGCAATGGAGTATTTACCTTCAAAGCAAAAAATGGCTTTTACCTTAAAGTACATGGAAGGCTATAAAATAAGGGAAATTGCTGAAATTATGGATTGCAAAGAAGGAACGATTAAAAAATATCTTTTCGATGCTTCCGGAAAATTAAGAAATCAATTATCTCATTTTAATGAAAAATAATTTTTATAAAGAGTTTATGTGGAGACTAAAATGGATCATCAGCAAATAAAAGAATTAATTGTCCGAATGTTTGATGAAGAAATTAATGAAAACATAAAAAAGGAAATAAAAGAACATATCAAAACTTGTGCTGAATGCAGAAAAGAATTTGAATTTCAACAGGACTTGAATATGTTTTTTGATAAAGATAAAAAATTTGAAGCTTCGGATAAATTACTTAATGAAGCAAGATTGGAATTAAGAGGCGCGCTTAGAATTGCTTCGGCACAGAAATCAATATTTCAGAATATAAAAGATAATTTAGATAGTTTTATCAAACCAGCTTATCAATTAGCATTAGGCGGAGTATTTTTTCTTCTGATCGGTTTTTTAATCGGGTATGATGTTTTTCATAATAATGAAATTCCTGTAATCAATTCTGAAAAAAACAATACTACTGAATTTCAAAATGCTTCACTCTTAGAACAGAGTAATGTTAGAATTAATAATATTCGCTTTATAAGTAAAAATCCCACATACCGGTGAAATAGAATTTACATTTGATGCAACAAAACCGATTCATATAAAAGGAAATATTAATGATCCGAAAATCCAGGGTATTCTAACTTATTCTATGGTGAATGAACCGAATCCGGGAGTAAGATTAAATTCTATAAATGCTATTAGTCAGGACAGACCTTCAAAATTAGATAACGATGTAAAAACTGCACTAATATCTGTAGTTAAGAATGACGAAAATCCAGGCGTTAGAAGAGCAGCGCTTTTAGAGCTTAAAAAATTTCCTTACGATAACAAAATAAAAAATGCTTTACTATATGTTTTGAAAAAAGATAAGAGTTCAGCGATGAGAATTGAAGCAATTAACGGGTTGATGGAAGCACAGAAAAAAGGATATTCTTTCGGGCCTGAAGAATTATCGGTATTTAAAAGAAAAAATGGCAGCGGATGAAAATAATTATGTCCGCCATTATGCAAAAACATTTGTCGAGGAGAACAGAATTCATGAAATTAAATAAAATAATATTCAGCTTAATAATATCTTTGCTTTTTTTGATAAAAGTAAACGCCGCTAATTACAACTATGGACAAAAAACTCAGACCTTGAAAGTATCCAAAGGAGGAGTGCTGGAAGTATCCTTAAATTATGGAGATATCAAAATTTCAACATGGGAGAAAGATGAAGTCTTTGTAAAATATGAACAAGATGATGATGGAGGTAACCCATTAAAAATTTCTCAATCAGGTAATAAAATCAGTATAATTTCACATGATTATGAAACCGAAAATTCTGAACTAGAAATTACTGTTCCAATAGAATTTAATCTTGATCTTAAAACTCAAGCTGGTGATGTAATTGTAAAGAATAATTTAAAGGGAAAGCTGAAATCATTACTTCCGGCGGAGAAATAACTTTACAAGATATAGACGGCGAAGTTAATTTGAACACTGCCGGCGGAGATATAAAAACCGGTAAGATTTCGGGCAATGCAAAAATTAATTCGGCCGGTGGAGAATTAAAAATTGGTCTGGTTGGAGGAAGTGCATTAATAAATACAGCCGGCGGTGATATAAATGTATTTGGAACCGACAACTCGATTAAAGCAAATTCCGGCGGCGGAAATATTAATATCGGCAATGTTAATGGTGAAGCAGAAGTTGCAACAGGCGGCGGAAATATCACATTAGGAAATGTAAAGAAATATGTAAATGCATCTACTGGGGGCGGTGAAATTGATGTTAATAATGCAAACGGTGAAGTTAAAATTTCAACGGGCGGAGGCAATATCAATCTTAAAGGAATAACCGGATCAATTAAAGCTGTTACAGGCGGCGGAAATATTTCTGTTAGGTTAAATCCGGTTCAAAATTCCGAAAGTAAAATTATTACAGGTTACGGAAATATAAGTCTAACGATTCCCGGGAATTCCAAAGTAAAAATTATTGCAGAAGTCAGCGGAGTCGGCTGGATGAGCCCGTCGGAAAATCTGGAAGATGTAATCAATTCGGACTATAAAGCACAAAATCTAGAAAAAGATAAAGACAGAGGTAAAATAAAAGCGACTTACATATTAAACGGAGGAGGCAGCACTGTTCATTTGGTTACTTCATCAGGTAATATAGAAATTGTAAATCCACATGAAAAATAACCTAATAAAATTAACTTTATAAATATTATATTATAACTCATCTCCAATAAAAGTACAGCTCAAAAAAGGCTGTACTTTTTTATTTTAATTCCTTAAACTTTTAGGTTTAAATTAACTTGAGTAAATTTGAAATAATTAAATTATTTTTTTAAAGTTATTTTAATCTTAATTCTTATCAGATATTAATTTACGATATTAAGTTCTATTTTTTTTATTTTTAACTTTTTAATTTTGACTTATTCATGCCCCGGTAGCTCAGCAGGATAGAGCGTCGGTTTCCTAAACCGCAGGTCGGAGGTTCGAATCCTCTCCGGGGTACAAAAGGTTAATAGCTGCAGTTATATTTGTAAAATATAGTTATACATAATTGGTTTTCTAAAACCCATATCGTTGGTTCTCACAGTGTATAGAATATTCCCTTATCATTTGGTCAAAAAAATCTATCGTATTCGAACTTTCCAATTCAATATCAATTTATCTGGAAATATAAAATACCTTTTAGTATTTTATTATTTGAAATTATAGTTAAAGTATTATTTAATTGATTTTTATTAATCAATTCTTTCCTAGATTTTCTTAAATTGATTTTATATGAAAATTCCTATTTCGTTATTCTTATTGCTGATAACTATTCTTTTGATCACATTAAATTCTTGTGAAAGAGATCCTTACTTAAAAAATAATCCGATAACAGCCCAGGATATGTCTTATGATGCAGGGGATACTACATATAACATAGCTTATGATGACAGTATTTTATTCTGTTCGGACGATCTTAAATTACATATCAGCGACATTAATGGAGAAGGAAATCATATTTTATTCGATAATTTTTATATAAATAATGCAGTATGGTCTTCAAATAAAAGAAATATTGTATTTATAGGTATGCCTGTATATCAAAATACTGGTAATGGTGTTTATCTTGTAAATTTGAATACAAATAAAATAAACAGACTTGCAATAACAGATACTTCAGTAAAAGAAATAGCTATTTCTCCCAACAGAAAATATATCGCATTTACAATTAAGGAAACTAAGGGTTATAAAGTCAAATTATTTAATATTGAAGTTAATACATCCGAAGCTATAACCGATTGGTTTATAGATCCTTCAGCAAATAATTTAAGCTGGTCACCGGATTCCAAAGAAATTTTATTAGGTGATGGTTATTTATTAAATATTATGACTCATGAAATGAATGAACTTTTTAGTTTTTCGGGCCAGATTTTTCAGTCTAATTGGTCACCGGATGGAACAAGAGTAGCTTTTTCCGGAACTACACAAGAGGGATGGTACAATATTTACATTATTAATCTAATATCCGGAGCAATAAATTTATTGTATCCGCAAAATAAATTTCAGTATACGGTCACTTGGTCAAAAAACAGCAGACAATTAATTTTCGATCAGCGTTCAGGCGGGGCTGGAGCAAAAAGTTATCTTTGCAGAGTTAATATTGACGGCACAGCATTCAGTATTCTTACAGACTCTTCTCAAAGTTTTTATAACCCATCCTGGTATAAATAATTTTAAGAAAGAAATTTCCATAATCTTAATTAAATTGCTCAACCTCTTTTATTATTATCAAATAGTTTAACAATGTTTTATTGGGCATGCATAAATATTTTTTAATTACAAATATTTCTATTTGTGTAACAAGATTGATTATAAAAAATTGATTTTATATCTTAAAATCAATTTTCAAGATATAAGGTGATTTGTTATTAATAAATTTTTAATAAGACATCCTGTATCAACACTAGTCATCATTTTCGAAAAACAAAACTTATCTTTAATAATATTAAGAAGAAGTAATAGTAATTATTATTAATTTATTTAAGTAGTTTCTTGGAGTATAGAATAATTAATCCATTAAAAAATTAAATAACTTTACCTGGATTAATTAAACAACAAATAAATCATCAAACACTAATATAAGGCAGGGGTAGGCTATGAATAAACTAGTAAGTAAATTTGTAACTATTATTTCAAGTCTCAGCTTAATAATTCTTCTTCAATCTTGCGGGGGAGAAGTAAGCAGCAATCAATACCTAGGTAAACTTCCGGGTATTGCAAAAAAATACTCTCAAGAAATTGAATCAACTAAAAAGGAACTTAAAGAGAGTAAAGATATTAATGAAGCTTTTGGACTTCAAAAAGAATTAAATAATCTAAAAGATGAATCGGAAAATGCAGTAAAGGAATACATTGCGAATAATAACCTGGAAACTATTCCTTTCGAAATGAAAACCGATCATCCTTTTACTATCAAAGAAATAAAAATAGATCCTAAAAACCATAGAATATCTTCATTGGATCTGGTTGCTACAGTAAAATTCAACAAAAATTTAACTGCAAATGAAATAAAAGAAATGTATGGAGGATTCGGATCAACCATAAATGCTTATGCTCAGGTGATTGATGCAAAAGGAACACCTCTGCATAATACAGTTTTCCAAATTAAAATTCCTTACTCTCAAGAAGAATACAGAGCTAAGGAAGGTGTAGAATATCAAATGAAAGGAACCATATTTAAGTTAGCTGAATTAGAAAATTTTTCTAAAATCCATTTTATTTCCAGAGAAGCATACAGTAAAAAAAGTTAATAATTAATAAAGCGCAGATAAAATTAATCTTTTATCTGCGCATAAATATTTTGTATTATAGTAGCAATATGTATAAAATCGTCGTATTAGCGACAATTTTGTCGATCCATCTCCAGTTCAATTCGTTTTTGTTTTATAATCCCATTTATTTAAAATCTACACATTAGGTATAAAAATTGTAATTAAATAATGAGAAAATACTTTTTTGTTTAGAGCTATGTTAATTGCTTTCCTTTATTTATTAAGAAATTGTTTTTCCGGTTGAAATGTAAAACACAAGTTTATAATCCTTGATTTAAGGAAAATTATTAATATTTGAAAAGTTGGCTATGCTGCAGAAGAATTTGAAAGTCTTAATTTTAGTAAATGAAAAAATTGTCGCTCTAGATATAAAAACTATTTTACTTAGCCAGGGATTTAAAATAATTAGTACATACTTACCTCAAAAAAGAATTTTAAATAAAATAAAAACTGAAAAACCGGATTTAATAATAATCGATATTTTACCTAATGCGCTAAATGAAAATATCTGTCTAATAAGAAATATAAAAAAGTTTTTCCCAACTCCTTTAATATTATTGAGTACATATTTAGAACAAGAAATATTGAATCTTTTAGATGGTATGAGGGATATTTCTTTTTTACAAAAACCTTTTTTGGAGCAAGACTTAATTAATTCAATTAATGAAAAATTTAGCTTTTGTATATGCTAAGAATGAAATAAGGAAAGAATACTATGGAAACAATATTTGATCACGGAATTACTAGAAACGAGATTGAAAAGTTATCTTCATTTATTCCATCCAGATCTATTGGGAATAAATCGGAGTATTTGAAAAAATCCAGCAAAGATCTTTGCAATGCTGATTTATTTCATCTATATGTATTAAGAAATGATAATACAAAAGCGGAGTTTTATCTTAAAAAAATTAAAGATAAAAAATACAAATTCATTTTATCCGCATTTTAAATAATTTAATCCACTTGTTTAAATATATAATAATATTCTTATTTTAAAGAATAATATATTTTTATAAATAAATTATTTTTAGAATATGAAAATAAAAGCTGTTCAAGATTATTATCCTGATGATCTAAGTTTTTGTTACGGATGCGGCAGATTAAACGAACATGGCCATCAAATAAAAAGTTATTGGGATGGAGATGAAACAGTTGCTCATTTTACACCCCAACCTTTTCACATTGCAATTCCAGGTTATGTTTACGGAGGTTTAATCGCATCTCTGATCGACTGCCATGGTACGGGAACAGCCGCTCTGGCATCATATAAAAATGAAAATAGGGAATATGATTCAAAGCCTGCATTTCGTTTTGTAACTGCATCACTTCAAGTTGATTATCTTAAACCGACTCCACTTGGCGTAGAACTTGAATTAAGAGGAAGGGTAATTGAATTAAAAAGAAGAAAAGTTGTTTCTGAAATCATTGTGATAGCTAACGGAGAAATAACAGCCAAAGGGAAAGTAATTGCCGTTCAAATGCCTGAGAATATGATTAAGTAAAAAATGGTTTGCAAATAAATTGAACTTATCCTCTTAGTTTATCCAGCAAATCATTTAAATTATTTAATTCATCATTATTTAAAAAAGACATAAATTTATTTAATTTTTTTATATCCGGGTCTAACTTTTTTAATAAGTTTAATCCTTTTTTAGTTATACAGATATCTATGTTTCTTCTATCAGAAGAACATGTTTCTCTTTCGACCAATTCTTTTGCTCTTAATTTTTCAACTAATCTTGATGCATCGGACATTTTATCAAGCATCCTGGACCTTATTAATTTCAGATTAACGGCATTAGGATATTGTCCCCTAAGAATTCTTAAAATATTATACTGCTGGTAAGAGATATTATAAGGTTTTAATAGTTTGGCTTGAAAAGCTGTCAGACAATTGGAAGTATAAATAATATTCAATGCAGCTTTATGATAAAGACTGTCAAATTTTTTTTGAATTATTTCTTCTTCTAATTTCATTTTAATTCATTGGTACTTCAATTAGAATTAATTCTGAATTTTCATTTGAAACGAAGGAAAAATTGTCGGTATCATAAATACCGATTGCATCGCGTTTATTAAGAAGCTTGTCATCTAATTTAATTGAACCTTCCAATACAAACAAGTATGCGCCGTTATTTTTATTAGAAAACATAAAATCAATTTTTTGATTTTTTTCTAATTTTGATCTATAGATCTCAGCGTTTTGATTTATAAATAACGAAGTATCCGATTTATTACCTGATACCACCTTAATAAGCTTATTTGTTTCCAGATTAAAATTTTTCTGATCATATCTTGGATTTAAATCTTTTTGACTTGGAAATATCCAAATTTGCAGAAAATTGACTTCTTCTACATCAGACGGATTAAATTCCGAATGAGTTATTCCGGTACCAGCAGACATAACCTGAACATCTCCTTCGTTAATAACCGAACCGTTTCCCATACTGTCTTTATGTTCAAGCTTTCCCTTTAAAACAATGGAAATGATTTCCATGTTATTATGAGGATGTGTGCCGAATCCTTGTGCGGGTTCGACGATATCATCATTAAAAACGCGTAGCAATCCAAAATTTATTTTGTCAGGATTATAATAATTTCCGAAACTAAAACTATGTCTGCTGTGCAGCCAACCGAATTCAGCCTTTCCTCTTTCATCTGCTTTGTGTAATACTTTTTTCATATTATAACTTTCATAAGTTTTAATAAGACTAAATAATAATCATATGAAAAAATGATTTTGGGAGTTTGGAATATCCAAACTCCCTTTGCAAATAATTATGCTTTAATCATTTCAACATGACAATTTATATTAATTGTTTTACCAACAACAGCTCCGCCGGTTTCCATTAAATTATTCCATTTTAAATTATAATCAAAACGATTTAATTTTCCTTCAACCTGAAATCCAGCTCTTTGATTTCCCCAAGGATCTTTGATTGTTCCGCCGTATAAAACCGACAACTCAATTGGTTTAGTTATTCCGCGTATTGTAAGATCGCCTATTAATTTAAATTCTTCATCATTTACTTTCTCTAAAGAAGTACTTTTAAATTTTATTTCTTTATGATTTTCTGCATCAAAGAAATCTGCACTTCTAAGATGATTATCTCTATCATTAACACCTGTATTTACACTTTCAGTTTTAATTTTAACTTCAACTTCTGTATCGGCAAAATCTTCGCCGGCATTTGCTTCAATAACAAAATCATTAAATTGACCTTCAACCTGTGAGATTACCATATGCCTGACTGAGAAACCAATTTTTGAATGTGTGTTATCAACTTTCCAGCTGGATTTTTCAACTACATTTTGAACATCTGTCTTTTCCATTTTTATTTTCCTTTTGTTGTTCAAGAATAATTATTTAATTTATAAATGTTTTAACAATACATGTTCCAACAATAGTTAAATATTAAAATATTGTTTGTATCGAATAACACATCCAATATTCGGATAAGCAAAATTGATTCAGAATTGTTGCAAACTGTAATAAATGAATTTTAAATAAGGGGGAAGCTTTTATAAATGGAGTGAATAATTAATAGCCGCATACAAAATGAATTAAAACTATCTAATATTCAAGCTTAAAATGCATTTTATTAAATAAGACAATTATGTCTCAGTGTGACATTTATATTTTGAATAATATTTATTGACCGAAAATATTTAAGAAAAATAAATATTTGCTCTTTACAAATTAAGTTTACTTGTTTAAGTTCACTTCAAAAGGGAACGAGAATACTCATCTGCTTCTTATTAATGAGTATGAATCGTTAATTGCAGTGATGAAAATAAGAATAAATAAATATATTGTTATCACTGGAACGATACTTCTAATTATTCTTTTCGTTTATCTAGTTGGTAAGATTTATAATCTCACTCTTGAGGAAGCTAAGAAAAACCATCAGCTTCAACAGCTTGAAATGGCAAAAGCAGTGTCTCAGGGCATAGATTATTTTATGCAGCATCTCATTAGTGATATGAAATTATTAACTAATGATCCTATTTTTAACGATAAAAGTCCCCAAAAAGTTTTTTCAGCCTTAAGGTTTTTTCAAAAAAATTATGATACAACTATTATTAAATCAATTTTTATAGCTGACTCTTCTGCTTCTATTCTTTATTCAACCGGTTCAACCTTACCTTTGTGGACGGTGAATATTACAAATAGTTTATATCAAAATTTGAGAAAAAATTCAGAAAAGTCTAATTACCTTTTGTCACAGGTGATTCCTAAAAATAATTATGATAAAAAAGCAACTAAATTGTTCTTAATATTAAAAAAGTTAACTTCAAAAGATCATAATAAAAAATACAGGTATATAGGTTATTTAGTAAATTTTGATTACTTAATCGAAAAATATATTAAACCATTAAAATTAAGCAGTGACGACTTTGCGTGGATACTCGATGAAAATGGAAGATTAATTTATCATCCTCGTCATCAAGAAATGCTATTCAGATCAATATTAAAAACTTCGAAGAAATGTTCTTCATGCCATTTTTCCTTTAAAACTCAAAATAGGATGTTAAAAACAAAAGAAGGGGGGATGGATGAATATTATGTCCTTGGAGATGAGCCATATAAAATAATGGCTTATTATCCTGTAAAAGTTAAAAACCAGTTTTGGATAATTGCTATTACCACATTTTTACCTAAAGTTACAGCAGGTTTACAGGAAAAATTCCGTCTTTTTTTTCTTTTAGGAATTGTGATTTTAGGGGTTATTTTGATACTTGGTATTTCAATATATTATCTGAATTTAAAAGAATAAGAGCAGAAGACGCTAGGAGAAACATTGAACAAATTCAACAATATCAGGAACAATTAAATCATGCTTCAAAATTAGCTTCAATTGGGGAACTTGTGGATAGTGTTGCTCATGAAATCAATACGCCGGCAGGAATTATTGCGGCTCATACAGATGCATTAAAACTTGAAAATTATATGGATAAAAATATTGATGAAGAATTAAACATTATACGCAGACAAATAAGAAGAATAAGTGATTATACAAAAACACTTTTAACATATTCTCAGAGAATACCTTATAATCCGGAGATGCTGGATATAAATGAATTAATTAATGAATGTATTTACCTTGTTGGACACCGCATTAGAGCCAATAAAATAAGCGTTATTAAAAGGTTAAATTATAATCTTCCTCGTATCACAGCAGATAAAAGACAAATGGAACAGGTTATTATTAATATTATAAATAATGCAATAGATGTTCTGAATAATAACGGTGAAATAATATTATCAACTCTTAAAAAAACACATAAAGGTAAGTTATTATCATATGATTCGGTAAAAGAAATTCATATAAAAATAGACGATAACGGACCCGGAATTAAAAAAGAATATGTTGAAAAAATATTCAATCCATTCTTTTCAACAAAACTAAATCTAAATGGTACTGGATTAGGACTCTCTATTTCAAAATCGATTATACAAAAACATAAGGGGAAAATTGAAGTAAGCAGTAAAGAAGGAAAGGGAACAAGTTTCACTATTATACTTCCTTTAAACGCAAAGGGGAATTAAATGAAGAAAAAACCAAGAATATTAATTATTGATGACGAACCTGATATGTTGAGCGGTTGTGCTAAATTATTATCTGCAATGGGCAATAATCCTTTTCCTGTTCAGGACGGAAAGCAAGCAATGGAACTTCTGGAATATGAAGAATTTGATTTAATTTTTTGTGATTTATTAATGCCCGACATTGACGGTATGCAGATATTAGAACAAGTTAAGCAATTAGCTCCTATTACACCGGTTATAATATTTTCTGCATACGGTACAATAGATAGGGCGGTTGCAGCAATGAAAGCTGGTGCTTTTGATTTTATAGAAAAACCCTTTGAAGCTGATGATCTAAGAATTGCAGTTGAAAAAGGATTAAAACAGAAGTCATTTTATTTAGAAAGAAATAATTTACTTGAACAACTCGAGGATAAATATAGTTTTGATAATATTATTGGTAAAAGCCCGGCAATTAAAAAAGTTTTTGAATTAATTGAAAGTGTTTCTCAATCGGATGCCAATGTTTTAATTACGGGTGAGAGCGGTACAGGTAAAGAATTAATAGCAAGAAGCATCCATGCACACAGTAAAAGAAAATTGAAACCATTTGTACCTGTTAACTGTGGTGCCTTTCCGGAAAATTTATTTGAAGCGGAATTGTTCGGATATGAAAAAGGTTCTTTTACCGGTGCTGCAAATAAAAAAGTCGGACTTTTAGAATTTGCAAACGGGGGAACATTTTTCCTGGATGAAGTTTGTGAATTACCTGTGAATCTTCAAATTAAATTATTAAGAACTCTGCAAGATCAGCAATTAAGAAGAGTTGGCGGTAATGATCTTATTCAAGTTGATTTAAGATTAATTTCTGCAACAAATCAGAATGTCCAAAAAGCGTTAGAAAATGAAACTATGAGAAGAGATTTTTATTACAGATTAAATGTTATAAACATTCAAGTTCCTTCTTTAAGGGATAGAATTGAAGATATAAGATTACTTGCAGAACATTTTTTGACGATAGCTGTTAAAAATTCAGATAAAGACTTAAAAGGATTTGATGAAGAAGTAATACAATTGTTTGAAGATTATAATTGGCCGGGAAATGTTAGGGAACTTCAAAATGTAATTCAAAGAGCTGTTGCTTTAGTTAAAGGTGATAAAGTAACTGTAAATGAATTAACATCACAGATTAAATCAAACCTCAATGAGAATAATTTATTTGTTAGAAAACCGCTTTCGGAGGTTAAACATAAAGCAATTAAGGAAATTGAACAAAAATATCTTGTATATCTTTTGGAAAAATATAAAGGAAATATTACAAAAGTCGCACTTGAAGCGGGAATGACGAGAAGACACATTCATAGAATGTTAAACAACTATAATTTAGACCCGCATATATGGAGAGAAAAATGATTGATGCAATATTACTGTGACATGCAGTATACACTTTTAGGCATTTTCTAAAAAAATACTCTTGATTGATCTATTCAAAATCGAATAAGCTTTCTCTATTTCTTTTCTAAATGAATTAAAAATTAACTTTTTATCCCATCAATTTTTCACAAAGTGATTGCCAGAATGATTCTGGTATGAATTGTGTCTTATCGTTACTGTTCAAAATAATTTTGCAAATTCAAATGCCGGAAAAAAATTATGAATATTTCTGAAATTAGTACCGAAAAACATGACAGAAGAAATTTTTTAAAATATCTCTTAACTACCGGTCTTGTTGGATTAACTGCAACAGTTTTATACCCGCTTGTTTCTTTCCTTAAACCACCCAAGCAAAGAGAAGTGGAAGTAACAAGTGTAACTGTAGGTAATAAGGATGATATAAAAAAAGATGGATTCAAAATAGTTAGATTCGGAAATAAACCGGTGATAGTAATTCATTCGCCAAACGATAAATTTCTTGCGTTCTCTGCTGTATGCACACATTTAGATTGTACTGTTCAGTATAGAAAAGATGAACACGTAATATGGTGCGCATGTCACAACGGCAGGTACGATTTAACAGGAAGAAATATTTCCGGACCTCCTCCCAAACCTTTGGAAAAATTTAAAACTATAGTTAAAGGTAACGAACTTCTTGTAGCAAAAATAAATACATAAACATTTATGAAAACTTATTTTACTAAACTTTACAAATGGGTTGATGAAAGGGTACAGTTTGAAGATTTAATAAAATTCTTCAGTAAAAAATATGTACCTGTTCATAGAAATTCCGTCTGGTATTATTTCGGCGGTGTATCAGTTTTCTTTTTTATTATTCAGGTAATTACGGGTATACTTCTGCTTTTTTATTATAAAGGCAGCTCGGATTTAGCTTACGAAAGCATCCAGTTTATTATGTCAAAAGTTCAGTTTGGCTGGCTTATAAGATCCATACACAGCTGGTCGGCAAATCTTTTTATTCTGTGTGTATTCATACACATGTTTAGTGTTTTTTTCGAAAAATCTTATCGCAAACCTAGAGAAATGACTTGGGTGAGCGGAGTATTAATGTTGTTTTTAGTTTTGTTTTTCGGGTTCAGCGGTTATCTGCTTCCTTGGAATCAGCTTGCTTTCTTTGCAACTAAGGTTGGGACAGACATCGCAGGGGCAATTCCAATAATTGGAGAACCGATAAAAGTTTTTCTACGAGGCGGAGACGATGTAACAGGCGCTACGCTTTCCCGATTCTTTGGCTTCCATGTCGCTTTACTCCCGGGAATTTTTACAATCATATTGGCAATACATCTTATACTTATCCAAAGGCAGGGTATAAGTGAACCTTTAGAACTTAGTAAAAAAGAAAAAAATCCGCCTAAAAAAATGCCGTTCTTTCCAAACTTTTTTTTAAGGGATCTTTTATTGTGGTTACTTGTTCTAAATATCTTAGCCATATTGGCGGTCTTTTTCCCTGCAGAACTTGGATTGAAAGCAAACCAGTTTGGCATTGCACCGGCAGGTAATAAAACCTGAATGGTATTTCCTGTTTATGTTTCAAACTTTAAAATATTTTCCCGGACATATTCTATTCTTTGAAGGTGAGGTTTTAGGAGTTCTTCTATTCGGTGTCGCAGGAATTCTTTGGCTGCTGGTTCCTTTCTGGGATCGGAAAAGTTCACGCGGTCAAAAAAATTATAAGATAAATTATATAGGCCTGTTTGCAGTAATTTACATTATTGTACTAACAACTCTGGGATTTTTATTGTGAAAAAATTAATCAAATTAAATTTAATCTGTTTTATTTTAGCTTTATATTTTTTCTCGAATACAGAAGCAAAAGTTAAAGATAATTGTTTTAGCTGTCATTCAGATTTGGGTACGGAAGAAGCCTCATTATTTGAAAATGATATCCATCATTTAGCAGGACTATCCTGTTCTGATTGCCATGGCGGAAATAAAGAATCCGATGATATGGATTTAGCAATGAATAAAAAGTATGGCTTTATTGGAGTACCTGAAGGAGACCAGATTTCGGAAATATGCAGTAAATGTCATTCTGATTCGGTGTTTATGCATAAGTTTAATCGGAACTTGCCGACTAACCAATTTACATCATTAAAAAATAGTGTGCACGGCCAACTAGCGCTAAACGGAAAGGAAAGAATTCTGCAGTGTATAACATGTCATAATGCACATGGAATCGTATCTGTAAAAAATAAAAAATCACCCGTCTATCCTTTAAACGTTCCTAAAACATGTAATAAATGTCATGGCAATGCTGTTTATATGCGTTCTTATGATCCGGAAGAAGCAGTAGATCAATACTCTAAATACTTAACAAGTATGCATGGGATACTAAATTCAAAAGGAGATATTAAAACCGCACAATGCGCAAGTTGTCATGGAAGTCACGATATACTGCCTGTAAAAGATGTTAGATCAAAAGTATATCCGGTTAATATTCCCAAGACCTGTGCACACTGCCACAGCAATAATGGATATATGAAAGAATATAATATTCCCACAGATCAATTTGAAAAATATTCTAAGAGTCCTCACGGTATTGCATTATTAGAAAAACAGGATATAAATGCACCGGCATGCAACAGCTGTCATGGTAATCATGCTGCAATTCCTCCGGGTGTTACTTCAATTTCAAAAGTATGCGGAACATGTCATGTATTAAATGCTCAATTATTTTCATCAAGTCCTCATAAAAAAGCATTTGATGAAATGAATTACCCTGAATGCGAAACATGCCACGGTAATCATGATATTGTTACCGATGAAAATAAACTCCTGGGCGTTACGGATGGAACCGTATGTTCTAAATGTCACAGTGCAAAAAAGAATATAAGTGGATATGAAACTGCAAAATATATGAGAATTATGGTTGATAGTTTAAAAGCACAGAATGAAGAGGCACAAAAAATGGTGTTTGAAGCTGAACAAAAAGGAATGGAAATAGAGGAAGCAAAATTCAAGTTGAAAGATATTAGACAGGCACAGTTCGAAGCGAAGACCGAGATACATTCATTCAATAAAAACAAATTTAAATCTGTAATAAATAAAGGTTTTGCTGCATCCGATTTTGTAATTAAAGAAGCGAAAGGTGCAGTAGACGAATATTACTTTAGAAGAATTGGATTGGGTATTTCGGTGTTGATAATCTCTTTTCTTATGGTTGTACTATTTCTTTACATAAAAAAAATTGAAAATAAGTGAATAAAAGTAATGCCAGGGAGGATAAAATGAGTGAAGAACTAAATAATGCTGCTTTAAATAATCTTGTTGAAGGAATTAATAAACTGAATGAAAGGTTGTCAAAGGTAGAATCTGCTTTAAAACTTTCTGATTCTGAATTTGAAGTTGAAAAACGAATTACATTTGTTGAGAGTTCTCAAAAAAAAGATGATGATTCTTTGGAACTAACCATTGGAGAATTCTGGTTTGCTAAAGTGGGTGTAATCGTTTTTCTTCTCGGAATGATATTTCTTATGACACAACCTTTAGCCACTATACCTCAAATTGTTCCAGTGTTAATTGGGTTTGTTCTTGCAGCTGTATTAATTCTGCTTCCTTTATTTTGGCTAAAATCATTCCAATATATTTCAGGTTTTTTAATTGGAGGTGGTGCAGCATTATTTTATCTAACAGTGCTAAGGCTGCATTTTTTTGGAACTTTACCTGTAATCGAAAGCAGGGCCATAGAGATTTTATTCTTAATAATAATAGGTTCATTTTCTTTATTTATTTCATTAAAACGAAGTTCTATCTATTTATGCGGCCTTTCTCTGGCATTTTTTGCAATAACATCATTAATAACTGAAGTTCCTGTTTTAATCTTTATTATGCTCACAATTATAAGTACTTCAACTGTCTACTTTTCTAATAAGTTTAATTCATTGGGCCTTCTTGTATTTGGGATATTACTTACATATTTAATTCATGGACTCTGGTTTATCAACAATCCTTTTTTAGGATATCCTGTTAAAACTGTGATGTCATCCCAGTATAATTTAATTTTTCTTTTATTATATCTTCTGATATTTGGCAGTAGAGACTTAGTTCAAAAAAAGGAAAAAAGAGAAGGTCTGGAGGAATTATTCACGACCATAATAAATTCATTTTTCGGATATGGATTGTTCTTATTTATTACTGTAAGTGCAGGATTTCAACACCCGGGCTATATACATATAGGAGCCTCGCTGATTTTAATGTTTCTTGCTATTCTCCATTGGATTAAAAATAAAAGTAAATATGCCTCATTTGTATATTCTATGTTTGCTTATGCAGCTTTAAGTGTGGCAATAGTAAGTGTATATAATTCGCCTGACTTTTTTATTCTACTTTGCTGGCAAAGTATAATCGTAGTTTCAACTGCACTGTGGTTCAGATCTAAATTTATTATTATAACTAATTTTGTAATCTTTCTTTCTATCTTAATTGCATATCTTGCATCGGTTAGTACAATCACCCTTAGCGGCCTGAGTTTTGGTATCGTGGCTTTAATAAGTGCAAGAATATTAAATTGGCAAAAGGAAAGATTAGAATTAAAAACCGATCATATTAGAGCTGGTTATTTGATAACAGCTTATTTTTTAATTCCATTTGTACTTTATATGATCTTTCCGGAAAATGTTGTCGGATTACTATGGGCCGGATTAGCATTAATTTATTACGGCTTAAGCAGACTTTTAAGAAATAAGAAATATCGTTTAATGGCAATTTATACATTAATTCTCACTGTTTTATACTTATTAGCTTTTGGTGTTCTTTCTTCAGATATAACATACAAGGTAATCTCATTTTTAGCTGTTAGTGTTATACTTATTGTAATTTCTCTAATTTATTCGAAAATAAGAGTAGGTTCTAAATTAAATAAAACATGAGTTTAGAGTTAAAAAGTTTAATATTAATTAAGTGCATGAAAGAAAAAATTAATCATTAAAAATTTTTGTTGTTTATAAAATAATTTTTATATAATTTCCTTCTACCACACAATAACATATTGGCAATAAAAATGAAAAGAATTTTACCAATTTTCAGTATTTTGGTAACTTTTACGGTTCTTTTTCAAAGTTGTCAAAAAGATGAATTACTTCCTCCTATTCCTGTTTCCGATCAAACCTCAACATTTAATGCTGAGCCGGCAGTTGAGTGGATGCAGCTTGCTTATAAAATTGTACAGATTGAAAATATTCCTGCACCCGTTTGCTCAAGGTTCTATGGATATTGGGGAATTTCAATTTATGAAGCAGTGCATTGGGGAATGGACGGCTATAAATCTCTTGCTGGTCAGCTAAGAGATATGCCTCAAATGCCGCAGCCAGCAAATGAAGTTTATGACTGGCCGGCTGTAATGACAGCAACTTTAAAAATTGTAGCGCTCGGAACTCTTTATCAACCTCAGCAGCATAGTATTGATATGGTAAATGAGTTATATGATAAACAAATTCAGGAAAGAATTGATAGCGCCGGACAATCCATAGTCGATCGTTCTATCAATTACGGTACTTTATTGGGCGATGCAATTGTCCAATGGTCAAACAGCGACAATTTTTTAGCTACAAGAGACAAACCGTACACTCCACCATCCCGCAGCGAAAATCCTGCAAATTGGGAAACTACTTTACCCGGTGGAACTCCGATTGAACCATGGCTGGGTACGCAGAAACCATTTTGTATGGTTACACAAAATGAGTGTGCTGTACCTTTGGGAATTCCTTTTGATACAATTCCGGGAACAGATTTTTATAATGACGGTTTGGAAGTTTTTAATTCAAGTCAGACCCTTACTCAAGAACAAAGAAATATTGCATTCTTTTGGGAAGACAAAATTGGAACGGGTCAGCCGCCCGGACATTGGGTTGCAATAACAAACTTTATGGTTAAACAATTTTCCTTGAAACTTGATGAAGCTGCTAAAATTTATGCCTTAGTAGGTGCTGCTGTTAGAGATGCTTTTATTTCATGCTGGGAAGCTAAATATAGAGTTAATTTATTAAGACCAAAAACTTATATAAGAGATTATTTAGGTCAGCCGAATTGGTCACCGATAGTTGTAACTCCGTTATTTCCGGAATATCCTTCTGGACATTCTGTTGTTTCGGGTGCCGTTTCTGAAATTTTAACTAATCGATTCGGAGATAACGTTGCTTTTGTAGATAGTTCTCATGATAATCTAGCCTGGATTGAGAAATCGTACATTTAATTCCTTTAAAGATGCTGCAATGGAAGCAGCTTTGTCTAGATTATACGGAGGTATTCACTTCAGACATGCAATAATAAACGGAATAGAACAAGGAAAACAAGTAGCGCAGGTCATTTTGAATACAATTCATTTGAAATAAGAACGAAGTAATTGTTCTAATCTAATTTATTATTAGTATTCATTATACTTTTGGAAAGATAAAATATGAAAAAGTTTTTTAACTATTTCTGCTTGTCTTTTCTTGGATTTATTTTTGTTCAATCCAATTTTCCTCAACAGATAAGTTTCCAGGATATGGCAAACGCTATGGGTATTACTTTCCCAATTCAATATGTGCGAGGCAGTGTAAGTTTTTGTGATTTTGATGGTGACGGAAAGGATGATCTGTCTTTTAGTTCTAAAGACGGATATCCCCTTTATATTTTTAAAAATAGCGTAACCTCTTTTGCAGACGTCGCTGCTTCAATGAATTTAAGTGAACAATTTGATACAAAAAACTTGTTGTGGTGTGATTATGATAATGATGGTGACATGGATTTATTTACCGCTGTAGATGGAGAGACAACTTATTCCAGACTTTATAGGAATGATGGGAATAATAATTTTGAGGATGTTACTATAGAAGCCGGATTGTCAACAGAGCCTACATCTTGTAATGCAGCCTGCTGGGGTGATTTTAATAATGACGGATGGATTGACTTATATGTTACAAATTATAGCGAGTATTCTCCTAATTACCTTTATAAAAATAACGGCGATGGGACATTTACAGATGTTACAATTCAAGCAGGAGTGGCAGATAGTGACGATACTCCCGGCTTTTTTAAACTACCTTGGGCTGTTGTTTTTTTCGATTATAATAATGACGATTGGCAGGATATTTATATTGCAAATGATCATTATACCGGCAATACTTTATTTAGAAATAACGGCGACGGAACTTTTACGAATGTAAATGATGAATCAGGTGCAGGCGTTACCGGTTTTATGATGGGACTTGCAGTTGGAGATTATAATGATGACGGTTTCCTGGATATTTATGTTAGTAATGATCCGATGGGAAATAAGCTCTTAAAAAATAACGGAGATGGTACTTTTACGGATGTTGCTGATCAGCTTGGATTGGCTGTTAATAAATCTTGCTGGGGAAATAATTTTTTTGATTTTGATAATGACGGCGATCTTGATTTGTATGTTTGTGTTGAAGCAGGATCGCCAAATAGTTGGAATCCTTTATTCAGAAATAATGGAGACGGAACTTTCACAGAAATTCACGGTATCGGCCTTGATTTTAATAATGTAAGTTTTGGATGTGCAGTGGGAGATTATAACAACGACGGATTTTATGATATCGCAGTTCATAATGAACAATCATATCCAAATCTTTTCAGAAACAGCAGTAATAACAATAAATGGATAAAAATTAAACTTAAAGGTGTCGAATGTAACCGGGACGGAGTTGGAAGTAAAATAGAAGCTTATTTTAACGGGAAAAAAGTTTTAAGGCAGACGCAATGCGGAATTAGTTACATGTCGCAAAATTGTGATGCTACAATTATCGGAGTAAATAATGCCGGTATTGTTGATTCTGTAATTATAAAATGGGCTGGAAGCGGAAATATTGATATATTAAGAAATCTTCCTGTCGATACAACAATTACTGTAACGGAAGGCGAAACAGTAACGGATGTAAAGAATTCTACTGTAAATCCTGTAGAATTTGAACTGGAACAAAATTATCCGAATCCATTTAATCCTTCTACAACTATTGAATATAAATTATCTAAATCAAGTTTTGTTAATTTAACTATCTATGATGCACTCGGAAAAGAAACTGCAGTTTTGATCAATGAAAATAAATCACCCGGAATTTATAAGGTAAATTTCAATGCTGAAAATTTAACAAGCGGAATTTATTTTTATAAATTTAAGACTGATAATTTCACCCAAATTAAAAAGATGATTTTGCTTAAATAAACAAGTCTCCGAAATCAATATACTAAAAATGACATCTAATTTAGGTGTCATTTTTTATTTTAAATGGAATAAAAATGCTATCCCGGTTGTCTAATACTATAGAAACCAAAAATATTTGGAAAAAGAGGTTGTTATAAATAATCTGGAAAATGAATCAAATGCAGAACTGATTTCCCTTGCTGAAACGGGTAACGAACTTGCATTTAGAGAAATAATAAAGAGATATAAACATAAGATTGAGCGTGTTGTTATTGGTATGCTTGGACAAACACAGGAAGCTGAGGATGTCGGTGAAGAAGTATTTATAAGATTTTTTTACTCAATGGAAAAATTTAAAGGTGAGGCTGAATTAGGAACTTATTTAACGCGAATCGCAATTAACTTATCAATTAATGAATTAAAAAGAAGAAAGAGAAGAAGTTTAAGATTAAGCGAATATTTTGAAAACTCTTCTAATAAGGATAATCAGAATATGACAGAAGATTTTGAAAATTATGAATTTGTAGAAAATGCACTGAATAAACTAAGTTCAAAATTAAAAACTGTAATTGTACTTCGTTTTATGAATTCCATGCAGGTTAATGAAATTGCCGAAACATTAAATATTCCTATTGGAACTGTATTATCCAGATTGGCAAGAGCTCAAGAAAAATTAAAAACTTTATTAAAAGCCGCGAGAGATTAATTATGAACAAAAAGAAATTATTATATAAAAACTTTGAACAAAAACTTACGGAAAATGAACAGATGAAACTTGAAAAGACTTCTTTCCGAATCCGAATCTTTAAGAGATGAACAGAAAGAAATTGCAGAAATACGTGAGGGTCTTTTCAATTTTAGTGTTTCCGGATTTAAATCTGAATTTGAAGATGAAATAATAGAAAAAATTAATAGTTCAAAATATTCAAAGAAGATCTACTTTGAACAGCTTGAATATTCTTTTAAAAAAGTTGCTTTTGCTGTGATGGTAATAATCGTTTTGGCTTTAGGATATAATATTGAGAGATACGGCAGTATTGGATTTTCAGGGAATTCTTGGAATAGAAAAAGTAAAAATGGGTGATGCACTAAATATAAATGAACTTTATTCTTTTGATAATAATTTAGGTGATGAAAATGGATTATAAATCTAAATCCTATGTAATAATAATTATAACTTTTGTACTTGGAATTGTTTGCGGAGTCTTAATTAAAAGTGCAATTACCGAATCACCTTTTGAGCAAATAAAACGATTAAGGCAGCATGGCGGAATAATTAAAAGATTTGAAAATATTCTTGATCTTTCTCAACAGCAGAAAGATAAATTAAAACCTGTTCTCGATAAATATTCCGAGAGATTTGAAGAATATTCTGCAAATAGAAGAAAAGGTTTTAGATCTATTGTAGATTCTTTAAATACGGAAATCAAACCGTATTTAACTAAAGAACAGCTTCAAAAGCTGGAAGATGAGTTGAAAACTCATGATAAAAATTCAAAAAAATAAATTTTAAATGGGGAATTAAATCTAAAACGCATCCTCAAATTCTTTATGGAATAAAAACAGAAATTGTGTTGTCTAATAGTTAAACAATAGGAAATGGAAAAAATGAAAAATTTAATAATTACTTCTTTGATAACTCTTTTTGTTATGTCGATTTCAATATCTGCGCAAAATAGAATGACTCCAAAAGAAAGAGCTCAAAATTTAAAAGAAAAACTCAACCTTACGGAAGAACAGACACAAAAAGTAGATTCAATTCTTACCCAATCAAGTGAAAAGATGAAAGAATTACGATCGGAAAATAAGGGAAACAGGGAACAGTATAGACAAATTATGCAGGATACAAACAATGAAATAGAAAAAATTCTTACAGCCGATCAAAAACAAGCTTACGAAAAAATGCTTAATGAAAGAAGAAAAGGAATGCGCAGCAGAAGAATGAATAATAATTAGTTAACAAGTTATTTAACATTTAAAATAATTCAATATCATGAACAAAAAAATTTTAATATATAGTATTATAGCTGCAGCAGTTTTAGTTTTGATTTACTTTCTGTTTGTAAAAAACGATGAGAAAGTTCAAAAATTTACATTCGGCGAAGCTGTAAAAGGAGATATAAGCAATACCATTACAAGCACCGGTACCTTGGAAGCATTATCAACTGTAGATGTCGGTACACAGGTTTCGGGAAGAATTGATAAAATATTTGTTGACTTTAACAGCAATGTAAAAAAAGGACAACTGTTAGCTGTTTTGGATACTACTTCATTAGCTCTTCAAGTTAGTGATGCGCAGTCCAGTTTGATAAAAGCTCAAGCACAATATGAACAATCCGACGTTCAATTCAAAAATGATAAATCTTTATACGACAAAGGTTTCCTTTCGGTAGTAGATTATATAACATCAAAAACTAATTTAGAAACTGCTAAAGCAAATCTTCAATCTGCAAAAACTGCTCTTGAAAGAGCAAAAACAAATTTAACTTATGCTTATATATATTCACCTATCAGAGGAAAAATTATAAGCAGAAATGTTGAAGAAGGTCAAACTGTTGCCGCAAGTCTGCAGGCACCAACATTATTTATAATTGCCGAAGATCTATCCAAAATGCAGATTCTTGCTTCTGTGGATGAGAGCGATATAGGGCAAATTAAAGTAGGACAAAAAGCTGAGTTTACCGTACAAGCTTATCCTGAAAAAGAATTTAAAGGCAAAGTAGTTCAAATTAGATTGAATTCAGAAGTAGTACAGAATGTTGTTAATTATACTGTTGTAATAAATTCTGATAATAAAGATAATTTGCTTTTACCCGGAATGACCGCAACAATAGATTTTTATGTTGAACAGAAAAATAATGTACTTTTAATACCAAATTCTGCTTTAAGATTTCAGCCAACTGAAGAAATGCTTGCCGAATATAAAAATGAAATGCAGAATATACCTGATAGTGTAAAAAATAAATTTAGAAACAGAATGAATAGAAGCAGCTTTGGCCAAAATAATCAAAACGTTAACAGAAGTACAACTAACTTCGGCAGGTTTTGGTACTTAAATAATCAAGGCAAACCACAAATGGGAACGGCAGTTTTAGGATTAACCGATGGAAAAAATACTGAAGTTGTAAGAAGCAGAATTTTAAAAGACGGAATGAAAGTTATTACAGGAATCGTTACAGATGGAGATGTTCAAACAAATAACCAAAACATGTTAAATAGCAGAGGCCTTTCTCGTGGTTTTAGAAGATTCTGATTTACGGAGAAATAAAATTGAATAATGTAATAATAAAAGTAGTTGATCTTGGCAAAACATATAGTGTTGGTTCGGTCGAAGTCCACGCATTGAAATCGGTAAGTTTCGCAATTATGGAAGGGGAGTTTGTCGCTATTATGGGAGCTTCAGGTTCCGGCAAATCAACATTAATGAATTTGTTAGGTTGTCTAGATAGCCCAACTTCCGGAGAATATTACTTAGATGGTGTTAATACAAGCAAACTTACAAAAAATGAATATGCTAAAATCAGAAATCAAAAAATTGGTTTTGTATTCCAAGGATTTAATCTGCTGCCTAGAACAACAGCATTGGAAAATGTTGAACTTCCATTAATGTATGACCGTGACAGCAGAATTAAAAACCCTAATAAAAAAGCAAAAGAAGTTTTGGAAAGGGTTGGATTATCGGACCGTATTCATCACGAACCGAATCAGCTGTCAGGCGGACAGCAGCAGAGAGTTGCAATTGCAAGGTCTTTGGTAAATGAACCATCTTTAATATTAGCCGATGAACCAACGGGAAATTTAGACAGCAAAATGTCCGTTGAAGTATTTAGCCTGTTTCAAAAGCTAAATGATGAAGGAATTACAATTATTTTGGTGACGCATGAAAGAGATTTTGCAAAATTCGCTAAAAGAATAATTGAACTTAAAGACGGCAGAATTATTAAGGATACAATTATCAAAAACAGATTATTAGCCTCGGAAGAATTACTGAATTTGGAGAAGGAAGAGGTTGATTAATATTTAAGGTCAAAAATGCAGATAAAAAATATTTTAAAAGTAGCAATCCAAAGTATATATAAATCTAAAATGAGAAGTCTTCTGACTGCCCTTGGTATAATTATAGGAGTCGCTTCCGTTGTAGTAATGGTTGCTATTGGAGACGGAGCGCAAAAACAAGTTGAAGATCAAATATCTTCATTGGGTTCAAACCTGATTGTAATTTTTCCGGGCTCAAGCGGTTCACATGGAATAAGAGGCGGTGCAGGTTCATTCAATAGATTCACTATGGAAGATGTTGATAAAATAAAACAAGATGCAACTTTAATTAAAGCTGTCTCTCCGATCGTAAGAAGCGGGGGACAAGTAATTGGCGGAGTAGGAAACTGGAGTACTCAGGTTTTAGGTGTCGGAACAAATTATCTTGAAATTAGAGATTGGCCTCTGGCGTCCGGAGATTTTTTTACTGAGAAGGATATTATTTCAAGAGCGAAAGTTGCCGTTCTTGGGCAAACTGTAGTTAAACAATTATTCCCAAATGAAGATCCTATTGGGCAATTAATTAGAATAAGAAATGTACCATTTAAAGTAATCGGAGTTCTTTCTGCAAAAGGTCAAAGTGCAATGGGCAATGATAATGATGATATAATTCTTGCACCCTCAAGTACTGTTTTAGACAGGCTTTCCGGCGGAAGATATATTAGTTACATCCAGGCAAGCGCTGTTTCACTAGCTCAAATAGAACAAGCACAGCAGCAGCTTGAAGGAATAATGCGGGAAGCCCATCATTTAAATCCAGGAGAAGAAGATGATTTTACAATCAGAAATCAAGCAGATATAACTGAAGCAGCTACTGAAACATCCAAAGTTTTAACTATCCTTTTAGCTTCTGTTGCAGGCGTTTCTCTGATAGTCGGCGGAATTGGAATTATGAATATTATGCTGGTCTCTGTAACTGAAAGAACAAGAGAAATTGGGATAAGATTATCTGTAGGAGCAAGAACATCTGATATATTAATTCAATTTTTGACTGAATCAATTGTTCTTAGTTTAGCCGGTGGATTGATTGGAATAGTATTATCATTTGGAATTGTGTATATATTAAATAATTATACGAGCCAGCTTGCGTATATACGTCCGGAAATAATTTTTATTGCAGTAAGCTTTGCAGGAATAATCGGAATCTTTTTCGGATTTTATCCTGCCCGTAAAGCAGCAAATCTAAATCCAATAGATGCTTTACGTTATGAATAATGAATATTAATCTTAGGTATTAAAATGATATTAAGATATTTAATGATTTATATATTTTTAACAACATCAGTAGTTTTTTCTCAAGTTAAAAATTTAACACTAAATGATGCAATCAAAATTGCATTACATAATAATACGACTCTTGTGAAAAATACAAACGGATTAGTGTCTTTAAATTCACAAATAAAAAGTGCATACGGCAACTTGCTTCCTAACTTAAGTGTTAACGGAGGATGGAATTGGCAGAGAGTGGATGATAAAGGCGGTGAGCAGCAAATTGATTATTTCGGAAGAGAAACAACATTACCTCCCTCAAAAGTAGATACAAGGAATTATTCAATCTCTGCGGGTGGAAGTGTTACTTTATTTGACGGCCTTTCCAGTTTTGCAAATATTAATCAAGCGGAAAACAATTACGAATCAGCCAAATTGGATCTTCAAAAATTAAAACAGGATATAATTCTACAAACAGTAAATTTATATTTTGCAATTGTAAGCAATGATTCACTGCTGAAATATCAGGAAGAAAATCTTAAATACAATCAACAGCTGCTGGACCAGATAAAAGAAAAACAAAATTTAAAAATGGTAACTCTTGCGGATGTTTATTCACAAGAAGCGCAAACAGCTAATTCGGAACTGGCTTATCTGCAGGCAAAAAGTAATCTTGAAAAATCTAAAATATCTTTATTGAATTATTTATCAATAAATGTGAATACACCTTACGATTATATTCTACCAGAAGAAAACACTTATGATTCAACTTTAGTGAATCAAAATGTGGATTATTTATACAATGTTGCTTTGCAGAACCGTTCAGATTATTTAAGCCAGCAATACAAAATACAAAGCAGCCAGAATCAGTTAACTATTGCACGTTCATCATTTTATCCAACTCTAAGCGGAAATTACCGTTTATCTTCAAGCGCTACTCAGGTTAATAATTTATTTAGCAGAAAAACTTACTCTATCGGGTTATCGTTAAATATTCCGATATTTTCAAATTGGAATACTGAAACTGCTGTTCAATCTGCAGAAGTATCATTAGAAAATTCCAATGAAGATATGCAGTCATTGGAAAGACAAATTCAATCAGATGTTACAAATGCTGTTCTCGATCTTCAAACAAGCAAGACTCAACTTAATGTTTCCGGAAAAGCATTACTTGCAGCAAAGGAAAGCTGGAAGATAAAAAGGGAAAGTTATTTACTTGGTGCGGCAACCTATATTGATCTGCAGCAGACATATAATAATTATTTGCAGGCACAAAACAATTTAATTCAAGCTCAATACAATTATTATACTAAGCAGTATACTTTATTAAATGCCGTCGGCAAGTTGAATTTATAACTTAGTTCAATAATAAAAATTATTACTTAACGCATACTAAGAATATCAAGATAAAGATGTGAATCTTTGCCGAAGATTTCCATTTTATCGCCTATAATTTTATAAGTGCTTTTTTCTCCGGCTTTTTGAGAAAAGTAAATATGATATTCATTATCTTCGTCAACCAATAAAATTTTTGCAAGATTTTCGTGTTTTTCACCTGCAAGTTTTGCATGACAAATCGGACAGAAAAATTGGAGTATTTCTCCATTTTTAAATTCAAATACTGGATTATTAATTACTTTATAGTTGCCTAATTCAGGATGGAGTAAAATTAAACCTTTCTGACCATTGCTGCTTTCCGTTGAAAAAACAACATTCCCTGCTATATTCAAATGTCCTTTACAAGAAGGACAAATATATTGTTCAGACATTTCCCCTCCTAAAATTACATTTATAATCTATTAAATTTTTTTGAAAATTCAAGAGATATTTTTAATAATAAAATATTAATTAAATTTTTCATAAGTAATCTGTGCAAATCTGTGGTTAAAAAAGATGATCTTAAGATGATAGGAAATTAAATTTCAGAATTTAAATAAACTCTGGGAACTCTGGTATTTATGTTAGTTAATATTTCATAAGGGATAGTTCCTGCCCATTCTGCCATTTCTTCAACTTTAATTGAATTTTTCCCATCGCTTCCAATTAATATAACCTCATCTCCGTTATAAGCTCTGTTCTGTTCAATATTAACGACTATCTGATCCATAGAAATTATTCCAATCACAGGATATTTATTGCCACGTATTAAAACTTTGGCTTTGCTGCTCATTGTTCTAAAATATCCGTCGCCGTAACCGACTGGAATTGTAACTGCTCTAACATTATGATCTGTCTGCCATGTTGAACCGTAACCAACAGGGTGATCAGGTTTAATCACTTTAAAGTAAACTACTAAAGATTTCCAAGACAAAGCAGGTTTTACTTGAATTGTTCTTTTAGTATTTATTGAAGGATAAACTCCATAAAGTAATATTCCGGGTCTAACCATATCAAAGTTTGCATTCGGAAGCTGAAGAATTCCGCCGGAATTTGAAATGTGTCTTAAAGGATTTTCAATTGAATGTTTTTCAAAGAAGGCAAGAACTTCATTAAATCTTTCGAGTTGAAGTTTTGCATGATCTAAATTTTCAGTATCGGAATTTGCAAAATGTGAAAAAATTCCTTCTACTTTTATGTTTTTACATTTATAAACAGCATCTAAAAATTTTTCTGCATTATAATAATGAACTCCAAGTCTTTCCATTCCTGTATCGATCTTTAAGTGAACTTTTGCTTTTATTTTCATTTGTCCTGCAATTTCATCGATCTGATTAATCTTATCAATAGATGAAGCAGTTATGGAAAGATCATGTTTAATAAAAAGCGGTATTTGATTTCCCCAAATTCCTCCTAAAACTAAAATAGGAATATTTATCCCTGTTTGTCTAAGTAAAATTCCTTCTTCAACAACTGCAACTCCTAAATAATCAGCTTTTAAATTTTGATATAATTTTGCAACTCTAACCAAGCCGTGACCATAAGCGTTAGCTTTAAGTATCGGCATTATTTTAGTATCAGTCACGTACTTTTTTATTTCTTCAAAATTTTCTTTTAAAATTTTAAGATCGACTTCCACTCTTGTCGGTCTAATAATTTCATCAATACTAATTGTCGGATGATTTGCGTATTCGTTCATTTTTTTTATCATTTTATAATTAATTTAATTATATGAACCTAAATGATTAATAATTTATCTAATTTAACAACTATAAAATAAATTATTTAATTGTAAAATAAATGATATCCAATAAAAATCATTGGTACGACGGCTGGTTTTATGACAAGTTAATTGCTCCAAATCAAGATAATCTATTTAAACTTATCAGAGAAATTGTTGAAGAGGGAAGTAATATTCTAGATGTCGGATGCGGAACCGGAAGACTGCTTTTTCAATTGTCTGATAAATGTAATAGTGTTACCGGGATAGATTTATCTTTAAAAAATATTTATAAAGCAAAAGAAAATTTAGTAAAAAATCCTGTTGAAAATATTGAAGTAATTCACGGCAATGCTCTTGAATTGCAGAATAAAATTAATCGTAAATATGATTATTCAATTTTAACTTATGTAATTCATGAAATGCATTTTAAGGAAAGAATAGAAGTAATAAATCTGTTAAATAAAATCAGCAATAAAATAATTATTGGAGATTATCTAGTTCCTCATCCGAAAACTTTTTACGGAAAACTAAATTGGGCTGTTGAATTCGCGGCAGGTAAAGATCACTTTAACAACTTTAAGAATTTTTTAGAAAACGGCGGATTAAAAGAATTAGCAAAATCTCTTAACATGAATATAGAAAGAGAAATTTCGAATAATCCTAAAACTATGCAGATTGTTGTTTTATCAAGCGAAACAAAATTAAAATTTTAGCTCCACACCTAAATTGAAAAATCTTTTTGAAAATACATTTGGAATACCAACAGGCTGTTTTGTATCGGGGAAAACATGATACCATGAATAAGAAGCAACATTATATTTATTAAAAATATTAAGAACTTCCGCAGTCAAAATTATATTTTTATCATTTTGAATATTGAATTTAAATGTCAATCCCATATCGACTCTGAAGTAAAACGGATAACTAAAAATATGATTGTAATCCACCACAATTCTTGTTTCGCCGGTTGATGGATCTGTTACACTTATTCTTGGATAATATAAATAACCGGAACCAAATAAAAATCTTACATGAGATTGAAAATTCGGCATCTTTCTAATTTTATCCTGCAGAAAAATTCTAATTGTATGAGATTGGTCCAGAAGTCTTGGTTTATAACCTGAATTTGAATTGATATCTCTTTCTTTAGTATTTAAATAACTATATCCAATCCAGGTTTTCATTCCTTCAACAAGTTCGCCTTTATATTGAAGATCCAAACCATAAGCATAACCTTCCGCACTATTCGCATCAGAGTAAACTAACTTAAGCTGATCTAAATAATAAGGAATTAGGTTGCTTAGTTTTTTATAATAAACTTCGGCAGAAAATTTCATGTCTTTGTCGAAAGTATTTTCCCAGCTCAAAACATAATGAACTGCTTTTTGAGATAATAAAGGTTTTTGAACTGCTAAATTTTTATCTCTTAATTCATAATAATAAGGCGGCTGATAGTAAAATCCCCAATTAAAACTTAATATATTTTTGTCATCTATATTGTAATATAAACCGGCCCGCGGACTTATAAGGGTTTCACCATTATAATAGTATTTTAATAGTCTTACCCCTACATTTGCCTGCATAATATTGCTGAAGAAGATATTGTCTTCAAGGTAACCCGCCAAAGAATTAAAATTAACATTTTGTTTTGCATAAGCTGAATAAGGTGAATCTAGAACTGAATCGGTTCCGGTTTCATATGATGATTCATCAAGCACATTATTCATTTTGGAAATCCTGCCTTTAATTCCTGCTATGAGTTTATTGGATTCGAAACTCAATGAGTAATCGGATTTAAATTCATAAGTATCAATGTTTAAACTGTTGGCACCGAATTCATAATGTGTTTTTAAATATTGTTTGTTGTCTCCGGGATTGTAAGCATCTTCAGAATAATAAACATTATCAGATAAATTTTTGTTGTCTTCTTCTTTATTAGTATAAAAAGCAATTGAAGTTTCAAGTTTTGAATTATCCGTAATATCATTTTTTAATTTTAATCCGTATAAGCCTGTTCTAAAACTGTAATACCTGCTGCCGGAATATTCTAAAGAAACCTCTTTTACATCCAGATAATTTGTTTGAAAATGTCCTTTCCAGTTTTCGGGAGTAAGATCAAATTTATTAGTCGCATTTAAAATAAATAATTCCATTTGCGAGGATTTTGATAAATCATAATCAATCAGTAACTGAAAATCAATGAACGAAGGATTATAATTTCCTTTGGTTTGAAGTGTATTTGAAAATAAAGAAGGATAAGCATATCTGAATCCGGCAGACCAATTAAAATTATTATAAGAATCGTGAAGAGATAAACCGAGGTTTAATAAATCTGCTCTTGCTTCTCCCGTTAAAAATTCTGTTTTATTTTTTTTATAATCAACTTCCAGAACAGAAGACATTTTATCACCAAAATTTGCCGGAAAAGCTCCGTTGTAAAAGTGAATATTATCTACTAAATCCTGATTAACTATTGACTGACTTTCTTCAATTCCCTGCTGAAGTAAAAAAGGTCTGTATATTTCATATCCGTTTAAGTAAATTAAATTTTCATCAAAGTTGCCGCCGCGAACATTGTAAGAACTTGACAATTCATTATTGGAAGTTACTCCTGGAAGTATTTTAACACTTCTAATTATATCGGAATAAACAGTCGGCATTTTATCGAGATCTTTTTCTTTAATTTCCTGAACGGTGGGAGAAAGGTTTTCTTTATTTGCAGTTACATTTACTTCGCCCTGCATTAATATTTTTGGATCTAATGAAACTTTTAAATTTAAACCTCCTTGTTTATTTGTGATATTAACTTCAATTGTTTTTGATTCATAACCTACATAACTAAACTTTAATTTTTGAAGTCCTACAGGAAGAATTAATTTAAAGTTTCCCAAACTATCAGTTGTGGTTCCAAAGTTGGTGGATAAAGCTGTTATATTAACATTACTAATTAGTGAATCGTTTATAGAACCGGAAACATGCCCGGAAACAATTCCATTTACATTTTGAGAGTATAAAAGAGTTGAAAGAAAAAATAGCACTAATACTGCATATTTCATTTCGTTAGGTTTTTAATTAATAAATGCAGTAAAAATTATATTATCTTTTCTCTCCTGTTCGATATGAAAAATTAAAATTAGGAATGCAAAATTGAACTAATTTATAAAATTTGCAAGTCTAAATTTTACATACATTTAGTTTTCAAAAAGGACCTATTTTATTCACACCTTTTTTCAAAGATCAAAAAAGATATAAAGTATAATTAGTTTATAAAATAGAATATAATGCAAACATTTTATTCCCTTAACAGATGTAAATAATACCGATTCATTTTAAAATCTGCTAAGAATAGATTCAGGCATGAAGTAATAATTACCTTGCATCGTTGTAAAATTTCCACCTACAAAATCTTACTATTACCTTATAATAAAAAACTCAAGAAAATTTAGTGGTACCATATTTGAAAAAATTATTGCGAGGAGGTTGAAACATGAGTGTTGATATTTTTCTCGTGATATTAAGTTTAATAGTACTTTTTTTTCTTGGTCTGAATATTTATAAAAAAGTAACAAACGATAGACAAAAGTTTAGAATATAGAATTTAACTTTTTTGTTTTTATTCCGACTATAAAGTAATACTAAATTAAGACACTTTTTTCTTTTTGAAATTATTATTACGTTAAAAATCCTAATAATGATTTGAAAGTGTAACAATTTGGGATGTTGAATATTGACTTTTTGATTAAGCTAAAAATTCATCATTAATAAATATAAGGAGCTAAAAATGGGAGTTGCTGAAATTGGTGTTTTTACGTTTATAGGTATTCTGGCATTCTTTGCTTATAAAAGTTCAAAGAAAGTTTCCCAGACATTAAAAAATAAATGACAGCAAAAAATCTATTTTAGTTAAGGCTGTAAAGATTATCCTTGCAGCCTTTTTTGTTTTAAATTTTTATCTTTTTAAAATTTCAGTAGAGTCTTTCTTTCCTACGATAACCTTATCAGCTAATCCTATAAACAAACCATTTTCAACTACACCGGGAATGCTCTTCAATTCATCATTTAATTTTTTAAGATCTTTTATTTCATTTAAATGTAAATCAATTATATAATGATTTCCATCTGTAATAAAAATTTCGTTTTCATTCATTCTAAGTTTAGGATTGAAGTTCATTCCTTTGAACTTATTCAATGTTCTTAAATAACTGAACGGAACAACTTCTACCGGCAGAGGAAACTTTCCTAATTTTTTTACGAGTTTTGAAGAATCGACAACCCAAATAATTTGTTTTGAAACAGAAGCAATTATTTTTTCAAATAACAAAGCGCCGCCGCCGCCCTTTATTCCGTTTAAATTAGAATCAACTTCATCCGCTCCGTCGATTGTTAAATCTAATTTATCAATTTCATTTATACTTAATAAAGGAATCTTTAATGATAAAGCAAGACTAGTTGTATCGTTAGAAGTTGAAACAGCTTTAATTTTAAAACCATCATGTACCATTTTACCAAGTTTAACAATTGTAAAATGAACCGTAGACCCGGTACCTAATCCGATTACAGTTCCTTCTTGAATAAACTCAACTGCTTTTTCGCCGGCTATTTGTTTTTCTGTCATTTGCTGCTCCGGAAAAATTAAGTTAGAATGTTCACATAAAATTATAAATAATTAGAGTAATTAATTATAACAAAGCTAACTAATTTAAATTTATTAAATAATAGGAAGGTGCAATTAATCAATAAAAAACCTGAAAGACCGGCTTTCATTTAATTAATAAAAACCAATCATTTCAGGTTTATGGTTCGAGTATGAGGAATAGATAATTTGTTTTTATTTATCCTCTTTGCTTGTTTAAATTTAAAATATCATCCACAATAATTTTAGTTAAAACTGCAAACCGGATTAAGGTTAAAAACATATAAATTTATTACACAAAGGTAGTGCCATTTAAAATATTGATAATATTAAATTTTGAGGAGGTTTTTATATAAATTAATTAAGATTTGTTTCAGAATGATAAACATTATGAATTCTGAACAAATATTGCATTTGTTTGTTAACACTTTTTTAATTGATTTAACTTATTAATTTTCAGATCAATTATGACAATTCTTTAAAAAACTATTCTAATATGAATGAAGAACAAAAACGTTTAAACAAAAGTAAATCACCTAAAAGTCCTTGGCGCAAATGGGGACCGTATGTTTCAGAAAGACAATGGGGAACGGTTAGAGAAGATTATAGTGAGGATGGAGAACCTTGGTTATATTCATCTCATGACCAGGCAAGAAGCAAAACATACCGCTGGGGTGAAGAAGGAATTGCGGGAATTTCGGATAATAATCAGCACTTATGTTTTTCAGTTTCTTTTTGGAATGGAAAAGATCCGATTTTAAAAGAAATTCTTTACGGTTTAGGAGGTTTCGAAGGAAATCATGGAGAAGATGTAAAAGAATATTATTATTATTTAGATAATGTCCCTACTCACTCATATATGAAAATGCTTTATAAATATCCGCAGAACGAATTTCCGTATTCTCATCTTTATGCAGAAAATAAAAAACGCGGAAAATATAAATCGGAATATGAATTAATTGATACCGGAATTTTTGATGAAGATGAATACTTCGATATATTTATAGAATATGCTAAAGCCGAACCGAATGATATATTAATTAAAATATCTGTTCATAACAGAAGTAAAAATGATTCGCAGATTTCTCTTCTTCCTCAAATCTGGTTTAGAAATACCTGGGCATGGGGTTATGATGATTACAAACCTGAACTAAAACAATCTAATAAAAATTTTATTGAAATTAATCATAAAGAACTCGGTAATTATAAACTTTATTATAAAGGAAATGCAGAAACATTATTTTGTGAAAATGAAACTAATGTTAAAAGATTGTATAAAGTTGAAAATAAAAATGAATTTTTTAAAGACGGAATAAATGATTTTATTGTAAACGGAAAACAAGATGCAGTAAATAAAGATAAGAAGGGAACGAAAGCTGCAGTTCATTATAAACTTGAAATTAAAGCAGGAAAATCTAAATCAGTATTTATTAAGATTAACTGACAAATCACTCAAAGAATCCGTTTAATAATTTTAATGAATTGCTGAAAAAAAGAATTAAAGAAGCTGATGAATTTTACAAAGATTTTCAAAATGGAATTAAAACCAAAGATGAAAAAAATATTCAAAGACAGGCTTTAGCCGGAATGCTTTGGAACAAACAGTTTTATAATTATGAAGTTAGAAAATGGTTGAAGGGAGATCCTGCTCAAGTTGAACCTCCGAATGAAAGATTAAAAGGTAGAAATAACGAATGGTTTCATATTTTTAATAATGATGTAATTTCAATGCCGGATAAATGGGAATATCCATGGTATGCAACCTGGGATCTGGCTTTTCATTGCATTACTATTGCGATGATCGATCCGGAATTTGCAAAACATCAGCTTGTACTTTTTACAAGAGAATGGTACATGCATCCTAGCGGGCAATTCCCCGCATATGAATGGAACTTTAATGATGTAAATCCTCCTCTTCATGCTTATGCTGCCTGGAGAGTTTATAAAATTGATCAGAAAAATTCTAAAAAAGGTGATATTGATTTTCTTGAAAGAATTTTTCACAAACTGCTTTTAAATTTCACATGGTGGGTCAATAAAAAAGATAAGGATGACAGAAATATTTTCCAGGGCGGCTTCCTTGGAATGGATAATATAGGAATTTTCAACCGGAGTGCACACCTTCCTGAAAATATTCATCTTGATCAATCTGACGGTACAAGCTGGATGGCAATGTATTCTTTAAATTTAATGAGAATCGCACTTGAACTTTCAAAGTATAAATCAATTTATCAGGATTTAGCTACAAAATTTTTTGAACATTTTTTATATATAGCCGGAGCAATGACAAACATCGGCGAAGAAGGAATCGGTTTATGGGATGAAGAAGATGAATTTTATTATGATGTTCTGCATAATCATGATGACAGTCAAAGTGTAAAACTTAAAGTAAGGTCAATGGTCGGACTTATTCCTTTATTTGCTGTTGAAGTTTTGGACCCGGAAGTTATGGAAATTGCTCCAAAATTTGAAAAAAGACTTGAATGGTTTTTAAAAAACAGAGTGGATTTGGCTAATTTGGTTTCTAGATGGTTTGAACCGGGTTCTGGTGAAAGAAATTTACTTTCACTTTTACGCGGACATAGAATGAAAAGGCTTTTATATAGAATGCTGGATGAATCTGAATTTTTATCTGATTTCGGAGTCAGATCGCTTTCAAAAATTCATGAAGAAAATCCTTATAATTTTAATTTAGATGGAACCGATTATGAAGTAAAATATGAACCTGCGGAAGGCAATGATGATATTTACGGCGGCAATTCAAATTGGCGCGGACCGATTTGGTTCCCGGTAAATTTTTTAATTATAGAATCGCTCCAGCGGTTTCATCATTATTACGGTAATGATTTTAAAATTGAATATCCTACGCACTCCGGAAATTATTATACTATTAATGAAGTTTCTGAAAAATTATCCGGCAGGCTTAAAAGTATCTTTCTTAAAGATAAAGAAGGCAAAAGACCATTTAACGGGAAAGATGAAAAATTCCAATCCGATCCTAATTTTAAAGATTATATATTATTTTATGAATATTTTCACGGAGATAGCGGAAAAGGCTTGGGAGCTTCCCATCAAACCGGCTGGACAGGATTAGTTGCAAAACTCTTTCATCCGAGAGATGATTAAAAATACTTGCAAGACATATTATAATATTACTCCTTTGGAGTTCTAGTTGTTTTTTGGATAATACTAGTTATAATAATTTCCTCTTTGAGGTTAATTGAAAACTATAAAGTTTTGATTCGAAATTTTCAAAGTCCGAAGGACTGATATTATTATAAAAAAAATAAATATTTAATAATCAAAACTCTGAAAGAGTGACATTATTAAAAATCTTTCTATCGTTAAATAAAAAATAATTTTACTGTGATAATTTCGTTAACCTTTTTCTTTAGTTTTAAAATTGAATTATAAGCAAAAGAAATTATATGAGTTCAATTATTTCAAAATATTTTAACTGGCTTCAAAAAGATGTTCCAACGGGCAAAGTTGAACGCTATCCGGAAATTGATGAACACGGCGAAACTTCAGTAAAAGGAATTTATATAACCGGCGACCTAACCGGAATCCCTTTATTAAAATTATCTGCTGAAAGCGGCTACAAAACTATTAACTATATAATTGATAATTCTGATTTTAAAAAACTTAAAGAAAACAATTACGACAAAGACATTTATGATATTATAATTGTCGGGGCAGGAATAAGCGGAATTTCCGCCGGATTGGAAGCAGTTAAACATAAATTGAATTTTAAAATTCTTGAATCCGCTCAAAAATACAGCACTGTAATAAACTTTCCCAAGGGCAAACCAATTTATGCAAAACCTGATGAGCTGGAACAGGAATCGGATTTAAAGATTAATGACGGTACCAAAGAATCATTATTAGATGATCTATTTTCTCAAATTAAAAATTCTGATTTACCGATTGATGAAGAAGTAGTTGTAAAGAAAATCAGCAAAAAAAATAATTATTTTGAGCTGACTACAAACAAAGGAATTTACAAAGCACTTAAAATTATTTTAGCTATCGGAAAAACCGGGAATGCTAAAATGCTTAAAGTTCCGGGTGAAAATAAACCTAAAGTTTATAACAGACTATATGATCCGGCCGATGCAGAAAACAAAAAAGTTCTGGTAGTCGGCGGCGGAGACAGCGCTCTAGAAACAGCAATCGCAACAGCGGAATATGCGGAGAAAGTTTATTTGTCTTACAGAGGAAAAGAATTCTCCAGGCCAAAAGAAGAAAATGCAGAAAAGCTAAACAATTTTATTAATCAAGGAAAAATAAAATTATTATTAGAAACCAATGTAAAAGAAATTAAAGATAATTGGGTTTTATTGTTGGATAAAAATCATGAAGAATTTGAAATTGAAAATTCTATGGTTTTTGTAATGATAGGGAAAGAACTTCCGGTTGAGTTTTTCAGAAGAAGCGGAATTAAAATGGAAGGCGAATTATCTCTTACATTAAAATTGCAGTTTCTTCTTTTAATTTTATTTGCGTCCTTTCTTTATTTTGGAAAATCCAGTGAAAAAATTTATGAATTTGTAACCGGAATTAAATTTGAATCATTTACTGCTGCATTTTCACAATTAACAACTTCCCATTTCTGGTTAAAATTTATTTCTATTCCTTACTTTTTGATTACTACTTTATTTTCCGATAAAATCAGAGTTTGGGACATAAATGAATACATAAATGCTTTTATTGCTTATATATCTTTTATTGCTGCGGTTATTCTGGGAATTTATCTGCTTATAAAATTTATTAAAGATAACTACGCAGCTTTTTCGTTTGATTGGAAAACATTTAAATATGCTTATTTCATTTTAGTTGGATTGTTTTTTGCATTAGTTTTTTTCGGCGGGAGATACTTTGGTGTTGAAGTCCTGGATAAATCTCAAACTTTCTGGTATACAGGATTTTATTCGTTAACTATTTTAATTTTCGGTTTAAGACGAATGAAAGTTAAACCGACTAAGTATATAAAATATCAAACCTGGACTTTGATATTAATACAAATATTTCCTCTTTTTCTTTTCCCGGAATTTATTTTCCCGTTTCTCGGCAAAATCGGATGGCTTGGAAGTGAACACGGTTTCTTTATGTCCCAGGTTTTTCCTAATCATAGCTACTGGAGATCTTACGGTTTTATTTTAGCATGGCCGCTTAATCTTTTCAATTTATATAACGGAAACATTACAACCTTTTGGCTGGTTTTCAGTTTGATCCAAACATTTGTAATTATTCCTTACATAGTTTATAGATGGGGAAAAGGTGCATACTGCGGTTGGATTTGTTCCTGCGGTGCATTAGCGGAAACATTGGGAGATGAATACAGAACTTTAGCTCCTCATAGTAAAAAAGCAAAAAAACTGGAAAACACCGGACAATGGTTCCTTTTAGCAGCTTTTATAATTACCGGAGCAAAATTATTCAGTATACTTTTTAATTTTAATATTCCGTTAATAAATGAAAATGTTTCTTACACGGCAAGCTTCCTTCACAATTTTTACTACATTGGTGTTGATGTAATATTTGCTGGTGTTTTAGGATTAGGTGTTTATTTTTTCTTAAGCGGCAGAGTCTGGTGCAGATTCGGATGTCCGCTTGCAGCTTTAATGCACATTTATTCCAGATTTTCGCGCTACAGAATTTTTCCCGAAAAGAAAAAATGTATTTCATGTAATATCTGTACAAAAGTGTGTCATATGGGAATTGATGTTATGAATTATGCAAATAAAGGAATTCCGATGAATGATGTTGAATGTGTAAGATGCTCTGCTTGCATAGCTAATTGTCCTACGCAAGTTTTATCTTTTGGATCTTTGTCCCGAACAGATCTTAATAATACACTTTATAAAAAAGTTGAATTGAATTTAAGCGATAAATATGATAGTTGGAAAAGCGGACTTTGATTTTACAAACTATCCAATCTCACTTTAAAATCTTCTATAAAATTAAAAAAGCTTGTTTTTTGTGTGATATTAATTCATAATGATTTAAATCTAATTTGTTAGATTATTTCTGCAAGTTATTATTTTTAATAAGGAGTTTGAATGAATAAACCTGACAATCAGGCGGTTGTGATTTTTGGTGCTTCCGGCGATTTAACTAAAAGAAAATTAATTCCGGCTATTTTCGATCTCGAAAAGCAAAAACTTTTACCGGATGGATTTGCAGTTATCGGTGTCGGCAGAACTGAGTTAACCGACGAATCATTTCAGGAAAAAATGAATAAAGCAATTTATGAATTTGCCGATGGAAATAATGAAGATAAAAAAGTTGTAGATCAATTCATTAAAAAACTTCATTATGTTTCAATTGATACTCAATCTGCGGAAGATTATGAAACATTAAAAAATAAATTATCGGTTATTGATAATTCATTAAATATAAATGGTAATTATATTTTTTACCTGGCAACTCCGCCAAAAATCTATGAAACAGTTGCACAAAATCTCGGACATCAAAAATTAAATATTCAAACAAACGGATACGGAACAAAAAGATTAATTGTGGAAAAACCATTCGGTTATGATTTAAAATCTGCACAGACTTTAAATAAAAAATTAATGAAGATATTTAAAGAAGATCAGATTTACAGAATTGATCATTATCTGGGAAAAGAAACTGTTCAGAATTTATTGGTAACAAGATTTTCCAATGGTATTTTTGAACCCTTATGGAATAGAAATTATGTTCATCATGTTGAAATCACAGCTGCAGAAAATATAGGCGTTGAAAACCGAGGCGGTTATTATGATGGTTCGGGAGCTCTAAGAGATATGGTGCAGAATCATTTGCTTCAAGTAACCGGACTAGTAGCAATGGAACCTCCATCATCTTTTAATTCGAATTCTATAAGAAATGAAATTGTAAAAGTCTTTCATTCGCTTCGGCCAATCAAATCCGGATGAAGTTGAAAAATATGTTATCCGCGGGCAATACACTTCTTCAACTATAAAAGGAGAAAAAGTGAACGGGTACCGTGATGAAGAAGGTGTTAATCCTGAATCAAGAACCGAAACTTATGTTGCCATGAAATTTTATGTTGATAACTGGCGCTGGGGAGGAGTTCCGTTTTATATTAGAACCGGGAAAAGACTTCCTACTAGAGTTACAGAAATTGTAATTCACTTTAAACCAACTCCTCACTATCTTTTTGCACAAAGGGAAATATGTGATTCTTGTAATCAATTAGTAATAAGGATTCAGCCGGATGAAGGTGTTTTATTAAAAGTCGGAATGAAAGTTCCGGGTCAAGGTTTTAATGTTCAAAACATTAATCTTGATTTTCATTATTCAGATTTGAGAAATGTGCATTTACCGCCTGCTTATCAAAGATTACTTCTGGATGCAATGAATGGAGATTCCACATTATATGCACGGGGAGACGCAGTTGAGGAAGCCTGGAAATTTGTTGCGCCGATTCAGGAAGCATGGGGAAATAATAATAAAATAAAAATATTCGGTTATCCGGCCGGAACATGGGGACCGGAAAATGCAGATGATCTTATTGAAGAAATAGGAATGACCTGGAGATATCCATGTAAAAATTTAGCAAACGACGGAATGTACTGTGAATTATAAGTCAACCGGTTTTTCCAAAGATACTTTCTTTTTCCTTTTGTAGTTTCCGCTTCTTACGACAGCAACTCCGATAAATATAATTGCTGCGGAAAGTAATATTTGGAAATTTAGTTTTTCATCAAGAACCAGCCAGCCTAAAATCAAAGCAATAACAGGATTTACATAAGCATATGTGGCTACAAAAGATAAGCGGTAAATGAGCAATTGCATAAATGTAAGCGCCGTAACCGAAAAGTGATCCGAAAATAACCAGATATGAAAAAGCTAAAAAGCTGTTTTGATCAAATGAAAATCCAGGAAGTTCACCTAAAGCAATCCCAACAATAGTTTGTAAAACTCCGGCTATAAGCATTTGAACAGCCGCACCCATTAAAGGATGAACATCGACTTTTTTATATTTTGAATAAGTAGTTCCGGTTGCCCATGAAACAACCGCAAGCAGCAAACTTACAACACCAATAATATTTCCTTCTGACATTAAGTTTTGAAAATCACCTTCAAAAATCAGAAACACCCCAAATATTCCAAGTATTAATCCTAAAATAATTTTATAATTTAATTTTGGCCCGGTTGGTAAAAATGATTCAATCCCGACAACCCAAAACGGCAAAGTTGTAATAAACAAAGCTGCAATTCCGCTCGGAATATATTGCTCACCGAAGACAACAAGACCATTTCCAATTCCTATTAAGCAAATACCAACAACGGCAAGGTGTTTTATATCTTTAAATTTTGGAAAAGCTTTTCCATTCAATTTAAGGACTGTTACGAAAATAGTATCCGGCAATTATCCATCTGAAACCGGCAAATAATAGCGGAGGTAAATGTGAGACACCGATTCTAATTGCAAGATATGTTGTTCCCCAGAAAAAACAAACGCTCGTCCATGCTAAATATGCTTTGAAATTTTCGCTCTTCATAAAACCAGTTTTCTTTAAAAACTTTTCCGGAAAAATTAAGACGCAATTTACAACAAATTTTTATCAACACATATTTCCAATCTTTATAATAATATTTATGTTTTTTTATAACCCCGTGATTAAGGGAACATAGCAATTCTTTTAAGTTGATCCTCTTCGAGTATCTGAATTGCTTTGTTCTTACTATTATTACAAATATAGAACATCTACGTTGTTCATTATTAAGCTTGACTTTGTAGTGCCTGCCTGCGGTAGACAAGGTCAGATTATTGTACTAAATAAATCAAAAAGAAATTAATTCTCGTAGATAATTTATAATCTTAATTTTAAGAATTTCTCAGCACACACTTAAACCATGTGTTAGTGGAAATTAAATTTTACTATTAAACAGATTTAACAGTTTTTTAAGTAGAGATTATCGAGATACTCTAGAAATAAATTTGTAAATTTGCTTAGAAGGGAAGTTTAAGAAAAATAAAATAAACCATGTGGATTGATAATATAAAACATTGGCTTCAGCAGTATCCTATCTTTTACGATAATTTAAAATTTTTAGGTGTAATCCTTTTAGCTTATGCAGTTTATTGGGTTACAAGAAAAATAATCTTCAAAGGAATAAAAAGATTTATAGACAAAACTAAATCAGAATTAGATGATCTTATTTTTAATGATAAACTATTAAGAAGAACTGCATATATTGCCCCGCTTTTTGTTATTCATGAATTCACCTATCTCCTTCCAAATTATCAAACATTTCTAAACCATTTAATTGAATCATTGATTGTCTTAGTTGTTTTATTAATTATCGGCGGAATAGTTACCATATTCAATGATATTTATGAACGGAGCGGAAAACATAATGAAAGACCAATTAAAGGTTATCTTCAGATAGTAAAAATTATTATATATATATTCGGCGGAATTATTATTGTCGGTATAATTACCGGACAAAGGCCATGGACTTTAATAACCGGAATCGGCGCGTTAACAGCGATTATAATTTTAATTTTTAGAGATACAATTCTTTCATTTGTTGCAAGTATTCAAATCTCATCTTATGATCTTCTTAAAAAAGGCGACTGGATTGAAATGTCTAAATACGGAGCCGACGGCGATGTAATCGATATTTCGCTAAATGTAATTAAAGTTCAGAATTGGGATAAAACAATAACTGTAATTCCAACTTACAAATTAATTGACGAATCTTTCAAAAACTGGCGGGGAATGCAGCTAACCGGTGGAAGAAGAATTAAAAGAGCTGTTTATATCGATCTTTCTTCTGTAAAATTCTGTGATGATAAAATGCTTGGATAAATTTGAAAATTATAAGCTTATAAGTGAATATATAAAAACAAAAAGAGTTGAACTGAAAAAATTTAATGAAGAAAAAGGAATTGATGAATCGCAGCTAATTAATGGAAGAAGATTGACTAATCTTGGAACTTTCAGAAATTACTTAAAGGAATATTTGAAACAGCGTGAAGATATCAATACAAATCTCACTTTTTTAATTAGACATTTGGAGCCGGGACCCACCGGACTGCCGATTGAAATTTATGTCTTTGCAAATACAATTGCAGTGGTCTCCATATGAAGATATTCAAGCGGATGTTTTCGATCATATTTTTGCAATTGTTCCGCAATTTGAATTAAGAATATTTCAAAATCCAACCGGCAGTGATTTTAAGAATTTAATTGCTGAGAATTAAATATTAATTATCAGCTTTTCAACAAAGATTTTAAATATTGTACATAAGCTGAAGCTCCGCCTTCCCTGTAACCGGTAAAAGCAACTACATTTCCGCTGCTGTTTAATAACACAATTGTTGGGAATCCCTTAATGTTATATTTTTTTGCAATCTGCTGATTGTAATATTTTGTTTCGTTTGACTGCGGAAGTTTTTCCGGGAAATCAATTTTTACAAGTACAAGATTATTATTTGCATATTTTACAAATTCATCCTTACTAAATACTTCATTGTTTAATCTTTTACACCAGACACACCAATCAGATCCTGTAAAATCTACCAAAATCGGTTTATGTTCTTTTTGAGCAATTTGAACTGCCGGTTCTAATCTGTCATGCCAGTTCAATGCGTCGCTGTTCGAATTCTTGCTGCATCCGCTGAATAAAATTACCAGTACAAGTAAAGCTGCAGAAATAAAATATTGTTTTTTCACTTATTCACCTTTTTTCAATATTTTCAACAAAATTATTGCCATTAACAAAATATTAGATTCATAATAATTAAAGTGGATTCAAGAAAAAATGATATTAATGATGGCCTTTTCCATATTTCTTTTCTCCGGCTGTAATTTTTAAATTGAGATAATTCTGCTTCGGCGGAAGCGGACAAGTAGCAAATTTAGTAAAGGCACAAGGCGGATTATAAGCTTTATTAAAATCTAAAATAACTTGATTATTTGAATCTGGTTTTTCTGTATATAAAAATCTTCCCGCTCCGTAAGTTTCTTTGCCGTTGGTTTCATCTGCAAAAATTATAAAAAATTCATTGCCTTCAGTAAGCGGATCTAAAGTATAATCTTTGCCTTGTAGATTAAAACTTAAATAGCCATAAGCAGTATCTTCCTCAACAGTATTTAAAACCGTCGGAATTGATAAAACTTTCGGCTTTTCATAAAGATGATATTCTGCTTCAACACGCCAATCTTCATTAATTGGAAATGTTTTAATTCCTTTAAATTCTGTTAACAATGGAGCATTTAAATCTCTTAAACGAATCCCGTATTGATCTCCGCGTTTTATAACAAACCATCTTAAATTTCCAAAAGATAAAACAGTCGGATTACCGGAAAGATCATTTTTTAAAACTGCTTTTTTTATTGTAGAATCATTAACTGTAACATTTACATTAGGATTTATTTCCGCAGTAACAACGCTGTCTTTTAAAATAAATGTGCCGATATTACCCGGAACATTTTTTCCCGGGAAAACAATGTCGTTAGTTTTTGCTGAGCCGAAAGTATTGTTTCCTTCTTTCAACCAGAATAATCCTACAAGATTAAGCCAGCCGTTTTCTTTTTTAAGATTAGATATTCTTTTATTATGCCATGATTCTATGGATTTAATATATGAAGGATTCCCTTTTTGTTTTAAATCATTATTACATCCGGCAAAAAACGAAACTGCAAATAGGAGAATAAATATTTTTTTCATAATAAATATCTTTTTTAAAATTCAAATACATCGCCTTTTTTAGGATAGTGAACAGCCGGATAACCTTTACTTAATATTTTATCTCTTAAAGGAAGCGACTGATCAGATTCACCGTGAACAAGAAAAATATTTTTTAATTTTTCTTTTTTATTAAACTTTAAATAATCAATTAGTTCATTTTGATCAGCATGACCGCTGAAATAATCCATAGTTTTAATTTTTGCATTTACTTTATATGAACCTCCCAAAATATTTACTTCATTTGCACCGTCCATAATTTTTCTTGCTAAAGTTTCCTGAGCTGCATATCCTACAAAAAGAATCATATTCTTTGAGTTTTCAATATTGTTCTTTAAATGATGAAGTATACGTCCGCCTTCCGCCATTCCCGATGCAGAAATAATTATACAGGGATCATTTGAATCATTTAAAGCTTTTGAATCTTCAACATTTCTTATATATGTTAATCTTCCAAAACCAAACGGGTCTTCTTTATTATCTAAAAATATTCTATAAGTTTCTCTGTCAAAACATTCCGGATGAGTTTTAAAAACTTCAGTTGCGTTAACAGCCATCGGACTATCTACGTAAATTGGTACAACGGGAATTCGATTTTGATCGAATAATTTATGTAATATATAAACTACAAGCTGAGTCCTTCCTACAGCAAAAGCGGGGATAATAATTTTTCCGCCTCTTTCAATTACTTCTCTTACAGTCACCGCAACTTCTTCTTCAATTTCATCGGAAATTGAGTGAAGCCGGTTTCCGTAAGTACTTTCCATTATTAACATATCGAGATCTCTTAATAAATTTGGATCTCTCAATATAGGCATGTCGGCTCTTCCGATATCTCCGCTGAAACCTAATCTGAATTTTTTGTCATTTTCTTCAATGTCCAAAGTAATTCCCGCTGAACCAATAATATGTCCGGCGTCTCTATAAGTAGCAATAACACCGGGCGCAACTTCAAATCCGTTGTCATATTGAATCCCGACAAAATGCGACAATGCATTTTCTGCATCTTCAATAGAGTATAGCGGTTCAAATAAATTTTTATGCTGCTTTTTTCTTCTTTTATTAACCCACTCAACATCTCTTTCCTGCAGGTAAGCTGAATCTCTTAACATTATCTGGCAGAGATCAACAGTTGTTGAGGTTGTATAAATTTTCCCTCTGAATCCGTTTTTAACAAGATTTGGAATGTTTCCGCTGTGGTCAATATGTGCATGACTTAAAAGCATTACATCAATTTTAGCCGGATCAAATAAAAAGTTTTTATTTATTTCGAAGGCTTCTTTTCTGTGGCCTTGATATAATCCGCATTCAAGCAGAATTTTTTTACCATTAATTGATAATAAATGTTGTGAACCTGTAACGGTTTGTGCGGCGCCGACGAATTGGATTTTCAATTTTTCACCTGTAGAGAATATGAAGTAATTATCTTAACTCTAAATAAAAATATATAAAATAATTTAAAAGTCCCATTTGATGAAAAAGATATTGAAGATAATTATAAGGCGAGTAATTCAGTTAAGGAATTTAAAACAGGAACACCGCATGTTAATAGTCTTCCTTTACTTTGATGTCCGTTTGCAATAAGCAGGCAGTCGGCCCCAATTTCCCGGGCAACTTCAAAATCATGAATAGTATCACCGATCAATAAAGTTTCGCCTTTACCGTTTCCTAACTTCTGCATTAAGTTTTTACCTAATTCAATTTTGCTTGTTGCGTAAATATGATCAATCCACCATATTTGAAAAATAATTGTTTAATTTGAATTGAGTAACGATTTGCTCGAGAGGATGCTGTTTATAAGCAGATAAAATTGACTGGCCGATTTTTTTATTACTTAAATATTTTAAAGCATCCTTGGAACCTTTATGTAATTTACTTTCTGATTTCCTGTTCTCGTATTCATTCATCCATTCATTCCCGAGTTCTTCAAAAGGATATTTATTAAAATCCAGTCCCGCTTCTGCATAATAATCTTTTACAGGAAAAGTAAATATTCTTCTGTATTCTTCAAGACTTAAAACTTTAAGATTTCTTTTAGTTAAAATATTATTGATGATATCAAGACAAAGTTCAACATCATCAAAAAAAGTTCCGTTCCAATCCCAGATAATATGTTTATATTTTTCTAACAATTCCTCAATAATTTTTAAAATTCGAAAAGAAAAATATTAAAATTCAGCAGGATACTATAAAACCATTATCACATCATCATTTTTATCAAGTTTTTCATAAACCAGATTTCTCACAACTTCGTTCGGAACCTCAAGGGAAAAATTCAAACTGAAATAATTTCCTTTTTTACTAATATTGGAAGGTGTAACTGTATATTCAATTCCGCCGGCAGCGTTTTCAATTGCTTTTAAAAGTTCATCGACATTTTTCCCGATAACTTTATAACTCCATTCACAAGGGTAATCAATTTTTGGTCTCCTGCTGTTTGAACCCAGAATCATTTAGTCTCCTAATATTTTTAAATAAGATAATTAATATAAATCAAATTTTCTAATTGGGTGATGTTATTTTAAATCAATAAAATATTCTCTTTAAATGTTTATACTAACAATCGATAATAAAGTTTATTATTTATTGGCTTAACGGAAATAATGAAAAAGTTAAAATTAAATTTATTTTCGCAGCTTTTTTTTTCTTATTTCTATACCTAAGTTTGTATATGACTTATAGAAAATATTATTGAATTAGAATTCAAAAAATAGTTTTAGGAGAAATTTTATGACAACTATAGTAGATATTTTAGCCAGAGAAATTTTAGATTCAAGAGGAAATCCGACAATAGAAGTAGAAGTTCAATTAGAAAGCGGAATTATCGGAAGAGCTGCGGTTCCGAGCGGCGCTTCAACCGGAGAACACGAAGCAGTTGAATTAAGAGACGGTGATAAAAACCGTTACGGCGGAAAAGGTGTTTTAAAAGCTGTTGAAAATGTTAATGATAAAATTGCTGATGAATTAATAGACTTTGACGCAATTTATCAATCCGAACTTGATCAAAAATTAATTGAGCTTGACGGAACGGAAAATAAAAGCTCGCTCGGTGCAAATGCAATGCTCGGTGTTTCATTAGCAAGTGCAAAAGCTGTTGCAGAGACTTTAGGAATTCCTCTTTACAGATATATCGGCGGAACAAATGCCAGAACTTTACCTGTTCCGATGATGAATATTTTAAATGGCGGCAAACATGCCGATAACAATGTAGACTTTCAGGAATTTATGATTATGCCTTTCGGCGCTCCTAATTTTGCCGAAGCTTTAAGAATGGGAGCCGAGACTTTTCATTCTTTAAAATCCGTACTTGCAAAAAAAGGTTATAATACTGCAGTAGGAGATGAAGGCGGATTTGCTCCGAATTTAAAATCAAACCAGGAAGCAATTGAAGTAATACTTGAAGCAATTGAAAAAGCAGGTTATAAAGCAGGTTCGGAAATTGGAATAGCTTTAGATCCAGCAGCAAGTGAATTTTTCTTAAAAGAAAAAAACAAATATCATTTCTTTAAATCTAATCCTAAAGAAGAATTAAGTGCGGAAAAAATGGTTGAGTACTGGGAAAACTGGGTTAAACAATATCCTATCGTTTCTCTTGAAGATGCTTTAGCCGAAGATGACTGGGACGGCTGGCAGATCTTAACAGATAAATTAGGTGATAAAATCCAATTGGTTGGTGATGATATATTTGTAACCAATACAAATAGACTTGCAGAAGGAATTGAAAAAGGTGTTGCTAATTCAATATTAATAAAAGTCAATCAGATAGGAACTTTGACTGAAACTTTGGATGCAATTGAAATGGCTAAAAAAGCAGGTTACACTAATGTAATAAGTCATCGTTCAGGCGAAACCGAAGATACAACTATTGCGGATATTGCTGTAGCTACAAATGCCGGACAAATAAAAACCGGTTCGTTATCAAGAACAGATAGAATTGCAAAATATAATCAATTGCTCAGGATAGAAAGCGAACTTGATGTTGCCGCAATTTTCCCGGGATTATCTGCATTAAATTATAATTTATAATGAAGTTAAAATTTCTACCCGGTTTAATTTTGAGCCGGGTTTTTTGTCTAATTACTAAAAATTTGTGAAGGGGAAATTATGCCCGTTAATCAGTTGCAAAAATGTAAAACGTTAATTACTAAGAATAAAATTGAATTTGTCGATTTAAAAGCTATCGATTTAACCGGCAGATTGCATCATATTACACTGCCTGTTTATGATGGAATTCTTGATAAACTAATAAAAGAAGGTGTAGGATTCGACGGTTCAAGCTACGGATTTAGAAAAGTTGAAAACAGTGATATGATTTTAATTCCTGATCTTGAAACTGCTGTTGTTGATCCTTTCCGTGATGCACCGACTTTAAGTTTTTATTCTCATATTGTTTTAACAGATGAAAAACATTCGCCGTTTAATCAGGACGGCAGATATATGGCAAAGCAGGCAAAGAAATTATTAAAAGAAACTACCGGATGCGATGCTTCCTGGTGGGGACCGGAATTTGAATTTTATATTTTTTCAAGAGTTGAATATGATACGAGAACTGCTTCTTCATATTACAGAGTTGAACATGCAGAAGAGTTTTATAAAAAAGCTTATCATGCTGCAAATCCTTTTGATGAATATGATGATTTCAGAGATGATGCAAGTAAATTAATGAAGAAATTCGGAATAAACGTAAAATATCATCATCATGAAGTAGGCGAAAGAGGACAGCAGGAAATTGAAACTTACTTTAGCGATCTTTTAACAACTGCCGATAATATAATTTCCGCAAAGTATGTGCTTTTTAATTTTGCACGTCAGAGAGATCTCTTCGTAACTTTCATGCCTAAACCGATGTATCAGCAGGCAGGCAACGGAATGCATCTTCATATGTATGTAACTAAAAACGGGAAGAATGCTTTTTATAAAAAAGGCGAATACGGAAATGTAAACGAACTCGGAAGATTTTTCATCGGCGGATTATTAAAACACGGAGCGGCGCTTTCTGCATTTACAAATCCAAGTACAAATTCTTATAAAAGATTAGTCCCGGGATATGAAGCTCCTATAGCTTTAACATACGGAAGAGGGAACAGGGCTTCGGCAATTAGAATTCCGAAATATATTTCCAATCCGCAGGAAACAAGATTTGAATACCGTCCGCCTGATGCAACAGCAAATCCTTATTTATGTTTATGTGCAATGCTTTTAGCGGGAATAGACGGTGTTGTAAATAAAATTGATCCTAGAAAAGAAGGATTTGGTCCTAATGATAAAAATGTTTTTGAAGAATCCGAACACAGCAATATACAATTCCTCCCGAGGAATTTAGCGGAAGCATTAGAAGCATTGGAAAATGACAATGAATTTCTGAAAAGAGGAAATATTTTTCCTGATGAACTGCTGCAGCAGTGGGCAAAAATAAAGAATGAAGAACTTATGTCAATAGGAACAATGCCGCATCCATTTGAATATAAGATGTATTTTAATTTGTAAACTCTAATAAGTAAGAAAACTCAAAACGGAAACTCTTCTTTCATATTAACTTTCTGCTGTTCCAATTTTTCTTCCGGAGGTTTTTGAGCAGTTAAATGAACAGGGTTTCCTTCAACATAAATTGCTTTGTATGGTTTTGTGGGACATGCAAATTCGCAGGCTCCGCAGCCTACACAATAATCATTCTTTAATTCCGGTAAATGAAGATTTTTATAAGGAACCATTTTAACTGCTTTTGTAGGACAATGCTCCGAGCAAGCTCCGCATTCTGTTCCTTCGGTTTCTACAATACAATTTTCTTTAACAAAAATTGCTTTACCAAGCTGCGTTAATTTTTTTTCTTCTGGCTTTGAATGGAAGAATTGCTCCGTTCGGACAAACTTCTCCGCAAATTGTGCAATCATAATTGCAAAAGCTTACTTTATAATTCATGTAGGGCTGCAATATTCCTAAAAATCCAAATTCTAAAAACGACGGCTGAAGAACTTGAGTAGGACATGCACTTACGCATAAATGGCAGGCTGTACATTTAGATGTAAAATGTTCAATACTTTTTGAACCCGGAGGAGTGACAGAAAATTTTTTATTAACAGGAACTTTACTTTCTTTTTTAGGAATTATTTTAACCTGAGCGAATGATATTCCTGTTAAAGATAATACATACAATAATGTTTTCGATACAAATTCCCTTTTCCCGGAATCAATCTTTTGTTCTATGTTTTTCTTTTGGTTGAATTTTAAAAACCTATAATTTATTCCGCCTCTCGGACAAACACTTAAACAATTATAACAGCTAACGCAATTTTCAAAATTTATTTCTTTAGAATACTTATCAATGCAGCCGGCTTTGCAAGCTCTTTCGCAAAGGTTACATGTTTTGCAGGCTTCTTTATCAATACCGATTTTAAATAATGAAAATTTTGATATAAAACCCAGCAGCGTTCCAACCGGGCAAATTGTATTACAAAATATTCTTCCGTTTTTAAATGAAAGATATCCGATAATTATTAAAACTGTTAATGAAAATGAAAAGAAAAAATAATCGAAAGCTTTTATTTCAACAGGATATAATAAATAAAGATTAAATTTTTCAAATGTGAAGGCAAAAATATTATTTATAAAAATTATTAATGGACGGAAAATATTTGTGAGAATTCTGCCTGAATTACTGAAAGGGTCAAGAAGATTTATGATTATTAAATTACCGAAGAAAATGGATACTACGGAAATACTTAAAATAGAATACTTTAATATTTTATAATTCTTTAGAGGTTTATAAAATTTTTTCTTTTTCAGTTTAATAGAAAAATGAGAAATTATATCCTGAATTGTACCTAAAGGACAAATACTAGAGCAGTAGATTCTTCCAAAAAATAAAGTCAAAATTAATACAATTATAAAACCTAAAGCCAGCAGACTAACAGCAGTTGTAAACTTCAGAAGTGAAGGAATGAATTGAAGAAAAACAAAGTAAACAGAAATTTGCTGTGCTGAAGAATTTGAAATATCAAGGAATACTATTAGAAAAAGAAAGAAGAATGTAATGGATACAATTATCCTTAATTTTCGCAAGTGAGATATATTCATCGGATCAAAGAATTATTCTATTAATATTTAGCTTACTCAAATCCTTAGTGCCGATATTCAATTCATCGGCATATTTTATGTATTGGATATCGTCCGGATCTTCTCCGAACAATTTTGCGGCTGCAGCATCTATTGCTACTATATCTGTAGAAATTAATTGAGATTTTAATGTAATTACGTCTTCGGTGGAAACTCCGCGCGGACCGTTTCTTTTCATAACAAAATATGCGTCAACAATATTTAAATCGGGTTTTCTGTATGATGCAAAATCAGCTATACATCTGTGCAGGTTATTTTGATGCCAATAGCCTCTATCCCATACAATTCCCATCAAATTTTTCATCCCGATAGTAAGTCCGGCCGAACCGTGACTTTTAAGAACTGGAACATTTATAAATACATCGGAATTAAGGATTAATTCATGAACTTTTGCACTTTTAAGTTTTTGTCCTTTTTTGACATCAACATTCTGATAATATCCTTCACTAGCTCCGGAAACGATTTTTCCGCCGGCATCTTTAACAGCACTTTCTATTCCGCTGTTGGAATAGCATCTTTTCCAGTTATCGCATGTATGATCAAAAACATAAACATCTTTTGCTCCGGCTTCAAAACATCTTTTGATAATTGTTTTTACTAAAAGCGGATTGGTATTTCCTGCTCTTTCGGGAGAAACATCCCAACCAATGTTAGGTTTTACAACGACTGTCTGACCTTTTTTTACAAAAGCTTTTATTCCGCCCATTGATGCAATGGCTTTATCAAACATTACATCCGGCTCTCCGCCTTTAATTGCAACCAGATCATATGAAGAAAAAGGTGAAGGATTTAATCCGGCAAATAATTCTTTATAATTTCCAAATGAAACTGCGGCTCCGGCAATGAGTCCGCCCTGGATTGACTTCTTTATAAATTTTCTTCTATTCATTTTCTCCCCTAACAAATAGAACGTTGAAAATAATTACATAACTAAATTAAATAAATAAAAATCTGGATAAAAATCATTAAAAATTAATGTGGTGCAATTAAATTAAGTTATAATTAGATTTAACAATGAAATTTGATAAAGGGGAGAATAATGGAAAATACTTTAGTTTTAGATAATTCCAAGTACAGAATCAAATCTTATTTGTTTAATCTTTTGGCAGTATCTGCCATTTATTTTGTACCAGCAATATCTCATTTGCTTAGCATTCCTCTTTATTTAATTGAGCCGATGAGAATTATAATAATACTTGCATTACTTCATACAAGTAAGAAAAATGCATATATAATTGCACTCACACTTCCGTTGTTTTCATTTTTAGTTGCAAGCCATCCTGTCCTGGCAAAATCATTTTTAGTTACTGCTGAACTAATTGCAAATATTTTTCTTTTTATTCAAATATCAAAAGTTGTTAAAAATAATTTTACTTCAATCTTTCTTAGTATAATTTTAAGTAAAAGCATTTATTATTTAATGAAATATTCTTTCCTTAGCTTATTAATTTTAACAGGAGAATTAATCTCTACTCCTATTTATATCCAAATAATACTTACAATTGTTTTAAGTTTTTATGCAATGTTCATTTTAAATAGAAGAGAAAACTCTAAGGATCTGTTATTCAATTAAGCAAAGAAATAATTATAGTCTTATTGATAAATTAACAATATAAATTTCATCTGAAATTATATTATTTTAATGCTCTAAATTTTGATAAACTTAATATAATTTTATGCCTTATCTTGGTGAAATAGCTGCTTTAATGACTGCCTTCTTCTGGTCTGGTACCTCTTTGGCATTTACGGAAGCTTCCAAACGAATCGGATCTATACAATTGAATGTAAGCAGAATGTTTCTTGCTTCATTTTTATTGATTTTGACGGTATTAATTGCACAAATCGATTATGAATTATCATTTCCTCAAATTAACTTTTTAGTATTAAGCGGAATTGCCGGACTTGTTTTAGGCGATACATTTTTATTTAAAGCTTTTCAGTACATAGGCGCAAGACTCGGAATGCTCTTAATGGCTCTTGTTCCTGCAATCAGTACAATCCTTGCGTTTATTTTTCTTGATGAATATATAACCTTTATTGGAATTGTCGGAATGATAATTACAATAAGCGGTGTAGCATTAGTTGTTTTGGAAAGAGGAAATAAATCAAAATCAAAAGAAGCATTTAGTAAGATTGGAATTTTTTACGGTTTCCTTGGAGCATTAGGTCAAGCTTCAGGATTAATTCTTGCAAAATTCGCATTTGATAAAGGACATATAAACGGATTTGTAGCAGCATTTATAAGATTATTTTCTGCAGTTTTAATTCTTTGGGTTTTAGCTGTTCTTGCTAAAACGATTTAAGAATCCTGTCCGCGTTTATAAAAATGATAGAAAAGCTTTAGTATCAACTTTAGTCGGAACTATTCTCGGACCTTATCTTGGAATTACATTCAGTTTAATTGCAATTGCAAATACCAAAGTTGGAATTGCATCAACATTGATGTCGTTGGTTCCGGTAATAATGCTGCCGCTTGTTAAATTTTATTATAAAGAAGATTTAAGCTGGCGCGCGATCAGCGGAGCTTTTTTTGCAGTTTCTGGAGTTGCAATTTTATTCTTAAGATAAAACCTAAATCTTTTGGTAATATTTGATTCCCATTCAAGTGCTTCTAGATAAATTTCTTTTGGATTAAAATAAATGTTTTTTGAAGTTTCATTTTTTATAGTAAGATAAAATTCATAATCTTTGCCTAATTGTTTTTCAAATTGAAGTATAATCGCAGCATTTGTATCAGATTTTTGAACCGACTCAACTCCCATATATATATCTTTATTTTGATCCAGAGATTGTAATCTAAAAATTGAACTTGATGCACAGCCGTAGATAAGAATAATTATAGCGAATGGAATAGTTAAAAATTTTTTCATAATAAGCCTCCATTTAACCTAATGTCTCAAATTTTACGCCATTTTAAAACAACTTATTTTGAAAAGTAATTGAACTATAGAAAATTATTAATCGTATAAGTTTATAGACATGATGTACAAATAGAGGTACAGCCTTTTGCTTTAAAAGGTTGTAAGGTAAGATTTGAAAAATATAGAATATTTAAATTGATTATTAATTAAAAATAATAAACCACACTAGTAGTTAATGGAAGATATGCATATTCATCTCCTGTTTTAATCATAAATCTGCCTTCAACTAAAATGTTAAAGTACTTCATTAATCGAAATTAACACCAAAACCGGGAGAAACATAATAATCTATTTTATGGCCATTTTCAGATGGTAAATGATAATAGTAATTATCTGAATATCTTGGAACATCAATAAATAAAAATCCGGTCTTTAAAACAAAGTAAGGAGTAATTGGTTTCTGGGAAAAGTTAGCTCTCATTCCAATGGAAAAATCGTAAGTTTTAATATTTGGTTTAGCCGGATTATCAATGCTGTAATCCGGAAAAATTTGAGGAGTAATAATTGGATAACTTTGGTAGCCTTCAACTCTGTGAAAAGCAAATCCGGCCATAAAAGATATTGTTTCATTCATTTTGTATAATAGGGGAGATTATTATTGAATAACCGTTATCATAGTTATTATAGCTGCCGGATTCCATAACTAAATCAATTCCGCCGCCCGCTTCAACAGCAAATTTTGATTGGGAGAATACTGAAATTGAAAATAAGAAGATGAATAAAGATACTTTTTTCATGACACTCTTCCTTTATTTTATTAAGAACAGTGAACAGAAAAAGGAGAATCGGACTTTTAAATTACTTGGAATTTCCCCTTGTAATTTTTTCTATAATCAATTTTAATCTAAAAAAAATTTAAAAGCTACATATTTCAATATTCATAAAAATGATATTATTATAATAATTATTTCAACAAAACCATTTTCTTTGATGAAATAAAATCACCGGTTTTTATTCTGTATAAATATATTCCGCTTGAAACCGAATTCCCGGAATCATCTTTGCCATTCCAATTTACAGAATGTTTACCTGCGGCTTGTTCAGAGTTAATGAGTGAACGAACTTTTTGACCAAGTGCATTATAAATATCAAGAGTTACAAAACTGCTGTTTGGAATTTGGTAACTAATAATCGTCGTTGGATTAAACGGATTTGGATAATTTTGAAATAATTGAAAATCTTTCGGAACATTTGAAGTGTTTTCATTTACTGCATTCGGATTGTTTTGAACAAGTTGAAGCGAAGCTCCATATAAAGTTACATCTCCCGATATAATTGAACTTGTATCGATATTTGCGTAAAAGACACCTGCAGTTTTGGTTATCCAATTAAAATCATGAGAAATCGATGAATCTGTTAAAGTACCATTAATATATTCTACTGTTTTATAAGTACTTGTAACTCTTATTGTATTAAAAGTATTGTTAGGAAAAGTTATTGTACCGAATGCATCGTAATCAACTGTTCTTGTAGAAATCAAATAATCATCTCCACCCATGTTTGTTGAATCTCTTAAAGCAATATAGGAATTGCCGTAAGCAATAGGCAAAATTAATAAAGTGAGTATATTTAACAGTAATTTCCGTTGTATCAATCCCATTCCCGACCAAATGCGAAACTTCTCCTAATCTTATGAGTGAATCGGGAGTTATTTTGAAATATATATATCCTGTATCAACAAGGCCGTCAGCATATTGGTTAATCCAGTATTGTGAATGAGTTGCAGCCGGGTATAAGTAAGCATATGGAGTATTAGATGGCACGACGTTAATTTGTAAAGTTGTATCACTATAAGCAATATTAGGAATTGTCCATGTCTGCGGATTGCCTGAAGCATAACCGATATTCATTTGTGTCATTAAACTATCCGAATTATACTCGTACCATACTTTCCCAACACTAAAGAGATTTGAAACATCATTACTGGTAATTTGAATTTGTGCAAATAATGAAGAGGAAATTATTAAGCAAAATAAAAAAGTAGCAAGTTTTTTCATCTTTAAGCCTCCTGCAGGAACTTAGCTTACGTTAAATTATAAAGAATTCTACTATTTAACTTTTATAATTTAGATTAACATGCATAGCATATACCCAAAAGTAATTAGAGTTTTTATGATATAGCTGTTATATTTAGTTGTACTGAATAGTTTTTGGAAGTTAAGAATTATTGAATTTATTTACAATTAATTAATTTTTAAATCAATTCTTCGTAAACTTCATAAGTTCTCTCATCAAAACAAACAAAAACAACTTTTTCTAATTGATCATTTTTTTCTAAAAATTTTTTAGTCTCAGTAATTGCAATTTTTGCGGCTCTTTCTAATGGGAAATGATAAACTCCTGTGCTTATAGCCGGGAATGCAATAGATTTTATATTATTTTCTACTGCAAGTTTTAGAGAATTTTTATAGCAGTTGGCAAGCAGTTCATCTTCATTATGATTGCCGCCGTTCCAAACTGGTCCGACTGTTGATATTACATATTTTGCAGGGAGTTTAAATCCGGGAGATATTCTTGCTTCGCCGGTTGGGCAGCCGCCGAGTTTTTTATTGTATTCTAATAGTTCAGGTCCGGCTGCTCTGTGAATTGCTCCGTCAACACCTCCGCCGCCTAAAAGGGAAGTGTTGGCTGCGTTGACTATTGCATCTACTTTTTGTTTGGTGATATCGCCTTGCTGTATTTCAATTTTTGTGTTCATTTTATTCCTTTTTTTACCACAGAGAAAACAGAGAAAACGCAGAGATCGCAGAGAAAAAATCTTTGATATTTCTTTACTTATCATTTATTATTTAAAGTAAATATATATGCTCATTTTATTCAACATAATATTTGTTTATTAATCTCTTTATTCCATCCTTCAAAAGTACAACATTAAAATTAATCAACAATCCAATTTTATTATTTAATAATTTAAGATAAGTAAGTACTTGTGCAAGGTAAACTTCATTAATTAAATCAACTGATTTGATTTCTATTACGACCTTGTTTTCTATAAGTAAATCAACTCTGTAACCACAGTCAAGTTTAACTTCTTCATAAATTAAAGGCAATGGTTTTTCTTTTTCCACAAATAATCCTGCTTTTGATAATTCATAAAATAAACATTCCTTATATGAACTTTCTAATAATCCTGGTCCAAGAGATTTGTGAACTTTTATTGATTTTTCTATGATGATTGATGTGAGTTCATTAATATCCATCTTTCCCTCCCATTAATTGTATTTTGTATGCATTTATAAGATAATAATGTTTCTCCGTTTCCTCTGTGTTTTCTCAGCTAACTCTGTGGTAAATAAAAGACCAATAACACGCAAGAAATGATAAATAATATCCACTCTATTTTAACCGCAGAGGAAACAGAGAAGCCGCAGAGAAATCAGATCTTTTCAACTGCGGCTTGAAAATATAGTTAAAATAAATTAAATACCCATTTCGTCTTTTACTTCTTTAAATGCTTTTATTGCAAAGTCTAAATCTTCTTTTGAATGCGCTGCGGAAATTTGAACTCTAATTCTTGCTGTACCTTTAGGAACAACCGGATAAAAGAATCCAATTACATAAATACCTTTTTCTAATAATCTAGCCGCCATTTTTTGAGCTAATACAGCATCACCCAGCATAATCGGTACAATAGGATGAACTCCCGGTTTTATATTGAATCCTGCTTTTGTAATTCCGTCTCTAAAATATTGAGTATTCTCTTCCAATTTATCTCTTAAATGTGTTGTTGAACTTAACATATCAAGAACTTTTAGAGAAGCAGAAATTATACTCGGTGCAACAGTATTTGAAAATAAATAAGGTCGGGATCTTTGTCTAAGCAAGTCAACAATTTCTTTTCTTCCGCTTGTGTAACCACCGCTTGCTCCGCCGAGAGCTTTTCCCAAAGTTCCGGTTATAATATCAATCCTTCCTAATACTCCGCAATGTTCCGGAGTACCTTTTCCGTGCTTTCCCATAAATCCAACTGCATGTGAATCATCAACCATTGTCATTGCATCATACTTATCAGCTAAATCGCAGATGCCTTTTAAATTTGCAACAAATCCATCCATTGAAAAAACACCATCAGTAGCAATTAATATTTTTTTAGCATTGTTTGCTTTTGCTTCTTTTAATTTAGCTTCAAGATCATTCATGTCATTATTTTTATATCTGTATCTTTGAGCTTTACATAAACGAACTCCGTCAATAATGCTTGCATGGTTTAATTCGTCACTAATAATTGCATCTTCTTCGGATAGAATCGTTTCGAATAATCCGCCGTTTGCATCGAAGCATGATGTATATAAAATTGTATCTTCTGTTTCTAAAAATTCGGAAATTTTACTTTCCAGTTCTTTATGAATTTCCTGAGTACCGCAGATAAATCTTACTGATGAAAGTCCGTATCCCCATTTATCATAACTATTTTTTGCGGCTTCAATAATTGTTGGATTGTCTGCAAGTCCTAAATAATTATTAGCACACATATTTAAAACCTGCTTTCCGCCTTTAACTTCTATATTTGCTTTTTGCGGACTAGTAATGATCCTTTCCGATTTATATAATCCTTCATCTTCAATTTGTTTTAAAGTATCGCGGTAATATTTTTTTGTTGATTCTGTCATGTCTGTAAATCCTCCGTTTTAATCTAATGTGTAACAGGATGCCGGATACCAGATTCCCGATACCGGATATCTAGTTTGATTTTATTTTAAACTCATATGTTGTTTTTCAATTGCTTGTTGAAATTTAATTAACTTTTTTCCTAATAAATTCAATCTTTCTAAAATTGAGTCAAAGAATGCTCTATCTTTTAAAGATTGAGTTTCAAATAATGTTTCTAAGTGATCGATTGTTTCATCATTTGATGATATTGAAAAAGTAATAAATCTAATAAATTCATTTTTATATCTTCTGCGACCATATCCTTCAACTATATTTGAGCGAATTGACTTTGATGATCGTCTAATTTGGCTGCCTTCCTCATACATTTCAAATTTTGGTAATGTTAATGACAGTTTGTGAATATCAATTGATAGTTCTCTTGCAATTTGCCAAACCTCTAAATCCTTGTAATTCATTTTTCCGCCCATCTTATTTAAAATAAATTTAATTAAAAATCAGGTATCAGACATCCGGGATCGAATACCAAACTCTATTCTTCCCAATTCAGTATTACTTTTCCGGAATTTCCTGTTTTCATTAATTCAAATGCCTCTTTATATTCTGTATATGGAAATCTATGAGTTATCACGGGAGTAATATCCAAACCGGTTTGAACCATAGTCTGCATTTTATACCAGGTTTCAAACATTTTTCTGCCGTAAATTCCTCGCAATGTTAATCCGTTAAAAATTACTTTTTCCCAATTGATTGCTGCACTTGAAGGTAGAATCCCTAGTAATGCAATATTACCGCCGTGGAACATAACATCAATCATATCATTTAAAGCTTTTGTACTTCCCGACATTTCTAATCCGACATCAAATCCTTCTTTCATTCCCAAATCTTTAACAACATCAGGTAACTTTTCCTTAGAAACATCAACAGCTCTGGTAACTCCCATTTTTTTTGCAAGCTCAAGTCTGTAAGGATTCATATCTGTGATAACAACATTCCTTGCACCTGCGTGTTTTACAATTGCAGCAGCCATAATTCCAATTGGACCAGCGCCGGTAATTAAAACATCTTCGGCAAGAACATCAAAAGACAAAGCTGTATGAGTGGCATTACCGAAAGGATCAAAAATAGATATTATATCCGTATCAATTTTAGGATCGCAATGCCAGACATTTGTAACAGGAATAACTAAATATTCTGCAAAACAGCCTGGACGATTAACTCCAACACCTTTTGTATTAGGACAAAGATGTCTTCTGCCTGCACGGCAGTTTCTGCAATGGCCGCAGACAATATGGCCTTCACCGCTTACTAATTCTCCGATTTTAACATCTTTAACATTGCTTCCGATCGCTTCAATTGTACCAACATATTCATGTCCGGTAACCATTGGAACGGGAACGGTTTTTTGCGCCCATTCATCCCAATTATAAATGTGAATATCAGTTCCGCATATTGCGGTTTTCTTTATTTTGATTAAAACATCATTTATTCCGTATTCGGGAACCGGTACTTCATCCATCCAAATTCCAGGTTCAGCTTTCTTTTTAACTAAAGCTTTCATTGTTTTTGCCATAAAGTTTTCCTTTAAGAAATGTAAAATTTGAAGTTCATAAATAAGTATAAAAATTTTATCTAAGGAATCAATTTTTCTTGATTTAAAATTATTGATTGGGGAAGTAAACAACAACAAAAAGTATGATAAAAATTTAAATTATAATTTATATCATAACTTATGATTTAAAGATTAAAAATAGTTGGGAATGCACAAGAGTTGGTATATCGCAAATGAATATTTGGGCGTAAATTTTCTGCTAATGTACTAAATGTGTGAAATTTTATATTATTGAATAAAGTGCAAAATCGTTGTTGTTAAGCATTAAGCTTGTTGATTCCTTGCACTTTTTTAATTTTTCTTCAAACCACTCTTCGCTTATATCGTTTGCTTTTGCAGTAGTTCTAAGCCAGTTTACCTCTGTATCGGAAATCATATTATCCGCGTAAACAAGCTTTAAGCCATCAGTTACAAATGATTCAGCAATTTTTTTGTCAGAAAATATTATCGGATCGTCTAAAATATATTTATTAGCTAAAAGTGTCTTTAGAGTATCTTCATAAAAATCAGAAGCAAACCCCAATTTATTAGCAATTCCCCGAATAATTTTTTTCTCTGTTTCAGTTAATTGATTGTCTTTTCGAGCAGTTATTAATAGTCCTTTTAAATAATTACTTTTGTCTTTTACTGTAAATTCCATTCCTTCCTTCACTATTTATTTGGTTTAAAAGTACAAAAAATTATCAGATATACAAATAGAATAATTTTTTCATTTTAAAAAAATTTCGCTTTATAATGATCTACATTTGTTAAATTTGTGTTAATTAAATTATCAAGGTTTTTTATGGGAAAATTAAATTTATTTTTTGTTTCAATAATATCAATTCTTTACTGTATCAATATTCAGCCTCAGAATAAAGTGCCTAAATCTTGGCTGACTAAGTTTGAAAAATCCGGTTATACAGAAACTGAAAGATACGATGAAACAATGCGATATTTCCGTGATTTAGCAGATAATTCCGAATATGCAAAATTTTTCACTTTTGGATTTTCACCTCAGGGAAGAGAAATAAAATGTCTCGTAGTTTCAAAAGATAAAGCCTTCACCCCTTCAGAAGCAAAGAAAACCGGCAAACCAATAATATTAATTAATAATGGAATTCATTCAGGAGAAATTGAAGGAAAAGATGCTTCAATGCTTTTATTAAGGGAAATTCTAATAACAAAAGAAAAAGAAGATCTTATTGATAATGCAATTCTTCTGGTTGTTCCAATTTTCAGTGTTGATGCACATGAAAGATTCAGCGCCTTTAATAGAATAAATCAAAACGGACCTAAAGAAATGGGCTGGCGGACAACGGCTCAAAATTTAAACTTAAACCGCGATTGGATGAAAGCAGATGCGCCTGAAATGCAAGCTATGTTAAAATTGTTTTCAGACTGGCTGCCCGATTTTTTAGTTGATACTCATACAACCGACGGCGCTGATTATCAATATACAATTACTTATGCAATGGAAACTTTCCGGAATATTTATTCTAAAACAGCGGAATGGACAAAAGAAAAATTTATTCCTTACTTAATTAAAAATGAAGAAGATGCAGGCTACTTAATTACATCTTATATTTCTTTAAAAGATTGGGGGAGCGGTCTTGAAAAAGGAATTGAAGATTGGGCAACAACTCCCAGGTTTTCGCAAGGTTATGCGGCAGTTCAAAACAGGCCCGGACTTTTAATTGAAACTCACATGTTAAAACCCTATAAAGACAGAGTATTTTCTACAAAAGTTATGCTTAACTCTGTAATAAGTTATATAAATGATAATCCCAACGAATTAATTAAATTGAATAAAGAAGCAGATGAACAATCAATTGAAAAATATGCAAAAGGTGATGATTATCTTCCGCTTGCTTACGGAACAAAAGATACCAGCACGAATATTTTATTTAAAGGAATAAAATTCAGAAAAGATTCAAGCTGGATTTCCGGTACAACAAAAATTGTTTATACCGGTGAAAAAGAAGACATGCAAATCCCTTATTACAATCAATTAACTGTAACGGATTCTGTTTCTGTTCCGATTGCTTATTTAATTCCGAAAGAATGGGGAGAATGGGATAATATAATAGATAGAATAAAACTCCATGGAATTGAAGTGGATCAGCTTGAGGAGGACAATGTTTTTGAAGTAACCAAATACAAATTTAAAAATATAAAGTTTGCAAATTCGTCTTATGAAAGTCATCAAAGAGTTGACTGCGATTACGATGTTTACCAGGAAACAGATACGATTCCTCAAGGAACTTATATAATTAAAACTGATCAAAGAACTATTAGAGTTTTAGTAAACTTGCTTGAACCTAAAAGCGGGGACTCATTTTTAAGATGGGGATTTTTTAATTCCATTTTTGAAAGAAAAGAATATTTTGAATCTTACGTAATGGAAAAATATGCTGAAAAAATGATGGAAAAAAATCCTGATTTAAAAGAAGAGTTTGAAAAGAAATTAAAAGAGGATGAAAAATTCAGGAAAAATCCTTATGAAAGATTAAACTTCTTTTATAAAAGATCTCCTTATTTCGATAAAGAATTAAATGTTTATCCTGTGATGAGATTAGACAATATGTGAAGTAATATTTAATAATTTTGGATAAAATAAAATTGAAATAAAAATCGTATTAAATTATTTGTAAATTTGTAGTTAGAATAAACTGAAAAAATTAATCCGGTTAGGAGAGTGAAAAATGGATTATAGAACTGAAACTGACAGCATGGGATCTATTGAGGTTCCGGCTGATAAATATTACGGTGCGCAGACTGCACGTTCTTTAATGAATTTTAAAATAGGCGGGGAAAGATTTCCAAGAGAAATAATAAGAGCTTTAGGAATTTTAAAGAAAGCTGCTGCTTTAACAAATAAAGAATTAGGATTACTTCCTGCTGATAAAACTGATTTAATTGTTAAAGCTGCCGATGAAGTTATTGAAGGAAAACTCGATGAACATTTTCCGTTGGTTGTGTGGCAGACTGGAAGCGGAACTCAAACCAACATGAATTCAAATGAGGTTATTTCCAACCGTGCAATTGAATTAGCAGGCGGAACAATGGGAAGTAAAAAGCCAATCCATCCGAATGATGATGTAAACAAAGCTCAATCTTCAAATGATACTTTTCCTACTGCAATGCATATTGCCGCAGTTGAAGAAGTTCACAGAAGACTGATTCCGATGGTTACTAAATTACGAGATGCTTTAGCTGAGAAATCGGAAGAATTTAAAGACATTATTAAAATCGGAAGAACCCACTTAATGGATGCAACTCCGTTGACTTTAGGACAGGAATTTTCCGGTTATGTTCAGCAGTTAACAAACGGACTTGAAAGAATTAATGGAAGTTTACCAAGATTATATGAATTAGCTTTAGGCGGAACCGCAGTTGGAACTGGATTAAATACTCATCCTGAATTTGCAGTGAAAGCAGCAAAACAAATTGCCAATTTAACGGGAAAACCATTTGTGACTGCAAGAAATAAATTTGAAGCACTGGCCGCACATGATGCTTTAGTTGAGTTAAGCGGAGTTTTAAAAACAATTGCCGCTTCATTAATGAAAATAGCAAATGATGTAAGGTGGCTTGGCTCCGGACCAAGATGCGGAATCGGTGAAATTAAATTTACCGGCAAACGAACCCGGAAGTTCAATTATGCCTGGAAAAGTTAATCCAACTCAAAGTGAAGCAATGACAATGGTTTGTACCCAAGTCTTTGGTAACGATGCAACTGTAAATTTTGCCGGAGCAAGCGGAAACTTTGAACTAAATGTCTTCAAACCTGTAATTATTTTTAATGTTCTTCAATCAATAAGATTAATAGCCGATGCATGTGAAAGCTTTACAGATAACTGTGTAGTAGGAATTGAAGCAAATGAGAAAAATATTAATAAGCATTTAAAAGATTCATTAATGCTTGTTACAGCACTCAATCCTCATATTGGTTATGATAATGCAGCAAAAGTTGCAAAAAAAGCTCATGCTGAAAATACAACCTTAAAAGAAGCTGCGGTTGCATTGGGTTTATTAACTGCAGAAAAATTTGATGAAGTTGTAAGGCCTGAAAATATGATTGGTCCTAAGAAATAATTCAATAAAAATAAAATTATTTAAAAGCGGATGAATTAAAAACATCCGCTTTCTTTATTAAAGTAACAAATTCTAAATAACTTGAATAACTGGAACGGAATAGTATCTCTTTTCTTTGCCTGTTTTGAGCTTGTATTAGCTGTAAATATTTTAATTTTCGCACCTAAAAATAAAACAAATAAGTTGGCAGCATTAATAGTTTTTATATTAATGATTTACCAATTGCTCGAATTTATTTTATGCAGACTCGGAACAAATAATTCGTTGCTTACTTATCTAGCCTTCGCCGATATTACTTTTCTTCCTCCGCTCAATCTTTATTTTTATTTAAAATATTTTAAATTGTATAAAAAAGAATTGTCACTTATATTTATCCCGGCAATATTTTTTATTACATATTATGCATTTATAATAAGTCATTTTGAAGTTTTAAAATGCACTTCACTTTATGCTTCATATAATTATCCATTAGGATGGCTTTATGGAATTTTTTATTATTCGCCATTGCTTATTTCCATGATAGTAATTGCAAAGAATGTAATAAACCATAAGGATTTTAAAAACAAGAAATTAATTACGGTGTTGCTTGGCGGACTTGTTTTTATATCTTTACCTGTTATTTTTGCATTCATCTTAAGATTTTTTAATCAAGATTTATTAATCAATATAATTGAAAGCATAATGTGTAAATTTGCAGTTGTTTATGCTGTTTGTCTTGCCTATTTTTCTTTTAAATAATACCAGTGAAAATTATGAATGAAATTATTCTAAATATTTATTTAATTATTAATAACGGACATGTTGTAGAGTTTAGAGCAATTGGTTATGAAAGGGAAGGCGGTGATGATAATAAAATTAAATTTTTAAAAAGTAAAGTAGAAGATGATTTTGATAAAGCTTATCATTTTGATGCTCCTTCGGACAAGAACGGAAATTTTATGGCGTATGATAAATTTGCTAAGCTTGAAAAAAGAGGAAGACACTTTGAACTTTTTGAAAATATCTTTATGAAATTTAATGTCCCGGAAAATCCTTTAATTTGTGTAACTCCCGTAGTCGACGGGAAAATCCTCACTAACAATTCTAATTAAATAATATAATTATTTTAAAAATTTTTGTTTTATACGATAATGAAAATGATGTAATATTTATTATTTTATGCAGTTGGATAAAGCATAACTTATAAATACAGCAAAAATAAAAAATGAAAACTCTTAATCATTTAGTTGTTTTTTTAGCTCTTGTATTTATTTCAAATAAAGCCGGAGGAAAAGAATTGTTCATAAGCGATAAAACTATGACTCATAAGAACACAAAACAATTTCATTATTTAAAGAAATTAAGCGACTTAAATAAATATTATTCCGATAAAAAACTCGGTTCCTTTGTTGAAGACGGGAAAACATATTTTAGATTATTTGCACCATCTGCTGTCGATGTTAAACTTTGTACTTTTGAGCAACCTGAAGATACTGCCGCAAATGAAATTGAAATGAAAAAAGATTCCGAAGGAGTTTGGGAGACTTCATTTGAAGGAGAAAAGTACGGATTGTTTTACGGCTTTAAAGTTCAGCATGCTTATGATACAAAACCAAATAATATAATTTGCGTTGATCCATATGCAAAATCTGTTGCTACTTTAAATACATATTACAGCCCAAGAAGAGCAATGGTTGTAAAAGATAATAATTATGATTGGGAAGGCGATGAATCTATACAGCGCGACTGGAGAGATCTTGTAATTTATGAACTTCATATAAAAGATATGACTGCCGATCCTAGTTCCGGTGCGGAATTTCAAGGAACTTATGAAGGTTTAGTTCAAAAAGGAATTACAGGCGGAATTGATTATATAAAAAGTCTGGGTGTGAATACAGTTGAATTATTACCTTCTCAGGAATTTGCAAATATCGAAGCTCCCTATGAAGATTCTTTAAACGGAAGATACAACAGCTGGAATCCTTATGAAAAAAATCATTGGGGATATATGACATCAAATTTTTTTGCTCCCGAAGCTTATTATTCTACTAAAGATTATAAACTCGGCTGGGATGTTTGGAGCGGCAAAAGCGGTGATCAAATTAAAGAATTTAAAGATATGGTTAAGGCTTTTCATAAAGAAGGTATCGGAGTTATAATGGATGTTGTTTATAATCATCTATCCGAATACGAAACCGGGAATTTAAAGGAAATTGATAAAGAATATTATTTCAGGCTGGATGAAAATGGAAATTATATTTCACAAAGCGGAACCGGTAATGATTTAAAAACCGAAAGACCTATGGTCCGCAGAATGATAGTTGAAAGTATTTTATACTGGATGAAAGAATATCATATTGACGGATTTAGATTTGATCTTGGAAAATTAATTGATTGGGAAACAATTGAAGAAATTATTTTTGAAGCTAAAAAGATAAATCCAAAAGTAGTTTTTGTTTGTGAACCCTGGGGCGGCGGATATGATCCTGCAGGTTTTTCATTAAGAGGATGGGGAGCATGGAATGATCAAATTAGAAACGGAGTAAAAGGCGAAAATCCGGTAAACGGTTTGGGCTGGATATTCGGTAAATGGTACGGAAATAATAATCCCGGCAGAATAAAAAGTTATGTGAACGGTACACTTGTTAGAGATTCGCTTGGATTGTTTCAAAAGAAAGAACATTCTGTAAATTATTTAGAATCACACGACGGATACACACTTGGAGATTTTATTAGAATTGGATTGGGAAAAGTTAAAGCTGATCAAGTTATAAAAGACAGAAATTCATTAGTTAAATTATCTCCTGAAGAATTAAAATTAAATAAACTTGCTGCACTTTTTCTTTTTACTTCGCAGGGAATAACAATGATAAGCGAAGGACAAGAGTTTGCAAGAACAAAATGGATTCCAATTAACAATAAAATAAAAGATGAAGAAAAAGGCAGATTGGATCATAACAGCTACAATAAAGACAACGCAGCAAATTACATAAATTATAATGATGCAGAAGAAAATCCCGAACTGGTTAATTATTATAAAGGATTAATTTTATTAAGAAATACTTATGATGTATTCCGCAGAGCAAAATATGAAGATATAAATTTCTTTAACATTAAAGATAATCCGTTCGCTATGGGATATCATATCAAATATAATAATGATGAATTTATAGTTTTATTTAATGCCAATATGGAAAAGCAGGAAGAATTTAATTTACCGGAAGGAAATTGGCAAGTTCTTGCAGATAAAAATCAAACCGGGATTGAACCGATGGGAAATGTTGAAGAAAAAGTTATTCTTGAACCATCAACCGGGCTGGTTTTAAAAAAGTAAAACTTTTGCGGCTTAGCGTCTTTGCGTGATTTTTTTCTCGCGTAAAGTCGTAAAGAAACATGCCTATAATTATCAATAAACAAATCTATTATATTAGGGATATTTGTTTTCAAACCTGATTGAATTAAATAAAATATCAAGTTAAATTAACTTTTAAATATTAAAGGGAAAAATAATCTCTTTTCTAGTTTAAGGGAATTATTTTTTGAGTTTGTTTTAAATAATTGCTGAAGGTAATTTTCAGTGAGCTGGATATTTGGTTTCTATTCAAAGAGAACAAAAATAAATTCGAACCTAAATAAATTACATCCGCAAGCGATTTCTATTATAAGCAATGATGATTTTTACATTGCAATTGGCGGCAATTCGAATACGATTTTCTATGATTTAGATGAGAAAGAAAATAAATTTTTCCTTTGCGGAATTCCTATTGCAAAAGATACTTCCAAGATTTTAACTACTGAAGATATAAAATTAATAATCCGTAATTTTCCCGAAGATATAAAGTATTTAAACGGACATTTTGTTTGTGCTGTTTTCAATTCAAAAAAAATAATCCTTTATACTGATCTATTAGGATTAAGAGAAATTCATGTTTTTGAAAATGACGAAGGCTGGTATTTTGCAACCAGGTTAGATTGGCTTTTAAAATTGGATAAATTTGAAATTGATTTCGAACAATTCGGATCGAGATGGAAACTTGTTAATCAAATATCAAATAAAAGTATAGTTAAAAAAATACAGCGCTTAAATTGTGGAACTACTGGAATCTTAGATAATCAACATTTTCAAAAAATTGAAGAGAATTGGATCCCGGGAAAAACAAATCCTATTAGTGGAAATGATTTTAGTAAGAAATTAAAACTATTAACATTACTTGGAGAAAAAAATGATCTTACCATTTCTTTAAGTTTATCAGGTGGAATGGATTCCAGGGTTTTATTGTCGTATCTATTAAATTCTAATTATAAGAATTGGAATTGTCATATTTTTCAAACAGATGATGCCATGGATACTAAAATTGCCGAAAAAATTTTATACGAACATAAAATAAAATATAAAGTCATTAATCAGGAGAATCCAGATGCCGATGTCCTTTTATCTAATTTATTTGAATATATCGGTCAAACTTATTTAACCGGTTCGGCTTATGATTTACAAAAATTATTGAGTTATAAATTCTTACCAAAAGAAGATTTAATTATTGACGGAGGATTTGGAGAAATATGGAGGAGAGAATTCTTAAATCGTCTTTTGCATTTTGGCAAAAATGATTTGATAAATAAAAACTATCAAAACATTTATAAATATTTAAATAATTATCGAGTAGATATTTTTACCGATGAATTTAATTCAATAATGTCCACAGGAATTATTAATCAACTGGAAGAAATCTTTTCAAATCTTCCGGTTGTAAACGAACCAGGTTTAGAAAATTGGCTCGATTTATTCTCATTAAAAACCAGGCTGGTAAATTTTTACGGAACGGAACAGGCTAGAATTGATAGTATTGTAAAATCTTATATGCCTTTTGTTCAACTTAGTTTAATTAATAATTTGTTCAATTTGCCTATTGAAAAGAAAAAAAATAATTATTTGTTCAAAAAAATTATCAAAAATAATTCACCCGACTTGTTAAAATATAGACAAGCCAAAGGAAATATTTCTTATCCAGTTTGGTTTTCACCTTTAATAAAAAGAATTTATTTCAGAGTTCATAAAAAATTATTTAGACAAAATGAAAACAACAATATTGATCAATTTTTATCAATGTTAAAAGAATTTATTTTTGATTCATTGCTATCCGGAGAAGTTAAAGATTACAACCCTTACAATTATAAATTGATTATTGATAAAGTGCATTCTTACTATAATGGAGAGAAAAATTACAGCGGATTTGTTAACTGGTTTTTAACTTTTGAGATATTTAGGCAAATAGTTGAACAATTAAAAAGGAAAAATTAAAAAGGCAAAAGTAAAAATTTTCTATTTTTAGTGGAAGTAAATATTTTGCGGCTTAGCGTCTTTGCTTGAGTTAATTGCACGCAAATTCGTGAAGATGCAAAGAAAACCTACTCAATTATTACTTAATCCTTTCCTTAAAGATTTTTCTACAGCCTGTTTAAAGTTGCTTAAGTTTACAGGTTTTTGAAAAACGTATTCAATTCCAAGATCGTTATAATCTGCAATTGATTGACGGTCGAGATCGCTGCTTAAAATAATAATCGGAGGTTTACCTTTTATTTCTGCTTTTTTCACTTCTCTTACTAAATCATATCCGTTCATTACAGGCATTAAGTGATCGGAAATAATTAACGCAGGCGGAGATGAGAAAACTATATCAAGTGCTTCTTTCCCATTTGATGCAGCTTCAATTGTATAATCAGGGGTAATATTTTTTAGGATTTTTGAATATAAAATTCTGTCAGTTTTGTTGTCGTCAACTAAAAGAATATTTGCAGAGGCAATCGGAAGTGTAAACCTGAAATCCGATCCGTTCCCGTATTCACTTTCCACCCAGATTTTGCCGCCGTGCTTTTCAATTATTTCAAAAACAAGGGAGAGTCCGAGTCCGCTGCCTTTTTCACCTGCAGTTCCTTCGGAAGAAAACTTTGTATCAACACCAAAAAGTTTATCAATGTTTTCAGGTTTAATTCCAATTCCGTTATCTTTAACTGAAAACTCAATAAATCTGGTTTGATCGGAAGGAACTTGCGAAACAACAATTTCTCCGTTTGGATTTGTAAACTTTATTGCATTCGAAATTAAATTATTAAAAACTTGAGTAACTAAATTTTTATCTACAAAAACAAAAAGATCGGGGTTTACATTTTCTTTAATTTCAATATTCTTTTGAAAAGCTGTACCGGATAAAGCATTTACAGCACCATCGATAATTTTTTTAGCTTCAATTCTTTCGGGTTCAAAACGAATTCTTCCCGTCTGCAGTCTTGTCCAATCCAAAAGTGAATTTACAAGCGAAAGCATCGATTTAGAAGATTCCTGTATAAATTCCACATACTGTCTTTTTTCTTCTTCCGTTAATTCCGTATCCTTTAAAAGAAGATCTGTAAAACCTAAAATAGAACTGAACGGAGTTCTTAAATCGTGAGAAACAATTGAAATAAACCTGTCTTTTGTTTCATTTAGTTTTACTAAATTTTCCGTTGATTTTTTTAGTTCGTCTTCGGCACGTTTTCTTAAACTTATATCGCTTGTAAGTCCGTAAATTTTTTGTATTTGTCCGTCGTAAGATCTTACTAAATTAACTTTGTTTCTAACCCAAACTATGTTACCGTGTTTATTGATTATTCTGAATTCAAGCTCTTCGGAAAGCTGAATTCGGCTTCGCATTAAATTTTTTAATTTGTTTTTTACGGTTTCAAAATCATCCGGATAAATAATTTTTAAGAAAAGTTTTGAATCACCTAAAAAATCTGTTTGAGTAAAACCTGTAACTTTTTCAACTGATGAAGTACAGAATATCGGACGTAAATTTTTTCCTGTTCTTTCGAAAGTATATAAAAAGTCATCTATATTTTCAGTAAGACTTCTATATTTTTCTTCCGATTCTCTAATTGCCTGCTGAGCTCTCTTCCTTTCGGTTACGTCTCTTGCAATTGTTGCAATATAAATTTTATCCTGGAATTCAAACGGGGCAATTGAAAATTCGGAATATAAAATAGATTTATCTTTTTTCTTTCCTAAAAATTCAAATCTGCTCGGAGATTCTTTAAGTTGTTCTTTAAGTCTGAAATATTCTGAAACCTTTAAAACATCATTATTGGAAACAAGATCCAAAAGTTCTCTGTTTACTAATTCTTCCGAATTTTTATAACCGAACATTTCCGCAAAGGAATTATTTGACATTATAATTTTTCCTTCGCGTTCAAGTGCAATTCCGTCTCTTGAATTCTCAAACAAGAAACGAAAAATCTTTAAATCTTCTCCTTCGGATTTTACTTTTTCCAAATTAAAAAGATATCCGATGAAACCGGTTACCTGGTTAACCTCGGAATAAGTTGGGGTAAAGTTTGCTAAATAAATTACCGGCTGACCTCTTCTGGAAGAGACCGGAATTTCTTCCGTAAAAGTTTGATCTTTTTCATATCTATGAATATCAAAATCGTATTTTTCAAAATAACTTGTGCTAATAAGCTGTTTAAATTCTCTTCCGAGAAGCTCTTCTTCCGAAAAATTTAATTGACTGCAGAAAACAGAATTAACATAAGTTATAAAACCTTCTTTATCTAAATTTATTATTGGGTTAAATGATTCACTTACAATTTCTTTGAATTTGCTTTCCGATTCTTTTAATTTATTTTCTTCTCTTAATTTTGAAGTTACATCGGAACATAGAATTAAAATTGTATTTTCTGTTTCGCCTGCAAGAGTAAACTTTGCATCAATAAATCTTTTGGGATGATCATCTCTAACTAAAGCTAAGTTGCTTTTCCAGAATTTATATTTAATCAGATCATCTTTAATTTTGTTGAAATATATTTCATCAAATAGCCCCAAGGTTGTTCCGAAAAACCTATTTTCAATTTCTTTAAAAGAAATATTAAAGAGAAGTTCGGCAGAGCTGTTCCACATTTTAATTCTGCCGTCAAGATCAACTGCAAAAACAGCATCTGTAACAGATTCAATAATTGTTCTATATGATTCAAGCTCTTCAAGATCTTTTTCTAATTTTTGTCTTTTATTTAATTCTTCAGTTATATTGGTGAAGAAAAAGTAAACTTGGAAAACCTGTCCTTTTTTATTTATCAAAGGTTCGATTCTGCATTCAAAAGTATTAAGTCCGTTTTTTGTTTTAAATTCAAGTTCAACCTTTTCTGATAATCTATGCTGGACCGAAGATTCAAATTTTTGTTGTAAAATGTCTTTCTGTTCATCTCTTACAATTTTTAGAATTGAATTAGAATTATAAAATTTGTTCGACAGATCTAATCTTTTAAGTTCACTTCCAGCGGAAAATTTTATTTCACCAGAATCATTTGTTATAAAAATTATATCATTAATTCTTCCGAGTACTTTTTCAATATTATCTGTTGATACTTCAGATTCATCTTTAGCAAACTGAGTAATTTTTAAATCTTCAATTATCAAAACACCGCCGAAAAATTTATTATTATCAAAAAGCGGTGAACCTTTTACAATTAATGAAATAAAACTGTTGTTAATAGTTCTTATATTTTGTAATTCTTTTTCAAACGAAAAACCTTCTTTTAACTGTTGAAGTTCTTCGGTGAGTGAAATATTAGGAAAGATTTGATGCTCGAATACATTTACTCCAAGCAAAGCAGAAGTATCGAAATTATATAAAACTCCGAATTTTAAAAATCCCTCATTTATATAATTAATTTTCCAATCATCAGAAAAGGATAAAATTCCAATCGGCGATTGATTTAATATCTTTGATAAATTTTCAGGCATTTTTCAACAGTAAATTTTCAAGTTTATAGTATTTTTCCCACTTTATTAGGCCCGGAGTTTCAACTATATATCAATTATAATGCTACAAATAATGCTTAAAATATTGCAAAAATCGCACTATTTAATATGGAAAAAAATAATTTATGTTTTGAAATAAAACACAAAATTGAATCATTATTAAAGAGAGAAATTTATATGCGAAAAAATTGAGGTGTTAAAGAAGAAAAATTCTCTTTTTTAGCATAGCATATACTGACCTCTTAAAGTCATTATCAACAAAAATATGGTTAAAGTTTAACATTTAAAAGTAAAAATCAATTTATTTTATTGTTAATTAATTTTAATTGAAAACCATTTTTGAATAATATGAAAGTAATTTTTATTAAATTTCCACAATCAAATATTAATTGATAATTAGTTCGTTTATGAGATTTTTACAAAAAATTGGTCAAAAAACTCTGGATTTTTTTGAAGAGATGGGACAAATCTCGAAATTGTTTTTTGGAATTGTAAAAAGTTTTATAATGATTCCACGCAGCAGAAAAATAATTTTTTATCAAATGGAGCATATTGGGGTTAATTCACTTCCGCTTGTATTAATAATAGCAATTTTTACAGGAGCAGTTGCTGCTTGGCAGGCTGCATATCAGTTAAAAGGAATTGCGCCTTTATCATTTCTCGGTGCGGCAACAAGCAGAGCGATTGTAACTGAGTTAGGGCCGGTATTAACCGGAATTGTAATTGCCGGGAGAGTCGGTGCTTCAATTGCAGCAGAACTCGGAACCATGCGGGTAACAGAACAGATTGATGCCCTGGAAGCAATGGCAATTAGTCCTGTAAGATATTTGGCAATGCCAAGATTTTTAGGTGCAGTTTTAATGATGCCTGTTTTATTAATATTTGCAGATGCAATTGCAGTATTCGGAGCATATGTTGTTTCCAATTATTTTTTAGGTGTTTCTTTTTCGGTCTTCTTTACTTCCGTTAAAAGATTTTTCGCTTTTTCAGATTTAATGGCCGGATTAGTTAAAACTATTTTCTTCGGCGGAGTTACGGCTTTATTAGGCTGCCATATCGGATTTAAAACAGAAGGCGGAGCGGAAGGTGTCGGACTTTCAACTATAAGGTCATTTGTCTTATCTGCGGCACTTATTTTGATTTTAGATTATTTATTGTGGATGCTGTTTTTCTAAATTTATTATTCACATAAATTTGTACAAATTTTAATAAAAATTGATATTAGAAGTTATCCGGAACTTTGCCTTATTTTTAAATTTTTTCATCGTTTTTTCAATTATTCTAATTTTAAAATAATATCATATATAATCATTTAATGTAAAAATGTGTAAATCTTTAAAAATAAATGAAATATCATGATAACGTTCTTAAAAATATTAAATAAAAACGCTTAAATTTGGAAGTATTTAACTTTTAGAGAATCTGAATATTATAAAGAAGAATAAAATTATTATTGATTGTAAATATTTTTATGTGTTAAATTCGAATTGCGATTCATTAAGTAATTACCCCTCTTAATGGATCTTCCTCTTTTTTGCCCGGTAGCCCTCCACCGGGCAATTTTACTTTAAAATTTCATTAATTTTCCGTAAATATAGAATGTGTTATTTTAAATTTTAAAAGAAAGTGCAGGATTGATATGGAAAAAGTAAAAATCTTAGCATCGGAAAGATCTGCAAAAGTAACTCTTCCTGATCCTTTAGGTTTTGGAGTTAACTTTACAGATCACTTATTCGAGATGGATTATAATCCAGAAGATGGTTGGCACAATCCTGTTATAAAACCGGTTCATATGCTCTCTATGCATCCGGCCTCTATGTTTATTCATTATGGTCAAGCAGTATTTGAAGGTTTAAAAGCTTTTAAGACTGACGATGGAGAAGTAGTGATTTTCAGACCCCGCCAGCATTTCGAAAGACTTAAATAATTCAGCAAAAAGAATTTGTATTCCGGAAATTGATGTTGATTATATGTTGGAAGTTTTGAATGAATTGGTAAGTTTGGAAAAAGATTGGATTCCGGAAAAAAGAGGGGAATCGCTTTATATCCGGCCGTTCATATTTGGTTTGGATCCGGTTTTAGGTGTTAAACCATCTGCTAAATATAAAATTATTATCCTTCTGTCTCCGGTTGGTGCATACTATCCGGAAGGCTTTAAGCCTGTTAAAATATTAGCTCAGGACGATTATGTCCGTGCTGTAAGAAAAGGTTTGGGAGATTGCAAAACACCTGCTAATTATGCCGCAAGTTTATTAGCTGCTCAAGACGCTAAGAAACAAGGTTATACTCAGGTGCTTTGGTTAGATGCAATTGAACAAAAGTATATTGAAGAAGTGGGTACTATGAATATCTTTATAAGATTTAAGGATGAAGTAGTTACTCCGAAATTAACAGGCAGCATCTTACCCGGTGTTACCAGAAGAACAGTAATACAGATTTTAAAAGATTGGGGAGAAAACATAAACGAAAGATTAGTCTCAATTGATGAAGTTGTTGATGCTTATAAAAAAGGAAACCTGCTTGAAGTTTTCGGAACCGGAACTGCAGCAATTATTTCATCCGTTGGATTGTTAACATATAAAGATACCAAAATGGAACTTGGTCAAGGCCAGGTTGGCGAACTTGCTTTAAAGTTGTTTAATGAAATTACTTCAATTCATTACGGCCAAGCAGAAGATAAACATGATTGGCTGACTTATATAGATAGAAAAGTTGAAACTGCTTAATCGTAAATCTTTATAATAAATATTTAAAGGCTCTTAATTTTTAAGAGCCTTTTTTAATTTTAAATATTTCAAATCCATAATTTTAAATAAATAAAGGGAACGGGAGTCATCCGTTCCCAAGTTATAATGGAGTCAACCACTAAGTACGCTGTTAATATTGTAAGATATCTATCAATAATTGTCAAAGATTTAAGTCAATTTTAAAAAATTAGTGAGTAAGATTAAATTAATTGAGCAAAATTTTAGAAAAATATTTATTTATTATTTATAAATTCTAAAAGGCTTAATCCTTACTAAATTTAAACCTTTTCCGCAAAATTTAGTGCCAAAACCAAAATCCATCTAAATCACATTCCTAAAAAAATTGCTCAAGGGTATTGACAAGTGCACATTTGCGCACTATATTTGTAGTGAACAATTGAGCACTATAATGAAAAACAAACTAACAGAAAGACAACAAGAAATTTTAGACTTCATTTCCGATTTCAGAAAAGAAATCGGTTATCCGCCTACTTTAAGAGAAATCGGGAAGAAGTTTTGGAATTTCATCAACATTTGGGGTTAAAAGACATTTGGAGGCTTTAGTTAAAAAAGGTTATTTGAATATCGAAAGTAATGCCAGCAGAGGAATTTCATTAATAACAAATGATAATATTCCTGAAAACGAAACTGTTTTAGAGCAGAATAATTTATTTAATAAAATTCCGATTGTTGGTCGTGTTGCAGCAGGTTCTCCAATAACAGCTATTGAAAATATTGAAGGCAGTATTATAATTGATCCTTCATTTATTAAAAATGCAGAAAATTGTTTTGCGTTGAAAGTAAAGGGAGACAGTATGATAAATGCCGGAATATTTGAAGGTGATCTCGTAGTTGTAACACAAACCTTGGAAGTAAAAAACAACGATATTGTTGTTGCAATGCTTCATGATGAAGTTACTGTTAAAACATTTGAAAGAAAAAATAATCAAATACGTCTTTTACCCGAAAATCCTAATTATCAACCGATTGAGGTTAATGAGAAAGTAGATTTCAGAATAATTGGGAAAGTAAAAGGCGTTGTAAGATGGTTAAATTAAAAACCGGAGAATTAAAAATGAAAAGCGAAATATTTTCTACCGCAATTTCTAATAGAAATCAAATTAGGTTTTTATATGGTTTAAGTGAAGTGGTGATTGATCCTTATTATATAACAAAAGAAAAGTCCGGTAAAAAAGTTTTGTACGGAAGAGTTTTAAGGTCAAGTGAAATAAAAAAATTTGATTTCGATAGAATAGTGAACATTAAAATTATGGATGAAGTAAAGTTCACTCCGTTAATTCCGATAATAACATCAGTGAATTAAAAGAGGAAGCGAGGAATATTATGTTAAACCTAGCAAGAAGACGAAGCGTAGACTTATTGGTTGAAAAATTTTGGAAACAAGGTTATTTAACAGTAAGCAGAAAATTCGGAACTTATTTACCCGAACCTTCAAAAGTTGGTAAATTTGAAGTTGACATTATAGCGAGATATAAAAAAAATTATGCAATAGGTATAACTTTATCAGAGGATGATTTTTTAAATCCTGATTTGATTGATAAATTAAATTATTTAGCAACTAGACAAACAAAATATTCGAACAAAAAAGTAATGCTTTTTCTTGGTGTTCCGGCAGAATACCTTAAGAATGCTAAAGAATTACTAAAACTTTTAGATGAAGAAATTAAAAAAAATATAAAATTATTTGAAATTATTGATAAATCTCTTCCCGAATATAGACCTGCAAGAAACAGACAAAGGCCTCTATTTTCCTAATTTTTTGTAGCTCTCTCTCAATTAAAAGCAGTTAAAGAAAAAACCTTCTTTGGCTGCTTTTTTTTATATTATTTGACGATTTTTTACCTTTTCTTAAAACAACAACCTCTTAATTTTGGAGTATAAAAAGTTTGCAATAGTGAACTTACCTTGACATTAATTCGTCTTAAGGTTAATTTTACACGCTTTATCAATTTTAGGACAAACTTTGGGCAAACGACAATCAGCTGCCGATGAAAAATTGCAAGAGGAATTGAAATCGTCCGGAGAAATTCCGGTACACATTGCAATTATAATGGATGGAAACGGACGCTGGGCTAGAAAGAAAGGTCTTCCAAGAGTAGCCGGTCATAAAAGAGGTGTTGATACCGTTAGAGATATCGTCGAAGCTTGCGCACAAATTGGTGTTAAGTATCTTACTCTTTATACATTTTCAACCGAAAATTGGAAAAGACCGAAAGAAGAAGTTTCTACTTTAATGAGACTATTATTAAAAAGTTTAAGAGACCGTGCTGAAGAATTAAATGAAAACGATGTTAAACTTACCACAATTGGAGATGTTAATTCTCTCCCCAAAGAAGTTCAAAATCAACTTTATGACGACATTGAAAAGACCAAGAATAATAAAAGAATGACTTTAAATTTGGCTTTAAGTTACAGCGGCAGGTGGGAACTTTTGGAAGCTGTTAAAAAAATTGCAGATCTTTCGGCTAAAGGTGAATTAAAAACAGATGATATTAATGAATCTTGTATTTCAGATTTCCTTACAACAAAAAATATCCCCGATCCGGATTTATTAATAAGAACAAGCGGCGAATTTAGAGTTAGTAATTTTCTTTTATGGCAAATTGCATATACGGAATTTTTTATAACGGATGTTTATTGGCCGGATTTTTCTCGCAAACATTTGTATGATGCGATTAAAAACTTTCAGAAAAGAGAACGGAGATTCGGAAAAGTCAGTGAACAACTTAAAAAGAATGGAAAAGGCGTAAAGAATGCTTCTAACCTCCCCAAAGAAATTTATTAAATATATTTTTCCAGTTAGTTTAATTATACTATTTTCATTTGCTAATGTTTTTTCACAAACAGGACAGACTGGACAAAAAAGTTATAAAATTTTGGGAATATCTGTGGAAGGAAATAAAACTGCAGATGCACAAACAATTATTGCAAGCAGCGGACTTCAAGTCGGAGATGAAATCCAAGTTCCTGGAGATCAAACTTTAAATGCTATCAGAAGACTTTGGTCATTGAACATTTTTTCAGATGTACAATTATTAATTGATAAACAAGTTGATAACGGAATTTTTCTTCTTATTAAAGTTGAAGAATATCCCAGGTTTGAAAGAGCAGTTATCGTTGGTAATGATGAACAAAGTACTGACGATATAGAAAAGAAAATAAGCTTTATTAGGGGACAAATATTAAAACCTCAGGATGTGGCTGAGATGAAAATAAATATATATAAACTATATGAAGATGACGGATATTTAAATGCTAAAATCGATCCCCAGTACTTTAGATTTTATAGAGCGGATACTTTAGAAGATAAAATTGAAGTTATCTGGAGAAACCCTAAAGACTTATCCGATGAATATACAACTGATTATGACCTGGAAGGCGATTACACAAATTTGGTAGATAGAATCAAAGACCGCATACTTTTAAAGATCAATATCGATGAAGGTCAGGAAGTAATTGTTAGAAAAATTAGATTTGAAGGCAATAAAGCTTTTAATGGGGATGATTTAAGAGGCGCGATGGATGATATTAAGGAATCCGTATGGTGGAAGTTTTGGACAAGTGCTACTTTTGACAAAGATAAATTTCAAGATGATAAAAAGAAAATTGTAGAATTCTACAACAAACATGGTTATAGAGATGCTGAAGTACTATCTGACTCTCTCATCTATTATAATGATAATAAAGATCTTGAAATTTTAATTAAAGTCTATGAAGGTCCGCAGTATTTTGTTAGAAATATTAATTGGGTTGGTAATACCATTTATCCTGATGCAGTCTTGTCCGACAGACTGGGTTTCAAAAAAGGTGATGTTTATGACTATGATAAATTTGAAAAAAATCTAAGAGGGAATGAAAAACAGTCCGATGTTTCTTCCTTATATTATGATAACGGATATTTAACATTTAACCTTGAACCAACAGAAACTAAAGTTGGAAAAGATTCAGTTGATATAACAATCAGGATTGATGAACATAATAGGTTTAAAGTTGGTAAAGTTAATATTGCAGGCAACGATAGAACAGTTGATAAAGTAATAAGAAGAGAACTTTATACTGTCCCTGGAGATTATTATAATAGAGGATTATTATTCAGAAGTGTTCAGCAATTAGCAAACCTTAAGTATTTTAATGTTGAAAAACTCTATGGGCCCGATGGAATTAAACATGCCTTACCAAATGACAGCACAGTTAATATAACATTTAATGTGGAAGAAAAATCCAGTGATTATTTTAATGCATCTGTTGGATACAGCGGAAGTTTTGGCTTTAGCGGGGCTGTTGGTATTACTCTTTCAAACTTTTCCTTAGCGAAACCTTTTCAACTTGGCGGCGGTCAGATTTTAAGTTTTAACTGGCAGTTTGGCGTGGGAAGTTTATATAGAACTTTCACATTAGGATTTACCGAACCTTGGTTATTCGATACACCAACACTTGTAGGTTTTGAAGTTTTTGATACAAGACAACAATATATTTACGATTTAAGACAGACCGGCGGAACTATTAGAGTTGGCAGAAGGTTAAAATGGCCTGATGATTATTTTAATTTGCAGGGATTTTTTAGATATCAATATAACAATGTTTTAAACGGACAAAATTTCTATGTGGAAGGGAAATCTCAAGAATATACTGTTGGCGGAACAATTAGCAGAAAAGATGTCGATAATCCGATTTTCCCTTCACGCGGTTCAAATGTTTCTCTTAATGCTCAAATATCCGGCGGACCGTTATTACCTGGAGATGTAAGCTATGTAAAAATGGGATTTTCAGCAGAATGGTATAAAAATCTCTTTAACTACAAATAGGATTGTTCTTTACTCAATTGCTGATTTAGGATATTTAAAGGAAATTGCTGCCGGCACAAAAATTAATCCCTTTGAATATTTCTACATGGGAGGTAACGGACTTGTAATTGCAACTTCGCCATTAAGAGGATATGATGATAGAACAGTCGGTCCTAGGAATCAAAACGGAGATGTTATAGGCGGACGAATAATGACTAGGTATACTGCAGAATTAAGATTCGCGGTTGCTTTAGAACCGATACCTTTGTATGTTTTAGCTTTCGCCGAAGCCGGAAATGTCTTCCTTAATGCTGATAATGTTGATTTATTTAATTTGCGCAGATCGGTAGGATTTGGTGCAAGAATTTTAATAAATCCCATTGGTTTAATTGGGTTTGATCTAGGTTATGGTTTCGACAGACAGTTAACTGACGGAAAAGCATCCTGCATGGCTTTTCCATTTTCAATTTGGAAAAGGTTTTTAATAATCCATAAAAAATAAATAGAGGTAAATAGAGTGAAAAAATATCTTTTAATCTTTTTCGCTGTAATGTTTAGCGGAAGTTTTTTATTAGCACAAACACAGCAAAAATTAGGTTACGTAGATTCACAAGTAATTTTAACACAATATCCTGAAGCAATTAAAGCTCAAGGAGATTTAGATGCTTTAACAAATAAATGGTCAGCTCACTTAGACAGCATGAATCAAGAGCTTCAACAAATGTACAGTGATTATCAAAAACAAGCCAACACAATGCCTGAAGATAAAAAACTATCAACTCAGCAAAATATTATTCAAAAGCAGCAACAAGTTGAAAACTTTAGAAAAGAAAAATTTGGCCAACAGACCGGTGAAATTTATAAGAAACAAGAAGAAATTTTTAATCCGGTTAAAGATAAAATTTATAAAGCCATAAGCGAAGTTGCTAAAGAAGAAAATATGCAGTTCGTTTTTGATAAAAGCGGTGATATAATTTTATTATACGCTGATCCGGAATATGATATTACTTATAAAGTTCTTGATAAATTAAAAAGAGGAAAATAATTTTCTCAGAATTAATAATTCAGGTTCCTGCAAATTGCGGGAACCGTTTTGTTTTTATAAAAGAGAGGACGGCCGTCTTAGTTCATATTGATACAATTTAAAGTATTAATAATAATCTTGAAATAGGAAAGAAAATGAAAAAAGCTCTTTTATATTTATGCATTTCTTTATTTATCCTTCCGGGTATATCCTTTGCCCAGTTAAAAATAGCATATGTAGATTCGAAAACTATAATGGATAATTTACCCGATGCACAGGATGCCAGAAAAAAACTTGATGAACTTATCCAACAATGGCAAAATGAATTAAATAAAATGCAAAGTGATTACAATCGTAAAGAGGATGATTTTCAAAAAAGAAAATTAATTATGACGGATCAAACAAGAACAGATGCTGAAAATGAATTAAAAAAAATGAAAAAGGATATTGCTGATTATCGAGATAAAAAATTCGGGACTAATGGTGAACTTTATCAAAAACAGGATGAATTAATGAAACCCGTTCAAAATAAAGTTTTTAATGTTATTCAGGATATTGCTAAAGATGAAGATTATGATTTTGTTTTAGATAAAAGCGGAGATGTTATGTTGCTGTATGCGAAAGATAAATATGATATAACTTCTCAAGTCTTAGACAAATTAAAATTAAAGTAAAAGCATGGTTATAAAAATAGAAGAAATTTCCTCAATTATTGGCGGAAAAATTTTCGGAAATAAAAATTTAGAGATTAATAATCTTGCTAAAATAGAAGAAGCTGAAAAAGGTGAATTAACATTTTTATATCTTCCCTCTTATGAAAAATATTTTGATACAACTAAAGCTTCGGCTATTCTGGTAAAACCCGGATTTAATAAAACAAGAGAAGATATAACTTATATTGAAGTTGAAGATCCGAATAAAGCGTTTTCAAAATTAATTATCCATTACTTTACGCCGGAATTTAATCTTATTGGAATTGATAAAACTGCCTTCGTTCATCCTAATGCAAAGCTTGGAAAAAATGTTGCTCTCGGAAAAAATGTCGTAATTTCATCTGGTTGTAAAGTTGGTGATAACACTAAAATTTATCATAATTCTGTAATTCTGGAAGATGTAGAAATTGGCAGCAATTGTTTAATTTTTCAAAATGTAAGCATAAGGGAAAAATGCAAGTTAGGTGATAGAATTATAATTCATCCCGGAACTGTAATTGGTGCAGATGGCTTTGGCTTCTTTACAGATGAAAAAAATGTTTATCATAAAATACCTCAAATAGGAATTGTAGAAATTGAAGATGATGTTGAACTTGGTGCAAATGTTGCAATCGATCGTGCAGCTTTGGGAAAAACAATAATTAAAAAAGGTGTTAAAATAGATAATCTTGTTCAGATTGCTCATAATGTTGTTATCGGAGAAAACACTGTAATTTCATCCCAAACTGGAATTTCAGGCAGTACAAAAATTGGGAACAATTGTATTTTAGCTGGACAAGTAGGACTTATTGGTCATATAGAAATTGCAGATAATGTAGTTATAATGGCACAATCCGGAATTTCTAAATCAATTAATAAACCCGGATATTATTTCGGTTATCCTGCCAAGGACATTAATACTTCCAGAAAATTAGAAGCTCATTTCAGAAATCTTCCTGCTTATGCGGATAAAATTAAACAATTGGAAAATCAAGTTAAAGAATTAAAAGAACTGCTCAATAATTCAAAAAATCCCTGATTGTGAAACTGAATATTCTGACCAATTCTTGTATTTACCTTTATTGTATTTCACTTCTCATCTTACTATTTTATCACATTAATTTCTTCATATTAAGCTGATTTACAAATAAATAACGGATTTTTAATGCTTGAGCAACAAAGAACAATTGCCAAACCGGTTTCAATGTCAGGAGTTGGCCTTCACACCGGAACTTCATGCACAATGACATTTAAACCTGCTAAAGAAAACTATGGAATTAAATTCGTAAGAACAGATCTCGGCGGCAACCCAGAAATACCTGCAATTGCTGATAATGTTGTCGATGTTTCAAGGGGAACGACTATTGGTATTGGCGAAGCAAAAGTCCACACTGTTGAACATGTTTTAGCTGCTATTGTAGGAATGCAAATTGATAATATTATTATTGAACTAAATGGGATTGAACCGCCTGTTGGTGATGGAAGTTCAAAACCTTATGTTGATGTTTTACTGCAGGCCGGATTTGTTCAGCAGGATGCACCCAAAGATTATCTAATAATTGATGAAACTGTTATGTACCATAATGAAGAGAAACAAATTGATATTGTTGCTCTTCCGTTGGATGGTTACAGAGCTACAGTTATGGTTGATTATCAAAACCCCGCTTTGGGAAGTCAGCATACAGGACTTTTTGATTTGGAAAAAGAATTTGTTGATGAATTTTCGCCTGCAAGAACATTTTGTTTTTTAAGTGAAGTTGATCAGCTGGCTAATGTCGGCCTAATAAAAGGCGGTGATATAGATAATGCTGTTGTTATTGTTGATAAAAATTTAAACGAACAAGAACTGGAAGATATCCGTAAAAAAATAGGTATAAAAGAAAAAATAACTTTAGGTTCAAATGGAATAATAAATAACAAAGAATTAAGATTTAAAAATGAACCTGTAAGACATAAACTTTTAGATTTGCTTGGTGATTTAGCTTTGATCGGTGCTCCAATAAAAGCGCAAGTTTTAGCTGCACGTCCTGGTCATAAATCTAATGTCGAATTTGCAAAACAGGTAAGAAAACTCTATCAGCAGAAAAAACTTGTTAAGAAATTTCAATTTGTAAAAAAAGAGGGAGTCGTATTCGATACTAATGCAATACAAAGAATCCTTCCGCATAGATATCCTTTTTTACTTGTTGATAAAATTGTTCATCTTGATCTTGATAAAAAAGTTATAGGCGTTAAATCCGTAACAGTTAATGAACCTTTCTTTCAAGGACATTTCCCCGATCAACCCATTATGCCGGGTGTTTTAATTATTGAAGCAATGGCTCAAACCGGCGGAGTTTTACTTTTAAATTCTTTCCCGAATCCTGAGGAAAAACTTGTTATGTTTATGCAGATAAATAATGCAAAATTCAGAAAACCGGTTCTTCCGGGTGATCAATTATATTTGGAAATTGAATTAACCAATAAGAAAAGTAAAGTAGTAATGATGAGCGGTAAAGCTATTGTAAATGATGCCCTTGTTGCCGAAGCAGATTTTATGGCGGCTATTGTAGATAGAGAATCAAATAATCCTGAATAATAAGAAAAATTATGAATACAATCCATCCAACTGCTTTAGTAAGCAGTAAAGCTAAATTAGGCGAGAACATAAAAATTTATCCCTATGCAATAATTGAAGATGATGTGGAAATCGGCGACGATTGCGAAATAGGTCCGTACGCTGTTTTGTATAATGGAGCAAGAATTGGTAATAAAGTTAAGATATATCAAGGTGCATCTATTGCACATGTTCCTCAGGATTTAAAATTCGGAGACGAAAAAACTATTTTCAAAGTTGGTGATAATACAGTAATTCATGAATTTGTTACTTTCCACCGAGGTACAAAAGATACTGGCTTTTCAAGTGTTGGAAAAAACTGTTTATTCATGGCTTATTCTCATGTCGCTCATGATTGTATAGTTGGTGATAATTGTATTATTGCAAATAGTGTACAAATTGGCGGACATGTAGAAATTGAAGATTATGTTATTATCGGCGGAGCAACTCCGGTTCATCAATTTTGTAAAATTGGTGCTCATGCAATGATTGGAGGAGGATTCAGAGTAGTTCAGGATGTCCCGCCTTATATTTTAACTGCAAATGAACCATTAAAATTTTCCGGCTTAAACGTAATTGGTTTAAGGCGAAGAGGATTTTCAAATGACGATATTGCAACTTTAAAGAAGGCTTATTCATATATATATAGCCCTGCTCTTAACATAACCCAAGCAAAAGAAAAAATTAAAAGTGAATTAGCGGATAATATTCATGTTAATAACATATTAACCTTTTTAAATAAAAGTACGCGTGGAATAGTCGGCAAATGATTTGGTATTTCTTAGATACCGGTTTTAATTCCGGTAAGTTTAATATGGATTTTGATCTAAACCTGGCTAAACGCTGCAGACCTGGAGAATATATATTAAGACTTTATAGATGGAATCCTTATTGTGTTTCTTTAGGCGCTAATCAAAGTGAAGAAATTTTAGATAAAGATAAATTATTAAGTGATAACCTGCATTTTGTTAAAAGACCAACCGGAGGCAGGGCAATTCTTCATTCTGAAGAATTAACATACTCTGTCATTTGCCCTATTGAAAAAAGCACTTCTGCACGAAAATTATACGAGGAAATAAATTCAGCTTTGGTAACGGGCTTAAGTATTTATAATCCTAGATTAACAAACACAGAGCTTGAAACAGTTCAACCGGATTTTTTAAAACATTATCAACAAAGTAAAAGCACAGTGTGTTTTTCAATTCCAGCAAAAAGTGAATTAAAATTTAACAAGAAAAAGTTGGTCGGAAGTGCACAAAGAAAATTAGGAAATTCAATTATACAGCACGGATCAATCTTATGCGGAAGTTATCACAAAAAAATAGTAGATTATTTATCATCAAATGATAATGATAAAAAAGAAATTACTTCTGCTTTGGAAAATAATACAATTGAAATCGAATCTATTTTAAATAACAAAGTTAATTATAAAGAATTGGCCGATTCAGTGAAATCTGGATTTGAAAAATATTTTAATTTTCTGTTCAAAGAATATGAGAAAGATATTGAAACAATAAGCTGAACTATTTTATTAATCATTAGAGAAAATAATGAGCACCGAAAAAGAAATTAAAAGAGTTACAACCAAAGCATTAATGCTTTTGAAGAAAAAGGGAGTTAAAATTAGTTCACTCACTGCTTATGATTTTATTACTGCTAAACTTTTAGATGATGCCGGCATAGATTTAATTTTAGTCGGTGATTCCTTAAGCAATGTTTTTCAGGGAAATGAAACCACACTTCCTGTAACAATGGATGAAATGATTTATCATACAAAAACCGTTATAAAAGGTGTTAATCGTGCAATGGTTGTTGTTGATTTACCTTTTATGTCCTATCAGCTTAGCGTTGATGAAGGTTTTCGTAATGCTGGAAGAATAATGAAAGAAACCTCTGCCAGCGGAGTAAAATTGGAAGGCGGAGAAAGAGTTGCCGAAACAATAAAAAAAATTACGGATGCCGGAATTCCTGTAATGGGCCATATCGGATTGACTCCGCAGAGTATTCATCAGTTTGGAAGTTATAGAGAACGCGGAAGAGATAAAGAAGAAGCCGATGAAATTCTTAATGATGCAAAAGTTATTGAACAAGCCGGAGCTTTTGCAATAGTGTTGGAAAAAATACCTGCTTCTCTTGCTAAAAAAATCACGGCTAGTGTTAATATTCCAACAATAGGAATTGGAGCCGGTGTTTATTGCGATGGTCAAATATTAGTGACTCCTGATATGCTCGGTTTAAATATTGATTTTCATCCACGATTTGTTAGATATTATTCCAATTTAGCCGATGAAATAAATAAAGCTGTAAAAAATTATATTTCAGATGTAAAAGATGCAAAATTTCCATCCGATGAGGAAAGCTATTAATTGACTTTTCTCCCTGTTTTATAAATTTTATTATTGTGTATGATTAAATATCTCATCTTAACATTTATCCTGATTTGTACTTTTAGCACGGGAATCTATTCTCAAATTCAATCCGAACAATACTTGGAAGGTGCTGCCGTTACTGCAATCGACCAGGAAGGAAGTTATATATGGGTTTCTACTTATGGCTATGGCGTTTTCCGGTATTCATTAAAAGATGGTAAGTGGGAAAACTTTTCAACAAAGAACAACAAACTCAAAACCGATCTATTTTATACAATTGCTGCTTCTCCTAAATATATTTGGGCAGGATCCAGCGAAGGTTTGTATGTATATAATAAAAGAAGAAATATCTGGACAAAAAAAACATTTGCGCTTGGCGGCGAAATGGGTAATTGGATTCGTTCTTTATGTTATGATAGATCTCAAAATGTTTTATGGATCGGAAGGTTTAAAAATCTTACAAGGCTAGATGTTAAAAGAAATAAATACAAGGATTTTAATTTAACAAAAAACAATGATGCTAAAACAAATACTATTACTTCTATTAAATTAGATGGTGATAGTTTGGTTTGGTTTGGAACCGAATCAGGAGTTCACATATTTGAAAAAAAGAAAAATCCAAACGATATAAAATCATGGAGATTCATTAATAATAAAAAAAATGCATTTAACGGAGACGGATATGCTGTCTCTATTCATGATTTGTTATTTGAAAGGCATTATGTCTGGTTTGCAACAGACGAATTTGTAACAAAACAGCAGCCGGAATTTAACATCGGAGGGATTTATAAATATAATCGAATTCTTCAATGGGAAAGAATTTCTAGTTTAAATGGTTTACCGGCAAACGGAGTTTATTGTTTAGAAAGAACCGGCAACCAAATATGGGCCGGTATTTATTCATTCGACAGAAATGATAAAAAAGAAATTGGCAAAGGTTTAGTTATTATAAATCGATTAACAAACCAGGTTACTCCTGTAGACTTAAATCAATTAGGTCAGAATATTTCAACCGTTTCCTGTTTATATTTTGATGGGTGGGATATGTGGATTGGAACGGATGAAGGACTTTGGAGAGTTAGAATTGCAAACCCGTTAGCTGTTTGGGTTAACAAAAAAGAAAGTAAGAGTAAATTAAAATAAATCAAAATATCTCAATTTTCCATTCTTTGCCGACATAAATTTTATCATTATCTTTGCTTAATAACTCGCGAAATTTTAGGTATAAAATGATTGATATTTCTTCAAAAAGACTTAATACACTTAAAAAAAATTTTAAAAATATTAAAGTTGCAGTAATCGGAGATATGATGCTTGATTGCTATTTTTGGGGTGATGTAAAACGAATTTCTCCGGAAGCTCCCGTTCCTGTTGTTGAAGTTGAAAATGAATTCTATAGATTCGGCGGAGCTGCGAATGTTGCTTTAAATATTCAAAAACTTGGCGGTCTTCCTTTTCCAATTGGAATAATAGGTTACGACAATGACGGAACAATTTTTACATCTTTAATTAAAGAAACAGATATTCCCGATGATGGAATTTTTGTTGACGAAAGCCGGCCGACAACTACTAAAACCAGAGTAATTGCAGGAAACCAGCATGTTGTAAGAATTGACAAAGAAAGCAAACAATATTTAAATAAGTCTGTACAGAATAAAGTTTATGATTATATAAAGAAAAATATTAAAGATCTGGACGGAATTATTCTTGAGGATTATAACAAAGGCGTGTTGTCCCATTCATTAATTGAAAAAGTAATAAAACTCGCGAATGATAATAATGTTTTAATCAGTGTAGATCCGAAGTTTAATAATTTTTTTGCATATAAAAATGTTACTGTGTTTAAACCAAACAGAAAAGAAGCTGAAGATGTACTTGGAATGAAAATAAGATCAAGTGAAGATATTTCTAATGCCGGTAAAAAATTATTAGAAAAACTGAATGCAAGATATGTGCTGTTAACGCTTGGCGAAGGTGGTATTGCAATCTTTGAAAAAGGTAAGCATGAAAAAAAAATGCCTACAAAAGCCAGAGAAGTTGCAGACGTTTCGGGTGCCGGAGATACTGTAATTGCAACTATAACAATGGCCCTTGCAGCAAAAGCAAATATTTTGGAAGCTTCCTATTTAGCTAATTATGCGGGCGGATTAGTTTGTGAAGAGGTTGGAATTGTTCCTATTGAATTGGATAAATTATTTAATACAATTGCTGAAGAAACAAGATGAGTAATATAAAAAGCAGGGAAGAAATAATATCAATAAGAAAAAAACTCAAAGCCGAAGGTAAAAAAGTTGTTTTTACAAACGGCTGTTTTGATATATTACATTCCGGACATGTTGATTATCTAAATAAATCAAAAGAACTTGGTGATGTTTTAATTGTGGCAATTAATTCAGATTCATCAATTAAAAATATTAAAGACAGCGGCAGACCTATCTTAAAAGAAAAAGAAAGAACATATATAGTTTCAAATTTAAAACCTGTAGATTATGTAACTCTCTTTTCGGAAAATACTCCTCTTGAAATAATTTCAGAACTTGTTCCGGATGTTTTGGTTAAAGGGGAAGACTGGGATATTGAAAATATTGTCGGCAAAGACATTGTTGTTAAAAACGGCGGAGAAGTAAAAACAATTAAGTTTGTTAACAACCAATCCACTTCTAAAATAATTCAGTTGATCCTGGACAAATATTCGAAGTAAATCTCTTTTAATTTAATCCAATTTTATATTTATTATATAAGTAACTAATTATTTAATCTATTAATTTAAGTATATAGTTTTCGGTTTTTATTAATTAAATTAGCCTAAGTATTTGTAATAAAATAAGTTGTAATGCCCGAAGAAGATCAAAATAAAAAAACAGAGCAGAATAAAAAGAATAAGAAAAAACGAACTTTACTTCAAAAAATCGTTAATGTTTTTCTTTATATCGCTTTAGGAATATTTATTATTCTTATTCTGGCATTTGGTTTTAGTCAAACTTCAACTTTTAGAGATATACTTAAAGATAAAATTTTGGAAACCGCAAACTCTTCTCTAAATGGCAAATTGTATATAGAAAAAATTGACGGAACAATTTTCACTTCGCTTGTTATTCATAATACAGTTTTAACTCAAGATAAAGATACTTTGTTGAATGCTGGAACAATTAGTCTGCGTACAAGTCCTTTGAAATTATTATTAAAGACTATTTACATACGCGATCTAAAACTTGAAAATACAACAATAAAATTAATTAAAGATAAAGATGGTAAATTAAACATATCTAAATTATTTCCATCTTCCCAATCAGTTGATACTACCAGCGATACTACACATTCGCCTTTCCCATTTAAAATTGAAGTTGCTGATTTATCATTACACAGTGTTAACTTTTATCTTCAAAATTATGATAAGTTAAATAGTAATTCAGTTTATCCAAATTTAAATATGAATGATTTTAGAGTTGAAAATATAAGCCTTGATTTACAGGCATTTGCAGATATTAATCAATACAAATTTCAACTTAAGATTAATAACTTATCATGCAATCCAAATTTAGCCGGTTTTGCATTGAATAATTTTTCAGGAGAATTTTTAATTGATAAAGATAAAATGAGGGCGCAAAGTTTGTCAATTAAAACCAACAATTCTGATCTTAATATTAATGCTGCAATGGATAACTGGAGTCCGTTTGCGGACTCATTAAATCTTTTTAATTCTGATATCTCATTAAAACTGGATGCGCCTCAATTTTATTTTTCCGATCTGTACCCATTTATTCCTGGAATTGATATTCTGAAAGGTAAAGTAGCTATAGAAGTAAATGCCACTGGAAAGTTAAATAATATTAAAGTGGACCATCTGGAAACTGCATTGGACAGTACACATCTTTCAGCAACAGCTTCCATAAAAAACTTAGATGATCCGGATGATTTATACATAACCGCTAATTTTACTAATTCTTATATAAATCAAAATGATGTAAATGTGCTTTTACCTTCTTTAAATATTCCTACATTTAAAAGAATATGGAATATTAAAGATTGATACTTTAAATTATTCGGGATATCCTTTAGATTTTAAAACTCATTTATCTCTTACAACCGATAAAGGACAAGTGGATTTAAATGGCAACTTAAATCTTAAGCAAAAAGATCTCATTTATGATGCAAATGTAGTAACTAAGAATTTTGATCTCTCGCCCTTTATAGGAGTTTCTTCAAATATAAATTCCCTTATTAATATAAAAGGGAAAGGCACATCGACGAATAATCTTGATGCTGTTGTTAAACTAACAGCTGATGGTTCTACTATTTATAATAATAATATAGATACGTTAAAACTGACTGCAACTGCAAAAAACAAAAGTATAGCTTATAAATTTACATTAGCTTCTGATTCAACAAAAGCCGACTTAAATGGTTCGTTTGATTTTACCGATGAAAAAAATCCTTCTTATGATATTAAGGGATCTTTAAAAGATTTTAATGTTGCTGATGTTTCAAAAGATACATCTGTAAACACACATCTTAATTTTAGTTTAGATGCGACCGGACAAAATTTTAACCCTGATAACCTTGATCTGTTTCTTAGTTTAAAGATGTACAATTCCTCAATAAATGATATTGTAATAGATAGTACCCGTGCAATTGTGGATTTACATAAAGATGAAAAAGGGCAAAGAGTTGTAAATATTATTTCGGATCTTGCTGATATAACTTTAACTGGCCACTATACATTGGATCAAACCATAAAATTGGTAAGTTATGAAGATAAGTATGTTGAAAGAGCTATAAAACACAAAATAAATCAGTTTAACAATATTAAAAAATCCAACAGTTCTGAAACTGCTAAAGATTCTGCATTAATTTCGGATTATAATTTGCAGCCGCTTCAAATGGATTCTACTTTAAATATGAAGTATGTTGTAGAGTTTAAAGACTTTAGTCTGCTCTCGTTATTCTTGGGAGATAATCAATTAGAACTTGACGGATATATTAGCGGACAGATTGAAAATGATTTAAGTTCATTTTATTTAAAATTTAATACCAACCTTGCTTATGTAAAATTTTGGGGCAGTACAGATGTATTTTTCCTTTCAAACCTTTCATTAAATTTAGATCTGGATAACAATTTTAACACAGACTTACTGAGTGATATTAATACTAAAATTTTATTAAAAACCGATAGGGTTTTTACCGGGAATGATTTTTATGATTTATACTTAAATATGGATTATAAAAATGATTCGGCATCTATTGCATTTTCCGGTAAATTGGAAGACTATGCCGGAATAAATATAGTAAGCAAAGTTGATTTAAATAATGATCGAGCAAAATTAAAAATTGATTCTCTTAATGTCTTTTATAATAAATTTGATTTGAGTAATAGTAAATCAATTTCTGTCCTTTATTCAAGAGATAAAACAGAAATAAATGATTTTGTTTTAGTACATAAAAATGGCCAAATCAGTTTGGTTGGTGATCTAAGGGACGATGGTTCTCAAAATTTTAAATTCAACATTAAAAATTTCAGTGCTTTAGATTTAATAACAAATATTGAAAATATCGATTCAACTGAAAGTCCTGACTTTAACATTAATATTAATTCTAAGATTACAGGAACGCTTAATAATCCTATTATTAATGTGGATCTTAATACAAGCAGAATACTTTTTAAGAAAAAAAGATTCGGTGAGCTGAACGGTTCTTTTAAATTATAAAAATCAGAATTTAAATGTAGACTTAAAATTTTTAGATTCTCTTATTTATTCAAAAGGCCCGGCTCTGCTTGTAAATGGAAATTTGCCGATAGATTTAAGTTTTGTTTCAGTTAAGGAAAGAATGATAAAGTCTAAACAATTTAATTTAGTATTCAAAGCCGATCAATTCAATTTGGCATCTTTTGGCAATCTTTTACCAAAGATAAATAAATTAAAAGGTTATCTTGTTGCAGATCTTAAATTAACCGGAACATTAGATAATATAAATCCATCAGGTTATATACGCTTACACGATGCGGATTTTGTAGGTGAATTTAATAATCTTGAATATGGTGCAGGATTAAAACTTAGTGTTAATAAAGAAGCAATTACAATTGACAGTTTGTTAATTAAAAACGTCGATACAAAAAATGGCGGTCAAATGACCGGTTCGGGTAAGGCATTTCTAAATAATTTGGAAGTAACATCTTCACAAATTTATTTGAACGGAACTTTAAAAGTATTGGGTGATATTTCTAAAAGTGCTACAAAATCAATTTATGGTGATCTTGTAATCAGTACGAATGGAAACTTAGAATTACAGATTGATAAAAACGGAATGCTGATAAAAGCACCGGTTGATGTTGAATATGCAAAACTAACGTATTTACCAAAACAAATGAGATTAGGAAACTCATCAAATTTTGTTTATAAATATGTTGTTGATTCAACTAAGCAAACAAAAGAAATGGATTTTGAAAGTCTGGTAAAACTTGCTAAAGAAAGAGAAGCCAGAAAAAATGTGAAACCGGCCCAGAAAAGTAATATACAATACAGCATAAATGTCAATGTTCAAAATGAAGCTCAATTATCCGTAGTACTATCTCAAGAGTTGAATCAAAATTTAACTGCACTTTTGCAGGGTAATTTTACTTACGAAAATTTAAGCGGAAGAAATAACGCACAAGGTCAGTTGAGTTTGTTGGATGGTTCAACTTTGAAATTTATTAAATCTTTTAAAGCTGATGGAACAATTAAATTTGAAGGTGATGTTACTAATCCCAATTTGGATATAGTTGCAACTTATTCTGATTACTATACACCTGCATCAGATTCTTCAAATGTTCAAGAAGTTCCTGTTGCAGTAAAAATCAAAATAAAAGGTCCTCTGGATGATCTGGGTAAAAATTTCCAAAGTGAACAAAATAATATTGCGGTTTATTATGGTGAAAAAGCAATACAAGATGACACTCCTGACCCGGCTTATACTAAAACTGATGCAATAATGTTCATTATAACCGGTTCCTTTACTGAAGGAGCAACTCAACAGCAAAGAAGTGCGGCAGCTTCTGTTGCAACTTCATTAGCCGGTTCGTTGCTGGGAAGTTTTTTAAATCAGCAATTTGGTGATTATGTACGAAATTTTGAAGTGAGGCAGGTCGGATCACAAACAAAGTTTAATTTAAGCGGAAAGGTACAGAAATTCCGGTATACAATTGGAGGAACTACAGAAGTTTTTCAAGATATTAGCCGAGCTAATGTTAAAGTTGAATATCCTCTTTTTCAAAGTTTAATTTTAAGATTAGAAAGAAAAGAAGCACTTTCTGAAAATGGAATTGCTAATGAAATGATTAATGAATTAGGATTAAAATATAGGTTTGAGTTTTAATGAAAAAAAAGGTTAAAGCATTTTTTAAAAAAAATCCCGGCAGAGGATTTAAACCGAAAGAAATTTCGAAAAAATTAAATCTGGCAACTGATTTTGAATACAGTTCTTTAAAAGCTATGCTTCATGACTTGGTTGAAGAAGGGTTTTTAATTAAAAGAAACAAAAAATATTCTTTAGGCAGTTTACTTGAGACAAATCGAGTTACCGGAACTTTACAGGTAAATCAAAACGGTTATGGATTTGTAATTCTTAAAAATTCTAATTTAGGTGATATTTTTATTGCTGCAAGAAATTTAGGGACTGCATTTGACGGTGACACTGTTGAAGTAGTTTTATTTGCCGAACGAAAAAGAAAGAATATTGAAGGTCAAATAATAAATGTTGTAAAGAGAAAAAGAAAAGAAATTGTAGGAGTTATAAAAAAATCAAAATCATTTTATTTTCTTAAACCGGATGATTCCAAAATTCACAGAGATATTTATATTGATAACTCGCAAATAAATGGAGCTAAAGTTGGTGATAAGGTAATTGTAAGCAATATTTCATGGAATACTTCAATGCTTAATCCCGAGGGAGAAGTAATTGAAGTTATCGGCAAGCCTGGATCAAAAGAAACTGACTCTGTTGCAATAGCAAGAGAATTTAATCTCCCGTATAAATTTCCGAAAGAAGTTATATCCGAAGCAGATAAAATTACTTCTGATATTGATGAAAAGGAGATAGAATCGAGATTAGATTACAGAAAAAAAACAGTATTTACCATTGACCCAGTTGATGCAAAGGATTTTGATGATGCTCTTTCAATTGAAATATTAGATAACGGAAATTATTCTGTTGGAGTTCATATTGCAGATGTTAGTCATTATGTTACTTCCAAATCGGCTTTAAATCATGAAGCACTAAACCGTGGAAACTCTGTTTATTTGGTTGGAAGTGTTATCCCAATGCTTCCTGAAAAACTGAGCAATAACATTTGTTCGCTTGTCCCAAATAAAGAAAGGTTAACTTATTCTGTAATTGTGCAGCTTACTAAAAGAGGAAAAATAGTTGATTATCAAATAAAGAAATCAATTATAAAAAGTTCCAGAAGATATACATATGAAGAAGTTCAAAAAATAATTGAATCTAAAGAAGGTGACTTTTCCAAAGATATTCTTCAATTAAATTCTTTGGCTCGAACTTTAAGAAAAAAAAGGATGAGAGAAGGAAGTATAGATTTCTTTACTCCCGAAGTGAAATTTGAACTTGATGATGAAGGGAAACCTATCAAAATAGAAAGAAAAGAAATTCAGGAAAGTAATATGCTTGTTGAAGAATTTATGTTAATGGCAAATAAAATAGTTGCCAAACATATTGCTGTCCCGAAAAAGAAACAAGTTAAACCATTTATTTATCGAGTTCACGATTTGCCGGATAAAGACAAAATATTTGAATTTGCAAATTTTGTTAAATCTTTAGGATATCCTTTTGACCCGAATGCTGCTAAAAATTCTACTCAATTTCAGTTATTAATGATGAGCGTTCACGGAACAGAAGAAGAAGCATTGATCAATGAACTTGCAATTCGCTCAATGGCAAAAGCTATTTATTCGGTTCATAATATTGGGCATTATGGATTAGGATTTCAATATTATTCACATTTTACTTCACCAATAAGAAGATTTGCAGATTTAATGGTTCACAGATTATTGTTTAATTATCTCGAAAATTCAAATAAAACTGAATATTCTCTAAATGAATTAGATGAAATTTGTGATCATATTTCCAACTGCGAAAGAGACGCAATAGATGCTGAGAGACAATCAATTAAATTGAAACAAATTGAGTTTCTGGAAGGTCATATTGGGGAGGAATTTCATGCAATTATTTCAGGTATCACTCATTTCGGGATTTTTGTTAAATTATTCGATATTTTAGCAGAAGGTTTAGTTAGACTGAAAGATTTGGAGGGAGATTTTTACGTTTATGATGAAAAAAAATATTCCTTAATTGGTAGAAAGACAAAAAAACAGTTCAGACTTGGAGATAAAGTGCAAGTTAAGTTAGTGCGGGTTGATTCGGAGAAGGCTGAATTAGATTTTTTAATTGTGGAATAAATGAGGTATTCCTAATGAAAAAATTTACTATTTATTTAGTTGCCATTTTATTTTTTTCCGGAGCTTCCGCGTTTGCTCAGTTTGGAAAGAATAAAGTCCAATATAAAGACTTTACTTGGTATTATATTCAAACAGATCATTTTGATATTTATTTCACCGATAACGGAGGGGATTTAGCTGAGTTCGCTTCAAAAATTGCTGAGAAGTCTTTAAAATCTATTCAAGAAAGTTTTAATTATAGAATTAATAATAGAATTTCTATAATTATTTATAACTCCACTAATGATTTTCAGGAAACAAATATTACCGATCAATATTTAACCGAAGGTATTGAAGGTTTTACTGAATTATTTAAGAACCGGGTAGTCATTCAATTCATGGGATCTTATAAACAGTTTGAACATTTAATTCATCACGAGTTAACACATGCTGTTATTAATGATATGTTTTACGGTGGTTCAATTCAAAATATAATTTCAAATAACATCAGCGTTAATCTTCCGCTTTGGTTTAATGAAGGAATGGCTGAGTATCAAGCCTTAGGCTGGGATATAAATACAGATATGTTTATAAGAGATGCTGCCATAAATGAATATCTTCCCGATATACAACAATTGAACGGTTACTTTGCTTATAGAGGCGGTGAAGCAGTTTTTCATTATATAGCAAAAAAATACGGTAAAGAAAAAATCGGACAGCTTGTTAATAAAATAAAAAGTACTGGGAATGTTAACAGTGCATTAAAAGAAACGATTGGAATATCTTTAAAAGAACTAAACGAAAGATGGAAAAAAGATATTAAGAAAACTTTTTGGCCGGATATTGCAATTCATAAAGATCCCGATGAATTTGCAAAAAGATTAACTGATCCGGAAAAAGACGGCGGATTTTATAATACAAGTCCTGCTATTTCTCCGCAAGGCGATAAGATTGCGTTTATATCAAATAGAGATTATTACTTTGATGTTTATTTGATGGATGCATTGGATGGAAAAATTATTAAGCGTTTGGTAAAGGGAAACAGAACTCCTGATTTTGAGGAATTAAATGTTATTACTCCCGGCTTAACCTGGTCTCCCGATGGTAAAAAAATCGCATTATCTGCAAAGAGTAACGGGTTTGATGTAATTTATATAATTGATGTTGATACTGAAGATAGAGAGACATTACCGGTTTCACTAGAAGGAATAAGCAGTGTTACTTGGTCTCATCAAAGTGATTTAATTACTTTTGTCGGCCACAATGCCAAACAATCCGATATTTATGTTTATAATCTCAAAACAAAAGAGTTAACAAATTTGACAGATGATATATTTTCGGATAAAGATCCGGCATGGTCCAATGATGATAAAGAAATTTATTTTGCATCGGATAGAGGAAATGATCTTTATGAAAATAGAATGTACAAAGACTTTAAAATTTATAACCATAACTATTCTCAAGATGATCTTTATTCTGTAAATGTAACAGATAAAAAAATTGAAAGAATTACAGATACTCCAAACAGCAGCGAAAGTTCACCGGCAGTAGGCCCGAATGGAAAAGAAATATTATTCATTTCTGATTTAAATGGAATTACAAATATTTATAAAAAAAGAGTGGTGCTTGATAATGATGATTCCGTAAAAGCTGTAGCAGAGTTGGAAGCAATCCCTGTTACTAATTCTTTAAATGGATTGTATCAATTATCATTATCTCAAGACGGAAAGAAATTAACCTTTTCTACTTTTTATAAAGGAGCTTTTAATATCTTTTTATTGAATAATCCTTTCCAAATTAATCTCGATGAAAAAACACTGCCTTTAACAAAATATATTGCCGATTTAAGGTATCAAAAGAAAGAAAAACCGGAAATACAGGTTAGTGAGGAAGAATCTAAAGAAGAAAATGTTGACAGAGGAAATATTGATATCGTAACCGGATCAATTTTAGATACTTCAAAAGTTCAAGGTGATACTGTAAAAATTGATTTTAATAATTATGTATTCGGCGGTGAAAACAAAAACTTAGTTTACGATACAACAAATTCGAACAAGGAACAATTTCAATTAACAGATAATCTGGATAAAAGAGGCGACTTCAAAGTAAACAAATATAAAATTACTTTCTCTCCCGATATAGTTTATGCCAATGCTGGTTATAGTTCACTTTATGGACTGCTTGGAACAACAATAATTTCGTTTAGCGATGTATTGGGAAACCATAGGCTGATTGGAGTTACAGGTTTACAAATAGATCTAAAAAACAGTGATTATGGATTGGCTTATTACTATTTGCCTCAAAGAATTAATTATGGAATTGAAGCCTTCCACACTGCAAGATTTGTTTATTTAAGCCGTGGTTTTGGCTATAATCTTTATAGATTCAGAAATTATGGTGCAGTTTTATCAGTTGGATATCCCTTAAATAAATTTTATAGAATTGATATGGGATTAAGCTGGTTAAATGTTTCTAAAGAAAATCTGGATAATACTGCCGAAGCAATTGATAAAGCATCTTTAATAGTTCCTTCAGTAAGTTTAATTCATGATAATGTACTTTGGGGAAACACTGCGCCAATTGACGGAACACGTTATAGATTCGATTTACTTGGTAATCCAATGTTCAACAGTAAATTATCATTTTATTCAGCAGTTGGAGATTACAGAACTTACTTTAAACTTGGTGATGAATATTCCTTTGTATTTAGATTATCAGGCGGTTACTCAGGCGGTAAAAATCCGCAGAGATTTTTTATCGGAGGAACCGATAATTGGATAAATAGGAAGTTTGCTACAACAGATATCCCGCTGACTTCAGCAACAGATTTCGTTTTCCTAACCGCAGCAGTTCCTTTAAGAGGATATGATTATGCTCAGGAAATTGGAACTAAATACGGATTAATGAATTTAGAATTAAGATTTCCTTTAATAAGATATTTACTTACCGGCGGCTTACCGTTATTCTTTAATAATATAATGGGTGTTGCATTTATAGATGCCGGTACAGCTTGGGATAGAAATAAAGATTTAAGATTCTTTAAAAGAAATAATAACGGAAATATTATTACAGATAACTTATTAATGGGAACAGGCGTGGGTGCAAGATTATTCTTCTTATACTTCTTAGTCAGATTTGATGTAGCCTGGGCTTATAATTACAATACTTTTTCTAAGGCGAAATTCTATGTATCGTTAGGTGCAGACTTCTAATCAATATATAAATCAGGAATTTAAAAAGCATTGAAGGCTTTTCTTCAATGCTTTTATTTTTTCTTTTCTTTTGAACCTTCCTTATTCGTCGAATTACTTTTGGTTTCCGTTTTTTTACTTGTTCCGTTTGAAAGTTTCGGAGCAGAATTGTTTTTATAATCGGTCTGGTAAAAACCCGTTCCTTTAAAAATCGGTCCTGCGCCGGCACCAATCAATCTTTTAACTTTACCACCGCATTCCGGACATTTTTTAATCGGATCTGCTGTCATTGATTGAAACATCTCAAATTTATGGCCACATTCTAAACATTTATAATCGTATGTAGGCATAATAATTACCTCCGTAAATTTAGCGGCAAAAACTTAATGAAAAATTCTTAAAAATTCTATAACTTAAGGCACCTTAACTAATTAGTTTTTATTGAACTAAATTTTTAACCAAATTATTAATATTGTGAAAAAAATTGTTCTGTTATTATTCTTACTAATTCCTGGCTGCATTAACTATATACAGGACGTACAATTATATTCCGATGGCTCAGGAACAATGAAAATTCACTATTGGATGAAACTTCCAGATAATGAAAGTCTGAAAGTTTTAAATAAAATCGGAATTTTCAATCCTGATTCAATTAAAAATGAATTTTCTTCAAAATACAACACTGTTGATTACATTAAAGTTTATTCTGATTCAACAGACAGTACCACTCATGCTATCGTAGATATAGCATTTAATCATATTGATTCATTAAATAATACCAAAGCATTTACAGATGCAAATTTTTCTTTAAGAGACGGTGCTGAAGGTCAGAAAATATTTACTCAATTTATTCCTCCTATCGCTACAGGTTTCGGAATTGACGGCAGCAATTATTATGTTGAATATAAATATACTTTCGGGGGCGAAATTGTTACGCACAATGCAACTGGTAAAGAAGGCAGAACTTTAATCTGGAAATATTCTCTTTCGGATATTGGCAGAGGAAAAACCATTTCGGTCACATTCAGACCATTTAAATTGAAAGAAACTCCTTCATGGATTTATATTTTGTCCGGCTTAGTACTATTAATTGTAATAATCTTTTTGTTTAGAAAGAAAAAAGATTAAAAACTAGATCAGTCTACCAAAAATGTTGAATTATAGATAAAAAAAAGACTTTTTGATAATTTCATAAACAAAAACACTTCACAATTATTAAACAATTTATTGACTTAACTTTACTTATTAATTATATTTCTTGTCTATTTTTTAAAAAATAGCGAAAACATTTTTTATATATGGCGATAACCGATTATAAGATTTTCTCCGGAAGTTCTAATTTACCACTTGCAGAAAAAATTGCAAAAAGATTGGGTAAGCCTTTAGGTTCTTTGGAATTGAAACGTTTTAGCGACGGAGAAATTTGGGTAAAATATGGAGAAAATATCAGGGGCTCTGATGTTTTTATTATTCAGTCAACAAACCCTCCTGCGGAAAATCTGCTGGAACTGCTTATTATGATTGATGCTGCAAAAAGAGCATCTGCAAAAAGAATAACAGCAGTTATCCCTTATTTCGGTTATTCAAGACAGGACCGAAAAGATCAGCCGAGGGTTTCGATTACTGCAAAACTTGTTGCTAATTTAATTACTGTTGCAGGTGCGGATAGGGTGATGACTATGGATCTGCATGCTGCTCAAATTCAAGGTTTTTTTGATATTCCTTTTGATCACCTTTACGGTTCAACAATGTTTACAGGGTTGTTTAAGGATTTAGCTAAAAACCTGGTTGTAGTTTCACCCGATATTGGCGGAATAAAAATGGCTCGGTCTTATGCAAAAAGACTGCATTGTAATTTGGTGGTTATTGATAAAAGAAGACCAAAACAAAATTTAGCGGAAGTTGTTCATATAATTGGTGAAGTTGAAAATAAGGACGTATTGCTGGTTGATGATTTGATAGATACCGCAGGTACTTTTGTAGGTGCAATTACTGCTTTAAAAAGTAAAGGCGCAAAGAAAATTTACGGAGCTATTACTCATCCCTTGTTGTCTGGCACTGCGGTTGAAAAGATTTCAAAATCAGAATTAACTAAATTATATGTCGCCGATACAATTGCAATGAATTCGGAAAAATCAATAGAAAAAATTTCAACAATAACAGCTTCGGATATTTTTGCCGAAGCGATAAGAAGAACATATAACAATGAATCTATAAGTTCATTATTTGATGTTGATAAAGGATAAATAGTTTTTTGGAGAAATTATGGAAAAAGTAACCTTAGAAGCAAAAGAAAGAAAAGAATTTGGAAAATCCACTTTGAATTCATTAAGGAGAAGTGGAAAAGTCCCTGCTGTTTATTATTCTAAACATGATAAACCTATTCATTTAGAAGTAACGGAAAAATCAATTAAACCGTTTGTTTTTACATCTGAAACTCATCTTATTTCTATAAATTTAGAAGGCCATGAAGAACATGAATGCATTATAAAAGATGTTCAATTTGATCCATTAACGGATAGAATAATGCATTTCGACCTTTTAGGATTAACAAAAGGTGAGAAATTTCAGTTGGAAGTGCCCGTGCAGATTACATGGCTCTCCTGATAGGTGTTAAGGAAGGCGGAATAATTCAGCAATTAATACATAAACTTGAAGTTGAATGTTTGCCGAAAGATATTCCTCAGCATATAGATATAAATATTGCTGATTTAAAAATTGGCGATTCAATTCACGTAAGTGATATTTCTGTTGCCGATGTTGTTTTATTAAATCCCGAAGATTCCGTTATTGTTTCTGTAGTACATCCTAAAGTAGAAAAAGAAGCTTTGACAGAAGAAGCTGAAACCGAAGCTGAAGAAGAAAGTGCAGAGCCGGAAGTTATTGGAAAAGGTAAAGGCGAAGAACAAAACGAAAATAAAATAATAAGTGCGCGCTGTCTTAGGAATTGGTAATCCGGGTAATAAATACAGTTTGAATAGACATAATGCAGGGTTTATGCTTTTAGATTATTTTGCCGATCAACATTCAATGTCATTTTCCCCTTCAAAAAATGATTATTATTTTGTTGAAGGCAGTATCTGGCGAATCTTCATATTTATTAATTAAACCGACTACTTTTGTTAATAACAGCGGAATTGCCGCTAAACAAGTCCTTGATAGTTATATAATTGATGTAAAAGATTTACTTGTAATAATAGATGATGTTAATTTAGAAACAGGTGCATTCAGAATTAAAGCAGCAGGCAGCGATGGCGGACATAACGGATTAAGCTCAATGATATATCATATCAATTCCGATAACTTTCCCAGAATTAGATTAGGTGTTGGAAACAACTTTGAAAAAGGTATGATGTCGTCTTATGTATTGAGTGATTTTTCAAAAGAATGAATTGATCTTACTGGAAAATTGTTTCAAAGATACATCAATATTAATTAGAGAATTCATTTTGGGCGGAGTCAAGCAAATGCTGGATTCCAATAGCAGGCTATTAAATCAATAAGGGAAATAATAAATCAGAAAATCAGCTAAATGGAGATTCGGATAATGAACACACTAGTTAATATCATTCCATTGTTTGGAGTTTTAGCTCTCATTTATACCTTCTGGAAATCTTCTTGGATTTCAAAGCAGGAAATCGGAACGGAAAAAATGAAAAATATTTCCGACCATATTGCAGAAGGTGCTATGGCATTTCTTAAATCGGAATATAAAGTACTTATAATATTTGTTATTTGTGTAGCTATTTTACTAGGCGTTTCTGCGGACTCGGAAACATCCTCGCCATTAATTGCGCTTTCATTTCTTGTTGGTGCTTTTTGCTCTGCTCTTGCAGGTTTTATTGGAATGAGAGTAGCTACAAAAGCTAACGTTCGTACTGCTAATGCAGCAAGAACTAGTTTAGGCAAAGCCTTGGAAATTGCATTTGCCGGCGGTTCGGTAATGGGCTTAGGTGTTGTTGGTTTGGGAGTTCTTGGATTAGGTGTTTTATTCCTTTTTTATAGTGACCTTTTTGGTGTTGCTTCGGCTGCCAATGTAGAAAGAGTTATAACGGTTTTAACCGGTTTTTCATTTGGTGCATCCTCAATTGCATTATTTGCACGTGTAGGCGGTGGAATTTATACCAAAGCTGCAGATGTCGGTGCAGATCTAGTCGGAAAAGTTGAGGCCGGAATACCTGAAGATCACCATTTAAATCCTGCCACAATAGCAGATAATGTTGGTGATAATGTTGGCGATGTTGCTGGAATGGGCGCTGATTTATTTGAATCTTATGTAGGTTCAATAGTAGGAACAATGGTTCTTGGAGCTGCATTTTCTGAGCTTCCTGAGTTTGCCTCTAAATTCGGCGGTTTAGGAGGAGTTATATTACCTTTAGTTATTGCAGGTGTTGGCATTATAATGTCAGTGCTTGGTACTTTTTTAGTTAAAGTTAAAGAAGGCGGAAATCCTCAGAAAGCATTAAACAGAGGTGAATTTGGCTCATCAATAATAATGATAGTTGCAATGTATTTTATTATTGAATGGATATTGCCTTCAAGCTGGACTTACAAGGATGCTTTATATGGTACAACTTATACTATTACTTCTACAGGCATTTTTATTGCAACTGTAATTGGACTTGTAGCCGGAGTATTAATTGGAATTGTAACAGAATATTATACTGGAACTTACAAAAAACCCGTTTACGGTATTGTAAGACAGTCATTAACAGGTGCTGCTACTAATATTATTGCTGGAATTGGTAATGGAATGGTTTCAACCGCTATTCCGATTATTATTATTGCTGCATCTATAATAGGCGCATTTAGTTTTGGCGGATTATACGGAATCGCTATTGCTGCAGTTGGTATGCTTTCAAATACTGGAATTCAATTAGCTGTCGATGCTTACGGTCCAATTTCGGATAATGCCGGCGGAATTGCTGAAATGTCTGAATTACCAAAAGAAGTTAGACAAAGAACAGATAAGTTGGATGCAGTCGGAAATACAACCGCAGCAATCGGAAAAGGTTTTGCTATAGGATCCGCTGCACTAACTGCATTAGCTTTGTTCGGCGCTTTTATGACGGCTGCTCATATTCACACAATTGATATTTCTAAGGCCGATGTGATGGCCGGTTTATTTTTGGGAGGCATGCTTCCTTTCTTATTTAGTGCACTTGCAATGAAGGCTGTTGGCAGAGCAGCAATGTCTATGATAGAAGAAGTTAGAAGGCAGTTTAATACAATTCCTGCTCTTGCAAATGCTTTAAAAGTAATGAAAAAAAATGAAGGTGCAGAGTTTGATTCTTGGCCCAGCGATGACAAAAAAACTTTTGAAGATGCAGACGGAGTTGCAGAATACGGTAAATGTGTTGCCATTTCAACAAGTGCTGCAATTAGAGAAATGATTATTCCGGGTCTTTTAGCTGTGCTTGCTCCGGTGTTGGTAGGATTTGCGGGAAGTCCTGAAATGCTTGGTGGATTACTAGCAGGTGTAACTGTTACTGGCGTTCTAATGGCTATTTTCCAGTCAAATGCAGGCGGCGCATGGGATAATGCTAAAAAAATGTTTGAGGAAGGTATTGAAATTAATGGCGAAGAATATCACAAAGGTTCTGATCCGCACAAAGCTGCTGTTGTTGGAGATACGGTTGGTGATCCATTTAAAGATACTTCGGGACCTTCTTTGAATATATTTAATTAAATTAATGGCTGTAGTTTCACTTGTAATTGCTCCGTTAATTAAATAAATTTGTGCTTGATTTAGTAAAAATATTTATAAACTCCTGCCTTCTTTTCGGAAGAAGGCCGTAAATGTCCATAGGAGGATTTAGTTAATGAAGAATAAAGTTTATGAAAGTGCTGTTTTAATTAATGCCGCACTTGATGATGAACAAATCAATGAGATAATTTCCAGAATTCATGAGACTATCAAATCTAACGGAGGGGAAGTTAGAGAGGTAGAAAACTGGGGCCGAAAAAGGTTGGCCTACATGGTCGAAAAAAGCAAAATTGGTTATTATGCTATTTTCCGGTTTGATGCTCCACCTACCATCGTTTCCAAGTTAGATAGATTTTATTCTCTAGATGAACAAATTTTACGATTTCTTACGGTTCATTTAGATAGTGATGCCTTGGAGCAGTTAGAAAAAAATAAAAAAGAAACTGCTGCTCCGGTAACTGATTCCGAATCTTCTTCCAAAGAAGGTGAAAAAAATCAGTCTGAAGAAAATGAAAACGACACAAAAGAGACAGCGAATTAATTAATAAATCTAAGATATAGATGGAGGTAAAACCATGGCCGATCTGAAAATGCCCGAAATAAATTACGTGATAGTTGCTGGAAACTTAACTAAAGATCCCATATTTCGGCAGACCACAAACCAGACCCCTGTTGTAAACTTTTCTATTGCTTCAAATAGAAAATATAAAGATAGTTCAAATCAATGGCAGGAGGATGTTTGTTATGTTGGCATTGTAGCGTGGAATAAACTTGCAGAAAGCTGCAGAGATAGACTTAAAAAAGGATCTGCCGTCTTAGTTGATGGAGAACTTCAAAGCAGAAGTTGGAAGTCTGAAGATGGCCATAATAGAAGTATCGTTGAAATTAAAGCCAGGAGAATTCAGTTCCTTAATAAAAGATTAAGAACAAATGATAATGAAAACGGTACAAGTGATTACAATGATGATGATAGTGCTTCAGATGATGATACCGATAATGTTGATTATACAGAGGATTCTTTTGATAAGTTTTTATCAAGTGAAGAGTCTGATTTGTTAAAATAAAATTGGATGATTAAATGAAAAAAGAAATTAAAACAAAAAAAGTCTGTAGATTTACCCAAAACAACATTAAATATATTGATTATAAAGATGTTAAAATGCTCCAGAAATATGTTACAGAACAGGGTAAAATAATTCCCAAAAGAATTACAGGCACAAGTTCAAAGTATCAAAGACAACTATCTATTGCTATAAAACGCGCTAGGCATATGGCTTTATTGCCTTATGTTTCAGACACTGTAAGATAGTTTTAATTTTAGGAGAAAAAATGAAAGTAATTTTGAGGCAAAACTATGAATCTTTAGGATCAATCGGAGAGTTGATTGATGTTAAAGATGGTTATGCAAGAAACTACTTAATTCCAAGAGGTATTGCTTATGCAGCATTAAAAGGTAATATTCAAGCCCTTGAGGAAGAAAAGAAGATTGCAGAGAAGAAAATTCAACAAGAGCTTAGTGCAGCTGAATCGTTATCTGCCGAGTTGGAAAAAGTTTCGGTTACTATTCCTGTACAAGTTGGTGAAGAAGACAAGATATTCGGATCTGTTACCACTCAAATGATTGCAGATGCTCTTAAAGAAAAAGGTTATGATATAGACAGAAGAAAAATTGAGATAGAAGAGACTATTAAATCTTTAGGAATTTACGGAATAAACATTAAACTTCATCCTAAAGTTAGTGCAAAAATTAAAGTTTGGGTTGTGAGAGAGTAATCTTAACTTTATTAATTAAAAAAGGAAAGCTATATGCTTTCCTTTTTTATTTTAAAATATTCAGTAAAGTTTATCTTACTTTAATCTTTTTCTCTTTTATGAGTTTTGCAATTTCTGCAGTTCCGTTTTTAGATATACTTTTTAACGATTTTGCAGATAATTTAATTGTTACAAACCTGTTTAATTCTTGAACCCAAATTCTTTTCTTTTGTAAATTGGGTAAAAACCTTCTCTTGGATCTGTTATGAGCATGAGATACATTATTTCCTGTTATCGGCCCTATACCGCTAACTTGACATCTTCTGGACATTGATTTCTCCTAATTATCTTTCCCAATTTTTTAAATATAGAAAATAAATATAATAAAAATTTTATTAATTCATATAATAATTACTAAAAAATAGAGCTAAATTAAATTTTTTGGAAATTGTCACATTAGAATACGATTTTTGTTGAAAATGATGAATTAAGTTTTATCTTTATATGTAGAAAAATTATTGTAATTATCGGCCTTCAGAATCAAAAACCCTCAAATTTAACTATTTTTAATTGATTAGAAAGGAATAAGAAATGGAATATTTTGAACTTCATTCTGATAATCCTCAGTTAAGATATATAAATAAAGCTGTAGAAGTTCTTAAAAATGGGGGAGTTATAATTTATCCAACTGACACTGTTTACGGCATCGGATGTGATATTTTTAATAAAGAAGCAATTGAAAGAATATTTTATATTAAAAATGAAGCAGAAAGTAAATTATTTAGTTTTGTTTGTTCAGATTTGAAAGATATTGCAAAATATGCAAAAGTTTCGGATTATGCATATCGCATGATGAAGCATTTATTGCCCGGACCTTATACTTTCATTTTGCCTGCTGCAAAACTGGTTCCCAAAAAGCTTTGGAGCAAAAGAAAGACTGTAGGAATAAGAGTCCCAAATCATAATATAACTTTAACCTTAGTTAAAGAATTGGGAAATCCTATTATAAGCACAAGCGTTACAAGCAGAAAGGGAGCAATATTGATGGATCCTTTTGAAATTAAAAATATTTTTAATTCTCAAGTAGATCTAATGCTTGCTTCCGGCAACTTGAGCGGGGAACCGTCTAGTGTAATAGATTTAAGCTCCGATGAACCTGAAGTCATAAGAACAGGTGCCGGAGATGTTAGTTTATTTGTCGGTTAAAATTAATTTTTGCCGACTATGATTCCCTAAAAACTTGTGTTGATGAAGCCTGATTAATTGGTGTTAAAATAACTTCATTTATGTTTACATGCGCCGGACGGGTTGCACAGAATAAAACTGCATTTGCAACATCGTCCGGTGTTAAAGGTTTTAAACCGTTATAAACTTGGTTAGCTTTCACTTCATCTCCATAAAATCTAACTTTACTAAATTCTGTTTCTACCATTCCGGGATCAACTGAACTAACTTTTATATTTTTATCAAGAACATCTATACGGATGGATTGTGTTAATGCTTTAACAGCAAATTTAGTTGCAGCATAAACATTTCCATTTGCGTAAACTTCATGTCCGGCAGTTGAACCAATATTAATTATATGCCCGTTTTTCTGCTCAACCATTAAAGGTAAAATTTCCCTGGTTACATGCAGCAAACCTTTAACATTTGTATCGATCATTTCATTCCAAGCATCTATATCACCTTCAAATACTTTACTAAATCCTCTTGCCAAACCAGCATTATTAACTAAAATATTTACATTTTTCCATTCTTTTTCTAAACCGGCAACAGCTTTTTTGATATCTTCATAATTTCTAACATCAAGTTCGATATTTTTAATTTTGATTTTATATTCTTTTTCTAATTTGTCTGATAATTCATTTAATTTATCAATTCTTCTGGCACATAAAATAAGATTGGCACCTTCTTTTGCAAATTCTACGGCACATGATTTCCCGATTCCTGAAGAAGCACCGGTTATAAATACTATTTTATTTAAGAGATTTCCCATGTTAATTACCTTTTAGTTTCAAGACAGAAATATATTTATATTAATTTTAAAGTTAAAAATAATTAGCGTAAAAATGGAGCATTACAAAAGGAATGAAACGAATCAAAGATTAAAATTAAAATACTCCTGGAATAATAGAATTACACTTCGGACATCTGTTATCAATTAAGTTATATTTATTTACGGAATGCCAATCCCTTTTTATTAAAACAGAATTACAATTTGGACAATATGTAGTTTGTCCTTTTGTATTATGGACATTACCAACATAGCAAAATTTTATTCCTGAACTTAATGCAATATTTCTTGCATTGTTTAAAGTTGATACAGGAGTTCTGTTTTTATCAGTCATTCTAAAATCCGGATGAAATGCAGTAAAATGAAGAGGAACAGAATCACCTAAATTTTCTAGAATCCAGTTGCATTCATCTTTTATTTCTTCGGAAGAATCATTCTCACCTGGAATTAATAAAGTTGTAATTTCAAACCAAATATCGGTTTCATTTTTTAACCAGATTAAAGTATCCAACACATCCTTTAAACTGGAAAAAGTAACTTTGTTATAAAATCTTTCAGTAAATCCTTTTAAATCTACATTGGCTGCATCTATATATTGATAAATTTCTTTTCTAGCATTTTTATCAATATATCCAGCAGTAACCATTACTGATTTTATTCCTTCTTCCCGGGCGGTTTTAGAAATGTCTATCACATATTCACCAAAAATTGTTGGATCATTATAAGTATATGCTATTGACGGTGTGCGATAATTTTTTGCTAATTTAACAACATCTTCCGGCTCGGCAATTAAAGAGTTTGATTCATCAAGCTTAGCTTTACTTATAGACCAGTTCTGGCAAAACTTACATCCCAAATTACATCCTGCAGTTCCAAAACTTAATACTTCAGTTCCTGGTAAAAAATGATTTAAAGGTTTTTTTTCAATTGGATCAATTGCAAATCCTGTTGGTCTGCCGTAACCAATTGTATAAAGTTTTCCGCCGTGGTTTTGTCTAATGTAACAGAATCCTGGTTGACCTTCACCAATCTTACAATATCTGGGGCAAAGCGTACATAGGATTTTATTTTTTTCTGCGGGTTCCCACCATTTAGCTAACTTTTGATATTTTATTTCTCTTTCTGCATAATCTCTTTGCATTTTATCATCTCCTCAAACATAAATCAAAGGTTAAAAACCTAAATACAATTTATATTAATTTTAAATTATTTCAAATTTAATCCAGCTTGCTCTGCTTTTTTCAGAATAAGGCGCGCCGGCAGTGAAAATAACAACATCGCCTTCCTTAACTTCTCCGGCTTCGAGCAAAATATTTTTTACTTTATCAATTGCCATATGTTCTTTATCTATATCTTCAAAATAATATGAAGCGACTCCCCATCTTAAACAAAGTTTAGTAATAGTATCATAGCTGTTGGAAAACGCTATTATTTTTGCATTCGGTCTGAACTTTGAAATATTAATCGCAGTTCTTCCTTGAAAAGTAAAAGCTGCAATCACGCATGCATTTATTTGTTTACCAATTGAACAAACAGCTCTTCCTACTGAATCAAACAAATTTTCTCCAACATCAACGGGTACTTTAAAATCTGTTCCCTTCCGCGAAATCAAATGCTGCTCGGCCATTTTAATAATATCATTCATAACTTCAACGCTCTTATTCGGAAATTTTCCGATGCTTGTTTCTCCGCTGAGCATAACAACATCGGTTCCGTCCCAAACGGCATTTGCTACATCCGAAGCTTCTGCTCGAGTCGGGATTGGATTATTTATCATTGATTCAAGCATTTGAGTTGCAGTTATTACCAGCTTACCAACAGCATTACATTTTTTTATTATTTCTTTTTGAATAACCGGAACATCCTGCGGATGCATTTCAACACCTAAGTCTCCTCTTGCGACCATAATTCCATCTGCTTCTTCTAATATTTCATCGAAATTATCCACGCCTTCTTTCTTTTCAATTTTTGCAATTATTGGTTTTTCAAAATTTCTTTCTTTTAACCAGGATTTTAATTCTTTAATATCCGATGCTTTCCGTACAAATGATAAAGCGATGTAATCGACTCTGTTTTGTAAAGCAAATTCTAAATTTTTAAAATCTTTTTCAGTTACAGAAGGAGTTGATAATTTCATATCCGGTAAATTCATACCTTTTTTAGGACGAATAGTTCCACCATTTTCAACGTTACAAATAACTGAATGTTCCTTCTTTTCAATTATTTTTAGTTTGATTAATCCGTCATCAATTAATATTATCTCGCCGATATTTGAGTCTGAAACCAGAGACTTGTAGGATGTTGAGATAATATTTTTATTACCTTTAATATCATCGATCGTAATTTCAATTGTATCGCCGGATCTTATTTCGAATTCTTTTTCTTCAAGTTCTCCAATTCTAATCTTCGGTCCCTGCAAATCAATCAAAACTGAAACTGAAGTCTCTTCTTCTTTGCATACATCATTTAAAGTTTTAAAAACATTTGTAAAGAATTCATAATTTCCATGAGAAAAATTCATTCTAATTCCATCCGCACCGCAGCGAATTAATTCTTTTATATTTTCAGGCGATGAAGTTGCAGGTCCAACTGTACATAATATTTTAGTTTTAGCAAAAACTTTTTTCAAGTCTTTGTTCATTTCTTTTTCTTCTTTTGTGGTTGAGTAGTGGTATTTGCTTTAAAGGATCTGGCTTTTGCATAAAGATCTTTTATTCTATCTTCTACCATCTTAAATACGGTATTTTCCGGATAAGTTCCGTCTTTTTTTCTTGTTCCGGCTCTCACTCCTGTAAGTATTTCTATTCCTTCTTCAACTCTGCTAATCGGATAAATATGAAATTCCTTATTAGCAACTGCTTCAACTACATCATTTCTTAACATTAATTCCTGAACATTTTGAATAGGGATAATAACTCCCTGGTTTTTAGTTAACCCGTTTGATTTACAAACATCGAAAAATCCTTCTATCTTTTCATTCACACCGCCGATCGGCTGAACATCCCCTTTTTGATTTAAAGAACCTGTTACGGCGATGGATTGTTTTATTTGTAATCCGGAAAGAGTAGATAAAAGAGCAAATATTTCTGCACAAGAAGCACTGTCTCCGTCAATCATACCATATGATTGTTCGAATACTAAATTTGCATTAAAAGATAAAGGCAAATTCTGTCCGAATGTTTCTTTAAAGTAGCCGGAAATAATTAACACACCTTTATTATAATGTCTGCCGCTCATTCCGGCTTCTCTTTCAACGTTTATAATATTACCGCTACCTAAAGAAACAGTTGCAGTTATTCTAGTTGGCCTTCCGAATGAATAAAAATCTGCGCTGTAAACCGCTAAACCGTTTATTTGTCCGACACGTTCGCCTTCAACATCAATTAAGAACATTTTATCTTCAATCATTTCAGAAATTTTTGATTCCAATAAACCATGTCTTTCTTTTGTGTTGTTGTAAGCTTTTTCTACATGTGCTGCATTAACAATATCAAAACCGTCGTCATTTGCCCAAAAATTTGATTCTCTAGCTAGATCTGCAATCTTGGAAAATCTTGTAGTAAGTTTATTTTTATTTCCGGCAAATAAAGCTCCGTATTCAATAAGTTTGGCAATTGCATGTTTATCAAATTCCATCAATTTTTCATCTTTAATTAATTTCTTAATCACTTTTGCATACTCTACAAGAATTTTATCATTTCTTTTTATTTCGTAATCAAAATCGGCTTTAACTTTAAACATTTTTTTAAAGTCATATTCTCTTTCAGCAAGCAGGGAATAAATCATTTGACTGCCTAATAAAATAACTTTTGTATCGATATAAATTGGTTCGGGTTTTAAAACAGTCGGAGATACTGTAAACATTGAAGGAGGATCCTGAAATTCCAGTTTTCTATAAGTAAGCACTCTCTTTAAAGTTCTCCAAACTCCGGGTTCTTCAAAAAGGTGAAGAATGTTTAAAACGATATAACCGCCGTTGGCACGCAGAAGAGAGCCGGCTTTTATTCTTGTAAAATCGCTATACCAGCCTCCGCGTCCATCGTTAATTTTTTCAATTACCCCGAATAAATTAGCATATGTGGGGGAAGTTTCGATAATAACAGGACATTCTCTTGTTTCACCGTTATCTAAAATTATATTTACTTCATATTCTTTAAAGTAATCAATTTCAAATCCTTCCGGAGTGGTTTCACCTTCAGGTTTTATTCCCTTAAATACCTGAATATTTTCTAGAATATTATTCTCAACTTGTGTTAAATATTCTATTACTTTTTCGTTTTTATGTTTTTCTTTTATGAATTCCAAAACTCCTTTAACTACTGTTTCAGCAGCACTTTTTTCCAATTCGGCAAGTTTAGCTTGAAACTCTTCACTTATCTTCAACCCTTTTTTAAATAAAACCTGCAGTTCCTGCTGATGTTCATTGTACCGCTTAATAATATCTTGGGCTTCTTCTTTTGAAATTTTCCCTTCTTGAATTTTTTCTTCAATTTGATATATAGGAACCGGTTTTTCTTCAACTATAGGTAAAACATCAGGCCTTGCAACTTCTCCAATTTTAATTTGTCCAAGTGTAAAGTTTTCTTTCCTCAGCTTTTCATCAAAACTGCTCATCAATTTTTGTTCTTTTTCATTATAATAATTAACTATTTTCTTTTTTCTGGAAATATATGATTCGCTTTCAAAAGTTTTTGGAATTCTTTGTTTTAGAATATTTATTGCGTTATTTAAATCTTGTTTAAAATTCTTGCCTGTCCAATATTAAAAGTAAGTAAAATTGGTAGATCTCTATCTTTAAAATTATTTACATAAGCATAATCATATAACGGAGGACAATTGTCGCTGATTCTTTCCAGCATTTTTTTTACCGCAGTAGCTTTTCCAGTCCCGGATAATCCTGCAATATAAATATTGTAACCGGGTCCCCTTAAATCAACTCCTAACTTTAAAGCTTTTAACGCTCGTTCTTGTCCAAGTATACCTTCTATTGGTTCAATATCACTTGTTGACTCAAATTCAAATATATCCGGGTTACACTGCCATCTTAAATCTTCCGGTTTTAATTCATTATGTTTTGATGCTTTGGGGTTTGCCATATTAAGCCTTTAAGTTTTATTGAAGATGATGAATAATATTGTAGAAAAGTAAAATCAATTCAGATTTTTCCCTAAGTTATATTAAAATCTAATATTTATTGATCTCAATTTCAAAGTTACTAATTATAATTTGGATTTTCTCGATTAAATGACAACTGCAAATGATATATCAGTTTTAATTTGTGCGAATTTTATTTTATAATTGTTATGAGTTTAATTTTATGAACAATTAATACGGCAAATCAAATGGATGTTCAAAAAGCAAGAGAGTATTTTCCCTATTTAAAGAAAGATAAAATATATTTTAATCATGCTTCAACTGGACCGCTTTCCACTGTTGTTCTAGAAAGATTAAATAAACTTTTTCATGAAAGATCAGAAGGAAGTATTGACTATTATAGTGAACTAATAAAAATAATAGGCGAAAATAAAAACAATTTAGCGGAACTAATTAATTCCACTTCTGATAGGATTGCTTTTTTAGATAATACGAGCAACGGAATTAATGTTTTGGCTCAAAGCATAAACTGGAAAGAAGGCGACCGGATTTTACTTAACGATATCGAATTTCCAGCAAATGTATATCCGTTTTTAAATTTGGAAAAACAAGGTGTTATAATAGATTTTGTTAAATCAAAAAACGGTAAAGTATTAACCGAAGACATTTTATCAATGATAAAACCTGAAACAAGATTAGTATCAATTAGTCAAGTTCAGTTTTTAACAGGATACAGAGCAGATTTAAAAGAGATTGGAAATTATTGCAAAGATAAAAATATTATTTTTTCCGTAGATAGTATCCAGGGTCTGGGCGCCATTAATGTTGATGTTCAAAATGAAAATATTGATTTTATCTCATGCGGAACTCAAAAATGGCTTCTTGGTTTACAAGGTTTATCATTCATTTATGTATCCCAAAAACTTCAAGAGCAAATGGATCAAAAAAATGTAGGCTGGTTATCTGTTGAAGATGCCTGGAACTTGTTGGAATTCAATTTAAAATTGAAAAGCAGTGCGGACAGATATCAGGTGGGAACTTTAAACGAAACAGGACTTTGGGCATTAAACGGTTCTTTAAAATTATTTAAAGAATTCGGCTGGAAAAATATTGAAAATACTGTTCTAGATAATTCGAAATATTTTATAGATAAATTAATAGATAATAATATAGAACCTATTTTGTCCGGTTGTGAAAAGAAAAATATTGCGGGAATTGTAAGTATAAAATCAGAATCGGCTCAGAAAATATTTGATAAATTAGCAGAAAAAAACATTTCTTTAGCTGTTCGTGAAGGAGTTCTGAGATTTTCTCCTCATTTCTATAATACTAAAGAAGAAATTAATAAAGTAGTTGAAGAATTGAAGACTTTATTTTAACTTCAAACTATTAACAAAAATGCATTAATAAAATTTAGAAATATATAATAATTAAAGGAGTTAAAATGAATTTAAAAATGGGCAGGCATATAATTTTATCTGGCTTTTTGATTTTAACTGTATTTTTCAGCAGTACATTTGCTCAGCAGAAGAAAGAAGAGAAGGTTAGAATAAGTCCTATGGCAAGTGTAATGCAGGTTGTTGGTTTTACTAAAGTTACAATTGTATACAGCCGTCCGGGAGTAAAAGGGAGAAAAATTTGGGACGGATTAGTACCATATAATAAAGTATGGCGTGCGGGAGCAAACGAAGCTACAACAATAGAATTCAGTACCGATGTAACCATTGAAGGTAATAAATTACCAGCCGGTAAGTATGGATTTTTTGCAATTCCATCCGATAAAGAATGGACATTAGTATTTAATAAAGTTTGGGATCAGTGGGGAGCTTTTGAATATAATGAGGCTGAAGACATTTTAAGAATAAAAGTCAAACCGGAAAAAGGAAATTTCCATGAATGGCTGACTTATACAATAACTAAAACCGGTGACGACTCCGCTACAATAGCTTTGGAATGGGATAATCTAAAAGTACCTTTTAAAATAAAAGTCCCCATAAAAAAATAGTATAATATTAAGCCCCTGTTGAAGGGGCTTTTTATTAATGCTTATCCTCTAATCAATTTGAGTAATTCTTCCGTTTTATTTTCCATTAATTTTTTATCGTTTTTACTTTCTACATTTAATCTTAAAATTGGTTCTGTGTTAGACATTCTTAAATTAAATCTCCAATCAGAATATTCGACACTTAAGCCGTCTAAACGATCAATTTTTCCATCTGAATATTTTTCCTCTATTTCTTTAATCTTTTTCCTAGGATCATCAATTGTTGAATTTATTTCTCCTGAACATGGATATTCGGCAATCATTTCTTCAACTAATTTTGAAAGCGGTTTGTTTTCTTCAGACATTAATTGAAGAATTAATAAAAACGGAATCATTCCGCTGTCTGAATATGCATTCTCTCTAAAATAATGATGAGCAGACATTTCTCCTCCGTAAATTGCATTTACCTCTCTCATTTTTTCTTTTATAAATGCATGTCCGCTTTTAGACGTAACTGCTTTGCCGCCGTTTTTATTTACAACTTGCAAAGTATTCCAAACAAGTCTGGGATCATGCACTATATTCTCGCCGGGATGTTTTTTCAAAATACTTTTAGCTAATAATCCAACTATATAATAACCTTCGATAAAATTGCCTTTTTCATCAAAGAAAAAACATCTGTCGTAATCGCCGTCCCAAGCAACACCAAGATCGGCTTTATTATTTAAAACTGCATCAATTGTAGCTTTTCTATTTTCAGTTAATAAAGGATTCGGAACACCGTTTGGAAAACTTGAATCCGGTTCGTTAAAGATTTTAATCATTTTAATAGGCAATTTTGGTTCAAGTTTATTTAAAGATAATCCTGCACATCCGTTACCTGCATTCACAACTACATTATATTTTTTTATTTTATTTGGATCATAAAATTTGCTTAAATTATTTATAAACTTTTCCATGATATCTAATTTTTCAATTTTACCTTTTTCTTTGGATTCTTCACCTATATCATTTTTTAAAATCATTTCTTCAATTTTATTTAAGCCGGAATCATACCCTACCGGAACGGAACCCTTTTTAACGAATTTCATTCCGTTATATTCGGGTGGATTGTGGCTGGCTGTAATCATTATTCCGCCATCTGCATTTAAAGCCGGAGTTGCATAATAAACCATTTCCGTACCGCATAAACCTATATTTACAACATCAGATCCGGCATCGTTTAATCCCTTCATTAAAGCTTCGGATAGTTCATCGGAGGATTTTCTTACATCGTTGCCGACTACAACTTTTTTTGCCTTTATTAATTTTGCATAAGCTCTGCCGATTTTATAAGCTAAATCTGGGTTTAATTCAGAAGGTACTTTTCCTCGAATATCATAAGCTTTAAAACTGTTTAATTTATCCATTTTCTCTCCACTTTGAAGGTTTAATTGAAAAAATTTTCACGGAAATATATTAGTATTACATTCTTTGTTATAAAATAATAGATTTGAAGGCTTAAATTTATGAAATAAATCATCTAAAATATTTAAGAAAAATTAAAAGAGAATATTTTTTCAATGGACTTTTTCTAATATAGTACTTAAGTTAAAACATTAAAAACTTGCGGGAGAGAATTATCGCTACAAAAGATACTGTTAAATGGCACTTCGCAAAATGCAACAATTCTAAATGTAACTCTATCTTTCTGGTAAATCCGGAAGAAACGCCAGGAGATTTGGGCTTTATTTGTCCGGAGTGCAGCAAAAAGGTTACTAGTTCACATATTGTTCAATGCTCAAGCTGTAAAACAATTCTGAATTTTGTTCGTGCTGCACCGAATGAGGAAAAAGTAGTCTTCAATGTTCCAAAGTGTTCTCATTGTGTGGGAACAGTCGAAGACGAATGGGAAATTGAACCATTATATCAACCGGATTCTTATATTTAATTTTTATCCGGTTAATTGTTGCAAAACATATTTTAAAAGGTTATTGGAGTTGATTTATGCTCTAGTAGCCTTTTTATATTTAAATCCACTTTAAAAAGCCACATATAATTCTTACATAATTAAAGCTTTAAGTTAATAAATTTTTATATTTGCCCTTCAGCACTTAATAAAATAATTAAATGAAATAATTTAAACCAATAAAAAATTTAATTTATAAATGTTGATAAATTCAAAAAGGATAGAGATATGAAGAGAATTCTGGAATCTGCATTTAGCCAGGTGTTTATTATTTTCCTGCTTTTGTTTGCAGCCGGCTGTGCAAGTTCAAATCAAATGCAGCAAACTGCAGAAAGTCAATCTAATTCGAATAGCTGGTTGAATTTAGATACTGTTAAAGCCGGGAAATACGATACCGGCAAAATGTGGACCTTTGATTACCCTCCAGTAAAATATTTTCAAAGTGAATATAATTTTAATCCTTCTCAAGAATGGCTTGACAATGCCAGATTGGGAGCATTGAGGTTTGCAAATTATTGTTCGGCTTCTTTTGTTTCTGCAGATGGATTAGTTATGACAAACCATCATTGCGGAAGAGAAAGCGTTGGAAAAGTGACAAAAGAAGGTGAGGATCTTTTTGATAACGGATTTTATGCTAAAACTTTGCAGGATGAAAGAAAAGTTCCAGGGCTTTATGTTGACCAGCTTGTTTTAATAAAAGATGTTACAAATGAAGTTCAGGCAGCGATTGATTCAGGTAAAACTGACCAGGAAAAATTACAAAAAGAAAAAGAAGCAGAAAATAGAATTAAAGACCGTGAATCTGATAAAACCGGTTTAAGAATCCAAGTTGTAACTTTATACAACGGCGGTAAATATTCAGTTTATGGTTACAAAAGATATGATGACGTCAGGTTAGTTTTTTCACCCGAAGCTCAATTAGGTTATTACGGCGGAGATTACGATAATTTTACTTATCCGAGATACGATTTGGATTGTAATTTTTTCAGAGTTTATGATAAAGACGGAAAACCTTTGAAAACAGATCATTATTTTAAATGGAGTCCCGATGGTGCAACTCCAGGTGAGCCGGTTTTCGTAATAGGCAATCCTGGAAGAACTGATCGTCTAAAAACGGTTGCTCAACTGGAATATATGCGGGATGTTACTTATCCGCGAGTATTAAATTTATTAAATGATCTTGTTGATGTTTATAACCAGATTATTAAAGAACATCCTGAAAGAAAAGAGGAACTGCAAAACAGATTATTTTCATTTGCTAATTCACAAAAAGCTTATACCGGAATGCTGAAAGGATTAAGAAATCCGATTTTAATGCAGAAGAAAAAAGATTTTGAAGAAAAATTTAAACAGGCAGTTCATAGTGATCCTACTTTAAATTCTAAATACGGAGATCTTTGGAGTAAAATTGCCGAAATAAAAAATAAGGAAAGAAATTTTTCTAATGAATTGTATGCGATTACTTTAAATCCTTATACAACTTCACAGTATTTTTTCATAGCAAGTGATGTGGTCGATTTAGCAAACGAATTAAAGAAACCTGAAGATCAAAGATCGGAAGAATATAAAGGTGATGAACTGGATTCTACTATTGCAAATATTTTCCCATCCGACTTTAAAATAGATTATAATAACGATTTATTGCAAAAACAGGTCGGAGTTTTATATGAATATTTAGGGGCAGATAATCCAACTGTTGAAAAAATAACCGGCGGTTTGCGCGGTAAAGCTGCAGTAAATTATATGTTGGGAAATACGGTAATAAATGATCAAGCAAAATTAAAAGCATTAATCGATCAAGGACCCGATGCAATATTAAATTCTAACGATCCTTTCATTTACTTTATCGTTCACACCCAAAAACGACAGGAAGAATTAAAAGGAAAAGTTAGTCAATTAAGTTCTAAGGAAGATATCTATTCGCAGGAACTTGGTAAAGCTTTATTTGAAGTTTATGGAACCTCAATTCCGCCTGATGCAACTTTTACGCTGAGAATTTCTGATGGCGTTGTTAAAGGCTATCATTATAACGGAACCATTGCTCCGCCGTTTACAACTTTTTACGGCCTTTACGATAGACATTATTCATTCAAAGATAAAAAAGATTGGGCACTGCCTAAAGAATGGTTAAATCCGCCTGCAGATTTTGATTTATCGACTCCAATGAATTTTGTTTCAACCTGTGATATTATCGGCGGAAATTCCGGCAGTCCGGTTATTAATGAAAAATCTCAAATAGTAGGTTTAGCATTTGACGGAAATATAGAAAGTTTACCGGGAGATTTTATTTATGATCCAACAAATAACCGATGTGTTGCTGTTGCTTCTCAAGGAATGTACGAAGCTATAAAAGATATGTATAAGGCAACAAGACTAAGTGATGAATTAAAAGCAGGTAAGATCGTTTCTGAAGAACCGGCTGCAGCTGATTCAACAAAATAAGTTATATAAATATTTCAATTTAAAACCCGCAGTAATAATTGCGGGTTTTTTGTTTAGAAAAAATACTCTCCCTGTAGATTAAGAGAGAAGTATTTTGCAAGTGTGTCGTTAAAAGTATTAGCATATTCAGTTCCAATTCCCACCTTAAAACCTTCATTCAAAACCCTTAAATCAAAGCCGGCTGAAATGGAAAAAACAACACCGTAAGTCCAAACATTTGTTGTACTGAATGTTCTGTCATTTATCATAATCGGTCCTACGCCTTCTTCTATAAACATATTATTCGATAAACTCTGCCACGTAACAGCTTTAAGAGAAAAGCTCTTTAAAAAAGGATAATAATCTGCTTTTGCATTTGGAAGAAAATAATTAAAATCCCTTGTGTAAATAACGCTGATCCGGGGAACAATATAATCACTTAAGGGTGTGAAAATATCAACATAAAATGAAGAATTAAAGCTGCCTATATTTGTTGAGTTTCCACTGGCTACACCGCCGCCTAAATAAGCTCCGACTCCAATTGATTGAGAATAAACTTTTGATGTTAGAAACAGAACAAAAGAAAATACGATTAAAATTTTTGTTAAGCGAGAAAAACTTTCCATATGATTTCCCAAATTGTTGTGTAATGCAAATTTGTTTAACTTTACATTACTTCGAATTTAACGAATTTATTATATAAAAATTGAACTTTAACTTTGCATGTGATTTTGTTATTTACAATTCATTAAATTAACAAATTAAAACTATAATAAATAAGAGAAAATAATGTCCAAAACTTCCGAAATAATCTTTACTGTTCAATTAGATGAAAAAAATGTTCCATCAAAAATTGAATGGATGGCAACAGATGCCGGTTTTCCTAAAAAAAAAGAATGCAAATCTATAATGATATCTTTGTGGGATAAAGTTGAAAATGCTACAATGGGAATTGATTTATGGACAAAGGAAATGAATGTTGACGAAATGAATATTCATATTCATCAAACTCTAATTAAATTGTCCGATACTCTGCTAAGATCAACAAAAAATAATGAGGCTGCAAAAATGGTTGAAGATTTTAGTGCTGAATTCGCAGAGAAATTAGGACTTGAAAAAAAGGTTAAAAAAGATTTTAAATAAAAATTATTTACGGTTTTCTTTTATCATTAGTTTTTTATTCTTTTCAACTGTGAATATCCTAAACAAATAGAAAAGGGACGGGAAAATAATAAAAGAACCAATTATTAACGCCCACCCCAAATATGTTAATGTGCTTTCTCCCGCAGCAGAGTTAAAAAATGACAGGGGTTCAGTATCTTTTAATATTACAAGATTAGGAAAATAAACAACATAAAACGCACTTAAAATAAATAAAAGTTGTGCTCCTGCAAGAATTCTGGATAACCAGATGTATCCTTTATTTAGAATATACCAAAGCAATGGTAAAGCAACAGTTGCTGCTAGAATTAAAATTACACTTAAAATATTATTAAAAAATTTTTCGAAGAAATAAACTTTATCTATTATGGAAGAAACAAAAACCAGTCCTCCCGCAAATACCATAACAATTGTAGCAATCTTAGCTTTTTTTATAAATTCTGTTCTTATTTCCGAAGTTGCAGAATCTCCTATAAGATAAACAGATGCAATAAAAGCAAAGAGTGAACAAACAAAAACTCCGATTGAAATAGAAAATAAATTAAACCATGGATATATATAGCCATCAATAAATGTAGTTGGTTCAACCGTCATTTTACCGGAAACTATGGCGCCAACTATTAAACCAAAAAAGAATGTAACAATTAAACTGGAATATTCGAAAACTTTTGTATAAACATTTTGTGAGTTGTCTTTAATTGCATCATAATGTCTGAATGTAAATGCAGAACCGCGCAATACAATTCCAACAAGTAATAAAATTAATGGAATATAGAGTGAAATAGAAACCTGACTGTAAACAATCGGGAAAGCATTAAAAAGAATTACAACCGAAATAATAAGCCACATATGGTTAGCTTCCCAAATTGGAGCCATTGATTCCGAAACTAATTCTTTTGTATGATTTTTACCTTCTCCTTTTGCAAATAGCTCAACAATACCGGCACCAAAATCTGCACCGCCCAGTAAAGCATATAAATAAATAGAAACTAAAAAAAATATTATAACGACGTATATCATGTTAACCTTCTGCTTTTGCCGGTAATTTATTGTTGTAATTATCAAGGACTATAATTTGTCTGCGCATCAGCCAAAATGTAACTATTGAAAGGATGAAATAAATAATTGTAAAAATTAATAAATGAAATACTTGTCCGGGGACAGGTGTAACTGCATCGGCAGTCATCATAATATTATAAATTATCCATGGCTGTCTTCCGACTTCGGTTACAATCCATCCGGCTTCTACAGCTATAAAACCTAACGGTGTGCATAATGCTACAAGTTTTAGAAATTTAGAATTAGTAAGTGCGTTCTTCCATTTAAATCTAAATATCCAGAATAAAACACTTATTGCTGCAAGTAAAGTTCCAATTCCTACCATAAATTGAAATGCAAGATGAACAATTAGAACGGGGGGCCACAATTCTTTTGGAAAATCTTTTAAACCCTGAACTTCGGCTTTAAAATCACCATAAGCTAAAAAGCTCAATAAATGTGGAATTTTTATCCCTAAGTTGGTTTCTTCACTAGTTTCATTTGGAATACCGCCGATTGTTAGCCCCGCTCCTTTTTGTGTTTGGAATAATCCTTCCATAGCTGCAAGTTTAATGGGTTGTCTTTTAGCAACATCTTTTGCAGTAAAATCTCCGCTTAAAGGCTGAATTATTGCAAATATGCTTCCAAAAGCTAAAGCAATTATAAATGCCTTTTTATGTAATTCATGGTTTTTATTTTTTAACAATAAAAAAGCATGCAGACCAGCAACAGCAAATGAGGTAGCAACAAAAGCAGCAATTATCATATGTGAAGCTTCGCTTAAAAATGCTGCATTGAACATTGCAGCAACCGGATCGATATTTATTGCTTTACCGTTCACCCAATCAAACCCGGCAGGAGCGTTCATCCATGCATTTGCCGAAACAACAAAAATTCCGGATAATACACCCGATACACCAACTAATAAACCTGAGATCCAATGAATATATTTATTTATTCTATCCCAGCCGTATAGAAAAATTCCAATAAATATTGCTTCTACAAAAAAAGCAGTTCCCTCCCAGCTGAAAGGCATTCCGATTATTGCACCGGCGTGTTTCATAAAACCTGGCCACAATAAACCTAATTCAAATGAAAGTGCAGTTCCTGAAACAGCCCCTACAGCAAAAAATATTGCAACACCTTTAGACCAGGCTTTTGTAAGTTGTAAATAAATATCATTATTTTTTTTGATATAAAACCAATGAGAAATAACCATTAAAAAGGGCATAGTCATTCCAATACACGCAAAGATTATATGAAATCCAAGAGAAACCGACATAGTTAATCTGGCAGCGAGAAAATTATCCAATAATACTCCCTTTAAATTTATTTACAATACAAAATTACAAAATATGTTTTACAAAGGATGGAAAATTAAACGATGATGTGAATGAGATCATTTTGTTTAGTCTTAATAATTATTCAATATAAATTTAAATTCATTTCAATAAATACTTATTTAATAATGTTTTAATTTTTTGAATAACTTATTCTGTAAATAACCCCGGCATAATCATCCGAAACCAATAAAGCTCCGTCCGGCATAACCTGAACATCTACAGGTCTTCCGGAAACAGAACTACCATTGAGCCAGCCTTCTGCAAAAGGTTCATAGCTAATTGGATTATTATTGGAATCAATTCTAACTAATGAAACTCTGTAACCAATTTTTTGACTTCTATTCCACGATCCATGTTCAGCAATAAAAATTTGATTTTTATATTCGGCAGGAAACATATCCCCTGTATAAAACCTCATACCAAGTGATGCAACGTGCGGACCAAGTTCCTGGACAGGAGGAGTATATTTACTTAAATCTACACCTTGACCAAATTCAGGATCGCGAATATTTTTCCCATGCATAAATGGATAACCAAAGTGCATTCCTTTATTTGGTGCGCGGTTTAATTCATCGGGAGGAATATTATCTCCCAGCATATCTCTTCCGTTATCTGTGAACCAAAGAACATTTGTTCTTGGGTTCCAGTCAAACCCGACTGTATTTCTAACTCCATGAGCAAACACTTCAAGATTAGTTCCATCAGGATTCATTCTCATTATAGAAGCATATCTTTCATCCTGACTTAAACAGATATTACACGGGGCCCCAACAGGGACGTATAATTTGTTATCCGGACCAAATCTTATAAACTTCCAGCCATGGTGTCTTGCACCTGGAAAACTATCATTTATAATTATTGGTTGTTTTACACCTTTCATTATATTATTGAATCTTAAGACTCTATTTATTTCGGCTACATATAAATCTCCGTCTTTATAAGCAACACCGTTTGGTGAATTTAAATTATTTAAAATTGCATTAACTTGATCAGCTTTTTGATCATTATTTGTATCGATGACAGCATAAACTTTCCCTTGCCCGCGGGTTCCAACAAATAAAACTCCTTTTGGACCTAATGCCATTGATCTTGCTCCCGGCACATTAGCTGCATATACTTCGATTTTAAAACCAGGTGGAAGTTTTATACCTAAATTATATCGCGATGTGTTAGGGGATGAATCACAAAAAATATTTGTAAACAAAATCGATAGAGAAAATAGTATGATAAAAGTTTTACGAAATATATTTAACATATCAGCTTCCTTTAAATATAAAATCTAAGCATCAGGAGGGGGAATAACAGCCCAGAGAATGAGATAAACTAAAATTCCGGGGAAAGCTGCACTAACAATTGATAAAATTACATAACCGACTCTTACGATTGTCGGATCCCAGCCAAGCCATTCTGCAATACCTCCGCAGACTCCGGCTATCATTGAATTTTTAGAACGTTTTAATGTTTTTTCACTCATAATTTTTTCGTTTTATTTTAATATAAAATATTAAAATATATTAAAAGAAATAAGTATTGATTGTTAAACGGCAATTATTAAATCTATTTTTCACCGGTAATCCATGATTCTAAAAATTCTTGTCTATTAACAGGATTAAATTCAATATATTCATGTTCTGCAACATTATTTAATAAATAAGGATCCTGACTAAAAATTTCTTTTGCTTTTTCTATCGATTCAGCACGAGCTGCAATTATTCCTCCGGTTCTTGGGACTTTAGGTCCTGAGAATAAACAAATCCCTTTTTCATATTGGCTTTTTAAAAATGATCTATGCATCGGAAGAACTTCTTCAATTTTTTCAAGCGGAACCATATAGTTAATTAAAATTAGAAAATGTTTCATAGTTAATCCTAAATATTTTATTTAACAGTTTGTTTTTTACCAAAATCATTATCAAGCGGAATAAAAAATGTAATTATAAATGCTGGTATAGTTGAAATGCATACCCAAATAAAATAATGCTGATAACCGATTAATTCCTGCAGCCAGCCGCTGAACATACCGGGGATCATCATACCTAAAGCCATAAATCCTGTTGCAATTGCGTAGTGAGAAGTTTTATGTTCACCTTTCGCGACATAAATTAAAAACAATGCATAAGCCGTAAATCCGAAACCGTAACCGAATTGTTCTAAAGCAACCATGATATTTATTATAAAAAAGTTAACAGAATGTGTATAAGATAAATAAACATAAACTATATCCGGAATATTTATAGCTGCAATCATCCACCACATCCAGTATTTTAATCCTTGTTTTGCGGCAAGAAATCCGCCTAAAATTCCGCCAAGAGTTAATGCAATAATTCCAACAGTTCCGTAAACAAATCCCACTTGTCCTAAAGTTAAAGCTAATCCGCCGGCTTCATGAGTATCTAATAAAAACGGTGAAGCAATTTTTACTAATTGGGCTTCACCAAAACGATAAAGCAGAAGAAAAGCTAAAATTATTCCTATCTTTTCTTTTTTGAAAAACAGAAGAAATGTATTAAAGAATTCCTTTAAAACATTTTGAGAAGATAAATCAACAGTTGGTTTATCCGAAGCAGGGTAGGGAAGCATGAACTTATGATAAATAACAAAAAATACAAATAAAGCAGTTAAAACTATAAATGTAACTATCCAGGCCAATGGAATATTACCAGCTTTTGCCTGAAAGAATGCTGATGATATAAAATTTAATTTTGGATCAAGCTGAACGACTGCGATTGCCGGTTTATTCCAATTAGATTTATTAAATATTAATCTTGAACCTTCAACTAAAGAAAAACTATTGTCACCGGATTCTCTTCCAAAATTTACAACAACTTTGCCTTCCGGTTCTTTTGATAATCTAAAATAAATTATTCCGATGTTCCCGGTTGAATCTTTAAGCAAACTAGTTTGTTTTTCTTTACCGAAATTGTTTTTTAAAAAGTCTTCAAGTTTAAGAGTAATATTTTTTTCCCACCAGGATGGTGCTTCCGATTCATTATTTATTTCTTTTTCTGAAGTTTTATTTTGGTAGAATCCATTTTTTTCATTCCAGTTTTTTGCAAAAGTAAATATTGAATCAACTTCTTTCTTGCTTCTATGTTTTGTACTGATATTTAAATTTGAAGGTTTATGCAGTATTACAAGATTTGAACTTTCAATATTAAATTTTACTTCCTTCGGGTTAACAAACTGTTCTATATTTTTCGACGGATTTGAAAAAACATTTATACCAACTGTCTGCAAACCGCTGTGGCTTTGTACATAGCCTGCTAAAATTACAAGCAGTCCTTGTCCGGTTATAAAAGCTATTCTATAAAATGTATTCCGGATTCCAACAAACCATGCTTGATCATGTTCATTTAGTCCAAGCATGTAAAAACCATCTGCAGAAATATCATGTGTAGCAGAACTAAATGCTAAAAGCCAGAAAAATGCTAAAGTGTATTGAAAGAAATTAGAAACCGGGATTGTTAAAGCAACTCCTGCAAGACCCACCCCAACAAAAAACTGCATTAAAACAATCCAATAGCGTTTGGTTTTTAGTATATCGACTATCGGGCTCCAAAGCGGTTTAATAACCCAGGGTAAATAAAGCCAGCTTGTATATAAAGCAATGTCTGTGTTAGAAATTCCAAGACTTTTGTACATTATAACCGAAACCGACATAACAACTATATACGGCAAGCCTTCTGCAAAATATAAGGTTGGTATCCAAGCCCAGGGGTTTCTAAATTGTTTTTTTTCTTTCATAATGAATGAATGTAAAAGAGGAAAATTATTTTATTGTTTGAGCTATTTTCTTTGCAATTAAAACCGCTCCCATTACAGGCGAGACTTTAGGCTCTTTAATATTTACTCCTTTAAACTCTTCGGATATATTCTTTTTAAATTTTTCCGTGAAATAATTTTCTTTTGATAAAATTCCACCGAGAAGAACTATATTAAGTTCGGTTGTTTCCATCTTTTTAAGCATTGCTTTAATATGAAGCAGTAATTCGTTTACTTCTTCATTTATTATTTTTAGGGAAACTTCATCACCTTTTTTTGCTGAATAAATAACATGCTGAGCAACCGAAGCAATATCTAAATTATCTTTATAAAGTTTGTCAATAAATTCATCTATACTTGTTATTTTAAGGTGATTTGCAATTAATTTAGAGATTAAAGTTGTATCACCTCTTCCGTCAAAAAATTTTGAAACAGCCTTTAATCCTTTTCTTCCGATAGAATATCCGCTGCCTTCATCTCCGACTAATCTGCCGAAACCCCCAACTCTATAAATGTTTCCGTCTTTATCTTTGCTCATCATAATTGAGCCTGTTCCGGAAATTATAATGCCGCCTTCTCTTCCTTCAAATGCAGCTTCCAAAGAAATCCTTGCGTCGCTGTAAACTTTAAATGAATTAATTTCGACTCCAATATTATTGCAGTATTTAATAAAATATTCTTCAAATCCGTTTGCATCTTTTTCTCTTCCCGCTCCGGCGGTTCCAAGAACAATGCAATTAACTTTAGAAGTATTTGATTTTTGACTCTTTGTACTTTTTTCAATCAATTTGAATAGATTCTCGCAAACTTTTTCTTCACCATAAACCAAAAAGTTTGTAGGTCCGCCTTCGCATTTAAATAAAGGATTACCTTTTAAATCCGCTAATACACAAGTAGATTTTGTCGCGCCGCCTTCAATTCCGATTAAATATTTCATAAAAATAATTTTTATTATTTATGTTATAATATAAAAACAAATAGTGTATTTAATTATAAAATTTCATAAAAATTACCTATTAATCATCAAAAATTTACCTGTAATTCACAACTAAAATCATTATATTTTATTATAATTAAATGAATTGTATGCAGGAGATATTATGACAAATTTAGAAAAACATTTTGAGCCGTTCAGAAAAAAGACAGTCGGTTTTGATACGTTTTTCGAAACACCTTACGGCAGACAAAAATTAATTTATGCTGATTGGATTGCCAGCGGAAGATTATATGAACCGATTGAAAAGATAATGTGTGAAACTTTCGGTCCTTATGTAGGAAACACTCATTCTGAAGCTAGTGTTACCGGAACAACTATGACTCTTGCATATCATGAAGCACATAAAATAATAAAAGAACACTGCAATGCCGGCAAAGATGATATGATAATTACTGCCGGTTCCGGTATGACCGGAATGGTAAATAAATGGCAGAGAATTTTGGGATTAAAACTACCTGAACAACTAAAAAATTATTTAAATATTCCTGAAAACCTTAGGCCTGTTGTTTTTATAACTCACATGGAACATCATTCAAATCAAACATCATGGCTGGAAACAATTGCGGATGTTGTTGTTATAGCACCGGATAGCGAAGGGTTGGTAGATATAGGTGACTTTAAAAAACAAATTATAAAATATAAAGACAGAGAACTAAAAATAGGTTCATTTACTGCTTGCTCAAATGTTACAGGAATTGAAGCACCATTACTATGAATTAGCAAAAATAATGCATGAACACGGCGGTTATTGTTTTGTTGATTTTGCGTGTTCTGCTCCTTATGTAAAAATTGATATGCATCCTGAAGATCCTTTAAAAAAACTGGATGCAATTTTCTTTTCTCCTCACAAATTTCTCGGCGGACCCGGAACTTCAGGTGTTTTAATTTTCGATTCTCAAATTATATAAAAATAAAATTCCGGATAATCCCGGCGGCGGTACTGTTGATTGGACAAATCCCTGGGGACAGCATAAATTTGTTAATAATATTGAAGCAAGAGAAGACGGCGGAACTCCTGCTTTTCTTCAAACAATTAAAGCTGCATTTTGCATTAAGCTGAAAGAAGAAATGGGAATTGCACAAATGAGAGAGAGGGAAGAGGAGTTAGTAAAAATAGCTTTTACTGAATTAAGAAAAATTCCAGGATTGCATATTCTTGCAGATAATATAGAAAACAGACTCGGAGCAATTTCGTTTTATGTAGATAATATTCATTATAATTTGATTGTAAAATTGTTGAATGACCGATATGGAGTTCAGGTAAGAGGAGGTTGTTCATGCGCCGGAACTTACGGCCATTATTTGCTTCACGTTGATAAAGAAACTTCACAGCATATAACCGACAAAATTAATCACGGTGATTTATCTGAAAAACCCGGCTGGGTTAGGTTATCTATTCATCCCACAATGACAAATGATGATATTTATCAAATAACAAATGCAATAAATGAAATTGTTAAAAATGTTAATAAATGGCAAACAGATTACAGGTACGAATCTTCGAAAAACGAATTTTTTAATATTTTAACAAACGGCAAAGAGTTAGAAACAATAAAAAGCTGGTTTAAACTTTCACATGAAAAAGAAGAACTAAATCAAGTGTGAAATTAATTTCTTCTTATTGTTATCAATAATATTGAAACTTAGTTACTAAATTTTAAATTATATATAGACAATTTTCAACTTCCTGCATTTATTAACAATAAAAAGAAGGGGCGCATAATGAAAGTCATCGGTCCCTATGAAAAATGCAGACTCTACATCGAAGCTCATTCAAAAGCCTCCGAGGAATCAACTTATTTCAAAAAGAAAAATCCCTGCCCATGTATAACAATTTCTCGTCAAGTTGGAGCGGGCGCCGATAAGATCGGTCAGTATCTCGCAGATATTTTGAATGAATACGGAGATGAATGTACCTGCAATTGGACTTACTTCGATAAAAACCTGATCGAAAGAGTTATTCAGGACCATAACCTGCCGGAAATGGTTTTAAAATATATGGCAGAGGACAAACTTTCCGATATGGATTCCATAGTTGCGGATCTTTTAGGGGTTAAAACTTCACAATGGAATATTGTTCAAAAAACAACTGCAACTATTTTGCAGCTTGCAAGAATGGGAAACGTTATAATAGTAGGACGCGGATCCGGAGTTATTACAGCAAAATTAAAAAATGCATTTCACATCAGATTAATTGCTCCAATTGAAAACAGAATTAAACATATAAAAGAAATATTTAATTTTGATGATAAACAAGCATTGGAGTATATTAAAAGAGAAGACAAAGCTAGACGAAATTATGTGAAATCATTTTTCTATAGAGATATTGAAGAACTGTTTCATTATCATTTGATTATAAATACCAGTTTGTTTACTTATTTTGAGGCTGCAAAAATTATTGCTGATACAGTCAGAATAAAATTCTCAGAAGTTTTAAGCCCTGCCTATTAAAAAAACAGCCTTATGTTTTTGCATAAGGCTGTAATATTTTATTAAATAAAAATATAAATTATTTAAACAATTGTTTTAATTTGTTGTAGCCGCTTTTGCTAACTGATAACTTAGTATCATCAATTAAAATCACTCTGTAGGTTTCTTTTTCCATCAATTCTATTTTTTTTATTTCTTTTAATGCAGCAATGTAAGACCTGTGTATTCTTATGAAATCATTCGGGTTTAAGTGATCTTCAAAAAATTTCATAGTTTTCTGTTTTAAATAATTCCCTTCATTTGAATGAATCATTACATAATCATCCTGAGCTTCAAACCACTGGACCGAATCGACCGGAATAACAAAAATATTGCTTCTGTCTTTTACAACAATTCTTTCCAGATATTCAATGTTCTGTTCGTTATGTTTTTGAATATCCTCAGCAACTTTTTTTGCTAAAGTTTTTATCCTGAATTCTATCCAACGCTTTTTGAACTGCTTCATTAAATCTTTCTAATGAAAAAGGTTTCAATAAATAATCTATAGCATTTAATTCAAATGCTTTTATTGCATATTGATCGAAAGCAGTTGTAAAAATAATCGCAGGCGGATTTTCTAATAGTTCCAGCATTTCGAAACCGGATATTTTCGGCATTTGTATATCGAGAAAAATAAGATCGGGAGATTTATCATTAATCTCTTTTACAGCTTCAAATCCGTTCGAACACTCGGATATTATTTCAATATCTGAATTTGATGAAAGATATTTTTTTACGATATCTCTTGCGAGTTTTTCGTCATCAATAATTATTGCTTTTATTTTTTTGCCGGACATTCTAATGATTAAATTTCTTTTCTGGAATATAATTCTTTTTAAGCAGGAATATAAAGTTCAACTTTAAATTGATTTTCTTCTTTTACAAATTTTATAAGATTTTTTTGATTATAAATTAGTTCTAAACGGTTCTCAATATTTTTCAAACCGATTCCAGTTCCTTTTTTACTTGATGAATCCGGGTCAAAATTATTTTCTAAAATTATATGAAGGAAATCTTTTTCAATTGCCGCATTCAATTTTAAAGTAACTTTTCCTAATGTTTCATACACAGCATGTTTAATTGCATTTTCAAATAACGGCTGTAAAATAAGGTTCGGAACTTGAACTTCTAAACATTCTTTTTCAACATTTTCAATATATTCAAATTTATCTTCAAATCTTATCTTTTCAATGTCTAAATATAAGTTGATATTTTTTAATTCTTCGCTCAGCATATTCATTTGCTTTTCACTGTTTGCAAGTGAATATCTTAAAAAATCCGCAAGTTTTAGAATCATGCTTCTGGATTTATCAGGATCAATGATTGTCAACGAACTCATCGAATTCAAACTATTAAAAATAAAATGAGGATTGATTTGAAATTTTAAAGACTTTAACTCTGCTTGAGTAACAAGGTTTCTTAATTCTGCTTCTCTTGAAGTTCTTTCTTGAAGATCGGTATAATAAACAACAACATAATAAAATGTAATTGTTAAAAAATAAAAAAGAATTCCAATCAAAAATCTCCAGGCAAGTGTATTAAAGAAAAGTATGTTATAACTTACCGGTGATCTTAAAAACAGATTTAATTATATAATAACCAAGTAAAAGCCAAACGGCAGTTATAAATATTCCGCCGATTAAATGTTTAGCTAAAGTTTTTAATATATTTTTGCTATCGAAATGGATTATATCGAATTGAATACCAATAGCTTAAACAAAAACCGGCAAGCAATCCGTTAAAAATTATTCCATCTGCTAAAATAATATCAAAATTTAAAGTAGTGTTAATACTTATCAGCAACACATAAATTATAATAATAACCAGCCAGAAAACCAGGTATATATAAAAATTTTTTATTTCTTTTAATAAAGGATTACTTGCTCATAAAGCATTAAAAAGATTTTATTTCGCCGCCGCCGAATATTACGGTTCCTTTAATAATTAAAGTTTTTTCCATTTCAGTTTCAGGAGTTGGAAATCTTTTCCCTTTTGTAGAAAATCCGCCGAATATAGGTAAAACATCTACAACGACATTCCATTCTTTCGGTACTATAAGTGTTGTCCCGCCGAACACAGCAATTATGTCAATAACATTCTGTCCCGGTGCCAATTTACAATTAGTAAGATCTATTTCCGACCCTCCAAATATCGCTGTAATATTTCCGCCCTTAAAGTTGTCGGAATTAATAATTTTTTCACCGCCGCCGAAAACAGCAACTTCATTCAAAAAATCCATTTCAATTTTTTCTCCTTTTTTGTGGTGTAGCCAATCTGATGAATCTGAACTTAATCTGTTCCTTCTGAATAAAACATAAAGGCCCAAAGCAATAATGATAATCGGAAAGATTATACTGAAGTTAAAATGAATCCAAGGAAAAATTCTTGGGACGAGAAAAATAATGCCCAAAATTAATAGCAGAGTACCGACAAATTTATTCCGTGAATTAATTAAAAATATAATTCCCAGAACAATTAAAATCATTGGACCTGAAAAGATTACATGAGAAATTGAAAAATCAATTAAGTCTAAATTATTTAGTAATACTATTCCTCCAATCAGTACTAGAAGAACGCCTAATAAATTCCTGGAAGAGGAGCTTTTTCTTGTTTTATTTTCAATCATTTTGATATTCCTTTGTGTAATTAAATTACCGGTCTAAAAATAAAAGGGATAAACTATTCTTTGTAGTAATAATCGGTGAGTATGGGGTAATAATCGGTAAATAAGGGAAAAGACAAATTTCTTTTCCCCTATTTATTTAGAATTTTAATTAGTATGTGCAACCTGAAGTTTTTTAACTTCTTCAAGTGCTTCTTCAAGATCTGCAATTATATCATTTACATTTTCAATTCCGACGGAAAGTCTTATTAATCCGTCTGAAATTCCTGCAGCTTCTCTTGCTTCTTTTCCCATAGAAAAATGAGTCATACTTGCAGGGTGCTGAATTAAGGACTCAACTCCGCCTAAACTTACTGCAAGCTGGCAAAGTTTAACGGAATTCATCATAACTCGTCCGGCTTCAATTCCGCCGTCAAGTTCAAATGTTATCATTCCGCCAGGTCCTTTCTGCTGTTTTTTAGCAAGTTCATACTGCGGATGGCTTTTTAATCCCGGAAAACTAACCCATTTAATTAATGGATGTTTTTCCAAATATTCTGCTATAACTTGAGAACTGCTGCAGTGTTTTTCCATTCTTATTGCAAGAGTCTTAATACCTCTATGAACTAAGAAAGAATTAAAAGGATCTATTACACCGCCGGTTTGATTTAGAACTTTTCTGAATTGCTGATATGTTTCTTCATCTTTAACTACAACAACTCCGCCGACAACATCAGCATGACCATTTAAAAATTTAGTTAAACTATGAAGCACAACATCGGCACCAAGTTTAAGAGGATTTTGCAATGCCGGACTCATAAAAGTATTATCAACAACTACTTTAATATTTTTATCTTTTGCAATTTTTGACGTACCTTCAATATCGGTTACTGATAAAGTAGGATTGCCTGGTGTTTCAATATAGATAACTTTTGTATTTTGTTTTATTGCTTCTTTAATCTTGTTAAGATCAGAAGTATCAACGAAAGTTGCTTCAACTCCAAACTTTTTCATGATTGTATTAAGAAGAGTAATTGTTGGACCGTAAACAGATGTTGAGCAAATTATATGGTCACCGGTACTGAGTAAACTTGCAAAAACAGTATGAACTGCTGCCATTCCGCTTCCGCAGCCAAGTGCTTTATGTCCGCCTTCCAAATCTGCAATGCAATTTTCAAGTGCTTCTACTGTTGGATTCAGCATCCTTGTATAAATATATCCTTTTTCGCTTCCGGAAAATAAGGCCGCTCCGTGCTGCGCTGATTCAAATTTAAAAGTTGATGTTTGATAAATTGGAGGAACAACTGCCCCGTATTCATATTCACCAATGCCTGAATGAACACATTTTGTATCCATATCGAATTTTTTAGAATTTTTCAATTTTATTTCTCCTTTTTTAAGCGGGATTTGTAAAACTTTAATTTTACTCTATCAACAAACCCCTTGTACAATGAACAAATTTCAATATTCAAAAATACCTTAATTCATCGCAAAAGTAAATTTAATTTTTTTACATTTTATAGAAAATATGCTGATAATATTATCGATATGACGATAGAAATTATTTAGAAATGAAAAAATGCTTATATTAAAAGCTATTAATTAATATTCTTTGGTTTTAATTTGGAAAAAGAAAAGATAATTGTTACTGCCGCTCTTCCTTATGCAAACGGACCAATTCATCTTGGGCATTTGAGCGGTGCGTATTTACCGGCGGATATTTATGTAAGATTTAAAAGATTAAAAGAAGACGATATTATTTTTATTTGCGGTTCTGATGAGCACGGAGTTCCTATTACAATTAGTGCCGATAAGGAAGGTGTAAGTCCAAAAGTTATAGTCGACAGATATCATAAAATAAATAAAGATGCTTTTGAAAAATTCGGGATGAGTTTCGATATTTATTCGAGGACAACTCTTCCCGAACACTATGAAACTTCAAAAGAATTTTTTCTTGAATTTTACAACAGAGGCTTGCTGAAGGAAAAAAAGACGAGCCAGTTTTTTGATGAAAAAGTTAAGATGTTCCTTCCGGACAGATATGTTGAAGGAACTTGTCCGGTTTGCGGTTACGAAGAAGCAAGAAGTGATGAATGCGAAAACTGCGGTAGTTTGTATGAGCCAAGTGAATTAATGAAACCCAAAAGTAAAATCTCGGGTGAAACACCGGTGCTTAAAGAAACAACCCATTGGTATTTCCCTTTAGGCAATTATCAAAAAAGACTTGAAGAATATATTGATGTTATGAATAAAACTTACGGGTGGAAAGATAATGTTCTAAATTACTGCAAAGGCTGGTTTAAAGACGGTCTGCAGGACAGGGCAGTTACAAGAGATTTAGATTGGGGAGTTCCAGTTCCAATTGACGATGCTAAAGGAAAAGTAATTTATGTCTGGTTTGAAGCAGTACTCGGTTACATTTCTGCTACTAAAAAATTATCGGAAAAGCTTGGCAAAAAAGATCTGTGGAAAGAATACTGGCAGGGAGAAAATACAAAGTATATAGCTTTTATCGGAAAAGATAATGTTGTTTTCCATTGTATAATATTTCCTTCAATGCTGATGGCCTGGAACGACGGAGATAGAGAAAAATATATTCTTCCTCAAAATGTGCCGGCAAACGAATTCTTAAATTTCGAAGGGAAGAAATTTTCGAAAAGCAGAAACTGGGGAATTGATGTTATTGATTTCTTAAAATTATTTCCTGCTGATCCTTTAAGATATACTTTAGCAGCTAATTTACCCGAAAATAGAGATACTGATTTTTATTGGAAAGAATTCCAAGCACGCAATAATAGTGAACTTGCAGATATTTTTGGAAATTTTATAAATCGTACTTTTACTTTTGTTCATAAACATTTTGACGGTAAAGTTCCTGCTCGTAGTAAACTGGAAGCAATTGATAAAGAAATGATTGAAAGAGTTTCGGAATATCCTGAAAAAATTTCTACTTTATTTGAATGCTATAAAATTAAAGACGGTGTTTTGGAAATAATGAATTTAGCCAGAGCAGGGAATAAATATTTTAATGATTCGGAACCGTGGAAATCAATAAAAACAGATAAAGAAAAATGCGGAACTACTTTAAACATCTGCTTAAATACAATTTATACATTGGCGGAATTATTTCATCCTGTTGTCCCTTTTTCTATGGATAAATTATTTAAAATGCTGAATGCAGAGAAAACAATCTGGAATAATTGTACAAATGAAAACTTGAAAGAAGGTCATCAACTTAATAAACCGGAAATTTTATTTCAAAAAATAGAAGATGAAATTATCAACAAACAAATGGAAAAGTTAGGTGAAAATGATAAATCAGAAGAAATTACCGAAAACGAGTTGATTTCTTATGATGATTTTATGAAAGTGCAACTAAAAACTGGTGAAATTATTTCTGCAGAAAATATAAAAAAGAGTGAAAAATTACTTAAATTAAAAGTTAAATTAGATAAAGAAGAGCGCCAAATAATTGCAGGAATTGCAAAAAGCTATAAGCCTGAGGAAATAATTGGTAAAAAAATTATCATTGTTGCAAATTTGAAACCTGCTAAATTAATGGGGCAAGAATCGCAAGGTATGCTTCTTGCGGTAGATAATGGTGAAGACGGACTGGAAATCATAACGGTTAATAATTCGGTTAAAAACGGTACAAGAGCAAAATAATTAAACTTTAAAATAAATATAGAGGCAACTGATGAAGAAGCTTTTACTTTTGATTGCACTGACGGCATCTATTTCTATTTTTGCACAAAGTCCATTGGAAAAGGTGACTGATGCCTTACAGATGAAGTTAGAAACAGTACCAAATAATTCTCAAGTTTTGGTATGGGTATTCTTTAAGGATAAGGGACCCGATATAAATGCTTATTACAATTCTCCTAAGGAAGTTGTAAGTCAAAGATCTTTAAACAGAAGAGCAAAATATCTTCCGCAGAATCACCTTTTAAAATATACTGATCTTCCTGTTTATAAAGACTATATAAAAGAAACTATAGCTAAAGGATTTAAACTAAAACATGTTTCAAGATGGTTTAATGGAATTAGCGGCTGGATTAATAAATCCCAAATTACAGAATTAGCAGATATGAATTCTGTTAAAAAAGTTGATATGGTTTATAAGCTGAAAAAGGATTATACTTTCCAAAGAGAAAATGATAATAAACAATTGCCCCCTGGAACAAAAAGAACTCAATTAAACAAAACAGATTATAATTATAATTACGGTTCTTCATTAACACAAATGCAGCAAATAAATGTCCCTGCACTTCACGATTTAGGTTATCATGCTCAAGGAATTACTATCTGTTCTATGGATGCCGGTTTTAATAATTTAGCTCATGTTTGTTTTGATTCAATGAATATTATTGCAACTTGGGATTTTGTAAATAATGATCCTAATGTTGGAGATCAAGGTGATATGGGAAATGGTTCACACGGAACCGAAACATTATCAACAATCGGCGGATTCGATAATGGAGAATTAATTGGGCCTGCTTTCGGCGCAAATTTCATTCTTACTAAAACAGAAAATACAGATAGCGAAACACCGATTGAAGAGGATAACTGGATTGCGGCAATGGAATGGGCAGACAGCATAGGTGTTGATGTTACTACTACATCTTTAGATTATTTAGTATATGATCCTCCATACCCAAGCTATACCTGGATGGATATGGATGGAAATACTGCCAGAATTACAATTGCTGCAGATCTTGCTGCTGGACTTGGAATTGTGGTCGTTAATTCAGCCGGCAATGACGGTTATAATTCTTCACATAATACTTTAGGTGCGCCTGCCGATGGTGATAGTGTTATAACTATCGGAGCTGTTTCAAGTGATGGTTCCAGAGCAGGTTTCAGCAGTGTAGGGCCAACGGTTGACGGTAGAATTAAACCCGATGTTATGGCAATGGGAGATTTTGATTATGTTGCCAGTCCATACTCTTCAACTGGATTTACTTACAGCTCCGGAACTTCTTTTAGTTGTCCCCTAGCCGCAGGAGTCGCAGCGCTAATATTAAATGTAAATCCTAGTTTAACACCAATGCAGGTTAGGGAAGCGATGAGAAATACTGCTTCCAATGCAAGCAACCCTAATAATTTAATGGGCTGGGGAATTTTGAATGCTTATGACGCCGCTTATTATTATCCTCTTCCTGTTGAATTAACCTCGTTTTCTGCAAATTATTTGGATAACAAAGTTGAATTAAATTGGCAAACTGCAACGGAAACAAATAATTATGGATTCGAGATTCAGAGAAAATTTGAAAATTCGGGTTATAAAACAGTTGGCTTTGTACAGGGAAATGGAACTTCTACTAATTCTCATGAATATTCATACACAGATAAAAATATAAGTATTGGAACTTATTATTATAGACTTAAACAAGTTGATGTAAACGGAAATGTTGAACTGAGTAAAGAAATAAAAGTTGAAGTTCAAGCACCGGAAAATTTTCATTTATACCAAAATTATCCAAATCCGTTTAATCCATCTACAACAATTCAATTTTCTGTTCCGCATCCTTCTAAAGTAAAAATAACTTTATTTAATATTCTTGGAAGTAAAGTAAAAACTCTTTTAGATGGCGAAGTTTCTGCAGGTTTAAACAATATTGTTCTAAATGCAAACAATTTAAGCAGCGGTGTTTACTTTGTACAATTAAGAGCCGAAAGCTATCAGCAGGTAATAAAAATTACTTTAACAAAGTAAATATTTGATTAATATTATTTAATAAAAGAGCATTCTTATTGAATTAACGTAAGAATGCTCTTTTCTTTATCTAAGGGGCAAATTAATATTCCTAAATTACCTTGATTTTCAAGGCGTCTATAAGTAAAATACTCGCTTAAATTTGCTAAATTATGTCATAAAAAGGAGAACACTTTCATGCGATTTTACATTGCATCTCTTTTCTTGCTCACTCTTACTTTTCTATTAAGTTCTTGCTCACCTAAACATGCGGATATTGTTGTTGCGGAGTACGACAACAGTCAAATAACCATGCATGATTTTGAAAACGCTTATGCTAAAAATGCCGGCGGTGTTGAAGAAGCAAAAAAAGATAGTCTTGATAAATTAAAGAACTTTCTTGATCTATATGTAAAATTCAAAATGAAACTAAGGGATGCTTACGTAAGAGGATATGATACAAATCCTGAAGTTGTTAAAGAATTAAATGATTATAAAGAAAAAGTCGGTGCTACTTATATATTGGAAAAATATTTAGTCGATCCCGGCATAGATTCATTATATAATAGAAGAAAATGGGAATTCAGGGTAAGTCATATTATGTTTCGTCCTGATTCCAGCGGAGATGCAGGTGCTTTAAAAAGAGCTAATGCAGTTCTTGACAGTATTAAAAACGGAGCCAGTTTTGAAGAAATGGCTAAAAAATATTCCGATGATAGATTCAGTAAATCAAAAGGCGGAGATATTTTTTATATAACTGCCGGACAGGTTCCTCCTGCTTTTGAGGATGCGGTTTATAGTACAGCACCGGGACATGTTTATCCCAAAGTAGTCAAATCTCCTTATGGATATCATATAATAAAAGTAACTGAAAAAAGAAAAAGAATTCCTAAAATAAGAGTCAGCCATATTCTGGCTTCTTTTTCAAACGGTAAAGGAAAAATTGACAGCTTAGCGGCTAAAGCAAAAATTGATTCTGTTATGGAAAAACTTCAAAATGGTGCTAACTTTGCTGAACTTGCTGAAAAATATTCAGATGATCCTGGAAGTAAAAAGAAAGGCGGAGACCTTGGATTTTTTGCAAGAAGACAAATGGTCCCTGAATTTGATGAAGCTGCTTTTAATTTAAAAAAGGTTGGCGATATTTCCGGAATTGTAAAATCTCCTTTTGGTTACCACATAATTAAACTTACAGGAATTCAGGATTATCCGCCTCTTGATGCAGAAAAAGAAGAACTGAAAAAAATATTCCAAAAAACCAGATATCAGAAGGAATATGATAATCTAATTGACAGTCTAAAGAACCAATATAATTATAACTTGGTTCAAAATACTTTTGACTATATGAAGAAGAATTTGGATTCTTTAAGATTGGGAATGCCGTTAAATGGAGTTACAAAATTAAATGATAAAGTTTTGTATACTTATTCAAAAGATAGTGTTATGGCTGATAAATTTGTGGACAGAATGGCCAACAATTCTGATTATGCAAATAAAATGATTACTCCTGCATTATTAGAACAAGCTGTAAATAAATTCAGCGGAGACGATGTTTTAAATGCAGCTGCACTAGATCTTGATAAAACTAATAAAGAATTTGCAAGCTTAATGGATGATTACAAAAATGGAATATATATCTTTAAGCTTCAAGATTCTGAGGTATGGAGTAAATTGAAAGTTGACAGCACAAAACTCCATGATTATTATGATACCACTAAAACTAGATATCAATGGCCGGACAGAGTGGATGTTAGTGAATTATTCTCAAAAAATGATTCTTTAATTAATCATTATTATTCGCTTCTACAGAAGGGCGAAAATTTTGATACCCTTGCAACTTTGTATACCGAAAAACCTGGAATGAAAGAAAAAGCAGGCCATTATGGTTTATTGGTTGTCAAAGATTCTAAAACTGCCCAGATTGCCGATAGTTTGAACGAAGGAGGATTTTCAAAACCATTTCCTGTTCCAGGCGGATATGCAATTGTAAAATTAAATAAAAAAGATCCGGCTCATATAAAATCATTTGAAGAAGCTAAAGCCGAAGTTTCAGGTGCTTATCAGGAGTATTTAAGCAATAAACTTGCAAATGATTATTTGGAAGGCTTACATAAGATATATAAACCAAAACTTTATTACGATAAACTTGAAGAAGCATTTAAAAAAGACTAATATTTATCTTTTAATTTTGTTAGCCGCAGTTATTTATACTGGCTGCGGCAGGCAAAATCCTCCTAAAAAATATGTCGCTAAAGTAAATGATTCATATTTGACTAAGGATGAACTATTAAATTTAGCCGACACTTCGAAAGGTATTAAACAATATAAAAGTGAAATAATTAGAGATTGGATAAACAGGGAAGTATTGTATAAAGAAGCTTTAAAAAAGGAATTACTAACGAAAAAGAATACCGGCAATTAGTTGAAGATTCTCAAAAAGAATTAGCTGGTTCAATACTTCTTAGAAAATATTTTGAAAAAGAAAACCCGGTTATAGATACAACCGAATTAAATTATTATTACGAAAAAAACAGCGAGCAGTTCAAGCTTCACAACAATTCATTTTTAATTAATAGAATTGATTTTAACACAGAAGATGATGCTGTCCAATTCAGATCTGCTGTATTGGCAGGAGACTGGACCGAAGCTGTTAATTTATTCAAAGAAGATAAAAATATTATTGGTCTCCAGTCAAAAACTTTAATTGATGAAACTGATATTAGTCCTTTGAATTTACTCAGAATTTTAAGTGAATTACTCCCTAACGAAGTTAGTATTGTCATCCAAAATGATAATAATGATTATTCGGTCGTTCAATTATTAACTAAATATGAAAAGGGAACAATTCCTCCTTTAGATGTTATAAAAGGTACTGTTAAAAAAAGATTGTACGAAGAAAAGAAAAAAGATATGCTGAACGATTATATTAAAGATTTATACACAAAATATGATATAGAGGTTAAAAATTAGGTGAGAAATGAAAGTTAAACTGTTTTTATTTTTATTGCTATTTTCTGTTTCTGTATTTCCTCAAAAAGTACTGGATAAAATAGTAGCTGTTGTTGGAAATGAAATTATCCTTAAAAGTGAATTAGATTTTAAAACAGAAATGTATGCCGGTTCAAGAAATGTTGATCCGAATACTCCTGGTTTAAGACAGCAGGTTTTAAACGGAATGATAGAAGAAAAACTTGTATATGCACAGGCCAATTTGGATTCAATTAATGTAACCGATGATGAAGTGAAACAAAGGATAGATTATCAGATTCAAGTCTTTAAACAGCAGTATGGTTCAGTTGAGAAAATTGAACAAATTTACGGAATGAGTATTGAAAAAATTCGAAGAGAACTGCAGGATGAAGTTAGAAAACAAATAATGATTCAAAAGCTTCAGGATAAAAAATTTGGTGATGTTGAAGCTACCAGAAGAGATGTTGAAGACTTTTTTAATACATATAAAGACAGTTTAGGTGTTATTCCCGAAAAAGTAAAAATTGCTCATATATTTAGAAATCCTCAAGCTTCACCTGAAGTAAAAGAAAAATATAGAAAAATCGCCGAAGCTATTTTAGATTCTATAAAACACGGTGCTGATTTTGCTGAAATGGCAAAAAAATATTCGGATGATCCCGGAAGCGCTTCTCAAGGCGGAGATTTAGGATTTGTGAAACGCGGTGTTTTTTATCCTGAATTTGAAGCTGCTGCATTTGCTTTAAAACCCGGTGAAATCAGTGATGTTGTTGAATCACCTGTGGGTTTTCATATTATTCAGCTTATAGAACGAAGAGGTGAATCAATACATTGTCGTCATATTTTAATCAAAATAAAAAATGATCAAAATGCTGATCTAAGAACAATAGAATTTCTCTCTGATGTAAGAGACAGCATCGTTAAAGGTGACGGATCATTTGCCAACTTTGCAAAGAAATACGATGAAGATAAAGATACAAAAGCCTTCGGCGGAGATTTAGGGACTTTCTACCTAAATCAATTAGATAAATCTATGCTTGATGTTGTATCTAAAATGAAAAAAGGCGACATAAGTTTTCCTAAAAGGATTGAATATTCTTCTTCAAGTTACGGATACCAAATAGTTTATCTCGAAGAAAGAATTCCTCAGCATCAAGTTGATTTAGATAAAGACTATACCGAACTGAAAAAATTGGCAACTGAATACAAAAAACAACAGCTTTATAATAAATGGATTGCTTCGCTTAAAAATAAAATTTATTGGAAAATTGAATCATAATTAATCCTTTATATAATAATAACCGGGAAGATTTTGGAAAATAATATCGGAACAAAAGACGATGTGCTTTTAGTTGAACAATTGAATGAAAAAATGGTTCAAGTAAAAAAAGAAATTGCCAAAGTAATAATTGGTCAGGATGAAATTATTGACCAATTATTAATCTCTCTTTTATCGAAAGGACATTGTTTGTTGGTCGGTGTTCCCGGGCTTGCCAAAACTTTATTAATTAAAACTCTCGCTGAAGTTATGGATCTTAAATTCAGCAGAATTCAGTTTACCCCCGATTTAATGCCGAGTGATATTACCGGCACTGAAATAATTGAAGAAGATGCGGCCACGAAAAAGAGAAATTTCAGATTTGTTTCCGGACCAGTTTTTGCTAATGTTGTTTTAGCAGATGAAATAAATAGAACGCCTCCTAAAACTCAAGCAGCATTACTGGAAGCAATGCAGGAACATAAAGTTACCGCTGCCGGAACAACTTATACCTTAACAGAACCATTTTTTGTACTGGCTACACAAAATCCAATTGAACAAGAAGGTACTTACCCGCTTCCGGAAGCTCAATTAGACAGATTTATGTTTAACCTTTGGCTTGATTATCCAACATTTAATGAAGAAATACAAGTTGTTCAGACTACAACAAGTGAATATATTCCTAAATTAAATAAAGTAGTTTCTGCAGAAGAAATTATAAATTTTCAGGATTTAGTAAGAAAAGTTCCGGTTGCTGAAAATGTAATTCAATATGCTGTAAAATCTGCAAATATGACGAGACCTTCAAATGAACTCTCTCCACAATTTATAAAAGATTGGATAAGCTGGGGCGCTGGACCGAGAGCCTCTCAATATTTGGTATTAGCTGCAAAAACCAGATCAGTAATGCAGGGAAGATTTACTCCTAATATTGATGACATAAATTTTGCAATGGTTCCCGTAATGCGTCATAGAATAATTACAAACTTCAGCGCAGAGGCGGATGGAATAAATAGTGTGAATGTGATCGAAAAATTAATGGAGAAGTTAAAAAACTAGAGCTTTGCAATTTTATAATTTTTCAATGCAAAATATATTTCTTTAATAGCCGTTCTTATAACCGATGCTGCAGGAACTGCAAGCAGCATTCCGATTATACCAAAAACCTGACTTCCGATAAGAATTAATAATATGATTGCAATCGGATGCATATCTACGCTTTTTGCAAAAACATAAGGCTGTACAAAACCATTATCTAAAGCATACACACATAATATTAAAAAAATAATCCAGGGAACATGTGAAAGATCTCCATACTGAATTATAGAAATAATTATTGCCGGAATACCGCCGATGATTGGACCAAAGTAAGGGACTAAATGCCCGAGTCCGGAAATCAAACCAAGCGGAAGAGCATTTTCTATTCCAATTGCAAAAAATCCTAAGCCTAATGAAATTCCCACAAAAGATGCATCATAAATCCAGCCGCGGACAAATCTGCCAAGCTGTATACCGACTTTTTTTATAATCCAGTAGCTAATTTCAAAATATTTATTCGGCATTGTATGTACTAAAGCCAACACAATTCTTTTTCTATCTTTTAGAATAAAGAATGTTATAAAAGGAACAATTATTAATATTGCGGCAATAGAAACTATGCTTGAAACTAAAGTTGCAATTTGATCAAATGAATTAAGAATAGAAGAAGAAATAAACTCTTCAATTCTGTTTGACAAATCGCCCGGATTAAAAATTGGGAGGAATTTATGAATGCTTTGTTCAATTTTTGTTAGCTGATCATGCAGTGAATATTCCTGCAATGTTGCTATCAACTGATTCATCTGGAAAGCAAAACGAGGTATAAAAAATGAAAAAGCAAGATAGATTAAAAATCCAACTAAAATTAATACTGATAAAGTGGCAGATAATCTATTGAATCCTTCTTTTTCTAAAAATCTTACAAAAGGTTCAAATATGAATGCAAGTAAAAGAGAAATGATAACAAGTAAAATAATATTGGATAAATAGTAAACTATATAAAGCAGGAGAATTGAAGCTAAAGTCCAAACTAAAACTCGTCCTACTTTTTTTATGGCAGCATCTGTCATAAATTTATTTTAATTGATTATAAATTATTACAAAATTTAGTTAACTGACTCTACTCTTCTTATTCCCGGAACCTGGCGCATTAAAGATCTTTCAATACCGGCTCGCAATGTCATAATAGACATCGGGCATTCGCTGCATGCACCTGTTAGTTTAACTGTAACTATTCCGTCCTCGGAAATATCAACTAATTCCAAGTCGCCGCTATCTGCTTGGAGAAAGGGTCTAATTGAATCTATTGCTTTTAATATTTCATCTTTCATTTTTAATAGAATTCTATTCCAATATAAGTATGAATATTTTATTCATCATCATCCAGTAAAATTTCAACTTTAGATCCGCCGGTTAAGTTCCTTACATGTATTTGCTGTGCAAGATTTTTAGAAATTTCTGTAATAATTTTAGCATTTTCGGAATCGGGCATATCATAAACAATCGGAACTCCGCTGTCTCCGCCCATTCTTATCCGCGGATCAATTGGAATACCGCCTAAGAAAGGTACATTAGATTCTTCGGCCATTTTTGAACCACCGCCAATTCCAAATATATCATATTTTTTACCGGTATCAGGAGCTATGAAATAACTCATATTTTCAACAATTCCTAAAATAGGAACGTTTACTCTTGCAAACATTTTTACGGCTTTCCTTGCATCTATTAGAGAAACTTCTTGAGGTGTTGTAACGATGACTCCTCCCGTTAACGGAACAGTTTGTACTAAAGTTAATTGAATATCACCTGTTCCCGGAGGCATATCAAAAATTAAATAATCTAATTCGCCCCAGTCAACATCGGAAAGAAATTGTTTAACAGCACCGCTTGCCATAGGTCCGCGCCAAATAACAGGTGCATTATCATCAACAAAAACACCAATGGAAATTAATTTAATACCATGACTTTCCAAAGGAATAATTTTCATTGTTTTTTGATTTTGATAGACTTGAGGTTTACCTGTTATTCCGAGCATTAAAGGAATACTTGGACCGTAAATATCTGCATCAATTAATCCGACTTTTGCTCCGTCTTTTGCAAGAGCAACCGCAAGGTTTACAGCAACAGTTGATTTACCAACTCCTCCTTTACCGCTGGCAACAGCAATAGTATTTTTAACTCCCGGCAATAGGGACTCTTTTTTAGGATCTTTAGGAGCAGCAATTTTAGAATGAATTGTTAAATCAACATTTTTAATTTCTTTAAAATCTGATTTCAATAAATTACTTATTTTCTGTTTTAAGCTTTCATTTATTTCATTTTCAGGAATTGATAAAAATAATTCTAATTTTAAATTTTTCTTATCTAATTCAAAATTTTTAATCGAATTAAGGTTTATCAAATCCTTCTTTAAATCTTTTTCATCAATTTTCTTCAATGAATTAATAATGTCGCTTTTTGTTATATCAATCATTTCAAACATCCTTTTTATTTCAATTTATTCATCAAAATTATAAAAATTAATTTGTAATATGAATTTAATAAATAAGCTTTCCAGTTAGATATTTAAATCTTAATTTTAGCCTTGGTGCTTTTATTGCTTAGTTTCACTGTATGATTCATTAGCCATTCCTGCGAATCTATCTCTTTTGTTCCGTCTTTCTTTTCTAAAAATTCATAATTCATATCGGGCTTTAAGTATCGGGCCTTTACATTATCCTTCAAACAAACTTTTAAAATCGAATTAATTAATTCTTCTTTAATTTTTTCATCTTCAACCGGGAAAGCAATTTCCACTCTTCTGTCTAAATTTCTCTGCATAATATCAGCGCTGCTTAAATAAACTTCTTCATTTCCATTGTTATAGAAATAATAAATCCTGCTGTGTTCAAGAAATCTGCCGACAATACTAAAAACTTTAATATTTTCGCTAAGTTTTGGTATACCCGGAACTAAACAGCAAATTCCACGGCTAATTAATTCAATTTTTACACCTGTATTAGATGCTTCGTATAATGCACTTATAATAACAGGATCAACTAAAGAGTTCAACTTAAAAATAAGTTTAGCTTCTTTTCCGGCTTTTGCGTGTTCAATTTCACGAAGGATTAAAGAAAGAAACTTTTCTCTTAAATTAATAGGTGCAACAAAGAGTTTTTTAAATTCTTTTTGTTTTGAATAACCAGTCAAATAATTAAATACGTCGGAAATATCCGTGCAAATATCCGGATCATCAGTAAATAAACCTAAATCAGTATAAAGTTTTGCTGTAGAAACATTATAATTGCCGGTTGCAAGATGAACATATCTTTTCACACCATCGAGTTCTTTTCTTACAACTAAAGTCATTTTTGCATGCGTTTTTAATCCAACCAGGCCGTAAACTACATGGATTCCAACCTTTTCAAGTTCGCGGGCCCAGAAGATATTATTTTCTTCATCAAACCTTGCTTTTAATTCAACTAAAACCGCAACTTGTTTCCCGCGTTCAGCTGCTTCTTTAAGATATTTAATTATTGGGGAATCCGAACCGATTCTGTAAAGCGTTTGTTTTATCGCAAGCACATCGGGATCTTTAGCTGCTTGTTTAATAAAGTCTATCACCGGTGTAAAAGAGTGGTAAGGATGATGCAGTAGAATATCTCTTTGTTTTATAATACTGAAAATATCATCTTCTTCTTCGAATTCTTTTGGAATAACAGGATAGTAAGGTTTTGATTTTAATTGATGCAGAGGTAAATCATACAAAGTCATTATATCTGCTAGACCTAAAGGGCCGTCAATAATATGAACATCTTCTTTGTTAATTAAAAGATTTTCAATTAATGTCTCAATCATGAAATCAGGCGTATTTGTCGAAACTTCCAAGCGGACAACATTTCCAAATCTTCTTTGTCTAATATTTTCTTCAATAACACTTAATAAGTCATCAGCTTCGTCTTCTTGCAGTTCTATATCTGTATCTCTTGTAATTCTAAATCTATGAGCTTCAATTACTTCCATACCCGGAAATAGTAATCCAAGGTTTGCAGTTATCAAGTCACCCAGCCATATAAACTTAGCATTATATTTTCCATTTACATGTACTTTTTTATTCGGCTCTAATATTTTATCAATCTGCATTAATCTCGGTAGAATGCTTGGAACTTTTACTCTAGCAAAATGATTTTCGCCGTTTGGTTTTTTTACAAGAATTGCTAAGCTTAAACTTAAGTTAGAAATATATGGAAATGGTCTTCCGGGATCGAAAGCTAAAGGAGTAAGAACGGGATAAATTTCTTTTTTAAAATATTCTGTTAGGATATTTCTCTCTTTTTCTGAAATCTGATCATAATCTATAATTTCAATTCCCTGTTTCTTTAAGGAGGGAACGATATCCTTCAGCCAAAGATTCATTACCTTTTTTAACATAGGCTGGAGAGCTTTTTCAATTTTAACCAATTGTTCTCTCGGTGTCAATCCGTCGATGGAAGGTTCTAAAATATTTGCGGCAATTTGCTCTTTGAGACCTGAAATTCTTATCATATAAAATTCATCTAAATTAGAATGAAAGATTGAGACGAATTTTATTTTTTCCAGCAAAGGTAATTCGGGATTCAGCGCTTCCTCTAGAACTCTTCTGTTAAACTCAACCCAGCTTAAATCTCTATTAAAGAAATTTTTAGGATCATTATATTTTTTTAATAATTCTTTTCCGGTCATATAATATTTCGATTTTTAACTAATATACAGGTTTTTAAGGTCATTTTCTGTACCAAAACGAACGTTGGTTTTATTGAATAATAAGCGAAATCTGCAGCAAATAAAAGTTATTTTCGCCAAAATGAAGGTGAAAAAATAATAAGAACGGTAAATAATTCCAATCTTCCGAGAAGCATTAGAAAACTTAGAATCCATTTAACTGTATCAGGTAAATGTGAAAAATTGTTAACCGGTCCAACAGTACCAATTCCAGGACCAACATTTCCCAGGCATGTGGCAACAGCTCCCGCAGAAGTTATAAAATCCATTCCAAGTATAGATAATAAAATACTGCCTAAGACAAAAATTAAAATGTAAAAAATAAAAAATGCCTGAACATTAGAAATTATTTCCGGATTAATAGCTTTTCCATTAATTCGAACTGGAATGATTGCTCTTGGATGAACAAGTCGTTTTAATTCAAGTAAACTGTTTTTATAAAGTAAAAGATGTCTAATACTTTTTATTCCGCCTCCTGTTGAACCGGCACATCCTCCGAAAAATAATAATGCAAAGAAAAGCATTCTGGAAAAGGGTGCCCAATTTTCGTAATCCGATGTTACATATCCGGTTGTTGTTACTAAAGAAGTTACGTGAAATAACGACTGTCTAATTGATTCTTCAAAATCAAAAAGATCATGCGGCAAATGAATAACGGTAATTATTAAAGCAAAAATTAAAATTGAAAAGAAATAGAATCTAAATTCATTATTTTTTTTAATAACATTAAATTTCCCGTGAATCGCATAATAGTGTAAAGTAAAATTTGTGCCTGCAAAAAACATAAAAATAATTATAACATAATGAATAAAAGGAGAATTATAATATGCAATACTTGCAGTTTTTGTTGAAAATCCTCCGGTTGCCATTGTTGTAAAAGAATGATTTATTGCATCGAATAAACTCATTCCTCCAAATGTTAACAATATAGTTTCTGCAACAGTTAGCAGAAAATAAATTCCCCACAAACGTTTTGCGGTTTCTTTTACTCTCGGATGAATTTTATCTTTTGTCGGACCTGGAACTTCTGCAATAAACAACTGCATTCCTCCAATTCCTAATAAAGGCAGAATAGCAATTGAAAGGACTATTATTCCCATTCCTCCAAGCCATTGAGTTAAACTTCTCCAGAATAGCAGACCATGAGGAAGTTTTTCAATTTCATTTAATATGGAAGCACCGGTTGTTGTAAATCCGGAAATTGTTTCGAAAAATGCATTTGTATAGTTTGGAATTGAACCGTGAATAACAAATGGAATAGAACCGAATAAGGACATTGCAATCCAGCCCAAAGTTACAATTATATAACCCTCTCTTTTACCAAGTTCTTTGTTGGATTTTTTTTTAGTGAAATACCAAACAGCGCTTCCAATCAGAGATGTGCCGATAGAAGAAATTAACAGAGGATAAAAATCATTTTCGTTATAAATAAATGAAACAATAACACCGGAAAACATGAAGAGTCCGGTCAATAATAAAAGATATCCGACGATATTAAAAATTATTCTGTAATTCATTAAGAAATATTATCTTATAAAATTATTCGTTTTTATTGTCTTGTTCATTTAATTTATAAATTCTATGATTGAAAGAAGGATTCAATTTTTTTTACAGCATCCGGAAGTGAAAAAACTACAACCTTGTCGTTTTCATTTATTTGAGAATCTCCTACAATAATAAAACTTACATCATTTCTTATTACTCCGCCTATAATAGCATCTTTGGGAAAATGTAATTCTTTAACTTTTTTCTTGGTGACTTTTGAATCCGGTTTAGCAATAAACTCAAGTACTTCTGCATCAATACCTTCCAACGAGACAAGTTCTATAACCTCACCTTTTTTAATAAATCTGGTTATATTATTTGCGGCAATTATTTTCTTATTTATTAAGGAATCCAATCCTATGGTTTGTGTTAATGGTATATAATCTGCTTTATCAACAAGCGCAATTGCTTTTTTTACACCGAGATGTTTTGCCATTAAGCACGAAATGATATTTGTTTCTGCATCTTCAGTTACTGCAATAAATGCATCCATATCTATAATGCCTTCTTGAGCAAGTAAATCGATATCTCTTCCGTCGCCTCTGATTACCAAAGTATTTTCTAATAAATCAGCAAGTTCAAAACTTTTTTCTTCGTTTGACTCAATAAGTTTTATTTTCATGCTATTTTCAAGAAGCTTTGCAACGCGTCTGCCTATTTTACTTCCGCCCAATATCATAATATTTTCAAATTTTAAATTTACTTTGCCTGACAGTTTTAATATTGTCTCCATTCCTCCGGGAGTTGTAATTACAAATATCTGATCATTCGGAAGAAAAATATCATTACCTGAAGGAATAATAGTTTTGAAGTTTCTGTATATCGCAACTATTCTGTAATCTGTACTTTGATACTCCCTGGCTATATCTACAATTTTTTTATTTATAACTGGCGCATTTTTATCCAGCTTTAAACCAAGAACGGAAAGTTTTCCTTTTTCAAATTCTAACACATCTGTTGCGGCAGTTCTCAGAATCAACCTAACAGTTTCCAAAGCAGCCAACTCTTCAGGATAGATCATAAAATCTATTCCTAGTTCATTAAAATTAATTTTGTTTTTGGGATCTAAATACTCGGCATTTGAAATTCTAGCAATAGTTTTTTTTGCGCCTAGCTTTTTTGCCAATATTGAAGATGTTATGTTGACTTCCTCGGAGGAAGTAACTGCAACAAATAAATCGGCTTTATTCACTTGAGCTTCTTCCAGAATTTTTAAAGAAGTTGAAGATCCGCTAATTGTAAGAATATCGGAAATTGAATCCGTATATGATAACTTTTGCTGATCGACATCAATAGCAATTATATCATGCGATTCATAAGAAAGCTGTTTTGCAAGATGCAGTCCTACATCTCCGACACCGGCTATAATTATTCTCATATTATTCTAATATTTGTTATAATTACCCCTGTTTAAAAAAGAGCAAGAAGAATTAGCTCTAATTTAAAATTGTTTTTGTAAATAGGAAAGGAAAGCAGAAAATAAGTTTTACTGAACTTTAATTAAGTGGGATTATTTAAAATAAAAATGAGGTGATTTCTCACCTCATTTAATAATAAAATAGAAAATTATTTCAACAGCATCATTTTTTTAGTTTTAATGTTATTGTTCTGAATCAGCTGATAATAATAAATTCCGCTGGCTAAATTTTCAGCATTGAATATAACTTGATGTTGACCTGCATTTTTGTAACCATTAATCAAAGTTCTAACTTCGCGTCCTAAAACATCAAAAACTTTTAAAGTAATGTTACCGGATCTCTGTAATGAAAACCTAATATCAGTCGAAGGATTAAATGGATTAGGATAGTTCTGTTGTAATTTAAATGTGTTTACAATTTGATCTCTTTGTTTTTTAACATCTGTAACAACAACATTGTTTTTAATGTAATTAACAATATCACGCCCGGCAGTTACAGAGGATAAAGCATCAGAGCCTTGTCCGACTGCATAAGCTGTAACAATTTCATAATCTGAATTTTGTGTTAATGTGAATGGACCGAAGCTAACTAAATTAAAAATATTAAATCCACTATTGAATATCCATCCTTCATCAGAAACAGGATCGCCGGAAAACCAAATCCGGTTGTTTAAAGTATCGCAGTCTACGTTGCCATTAACAACTCCATACGGAAAACTGCATGGATCGACTACATTTCCATTTTTCATTAATCCCAGCATATAATTTCTTGCTTCTAAAACATTATGTGCATCGCCAATGTTTGGATCGGCATTAATCATTGTTACTGCGGAAGTCATATTTATATTATCCGGATTATGATAGCAATGGTGTGAAGAAAGCAGGCGGATTATTGCCGTATTCAAAATCAGGTCCGTCATTGTATGAAAACTGTGAGTTTAATTGAATATCGCTGCCGCCTTTATCATCCTCAGGATCACCAATATCCGGATCAGTCCAAACACCAAAATATACAGAATCTAAAGTTGAAGCGACCAATCCCGTATTTCTTATCTTGTATTTAATAATTATGAAATTACCATCAATTCCGCTTTGTGCAAATGCAAATACAGTTTGTCTAATTTCAATTCCTAAAGGTTCTGATTGATCCCATCTTCTTTGATCTGCAGGAACTCCGTCATTATACACACACCAGATAGTTTGATCACCCCAAATTACTGGTTTGTCTTCATTTGGATCCCACTGACCGTTATTATTGAGATCAACCGGATTATACTGACCGTCACCGTCGCCGTCATAAAAATCAGCACCAAGATCAACAGCATCCTTCCAATCCTGCCAGCTTTGTCCGAAAGGTACATCTTGAACATCTACTCTATATAATTGTGCTCTAGGATCGTTTGGGCCTGAGGCAACTGTACCCGGAACATAGTCTGTTTCCAAAGTTGATGTTGCTACAGCATTTGCAAATAAAGTGTCATTGTGATATCCACTTAAGAAAAATCCACCAGAGTATATAAATCCGTGTCCGGCAAATCTTCCTAAAGAACCATCGGGCGGAATATTAACATCGGCCATTACACCTTTGTTATTCATAGGTATATTAATATTATTTATGTTTAATCTGTATGTATCACCTTGTTTTTGGGGAAAAGCTTTGAGTGATAATAAAAATAATATTGAAATAACAAAAGTTGTAAACATTTTATATTTGGAAATCATATTAACCTCACTTATTTGATTAACATCATTTTTTTAGTTTGAATGTTATTATTTTGAATAAGCTGATAATAATAAATACCGCTTGCTAAACTTTTAGCATTAAAATTAATTTGATGTTCACCAGCATTTTTATAACCTTCAAATAAAGTTTTAACTTCACGTCCAAGAACATCGAAAACTTTTAGAGTAATAATACCGGATTTCTGCAAAGAAAATTTAATGCTAGTTGAAGGATTGAACGGATTGGGAAAATTCTGTTGTAAATTAAATGAGTTTACAACTTGATCTTTTTGGTTTTTAACATCTGTAACAACAACATTGTTTTTAATGTAATTAACAATATCACGCCCTACAGTAATAGAAGATAAAGCATCAGAACCTTGCCCAACTGCATAAGCTGTAACAATTTCATAATCTGAATTTTGTGTTAATGTGAATGGACCTATACTAACTATGTTACGAACATCTGAGGGTGCATTAAATATCCATCCTATATTTGTAACCGGATCTCCGGAGTACCAAATTCTACTATTTAAAGTATCGCAATCTACATTGCCTCTTATTCGCTATAAGCCCAGTTGCATGGATCAATTTCACTTCCATCTCTTAATAATCCAAGCATATAATTTCTTGCATCAGTAATATTACTTGGATCCATCTAATAAAGGATCTCCGCCTATTAAAGAACACGATGATGAAATTTGTATTTTACCTGTAGAAGATAATATCGGAGTGAAAAAAGCTGGAGGATTATTTCCATAAGTATCATCGGGACCATTATTATAAGTAAATTGGGACTGTAGTGAAACATCACTTCCAACCATATCATCCCATGCATCACCAATATCCGGATCAGTCCAAACACCAAAATAAACAGAATCTAAGCTCGAGGCTACCAATCCGGTATTTCTTATTTTGTATTTAATAATTATAAAATTACCTTCAATTCCGCTTTGTGCAAAAGCAAATAAAGTCTGTCTTATTTCAATTCCTAACGGTCCTGATTGATTCCATCTTCTTTGATCGGCGGGAAGTCCGTCATTATACACACACCAAACAGTTTGATCACCCCAAATTACTAGGTTTGTCTTCATTTGGATCCCACTGACCGTTATTATTGAGATCAACCGGATTATACTGACCATCACCGTCGCCGTCATAAAAATCAGCACCAAGATCAACAGCATCCTTCCAATCCTGCCAGCTTTGTCCGAAAGGTACATCTTGAACATCTACTTTATATAATTGTGCTCTAGGATCGTTTGGGCCTGAGGCAACTGTACCCGGAACATAGTCTGTTTCCAAAGTTGATGTTGCTACAGCATTTGCAAATAAAGTGTCATTGTGATATCCGCTTAAGAAAAATCCTCCAGAATATAAAAATCCATGTCCGGCAAATCTTCCTAAAGAACCATCGGGCGGAATATTAACATCAGCCATTACACCTTTGTTATTCATCGGTATATTAATATTATTGATATTAAATCTGTACTTATCTCCTTGTTTTTGAGGAAATGAAATAATGGAAAGTAATAATGTCAAACCGCATGAAATGAAGAAGATGTGCCTAAATTTGTTTGAGACAATCTTCATATTACCCCCTGAATTAACTTATTTATATAAAATATTAATAATTATATTAGAAAAATTTTATACTAATTTCAACAATAGTTAGCAATTAAAAAAGCCCCGATTAAAATGGGGCTTTTCTTAGAAATTTTTTCTCTGTAATTATACAGAAGCATGCTCACTTTTAAATAACTTTTGAAATTCTTTCGGTTTTCTTTCTTTCCAGGAACCTTTATGATAAGCATAGCCAGTAATTAAAGGCATTGCAATTGTTGCTTCTGAATAAACCATTTGCTCGAATGTTGTTTCTACTTTTCCCCAGGAGCTTGCTTCTTTTAAAGTTGAACTTGAAAGCGCTCCGTCTCTTACATCTGCAACTGTAATTTGAACTGCATATTTATGCATTGGTGCATCTTCCTGTAAAATATCTGCAGCAACAACAATATCTTGTGTAAAGTTTTTAGGAACACCGCCGCCAATCATGAAAATTCCTGTTTCTTTGCTGTTTAATTTTATTTTAGTCAATTCCAGAAAATCTTTTGCAGAATCTATTGAAACATGTTTGTCCGGGTTTTGAGTTTGATGAACAATAAATCCAAAACCTGCGGAACAGTCGGAAAAAGCAGGAACGAAAATAGGGACGTTATTTTTATAAGCAGCATAAATTACACTATCGTCTACTTTAGGTCCGCCGTTTTTTTCTAAATATTTTCCAAATTCCCATAAAAGTTCTCTTGATGAATAAGGTCTCGGTTCCAGGCTGTCAAAAATTTTTGCGGTAGTATCATCGCAGATTCTTAATTCATCTTCATCTATATAAGTATCATAAATTCTGTCTATGTGAAGGTCTCTTAATAAATTATCATCGCTGAAAGGAGTTCCTATATAATGTTTAAATCCGAGTGCTTCAAAAAAATCCTGATCAACCATTATTGCACCGGTGGAAACAATTGCATCAACCATGTTGTTTGCTACAAGATCATGCACTACTTTTTTTAATCCTGCACTGAATAAACTTCCTGCTAAAGTTAAAATAATGCCGCAGTCTTTATCTTTCAACATCATATCATAAATTCGGGATGCACGGTTTAAATCCCTTGCGGAAAATGCCATGTGTTCCATGGATTCGACGAGCGGAATTACATTATTCTTTTTAATATCAATATGCTTTATAGTATCTTTCAGAAAATCTTTTTTACTTGCCATTTTTGCACTCCTAATGTTTAGTTTTCATAAAATATAAAATTTAATCAGCTTAAGTAAAATGTATTTATTCACAATTCAGATATTAAAAAAACATTTTAGCAACTTTTAATATTCCTTGTTTCCATGGAACTCTATGGGAAACCCCGCTTTGATTTTTGAAATCATCAAGATGCTCCATGTACCATTTGTAATTTCTTACCAAAGCATCTTTGTTGGAATATTTTGGTTTATAACCTAAAACTTTTTCTGCTTTTTCAATTGATACAAAAGAATCTTTGGAAGCAGTTTCATAAACCCATTTATATAATGGAGAAAGTTTAAATGCTTCTAAAACTTTTAAAGTAATAATTATTGGCTTTTCTGGAAGTCCTTTTATTTTTTTCCCGAATCCTGCATAATCCAGAACAGCCTGATAATCTTCTTTCATCGTTGTATATTTTTTTGCACCAATATTAAATGTATCATTTACTTTATCTTTATCTAAAGTTGCACATAAATAAATGGCATCGCAAAGATCTTCAACATCTAAAAGCTGATAAATATTATTTCCGTTTCCGATCATTGGAAAACCTTTGCCGTCTTTTGCCCAATCATAAAAAAGAGCAAACACCCCAAGTCTTTCCGGACCGACAAATGATTTGGGACGGATAATCGGAACACACATTCCTTCTTTTCTATACTTTAAACATTCTTCTTCTGCTTGAATTTTTGCTTTTCCGTATGGACCAACACCGTCAAGTTTATCATGCTCGTAAATTGGATGATGATCGGGAATTCCATAAACTGCAGTTGAAGAAATATGAATAAACCTTTGTACATTATTTTCTTTTGCAGATTTCAATAAATTTCTTGTACCTTCAATATCTGTTGAAAATATGTCTTCTGGTTTGTATAAGGGAAGAGCTGCTGCCGTATGAATTACTACATCAACATTAGCGAGTGATTTTTTAACTAGTTCTTTATCTCTAATATCCCCGGTTATAATTTCAATTTTGTCATTCATATCTGCATAATCGAATTTAACTATATCCAAAGATGCAACATCATGACCCTGAGAATGAAGATACCTGACCAAATTTATTCCTAAAAAACCGGCACCCCCGGTAATCAAAAATTTCATTATTTTTGCCTTTAAATGATAGAATAATATGTATAATAGCTTACAAAATTAGTAATTTAATTAAATCCATCAAAGGATAAGACAGTTGTAAAATCACAAAATAAATTACAATTTTTTAATGTTGAGCTAATGTAAATTTATGTCTTGAATTTGTTTGAACTGCTTTTAATTTTTTATCGATATGAATTTTTATTTTAAAATAAAGGAAATTTCAACTCTTAGTTTTGGACTTTCATTATCTATTTTTATTCATTTGGCTTTTTTTGCAACTATTATATTATATGAAGGATTTAATTATACAAAACCTGTAATTAATACGATTTATCTTCAATGTTGATAATTCTGTTCATGAAATAAACAAACAGAATAAAATTATTAATACTAAAAATGAAGTTGAGAAAAAAACTCAAGAAAAAAATATCGAGAAAAAAATAGTAAAAAATAAAACTGCAAATACATTTCAATTTTATAATTTTAAAGATATAGATGCAGATACTTCTAATGCTCAAACAAGTTTATAGTGAACCAACATTAAATGTTAATCTGAAATATCCCGGCGGCTGGACATATCTTGACCAAAATAAAAATCATCAATTAGACGGAGTAACATTTTGGTATGCTAATAGTGATTATAATCCGCCTCCATACGTGCATCTTGAAGTAAAAGAAAAATATTTATTTAACAAATCCAGATTTAAGTTTAAAAAAGATTTTGGTACATTTGTGGCATATTATAACGAACCTAGAGAACTAAAAGGTCAAGTTTCTCAAATTTTTTATTTACGTACTAATTCAGACGAAGATTTCAGTTTAAAATTAATAATGAATGGAAGAGAGGCTTTTAAATCTTTTCAAACAGATTTTTTTGCAATGATTAAATCTTTTAAGTTTGGTAATTCAATTTTTAATTAAAGAAAGGAGCTATTCAATATCATGAGAAAAAGTAATTTGTTATTATCATTAAATGTGCTTTTTATTTTTGCTTTTCAAATTATTGTCTCTGCTCAGCCGAAATTTGAAGGTAAAATAAATATGAAGATGACTTATAAACGGTGAATCGCATGAAATGTCTTATTTATTAAAGGAAATAAAATAAGAATGGAAGTTAACGAACAAGGCCATTCCGCTGTTATTTTGTTCGATGAAGGAAACAAAACGATGACAATGATAATGCCGCAGCAAAATATGTATATGGAATTTCCTGTAGATCAAAATATGGATAATGAAGATGGACCAGGATAATAAAGATGTTAAATTCACTAAAACCGGTGAAACAAAGACAATTAATGGCTATAAATGTGAAAAATGGAATTATACAAGTAATGATGAACAAGGTGTTGCATGGATGACAAAAGATTTAGGTGCACTTAAAATGTTTTCCGGGTATTCAATGCATGGTTCGGACGATAATCAGCCTGAATGGATGAAAGAAATTGAAAGTGAAGGAGCTTTTCCGATGGATGTAAATATTAAAGATAATTACGGAAATGATCAGGGAAAAATGGAAGTCACTTCAGTTAAAAAAGAATCATTGGATGCAAGTTTGTTTACAGTGCCGGCTGGATATAAAAAATTTGAAATGCCAGGGATGAATTCTGGGAAATAATTGAGTGTGATTCAAAAAACCCGGGTTTTTCCGGGTTTTTATTTTTAGGCCAAAATTAAATATATATTTGATTCCTTCCTTTGAATTCAACAATTAAATTCGTAATTTTCTTGACTTTTTTTACAGTTAAAATTAAATTTTGGTTCTTTATTTGAAATGATTTTGGGTTTCGGAGGAAAATTACGTGAAACAAGAAAAATTGACAAAATTTATAAAACCTGAAGATGCCGATAGAAAGTGGTATATAGTCGATGCAAAAGATCAAGTGCTCGGCAGATTAGCTACAAAAGTTGCTTCGGTTATTCGCGGTAAAAATAAACCGACTTTTACCCCTAACATGGATACCGGTGATTTTGTAATTATCATTAATGCCGATCAGGTTAAAGTAACCGGCAAAAGATCTCTTTTGAAAAATTACTACCATTATTCAGGTTATCCAGGCGGATTAAAGATTAAATCATTTGAACAACTAATGGCTTCTAAGCCGGAATTTGTTATTGAAACTGCTGTTAAAGGCATGCTGCCCAAAAACAGACTTGGAAAACAACTAGTAAAGAAATTAAAAGTATATGCTGGTGAAGAACATCCGCATAAAGCACAGAAACCCGAAGCTATTAAGTTTATAACGGAGAGAAAATGGCAGATCAAATTCATATTGGTAGAAGAAAAACTTCAGTAGCCAGAGTGATACTAAGAAACGGAAGCGGGAAAATTGTTGTTAACGGAAAAGAAGTTGAGGTTGCATTTCCGCAGTTATTAAGTAGAGAAGATATCCTTGCTCCATTTCAAAGTTACCGAGACTATGGGACAATATGACACAATTGTTAATGTAAAAGGCGGTGGCACAACAGGTCAAGCACAAGCTATCAGATTGGGAATTGCAAGAGCATTAATAGATATTAACCCGGATTTTAGACCGGCTTTAAAAAGCGAAGGATTTTTAACTAGAGATCCTAGAATGGTTGAAAGAAAGAAATACGGGCAGCCAAAAGCTAGAAAAAGATTTCAATTTTCTAAAAGATAATTTTTTAAAATCATTATTTAATAATCATTCATACTTTCCGATTTACCGCCTGTGTCCCGAATAAAAAGGGATTGTAGGTAAAGACGAAGGAAGTAGAAGAAAAACAGGAGTAAAAATGCAAAAGCTAGAATTAACCCAGCTTATTGAAGCTGGTGCTCACTTCGGTCATTTAACCCGTCGTTGGAATCCTAAAATGAAACCGTATATTTTTATGGAAAAAAACGGTATTCATATTATTGATTTAAAGAAAACTCAAACTTTGCTTTCAAACTCTGCCGACGAACTGAGCAAATTAGTTTCCGAAGGTAAAAGAGTTTTGTTCGTAGGAACAAAAAATCAAGCAAAAAATATTATTGAAACCGAAGCAAGAAGATGCGACAGCAACTGGGTCAGCGAAAGATGGCTCGGCGGTATGCTGACTAATTTTGCTACTATTAGAAAGAGCGTTAAAAGATTAAATAATATCGAAAAGCAGGAAACAGACGGGACATTTGATAAAATTACTAAAAAAGAAAGACTTTTCTTAACAAGAGAAAAAGATAAACTGAAAAAAGTTCTTGAAGGTGTAGAAACTATGTCAAGACTTCCCGGTGCACTTTTTATTGTAGACATTAAAAAAGAATCAATTGCAGTTAAGGAAGCACAGAGATTAAATATACCTGTATTTGCTATTGTAGATACAAACTGTGATCCTGAAGAAGTTGACCACATTGTTCCGGCAAATGATGATGCTGTAAAAACAATTGAATTAGTTGTGAAATACATGGCTGATTCTGTTATTGAAGGTAATGCAAAAGCAAAAGAATTAAAAGCTGAAGAAGCTGCTGAAAGAGAAAGACAGAAAAAAGAAAAAGAAGCAACCGAAGCGGAAGAAAAGAAAGCAGAGCCAAAGGAAGAAAAGAAAAAAACTGTAAAAGCTCCTAAAGTAAAAAATGAAGAACCGGTAAAACCGGCAAGTGAATCAACTGAAGAAAATAAAGAAGAAGAATCTTCAAAATCTTAAAAATAAGGAATTTAAAGTTATGGCTATTACAGCTCAGCAAGTAAATGAATTAAGGAAAAAAACCGGAGCCGGTATGATGGACTGCAAAAAAGCCCTTACCGAAGCTAACGGAGATATGAATAAAGCAATCGAAATTCTTAAGAAAAAAAGGTGCTTCGGTTGCAGCTAAAAGAGCTGAAAAATCTGCAAATGAAGGTTTAGTTGTTACCAAAATATCAGAGGATATGAAAAAAGGTGCAATTGCCGAAGTTAATTGTGAAACCGACTTTGTTGCAAAGAGTGATGATTTTACCAGTTTTGCCGAATGAAGTTTTAAATAAAGTTTATGAAACTAATCCAAAGGATGTAGAAGACCTTTTAGCAAAAAACCCTGCTTTGAAAAATCCGTATGGAAGAAGTCCTTGGAAAAGTAGGTGAGAAAATTGAAATATCCAGATTTGATATTGAAAATGCAGATAATGGTTTAGTTAGTTGATTATGTCCATTTAGGATCGAAACTTGGTGTTTTAGTGAAATTTGATAATGTAAACAGCAATAGAGATGAATTAGCTGAAATAGGGAAAGACATTGCAATGCAGGTTGCTGCTATGAAACCTTTAAGTGTTGCAAGAGAAGAAATTGAAAAAGATGTTATTGAAAAAGAAATTGAAATTTATAAGGAAATTGCAAGAAAAGAAGGCAAACCTGAACAAATACTGGATAAAATTGCAAATGGTAAATTGAATAAGTTTTATCAGGAAAACTGCTTGATAGAACAGGCATTTATTAAAGATAACACACGAACTGTTGGTGATCTGATAAAAGAATTTAATAATAAATTCAAATCAGATATAAAAATTTCTCTTTTCAAACGGTTTCATCTTAGCGATGAAAATAAATAAAGAATCTTTAAAAGGTCTTAATATTATTAAGACCTTTTTTTATATTAATTCCATAAATTTGTAATTGTTGAACTCAAATATATTATTCGTTAATCTTACAGTCTTTTCTAAATTTAATTATCGATTTTCGGATAACCATTTGTTGATTTTAAAAACAAAGAAATATTATATATGAATAGCCTTAAATATAAACGGGTTCTTTTAAAATTAAGCGGCGAATCTTTAATGGGAAAAAAGGGATTCGGAATTGATCATAATGTTCTGGAGTTTTTTGCTAAGGAAGTTAAAAAAGTTCATGAAACTGGTTTACAATTAGGTGTTGTAATAGGTGGTGGAAATATATACAGAGGATTAAGTGCTGAAGATCAGGGAATTGATAGGGTAACGGGAGATCAAATGGGAATGCTTGCTACTGTTATCAATTCTTTAGCTTTACAGAATGCAATTGAACACGCAGGAATTTATACAAGATTAATGACTTCTATTAAAATGGAAGAAATTGCCGAGCCTTATATCCGCCGCCGCGCAATAAGGCACTTGGAAAAAGGAAGAGTAGTTATTTTTGGAGCCGGTACAGGTCATCCGTATTTTAGTACGGATACAGCGGCTTCTTTAAGAGCTATTGAAATTGAAGCTGATGTAATTGTAAAAGGAACCAGAGTTGATGGCGTTTTTGATTCCGATCCAGAGAAAAATTCTGATGCAAAAAAATATGATACTATTTCTTATTTAGATATATTGAAAAATAATTTAAAGGTTATGGATCTTACTGCAGTAAGTTTATGTCAAGAAAATAATTTACCCATGATTGTATTTAATATGGATGTTCCGGGTAATTTATTCAACTTAATTACCGGCAAAGAAGTCGGTACTTTAATTAAAGACAAAACATAAAAGTCTAATAATTTAAAGAGGCTAATATGGAAGAAGTTATAAAAGATGCCAAGTCAAGGATGGACAAATCCCTTGAGGCACTTAGAGGAGAACTTACAAGAATTAGATCCGGTAAAGCAACAACTGCGCTACTTGACGGAATTAAAGTTGATTATTACGGTTCAATGTCTCCTATAAATCAAGTCGGTAATTTAACTGTACTTGATGCCCATACATTATCTTTCACTCCTTGGGATAAGTCTATGGTTAATGTAGTGGATAAAGCAATCCTTGAAGCAAATATCGGATTAAATCCGGTTAGCGACGGAACCAATTTAAAAATTCCCATTCCTCCTTTAAATGAAGAGAGAAGGAAAGAATTAGTTAAGCTTGTTAAGAAATTCGGTGAAGACTATAAAGTTGCCGTAAGAAATATAAGAAGAGATGCGAATGATCATTTAAAGAGAGAGGAAAAAGAAAAGAAAATTTCGGAAGATCAATTAAAAGATGCCGAAGATAGTATTCAAAAATTAACCGATGAGCATACTAAAAAAATTGATGAGATTTTAAAGCACAAAGAAGAAGAAATTTTAGAAGTTTAACTTTTTGTTAAATTGGGACTGTTTTAATACAGTCCCATTTATCTTTTCCCAAATTACCTCTTGCTTTCCATATCAAATTAACTTAAATATTAACTATTTTTTAATTAAATTTTGATTTAGTAAATAAAAATTCAATAATCTTAAGGTTTTCTAAATCGGTGATATTAAGTGAATTTTAAAAGTTTTGTTGGACTGATTTTTAAAAAATTCATTTCCTTAATAAATATAAACACATTAAGGAATGTTATTCTTGTTACTGGCGGAATAATCATTTTTATTGCCGGAGTAATTGTATACGGTATAGTGCTGAATTTAAGAGAAGTTCCTTTATCGCAGGCAATATTCGAAAAAGGATTATACAAAACTTGAAGACCCCAATATTGTAATTAGTAGGCATACTTTTACACTCAATCTTTATGAAGATACGGTTCTGATTAAAACTTACAGAGCAAATTTTGGGCGTAATTTGCGAAGTTCAAAATGTATGGCAAACGATGGAGCAACACCTGTAGGAGTTTATAAAATTTGCGAAATTGATACATTAAGTAAGTATCATAAATTTTTTAAGTTAAATTATCCTAATTTGAATGACGCAACGGAAGCATTGAGGAAAGGAATAATAACTCAAAAACAATTTGACGATATTAAGTTTGAATTTTATTACGGTGACTGCACGGATTCTACAACTGCGTTGGGCGGTAATGTTGGAATTCAAGGAATTGGTGAATATAATTCCATATTTAAAAATCTTCCGTTTGTTTATAATTGGACAGATGGTTCCGTAGCAATTAGTAATGAAAACATTGATGAGCTGTATAAAGTTGTAAAGAAAGGAACTAAAGTTGTTATTAAATAAAAAATATGCAATTGGAATTTCAGTAATTCTAATATCATTTATGTTTTTTTCATGCGGCAAAAAAGAAAATAATGTAGAGGAATTTTCTAAATACAATGATCCGTCATTTGTTTTAAAATCTGCGAAAGATATTTTAGGAAGCGATACAAAATTTGCTAAGAAAGGAACTTTTGATAAAGATTCAACAATTGAAATTGCCGCCGGAACTGAAGTTTCCGACGCAGAAAATTGGGGAATAAAATTTTATCTTTTAAAATTAGAAGATGGTGAGTTACAAAAATCTTTTGAAACAAATTTGCTAAAGGGATCATTCAACAGCTGCAGAGTAAATAAAATTAAGCTGGGTGACTTTAAATATGAATTAATTTATTATAATTCTCAGGATTATTTTTTAGGCAGCGGAGGAGGGGAAATATTTTCTTACATAATTGACTTTGCTAAAAAGCAAAAATATTATGCACACCTACTAATTCAGCCTGGCAAACCAATTTCGCTATTTGTTTCAAGTAATACAGACGATGTGCCTGATATAAAAAATTTCTTTTTAGCTCTCTTTAAAAAGGATTATCCAAAATTAACTTTAATCAGTAATGATATAAGTTTGGATTAAATTTATTCCTTAGAAACTACAGATTTATGTTTTTAAAGAAAATTTTTATCTTTTTATTTTTTTCATGCAGTATAATTTATGCTCAGTCAATAAGTAGTTATGAACTGAATTCTATAGACTTTGTTGGCAACGATCAATTTTCTTCCGGTCAATTAAGTTCTGTAATTTATTCACAGGAAAGCCCCGGCTGGTTTTGGCAATTCTTATATTCGTTTACACCCCTTGGTGCAGAAGCAGTGTACTTCGATTCTACAAATATTAAACTGGATATAAATGCATTAAAGCAATTTTATAATGCAAATGGTTTTTTTGATGCTGAAATTTCTTCCAGCTATACAGTTGATACAACTGATAAAGCAGTAGATTTAATTTATAAAATTAAAGAAAATCGACCCTCCGATTATGGTAAAGTTGAATTAGATGGTATTGATAGCGTACATAAACCTTTATATTACGATTTATATAATGCAATTATTTTAGATACCACCAATAGATATGAAGAAAGCAATGTTCATCAGAAAATAAACAATATTGTTAATCTATTAACAAATGAAGGTTATATGTTTGCTGATTTTGATAGTACAATTGTATATCGGGATACTGTTAAACATAAAGCAAACCTGGATGTATATTTTACTACAGGAAAAAGATATAAAATTGATTCAATTTTAATAAATACAAAAGGTGAAGGCGCCGACCAGGTTAATGATAATATGTTAAAAAATATTATCGGTATTAAAGAGGGAGATTATTACAGTCTTGATAAAATTAAAAGAAGCCAGGCTCGTTTATTCAGAACCGGTTTATTTAATACTCTGTTTTTATCAGCGGTAGGTAATGATACAACAGATAGTGTTGTTCCATTAAGACTCGAAGGAACAATTGGTTTAATGAATGAACTTTCACCTGAACTTATTATGAATAACCAGCAGAGTGCTTTTAATATAGGTTTAGGTGCTACTTATGTAAGAAAGAATTTCCTTGGCAAAGCCCGTAAGCTTACAATTGGAAGTTCATTTGGTGTTCAGGATATTTTTAATGCGGACCTAAGCAATTTAGTTAGAAAATTTTCTTTTAGAGATACTACTCTTTTGGGTTATTTTGATTCTAGATTGACAATTGAGCAACCATTTCTTTTTAGTAAACCCATTTACGGCACATGGGAAAATTACGCTACTATAAATAAACAAACCAATTTTAATTATACTGTTTATGGTTCCAAACTAACTTTTGATTTTGAACTTCCAAGTTATACTTTTATTAATTATTTAAGTGCATATTATAACGTTGAGGTAAGTAACGAAGTATATAGAACATTTAACGACAGCTTATCTAGTAAATTAATTTCATTAATTGGTGCTGACTTTGGATCATCCACAGTCGATGATATTTTATTCCCCACTAAAGGTTACAACCTGTCCTTTTTAGTAGAAGAAGCAAATTCACTGCCATACGTTATCTCAAAACTGTCAAAAGGTAATTTTAATGGCTCTTTGTTTTATAAACTTCAAACTGTATATTCTACTTATCTTGCTTTAAATATAAAAAGAACTTCAATTTTTGCTATGAAATTTAAAGCGGGTCTGCTTCATGCTTATGTAGGAAATTATTCCGGAATACCTTTAAATAGAACATTTTATGCCGGAGGAAGTAACTCAATAAGAGGCTGGCGAGCGAATCAGTTAGTTCCGGCAGGAACTGATACTGTTCTTTTTTCAAAAGGGCCTAATGTTAAAGGCGGAACGTTTTTATTGGAAGGTTCTTTTGAGTATCGGTACAGATTTTTAAATGATTTTGGAATTGCTTTATTTACAGATTATGGCAACACATGGCTTGGATATATACCGGTAAGGTGGGACGGTTTTGCAGTAGCCGCTGGCTGGGGATTTCGATATTATTCTCAAATAGCTCCTTTTAGATTGGACTTTGGATTTAAATTTTATAATCCGGCAGATAAATCATTTATCTTTAAGAAAATTTTCTGGCACAATCTCGAAGTCCACTTTGGAATCGGAGAAGCATTCTAATCTTTTTCTTAAAAGTTTGATCTATAATACCAGCACATAAATAATCGCTTATTTTCCATAGTTTTCAAGATAAATTAAAATTATAATAAACTTATAAATTAAATTATTTTTGAAAACCGTCTAAAAAATGATTATTTTTAAAATCTTTTCTAAAAAAGGTTTTGTATGATATATAGTATGACCGGATACGGCAAAGGAATTGCCGAAAATGAAAACTTTACAATTGAAGTTGAAGCTAAAAGCGTCAACAGCAGATATCTTGATGTTTTTATAAAACTTCCCCCTCAGCTTTTAAACCGTGAATACGAATTACGGGAATTAATAAAAAGCAAATTGAAAAGAGGTAAAGTAAGTGTATTTGTTCAACTTAAAAGACATGGAAAATTTGATGAGATTCCCGATTTAGATAAAGAAAAATTAAAAAATTATATTTCACTTATTAAAGAGATTAAAAAAACTGCAAAACTGACTGAAAAAATTAAACTTGAACATATTCTTTATCGTCCTGATTTTTATGCAAGTTCCAGTGAAGAGTTTGCCGACGAAGAATTTGAATTAATTAAAAAAGCTATCGACAAAGCACTTAAAGAATTGCTTAAGATGAAAAAAGATGAAGGTCAGGAATTAGCAAAAGATCTTGTAAAAAGAATTAAAATTATTGATGATAAGGTTAATGAAATTGAAGAAAAATCCGGTGAAAGCGTAAGAGAATATTTTGAAAAAATTAAAGAGAAGATGAAATCTCTTATTGATAATGTAACTGATTATAGCGACAGATTAGAATTGGAATTAGCTATTTTAGCAGATAAATCAGAAATTACAGAAGAATGCGTTAGGCTAAAAAGCCATACTAAATTTTTTCTTGATAGTTTAAAGGAAAGTGATGAGCCGGGAAGAAAGCTGAATTTTTTATGTCAAGAAATGAATAGGGAAGCAAATACTATTTCATCCAAAACTGTTTCTACCGAAATAACACACAGTGCGGTTTTAATTAAAGAAGAAATAGAAAAAATTCGTGAACAAATTCAAAATATTGAGTGATTTTTGAAAAATAAGAAAGGAGTGATAATAGCAATTTCCGCTCCCAGCGGAGCCGGTAAAACAACTATAGTTAAACAAATTTTATCTGCATTCAACAATGTATCTTTTCTGTTTCTGCAACCACAAGAAAAAAAAGAGCAAATGAAGTTGAAGGAAAAGATTATTTTTTTATAACAGAAGAATTATTTAAAAAGAAAATTGAAAACGATGAATTTGTAGAATGGGAAAAAGTTTACGACTATTATTACGGGACATTTAAAAGTTTTATTGAAGAAAATATAAATAAAGGAAAATCTGTTCTTTTAGAAATTGATGTAAAAGGAGCTTTGGCTTTAAAGGAAATTTATTCTGAATCGGTTTTAATATTTATTGTACCTCCGAGTTATGAAGAGCTTGTAAAAAGGCTGAAAAATCGTAAAACGGAAAGTGAAAAAGACTTTCAAAAAAGAATTGAGAGAGCAAAAATGGAATTGAGAGAAAAGGATAAATTTGATTATCTTGTGGTTAATAATGATTTAAATAAAGCTATTTTTGAAGTAAAAGAAATTGTTAATAAAATAATTAATTAGGAGTAAAATAAATGGCAATAGTACCAGTTGATTTAAGGAAAATTGATGAACGTGCTGGAAATGTTTATGAAGGAATTATTGTAGCAGCAAAGAGAGCACGCAATATAAACGATGAAAATAAAATTGAATTTAATGCTCTAGTTAGCACTATTCCTGTTGCAGCCGGTGAAGAGGACAGCGAAGATATTGAAAACCCGGCTCAATTGAAAATTGCACAAGAACTTGAGAAAAAAGAAAAAGCTCATATTCAAGCACTTAATGAATTAATAGACGGGCAAATTGATTATGAATTTAAAGAAACTGAAACAGAGCAAACCAATAATTAAAGTATTTAATTAAATGCCTGATGATTCTCTCAAAGGTAAAAAAATAATTTTAGGTGTAACTGGATGCATCGCAGCTTATAAGTCTTGTTACATTGTTAGAGAATTAATTAAACGCGGAGCGGAAGTTAAAGTAGTTATGACTCCCTCCGCTGTTGAATTTATAGCCCCGCTCACTCTTTCTTCGCTTTCTCAAAATAAAGTAATAGTAAATATTTTTCCCGAATCTCAAAAATCCGGAACTGATTTATCAACATGGCATATAGATTATGCTGTTTGGGCAGATTTGATGATTCTTGCTCCAGCAACAATAAATACAATTGCAAAAATTTCTCACGGTTTTGCCGATAATGCTGTGACAACATTAATTTCTGCTTTGAGATGTCCTTTAGTTATTGCTCCTGCAGCAGATCTTGATATGTACCAAAATCCAATAACCCAAGAAAATATAGAAAAACTTAAAAAGCTCGGTCATTTTATTGTTGATGCGGAAGAAGGTGAATTAGCAAGCGGTCTTAAAGGCCCGGGACGATTAGCTGATATAAATAAAATTATTGATGCTGTCGAATTAGTTTTATCTAATTATAAAAAAGATTTATTAGATAAAAATATTTTAATTACGGCCGGACCAACTTTTGAAGATATTGATCCGGTTAGATTTATCGGCAACAGATCTTCCGGCAAAATGGGTTTTGAATTAGCGAAAGCTGCATTTTTAAGAGGAGCAAATGTTACTTTAATTTCCGGTCCTGCAGATTTGAATATTTATCCGGAAGTTAATTTGATTAAAACTAGGTCTGCCTTGGAAATGAAAAATACTGTTGATAAATATTTAAACAAAAATGAAATATTAATAATGGCTGCAGCAGTTGCCGATTATAAACCAGCAAAAAAATCTGATAAAAAAATAAAAAAGGAATTCAATCTTTCAGAAATTAAACTTGCAAAAACAGATGATATTTTAGCTTCAATAAATAAAAAAGATCAAAAAATAATCGGCTTTGCTTTAGAAACTGATAATGAAATTACCAATGCAAAGAAAAAACTAACAAATAAAAAACTTGATATGATTGTATTGAATTCACTTAAAGATAAAAACAGCGGATTTGAATTCGATACAAACAAAGTAACAATTATTCATAAAAATAATAAGCAGATTAAACTTCCGCTTTTAACAAAATTTCAAACAGCAAATAAAATCCTTTCCGAAATTATAAAGATTAAGTAAAAAATTACTTATCTTACTTAAAAATGAGTGACGATTTAAAAAATCAAATATTGCAATCATTAATTGATCAAAAAGAAATTTTTGGCGATTATTTATTCGAGGGAGAAATTATTAAAAAGATAAGTTCCACTAGAAAAACCAAAGTAGAAAAAATTCAATTGCCTAAAGATGAAGGTCAGCAACTATTTGATGAAAGGGAAGATTGGGAAAAAACCGATAATTTAGATGATCTTTATAATTTGATAAAAGATTGCCAGAAATGTCCTTTACATAAAGGAAGAAATAAATTCGTTTTTGGCAAAGGAAATCCGAATGCAGATGTTATGGTTGTCGGCGAAGGACCGGGTGCGGAGGAGGATAAGCAAGGTGAACCTTTTGTTGGAAGAGCTGGTAAGTTATTGACGGATATTTTAAAAGCTATAAATTTTACAAGAGAAGAAGTTTATATTGCTAATGTTGTTAAAAGCCGTCCGCCTGCGAACAGAACTCCTACAATGGAAGAAATGGATGCTTGCTTGCCATATCTAATGAAGCAAATTGAGTTAATTAAACCAAAAGTTTTGCTTTGTCTTGGATTAACTGCAGCTCATGGTTTATTGAAGAAAAGAGATTCACTTACAAATATGCGCGGAAAGATATTCGAAATAGGAAAAATAAAAGTTATGGTAACTTATCATCCTGCCGCATTATTGAGAAATCCAAACTGGAAAAGAGGCTGCTGGGAAGATGTGCAGAAATTCAGAAAATTATATGATGAATTGTAGCTGGAAATAAACAACAAATATTTTTTAGAAGCACTATTGTTTTTGACATCATGTTTAATTTAATGAGGGAAATTTGTCCGGTCAAAAACAACATCGCAGAAAATCAATTCGATTAAAAAATTACGATTATTCAAATCCAAATTGGTATTACATTACAATTTGTTCATTTAATAGAAAAAGCATTTTTGGAACCATTAAAAAAAGTAAAATGATTTTAAGTAATTATGGTAAAATTGTTGCGGAAAATTGGAAAGCAATTCCGAACCATTTTAAAAATGTATCTTTAGATTATTATGTGGTGATGCCTAATCATCTACATGGTATTATTATAAAAGTAGGGACAAGGCATGCCTTGTCCCTACGGATAACAGAGAATTTGGTAATCCTATTTCATGTTCATTGCCGACCATCGTTGGTTCATTTAAATCAGCGGTAACAAAAAGAATAAATGTAATTAGAAAGAAAAAAACACCGGCAATGTGGCAGAGAAATTATTACCAACATATAATCCGAAATGAAAAGGATTTATTTTTATAAGAAAATACATTGAACAAAATCCTTTGAAATGGGAATTGGATGAATATTATAATCTAAGTAAAATCTAAAATGAAATAAAAGTTTGTTAAAATTTATTTTACTATTTTTGATTTTGTAATAAATAGTGTTAAAATATATTAATACGGAAAAATATTTGTTGAAATAAGGGAAATAGTTGCATGTAAAGATTATTATAGAAGGAAATTAAACACATATTTTTAATAATAAACAATTAAAATTAAATATTAACATTTTATAATTGATTCTTTGAAAAAACATTTACATTTTCCAATTAAGATTAAAATAGATTTCTAATTTTTAACCCCGATTAATTCGGGGATTTTTATCGATGGCAAAATCAAAAAATAATTCCAATAATATAAAAAATTTAATTCCGGCAGATGTAAAACCACCTTCGGCGCCGGATATTGAAGCATCGGTTCTCGGTGCTATGATGATTGAAAAGGAAGCAGTTCCTAAAGCAATTGAACTTCTGACTTCAGAGAGTTTCTATCTGAAAGAACATAAATTAATATTTGAAGCAATGGTTTCATTGTTCGAATCCGGTGAACCGATAGACACCGTTACGCTTTATGAAGAGCTTAAAAAGAGAGAACAGCTTGAAGAGTGCGGAGGAGCAGTTTATTTAAGCAAACTTTCTCAAAACATTTCTTCCGCTGCAAATATTGAATATCATGCAAAGATCATTCTGGAAAAAGAAATTTTAAGAGGATTAATTTCAAGTTCACATCAAATTGCAAAAGCCGCTTATGAAGGAACCGAAGATGCATTTGATATTCTAGATCAAGCAGAAAGAAAAATATTTGAAATTACCGAAACTCATTTAAAAAAATCCTTTGCCGGAATGGATCGTGCTGTAAGAGACGCGCTCGAATATATTGAAGCAATTCATTCCAAAACTAATCAGAGATTTTCTGTTCCGACAGGATTTTATGAATTGGATGAAATGCTCGGTGGATTCCAGAAATCCGATTTAATAATTATTGCCGCAAGACCTTCGATGGGAAAAACCGCCTTAGCTTTAACTTTAGCAAGAAATGCAGCAGTAGATCATAAAGTCCCAATTGGAATTTTTTCTTTGGAAATGTCCACAATGCAGCTTGTTATAAGAATGCTTTGTTCGGAAGGAAGATTAAATGCACATTTGGTGAGAACCGGAAAACTTCCGAATGAAGAAGGAGTTAAACTTAGCAAGAATGCGCATAAATTAATTGAGTCTCCAATTTATGTTGATGATACACCTGCTCAGACAATTTTAGAAATTAGAGCAAAAGCAAGAAGATTAAAAGCTGAAAGAAATATTGGAATGATAATTATTGATTATCTCCAGTTGATGCAGGGACCTTCCAATATAGAAAGCCGTGAAAGAGAAATTTCTCATATTTCAAGATCTTTAAAATCCTTAGCTAAGGAATTAAATATTCCGGTTATAGCTTTAGCTCAGTTGAATAGAGCGGTAGAAACAAGAACCGACAAAAGACCACAGCTTTCCGATTTACGTGAATCCGGCTCCATTGAGCAGGATGCTGATGTTGTAATTTTCTTAAACAGACCTGAATATTACAATATTAAAACTGATCAAGAAGGAAACTCATTGGAAGGAGTTGCCGAAGTAATAATCGGTAAACAAAGAAATGGTCCGACCGGTGAAGTTAAATTAGCTTTTATAAAAGAATACGCAAGGTTTGAAAATCTCGCTCATGCAAAACAGATCGAAGAATATTCCGCAATTCCGACAGACGAAGATATTATATAATGAAAAAGTTCTCAGTTCTTTTCTTTTTATTTTTTTCTATTGTAAATGCTCAGTCTTTCACCCAAAAAGATGTTGAGGTCTGTAAAAATAAATTCAAACTTGCTGTTGATAAAAACCTTTCTTGTGAACCAATAAATAAAATAATTGTTGAAGTTGGAAAAAGCTTTTTAGGTGATCCTTATAAAGCTCATACAATCGAACAAAATGGGGAAGAACAACTCGTAATCAATTTAAGAGAATTTGACTGCACTACTTTTCTTGAAAATGTTCTTGCTTTATCAAGATGCATCAAAAATGAAAAAACTACATTTGAAGATTTTGAAAATGAATTAAAAAATATTCGTTATCGAAATGGAAAAATAGACAAATATCCTTCCAGGCTTCACTACTTTTCCGATTGGATTTTCAATAATGAACAAAAAGGAATTGTAAAAGATATTACTAAAGAATTAGGCGGAGAAAAAATTCAATTTAGTTTAAATTTTATGTCCACTCATCCCGAACTTTATTCAAAGCTTAAAGAAAATCCCGACATTATTCCGATCATTAAAAAACAAGAAGAAGAAATTAATAAAAGAACTTACTATTATATTCCTAAAGAAAAAGTCAAAGAAATTGAAAATAAGATTGAGCCTGGCGATTTAATTGCATTCACAACAAATGTAAAAGGTCTGGATATCGGTCATGTTGGAATTGCAGTGAAATCCGGTGATAACAGAATTCATATTTTACATGCACCAATTCCAAATACAGATGTACAAATTACAGAACTTCCGTTAAGCGAATATGTAAATAAAGTTAAACATGATACCGGAATAATTGTATTGAAAGCCGAAGATCCCCAATAAACTTTTTGTTTAAAATTAGACCATTAAACAATTCAGCATTAAAAAAATTAGCAATTCTAACTAGATCCTTTTCTAATTAAACTCTTCAAAACTTTAAGATTCTTCAAATCGTCAAGCTGTTCTTTGCCTTTTGGCGTCTCTAAAATCTTTGGAATTTTTTCTAACCTCTTGTCATTCATAATATTTTTAAATCCTTCAAGTCCGATGAATCCTTTTCCAATATGTTCATGTCTGTCAACTCTGCTTCCCAATTCTTTTTTGCTGTCGTTCATATGAAAACATTTTAGTCTTTTTAATCCTATAATATCATCAAAATCTTTTATAACTTTTTTATATTCTTTCGAATCCTTTATGTTATATCCGGCTGCAAAAATATGTGCAGTATCTATACAAACCGAAATTCTTTTCTTATCTTCAACCAGATCAATAATTTTTCTTAACTGTTCAAATCGATAACCGAGTGTTGTTCCTTGTCCCGCTGTTGCTTCGAGCATACTGCTTACTTTAAATCCTTTAGTTTTTTCATGAACAATATTTATTGATTCTGCAATTAATTTTATTCCATATTCTTCGCCTAAACCTGTATGAGAACCTGGATGAAAATTTAAATACGGAATTCCAAGCTGTTCACATCTTAAAAGTTCATCTTGAAATGCTTCCCGGGATTTTTTAAGAACATCTTTATCTTTTGCACAAAGGTTAATAAGATAAGAATCGTGAACGACAACAAATTTAATGTCGGATGATATTAATTTCTTTTTAAATTTATTTATTTCATCTTCCTGTAGAGGCTTTGCATACCATCGATTATTGTTTTTGCTGAAGATTTGCATTGCAGTAAATTTAAGTTTTTGAGCTAAATCTACTGATTTGGAAACCCCTCCTTGAGTAGAAGTGTGAGCGCCGAGTAAATGATTCAAAACTTTGTGCCTATATTTTTCAAGAATTTAATATAATTTAAAGATATTAATCCAAATCTGCATTATTTATTATTTCTTTTATTGATTGATCTATTGATTTGGCTTTAATTCCGAATGATTGAAGTTTCTCGGTATTCATTGAAACATCTTCAACTTGCGGATAGTTTGGGATTTCATTCATTTTTATTTTTTTTAATAATGAATCATCAAATCCTGCGGAGTCGCAAAGAATTTCTCCAAGTTCATATCTTGATACTCTTTGAATTCCGCCGAAGTTTAATATTTCTTTTTTAATATCTTTCTTTACTAGTTGATTTATCATTATTGCTGCATCGGTTAAAGAAAGCGGAGTTCTATATTGATCATTAAATAATTTTACTTCTTTATTATTCTTCAGTTGATTATACATTTCACTAAAATGATTCTTAGAATGGTTCAAACCGAAACCATAAAGCAAGGCTGTTCTTAAAATTATATAATTATCAAAAGTTTCTTGAATTTTAACTTCACCCATTAATTTTGTTTCTGCATAAAGTGAAACCGGAATAAGTTTGGAATTTTCATTCAGCATTGAACCGCGATATCCGGCATATACCAAATCCGTAGATGTGTATATTAATTTAGAATTGAATTCATCACACAATTGCGCAATCTTTTTTGTTGAGTTTACATTTGTTGAATATACATTTTTTGTATCAAGATCATTTGCTTTGTTAGGACTTGAAATAGCCGCTGTATGAATTACTACATTTGGTTTAAATGATTCAAAAATATTTTTCATAGAATTAAAATCATTTATGTCGATCTTAGCGGAGTTATAGTTTTTACAGTTTCCCTCATGATTATTAAATAATGTTAGAAACTCGATTTTCTTTTGATAATTCAATGTTTAAATATTGTCCGAGCAAACCGCTTCCGCCGGTAATAAGAACTTTCATTTAAAACTCCGTATTTTGTTAAGTTCAACTAAAATATAAGCTTAGTAGATCAAAATAAATGACTCATAATCAAGAATCTAAATTTTTATGTTAAAATCCTATCTTTTAACTTTATTTTGCATTTTCTGGATGCCTTTGGTAAATTTATAAACTATTTTGGCAATTATTATGAAAAAAATCTTATTACTATTTATAATTATATTATTTTTTAATTCAAATAGTTTTTCTCAAAATAACAAATTTTTTGATGCTCCATTTGGAGGAGGAGGAGGCTATGAACCTGGCTGGATTATTCCGGATGTTAGTCCGATAAATAATCAATTAAAATCTTTTGGAGTTGATGACCTTTCCACAAGCGGTTTATTTACTTCAGGCGGCGGCGGTTTTGTCTATATCGGTTTTGTAAAATATTTAAGAATAGGCGGAATGGGATTCGGAGGTTCAATTTCCAGAACTGCAACTGTTAACGGAACAAAGCGGGAAGCAATTTATTCTGTTGGCGGCGGCGGAATGACTGTTGAGTATACGTTACCTTTTATAAAAAATGTCGGTGTTTCTGTAGGTGCGGTTATCGGCGGCGGCGGAATGAAATTAGAATTATATAATAATAACGGCCAATTTAATTGGGGCGATGTATGGAATGAAATTTCAAGTAATTCTGCTTCAAGTCAAAATATAAGCCGGACAATCAGCAATACTTACTGGATGTTTTCTCCAACAATAAATGTTGATATTCCTCTTTACCGGTTTGTTGTATTTAGAATTGGCGGAGGTTATCAATTAACATTTGCCAATAACTGGACAATTGATAATGATCAGGAGCTTTCAAATGTTCCTTCGGATTTAAATGCAAACGGATTTTTTATTCAATCTGGAATCTTTTTAGGATTTTTCTCTTTTTAAGGGTTTTAATGAAAAATGTTTTAGTTACCGGCGGTGCAGGATTTATCGGCAGTAATTTTATTAATTATATTTTAAACAAAAGAGATGATTATAATATCATTAATCTTGATGTATTAACTTATGCCGGTAATTTAGAAAACCTTAAACCTTCGGAAAACAAAAAAAACTATCATTTTGTTAAGGGAGATATCTGCAACTCGGAATTAGTAAGCTATATTTTTGAGAAGTATAAAATAAATCATGTAATAAACTTTGCTGCAGAGTCACATGTAGACAGAAGTATTTTAGGGTCTCAAATTTTTTATAAAACTAATGTAATCGGAACAAATGTTCTTTTAGAAAATGCAAGAAGATATGAAGTAGAAAAGTTTTTACAAGTATCTACAGATGAAGTTTATGGTAGTTTAGGTAAAGAAGGCTTGTTTACGGAAAACACTCCAATTTCTCCAAACAGTCCTTATTCTTCAAGTAAGGCTGCAGCTGATATGATGTGTTTGGCTTTTTATAAAACTTATGGTTTGCCGGTTGTTATTACAAGGTGTTCAAATAATTACGGATCTTACCAATTTCCAGAAAAATTAATTCCGTTAATGATTATAAATTCTTTAAACAACAAAAAACTTCCGGTTTACGGCGATGGAATGAATGTAAGGGATTGGATTTATGTTATCGACCATAATTATGCTGTAGAACTAGTATTGGAAAAAGGGATAAACGGGCAAGTTTACAATGTTGGCGCAAGTAATGAGTTGCCTAATATCAAAATAATAAAATTAATATTAGAAGCACTTGGAAAATCTGAAGACTTAATTGAATATGTGAAAGATCGTCCCGGTCATGACAGAAGATATGCAATAGATTCAACAAAAATACAAAATGAATTAGGCTGGAAACCAAATTTCAAATTTGAAGTTGCAATAAAAGAAACTATTGATTGGTACATAAAAAATAAAAGCTGGTGGGAAAGAATAATTTCAGGAGAATACCAAAATTATTACCAGCTTCAGTACAAAAACCGATAAAACCGGATCTATTTAAAGGAATTGCAATGAAAAAAGCTTTAATGGCCTTTTTGTTTTTATTCACCTTTTCTAATGTAAAAGCACAACTGCTGGATAATCAGTTTAATTTAAATCAACTGCTAACTAATCCCAGCGCAATAAGTGTAACAATAGGAGGAAGTTTTATCGAGACAGGAAGTTTTCCTGCATTACCCACCGAAAGAGTAGATCAATTTGTAACAAGAATGATTAATGAAATAAAACAAAAGGCGAATACCTATCCGGGTGATCCGCAATTATATTTAAAGATGATGGAAAAATTAAATGATTATACTTTAAGAGATATAACCTTAAAAAGAGCAAACGGAAACGTAGAGAAAATAGATTTGGTAAGATTTAGAGTTACGGGAGATTTGAAAGACAATCCTATATTAAAAAATGATGATGTATTGATATTCCAGCCTGCAGATATGGATAAAAATTTCTTTTCAATTACCGGCGCAGTTAACAGTCCAGGTAAATTTCATTTTGTAGATGGCGATAAACTTTCTGATGCTATAACTTTAGCACAAGGAATAAATAAAGCTTACCGAGATGTACAAAAAGTAAAGATATATAGATTGAGTTACGATGGTGAGACTCAAGATGTTTTAAATACAACAATTGATGCCGATATTCCATTAAAAAGAGGAGATCAAATTTTAGTGGATGCTGCTGAAACCCAGAAAAAAGATTTTCATGTTTTAGTTGCAGGTGAAGTAAATAGGCCGGGAGAAATTCCTATCACAAAAAATAATACTACGATAAAACAAGTAATAAATAAAGCTGACGGATTTACGGATAATGCTTCTTTAAAAAGATCTAAAATTTATAATGCAAAAAGTTTGTCATTTATATTAGAGCATGAATATGGAATTAAGTTAAAGGATCAAATAAATTTAGTAGATTATAAACTTGATCAGCTGTTAGTGAAGTTGGAAGGTGCATTGATGTTTAGAATGTCGAATGTTGATGAAGAAGATTCAGCATACTTTTTTATGGAAAATGAATTGCGTGTTTTGGTTGACGGTGGTCCGGTAGACTTTAGTAATATTGCAGATTCAAACTCGGAAGCAGCAAACTATATTGTAAAAGACGGTGATATAATTATAGTTCCTCCAATAGAACATAAGGTTTATGTTTTTGGCCAAATACCAAATCCTGGAGGAGTTCCTTTTGTAGCGGGAAAAGATTATAGCTATTATATAGAAAAAGCCGGCGGTTTAAGCGAATATTCACGAAGTTCTGTAATGTTGATTAAAGGAGGAACAAGAGAATGGATTCCAGCAGATGACGATAAAGCAATAATTGAAGATGGTGATTATTTGTATGTTCCCAGACATTTATCGAAATCATTTAATTATTATGCTCGTTCGGTTCAAACCTATTTAAGTATACTTGGAAGTGCTGCTACAATAATACTTTTATTGATAAATATTACTAAATAGATACCAGCTAAATACTATTTATATTTAACAAAGAAGGAAGAAAAATAAAAAGAATTATTCCTTTCTGTTTTGAAAATCTTAAAATTAAAAATATTTATTGATCAGAAATACTTGACATTTTCAAAATATCATATATTTTAGAAAGGCTGAATTTGATTTAGTTTATATTTGAAATTTTGCTGTTAGCGATAAAAAATTAAATAAAATAATTTAATATATCGTTAAAGTCTCTTGACATTAAAGTAAAGAGGCAGTATGTTTAAAGCCCTTCATTTTTGAAGGTTTTTTATTGAAAGTTCTTTGAAAGAGTGAGCGCATTTAACCTGTCAGTTAAATGGTTTCAATCAAGCGTCTCGACGCCAAGATTACACAAAAATTAT